>JAZQIL010000169.1:0-52158 GCA_045541055.1 Oscillospiraceae bacterium
CCACCTGATGAACAAAAAACAACAAACACACCTGAAACTTCTGCGCCAAGACAGATGAATACGTCTGGCATGCAGGCAGAAAAGAAAGAAATACATAAACCGGAAACACATACAATGACCATGGTCATTAGCAGTCCGTTCCAGTACCTTAACGGCAACAGTGCAGTTGCAGAATGCCTGATTAAAGGACGTGCATATGTAGTAAACTTCCCGGAAGTGGACAATGCTTTGGAAGAGGCACAGCAGAAACAGCTTGCCATTACATGTGAACTGTATGCGGACCAAAACAAACAGATGCATTTTTATAAAATGGCATCCTAAAAGCCATTCATAAAACCCTGGAATCCCAGGGTTTTTGTTTGTAATGAAGGATTTACAGCAGATACCATGGAAATTTGTCCAGATATAATTTTATACTCTTTTTTATCATTCTAAATACAGTATCAGGAAAGGATTAAAAGAATATGCAGATTAATTATAAAAAAGAATTAAACATGGAACAATATGATGCTGTAACAACAACGGAAGGACCCCTTCTCATTCTTGCAGGGGCAGGTTCTGGAAAAACAAGAACCCTTATTTACCGTGTGGCATACCTGATTGAACAGGGTACCACTCCACAGCAGATACTCCTCCTTACATTTACAAACAAGGCGGCAAATGAGATGAAGGAAAGGGCAAGGGACATGCTGGACGAAAGATGCAGCAAAATTACGGCATGCACCTACCATTCCTTCTGTGCAAAGATGCTGAGAAAATATTACAGCTATGCGGGGTTGTCCCAGAATTTTTCCATAATAAGCACCGGTGACACCTGTGATATCCTTACAATGCTCAAGGCTGAAAAAAATTACCATAAAATAAAAGGGTTTCCACCTTCTAGTGTCATTGCCGGAACCAGAAGCACCATGCTTAATAAAGAGCAGTCACTCGAATTCGTTGTGCATTCAAAATACAGAAAATACAAAGACTACATAACCGAGATTGCAGAACTGATAGAAGCATACAACAAATACAAGGTAAAAAACAACATGGTGGATTATGATGACCTGCTGCTGTACATGCTGCAACTTCTTGAAACATTTCCATCCATCAGGGAAAAACTGGATGACACGTACCGTTACGTCATGGTGGATGAATACCAGGATACCAACGCCCTGCAGGAGCAGATTGTTTTTAAACTTAGGGAAAAAAACCACAACCTTACAGTAGTCGGGGATGACTTCCAGAGCATATACGGATTCCGGGGAAGCTGCGTAAAAAACATACTGACATTTCCGGACAAGCAGGAGGAATGCAGGGTCGTATATCTTACAACAAACTACAGAAGCAACCAGGAAATCATGGATTTATCAAACAACATGATGAAAAACAATGCCACAGAAGGATATTTCAAGGAAATGAAAGGTACTTACCACAAAAACAGAAAGCCTAAACTGTACCATGTGAACGACACAAGGCATGAATCACAATTTGTCCTGAATGAAATACTGAAACTGCATGAAAGCGGGGTTGCGTACAAGGACATCTGCATCCTCATAAGGAATTCATTCCAGTCCTTCCAGATTGAATCCCTTCTTACCAGCATGGGAATTTCCTATGATAAATACGGCGGTTTGAAATTCCTTGAAAAAGAACATGTAAAGGATATCCTTGCATATCTAAGATGCATCGTGAATCCAAAAGACGAAATTGCCTGGTTCCGGATTCTGAAACTGCATGAAGGAATAGGGGATGTTTTTGCGCGAAAAATTGCAGCAGAATGCAAAACAGACGGAATTCAGGGATTAACAGGCGAAAGTTTTGCCAAAAAGAAATTTTCTGGTGAGCTAAAAATTCTGAAAAAAGAGCTTGAAACAATAAAGAACCTGGAACTTGAAGACATGCTGGAAGAAACAATCACTTTTTACCATGGATTAAACGACAGGAACATAAGACACATGAAAACAAATGATGAATCAGCAAGAGAAGAGCTCCTGATAAGGAATGAATCCAACTTTAATGAATTAAAAACACTCATCCAGCTTGCGGACGGTTATACGGGAATCGTGGAATACCTGGACGACCTTTCACTGGACAATAAAAATGAAAAAGAAACAGACAGGCTTGTTATTTCAACCATACATTCAGCCAAGGGACTGGAATATGATACCGTATTCATCCTGGACTGTGTGCAGGAGGTATGTCCCGGAACAACAGAAAGTAAAAGGGGAACAGCAGAAGACAATGAGGAATTAAGGTGTTTTTATGTTGCAGTAACAAGGGCTAAAAACAACCTGTACCTGCTCGTTCCACATGTAATGACAAAATACGGGCAGGTGTTTGAAGGAAAATTATCCCATTACATAGAAAACGTACTGGAATATGTGGAATAATGAAAAATATTAAAAAGGAGTAGGAATATATGGAAATTAGTTTTACACAAATGGTATCAATGGGTGTTTTGACATTTGGTGTATTTGCAACAGTTTTTGCAGCAATAACTTACAGCAACAATTATAAAAAGAAAAAATAAAAATCAATAGAGACCGCCGAAGTTAAATCATCATTAACTTTGGCGGTCTTTTAAATATGATTAAAAATTATTAATCTTCCCAGTATTTTTCAGCAAGGGGAATTCCTTTCATTGTATCAGGAAGAACAGCTTTTTGCCCACCCAGAATAATTTTCTGAAATGCTGGAAACTGGTCCTCCGTAAGTTCCGCATCGTCAATGTATCCCAGAGGGGATTCTTTCAGGCTGTCGGTTCTTTCCTTTGAGCGCTGTATGAATTCTTCCAGCTCCCGAAGGTCTTTTTTTATATAATCCGGATAATCAGTCACCAGACCGTTCATGGAAAGCATGATATCGGCAATACGGTTATCTTCCAGACGGACTCCGGTACTTGCAAGGACTGCATCATTTGCATATAGAGTTCCCGAAGGTGAATTTTCCACTGCGACGGAAATAAACATTGGCATTTTTTCTGCATTACAAATTGTTTTTAACTGAAACAGCAACGGCTGGATTTTTTCTTCAAATACTTTTTTCTTCTCATAATATATTTTTTCCAATTTTAAATCTCCTAATAACATATATTTTACAACATCATATCTTCAAGTGCACCAAAAAGGTCAAAACCATCTGAAGTAAAGCTGTCATTTTCCTTTTCCGCTGTATTATCTGAACCAATACTGGTTTCAGCAGCATTTTGTCCTGATATATCCACGGCCTGTTGGGTTTTTTCATGCCAGAATTCGCTGCTGGCATTACTGCATTTTGTTTCAGCAGTTGTATCAAAGACAGACGATAGAGTCTTTTTCTTTACGGATAAAACTTCTTTTTTTTCAGCAGGATTTTTTTGTTCTGCAGATTCCCTTGATGAACCCCTTACTTTTGTTTTATACATTTTTTCATTATAGTATGGCTCAAGATAAAGTCCTTCAAGATAACTGCGGAATATGTTTTTCAAGGCACTATTCCGGTGTCCGTAACGGAAACCATTCATGCAGGCTATTACATCATCATCCTTTCCCGGAACAAGGGCAAAATGGGTTGAGCAGCTTTCAAGGGTGACATCATGAGGAATCCTTCCAGGAAGGGGGATGGAAAATCCGGAATCCCCCCTGGCATATGCTATAACGGCTTTTTTAAACCATTTTCCCATATCAAAATCAGGATGCATGTAAAGCGCAATAAGGTCAAGGTCGTGCTGCCAGTACAGACGGACAATCACATTCATACTACCACCCCTTATCTTAATGCTTTCGAATTAAGCAGGTAAAAATAATATCCCCTTACGTTTGAATAGATGTTACTGAGCGAGGTATCATTGACATTGCCCGGAATAATCTGCAAATCGTCCATTTCTGAAAAGATATCATTAAACATGTCCGCCCAGGCATCGTATGTACCACCAGTTGCAATGATAATATCCGTGTCACTAAAGAAGTTATGGCGCTGGTTCATTTTTTCAATGGCTTCACTGCATACCTGTTTACTGTTATGGTACAGGATGTTTTCAAATGAGCAGGTTGTACGTTTCGAACGTGGTCCTGTCGTGTCCATGACACGGACCTGACCTTTTTCAAGGTAATTCTGCAGTTCCGGAACCTGGATTTCACGGTCGAATTCACCATAAATGTCACTGCATGTTCTTCTGAACACTTCATGCATGCCAAGTTCCGGGTGTGTGTCGTAATCAATAACCCGGCCCATTTTAACCGCATAGTCATCACAGGTACCACAACCGGGGTCAAATATCACCACATTGGATGAGAAAAACCTGGACGCGTCCGGAACCTGCCTGCCGTTTCTGCTCATGGATGCCGATACAAGAGCCCCAAGAGGCTGCGGCATGACGAAAATATCATTCTCCGAAAGGGTAAAATCAAATTTCTGCCATGGGGATTTCCCAATGCTCAGTTCAAATTCATGGCGTCCGGACATGACTTTTTTAATGTCTTTCGTATCCGCTTTTTCATATTTTGGAGGAAGTCCTGTCTGTACCCTGATTTTTTTGTCCTTCGGGCTGCCGTAGGAATTTGCCATCAGGGCGATGGCAAGCCCTGCACGCAGGTTTACCTTGAACATTGGGGAATAATAACGCTTCCTGTTAAAAAGTTCCGTTTCACTTTCCACAACTTTTGAAGCATTTACATCTTCATAGGCAAGATTTCCTATTACCCAGACACCGTCCCTGTCACGGTAGCGGATATCAGTAGGCGAAGGTTCCTTTAATGTTATCTGGTCTGCCGAAACCTTTCGGGCATAAGCAGGGAAAGCTGCCAGTTTGTTTGGTGACATTAATTTTATCGCAGAATAACCAATGTCAAGCCCAATCACCCAGAAACCTTCCCTGGAAGGGTTTTCCCTGTGCAAAAATTCTGTCCTTGTTTTAAAATCAACAGTTTTCATGTGTTTTTTCCTTTCTTTCTGTAACCACCGCGGCATATAGTCGCAATAGTGAAATTATTTTGTTGCTAATAGAATGTAAAAAAAGGAAAAAGATATTTTTATGGACAGAATTTTATTTTTTTAATAAAAACTCATTCTACATACAGCTTAGATTAGTACTGATGATGGGACAGTACCACAAAAATCTATTCAAAAAAAATAAAACAGAACCCATCCACAGGAGGATATCACATGAAAAAATTATGGAACATTGCAAAATCAATCTCTTTAGTAATGGGAGGATTTGGAATTTTATGCTTATGCTTAGGCTGGCAGCCGATTGCGCAAGTTAAAGCAGATGCATATGCAGTTGAAGAACCTGCCATTGTACAGGTCGATACATATAACGCAGAAGAAGGAACAACAGCCCAAATCGTAAGTGTGCCTTATACAAGTATTTATGATATTACAATCAGTGATGCACAAATGCTTGCAGTCCTTGATTACGTGGACCCTACTATTGTACACTTCGCCGATGAAGACCTTGAAAACCCAACACCGAATGAATTTATCCTCCGATGCGCATATTACAATGCTGCAGAAGTTGAGGACGCACTTAATGTGGTCCTTGGCGTAACGCTTGCAGCAGACTGGCGCACGGACGAGTGTTACATTCCTGAAAATGCAGCCTCAATGACTGTAAACCAGGCAATGTATTCCAGTAATGGAGAAAGCTACAACGCTTACGGCGATGTAGTTGAGTAATCACAGAATAGATTTCCCCCGCATTTGCGGGGGTTTTTGTTTTAAAAGAAAGTTTACATTCTAATAATAGAAATTTTTATCAAAGATGAAGAGGAGGAAAATAAATATGAAAATTTCAAACGTAAAAATCGAAAATTTCCGCGGAATTACAGCGAAACACATTCAACTTGATAATATTAACATTATCCTGGATGACATCGGAAAAGGAAAAACATCCGTTTTAAATGCCATTATTTTCGGACTTACCGGACAGGCAGAACTTTCCGATATCCGTAACGGGTGCACGGATGCAACTGTTATTCTGGAATTTGAAAATGGAAGCACCATCGAACGATGCAGGGATAAAAAAGGAACCACAGTACGTGTAAATGGAAAAAGAACAACTGCGACAGCTGCAAGGGAATACTTAAACACTCTTTGCGGTGGTGATGTGGATTTTCTTCCAGCAATGCTTGGAGTGGATTTATTTGACAAAAGTTCCCAAAAAGAAGTGACGGAATTTTTTAGTAAAATACTGCCATGCTCCATTACTTTTGATAAAATGCTGGAAATGATTAATGAAAAAAGAAAAAAAGAGAAGAAAAATATTTTATCAGATGAAGAAGCAAAACTTCTTAAAGAATATTTTACTGACGAAAGTTATGGCATTGAAACAATTGATACCGTTCACAAAAAAGTTTTTGACGAAAGAAAAGTACAAAAAAAAATTCTTAATAATACTCTTCCTAAAGCAAAGTTTAACGGGAAACTTCCTGTTGAGACAAAAGAGGATTTACAACAGAAACTTTACAACATTGCAGTTGAAGAGGCTAAAAAAAATAACTACCAGAAGGAGAATGCCGCATACCAGACTGCATTAAAAACAAAAGAAACTGCTGAGAATAATAAAAAATCCTTGAAAGCTGAATTTGAAAAGTATAAGAACTGCAGTAAACCAGATGAAAACATTGTTACAGTTGCAAAGGCTGACAGAAAAAAATTTGAAAACGCCATTGAACAAAGCACAAAAATAAAAGCAACAGCTAAGGCGAACATAAAATCTTTCCAGAACATCCTTGATAATTTAAACAGCAGCCACTGCGTTGCATGCAGCGATATTGTCTGCACCACGGATAAGTCATGCGCCAAGAAGGATTTGGAAGCAAGAATTGCTGATAATAAAAAGCTTGTTGATGAACATGATGCTTTTATTGGACGATGCCGGGAACAGATTGCAAAAAGAGACAAAAAAATAGAGGATTACAATGCAAACATCCTTGCATTTGAAAAAAAATCCAGTCTTGAAAAGCAGATTGAGTCAATTATGATTCCTCATATTCCTGAAAAACCAGTAAAACCAGATGAAAAAGATTATAATAAAGAAAAACAGGAAGTAAATGAAAAACTTGCTGTTATTTCCCAGTATGAAGCTGCAGAAAGCAACAGAATAGAAGCAGAAAAGGTGCAGAAAAAAGTTAATTTCCTTGAAACCGCAGTAGAAGTGCTTGATGTAAAGACAGGGATAAGAACCATTATTTTACAAAATGCACTTTCCGTTTTTGAAAAATTATGTAATTCAAAACTTTCATCCATCAACAGTAATATGGAGATAATTTTCAAAGCAGAGAATGGAATAGAAATCCTGGTCAAAACAGAAAACAGCAATGGGTATATTCCCATGCACAAAGTTTCCACCGGGCAGTTTGTCCTTGTTGCATATGCATTGATGTGCCTTGTCGGACAGATAACAAAATGCAGATACTGTATTATTGACAATATTGACAAACTGGATAAAAAGCATACCGAATTATTCATCAGCCTCATCGAAAATGAAACACTGTTTGATACTGTTATCCTGGCAGGGGTATCCCATTCTGACATCAAAGACGCCTGTGGCAACCACAGCGTATTGTCCATTTAGTTTGGTTTTCATATTAAAAATCCGTCGAAAAGGCGGATTTTTATTTTGCATCGCGTTTTTTACATACTATATGCAGAAGAAACAAAAAACAAACAATAATATATTGAAAGGAAAAGACAGGCATGTCCTGTCAGTATGCCATGAACACAGAAAACAAAACAAACAAAACAAACAAAACAAACACAGCAGAGAAAAAAATAAAACCATCAAACATTCTTAAAATCAGAGGAACCATTATCGGAATACGTTCATCTTCCAAGATGACGTCACTTATTATTATTTCTGACGGAGGAAAAGTAAAAGGTTCAACAGTGTCCAACGTGGTTTTTTATGGACCTGTAAAAGATAGTTTCGGTATTCACGAACATGTGGATATAACAGCCCACATGCAGTCCAGAATAATAAGGAGTGAGAATACCAAACGTTCCTTCCGTCAGTATGTAATAGGGGATGAAATTAAGAGAACCAACCGCCTCTTGTCACAATACATCCGACAGACTGAATTCCAGACACCTGACGGCGGAATACCGGATGATGTCAACAAGGCATTTGTCTGTGGAAAAGTCACACATATTTACCAGCCAAAAGATGATTATGCGGTCATCACAATCTTGGTTCCGTCTGAGAATGAAAAAATGAATTATGTGGATGTCACCTGCTACAACCGTCAGGCTGCCATGGTTTCACGGCTGGAAGAAGATGATTTTGTTGTATGCGCAGGCGAATTAAGGAGCGCAAAGGAAAGACCAAAGCCAGGGGAGTATTTCTGGCAGAACATCCTCTGTAAAGATATTGAAAAAATTCCTGTGGAAAAATTTGATGATTCAAGTTACATAAATTAAACAGGCAGAAGCACTGGATTAAATACCCAGTGCTTTTTTTTGTTTTTCAAAAAAATTATCACTCTATTAGTAGAATTTTATATTTTGACGAAAGGAGGTTTATAAATGGAACCAAAAGAAAAACAGAAAGAAAATGTCTTTTACGGTGTTTTTAAAAGATTTCTCTGGCGCAATGAAAAATCCGGTGCATCATTTTTTCTTTTTCAGACAAAACACTGTCTTCTTCTGGAACAGATGTATTCCAAAAAAGAGATAAAAAAAGACCGCGGAACCAGCACGGAGACTACATGGTATACGGTTTCGTGTAATGCCACAAAATGCCATACGCCATATTATCAGACGGATACTCCGGTAAAGGTGAAAGGATATTTTAACGTGGAGGATAAAAACCAGTATGGCTGGGATTTTGTAATATCCGGCATTGAAGAAGCTGTGGAAGATGAGACTGCTACCATTGAGTACCTGTCCAGTGACAGTTTTCCGGGTATTACATATGAAAGTGCAGTAAAAATCGTGGGAACTTTTGGTGCTGACATATTTCATTTCATATCCTGTGACACACAGGCAATCCAAAAACTCATAAAAACAACCGAACTACCTGAAAAAGTAATTACCAGAATGGTGAAAACAATCCAGACAACTGTTGCGGAACGGGAACTTTTCGGAATATTAAACCCGCTTGGAATTTCATATTCCCACACAGCAAGGGCTGTAAAAATTTATGCGGAAAATGCAATTAAGGCATTAAGTAATTCACCATACAGGGCCGGAAAAAGAATTGGATTGTCGTTTGTGGAATGCGACCGTCTGGCTTTATATTTTAAATTCAGGGCTTCGGATGAAAGAAGAATAGATGCTGCTGTCCATGAAGCAACCATAAAGCTTGGAAACGAAGGACATGTCTGGTATGAACAATCCGTGTTTTATAACAGGGTAAATTCCATACTCAGAACGGAGTCTTATTCCGAACGAATTCCTTCATCCATAATCATTACTGCAACAAGGCGCAGCATGACAGGTTTCCGGTACAAAGGAAAACAATGTTTCTACAACAACGACTTATATAAGTCAGAAGAAAACATTGCCGCACATATAAAACGTTTATCCATTGGTGCTGAAAAGACACCTTACTCCAGCAGCTTAATTGAATACGCCGAAGCGGCCTGTGGAATAAAATATGGAAAACAACAGAGGGATGCTTTTCCAAACCTTTTGTCCCAAAAAGGTTTCAAGATACTTACAGGAGGTCCCGGAACCGGCAAGACAACAACAGTAAAAGGCCTTATACTTGGATACCAGAAAATGTATCCGGATGACAAGGTGGCATTATGTGCACCCACCGGGCGTGCAGCCCAGCGAATGACGGAATCAACAGGAATGACGGCTGTAACAATGCACCGCCTTTGTGATTACAAACCATTCGGTGAGGGGGTCAGCTACAAGGATGCATCAAACCCGATTGATGCCGACCTGATTGTCATTGATGAAATATCCATGGCTGACATTGTAATTATGGAAATTCTTCTTGGTGCAGTGAAACCAGGGGCATCCGTCTGGATTATTGGTGATATACACCAGCTGGAATCCGTAGGTGCAGGTGCAATCCTGCATGACTGCCTAATGGCACCATCCACCCTTATTGCGCGCCAGATGCTTACGGAAGTATTTCGCCAGAAAGGAGGGTCACCCATCATTGAAAATGCCATGCGTATCAATGATGGAAATACAGAACTGGAAGTGTGTGAGGATTTCCAGATAATTAATACCAAAAGTGAAGAGGAATCACTGGAAGTCATAAAGGATTTATGCCAGAAACTGTATAATCCGGACAACCCGTTTGAGACCCAGATTCTATGTCCGGCAAGAAAAGGCATATCAGGAATTGATAACTGCAACATTGTGCTTCAGGAACTACTGAATCCAAAGAAAAAAGGACAGTACATGGTATACGGAAAAACACAGTTCCGGGTAAATGATAAAATCATCATGACAAATAATAATTACGATGAGACCTGCCTTTATTTTAACGGCGATATAGGAGTTATTAAAAGAATTGAAGACAAGGGACTTGTAGTGGATATACGTAATGAAGAACTATTGCTGGAAAGAAGTGCCATGGAAGACATACGTCTTTCTTATGGAATAACCATCCATAAATCACAGGGTTCCGAATTTCCTTATGTTATTGTTGTAATGCCAATGAATCCTTCCAACATGCTGGTAAGGAACTTGCTTTACACTGCAGTAACAAGGGCAAAAAAGAAAGTCTATATTATTAATGAAGGTTCAGCAATGAAAACCGCCATTAAAGTGGACAAATCAGATGCCAGAAACACAACACTGGCAGGAAGGCTAAAAGCATCATAAAAAAAGAGGTGAGTAACCTCTTTTTTTTATGAATATGTTTCCAGCATTTCATAAAGCTGTTTTTTGTACCTGCAGTGATTTAATTTTCTCAGAGCCTTGCTTTCAATCTGGCGTATTCTTTCACGTGTCACATTATAAACGACAGCGATATCCTCGAGAGATTCCTTTTCGCCTGATGAATGCCCCATACGACGGCAGATAACATCAAATTCCTTCTCAGTCAGAACGGATTGAACAATACCCCACAGACATTCCATATCTGTTTTTTGTATAACATCATCCATGCAGTGGCTGTTTTTTGTATCTTCGATAATATTTTCCAACAATGCCTCGTTGTCATCTGTCTGTATTTTCATATGGATGGAAATGGGATTTGTCATTTTATCTGCTTCAAGAAGCATCACTATTTTACCAGCATCCAGCCCTGTGTGTTCAGCAATGTATTTTTCATCAGGCAGATATCCGTTTTCATTCATGAATTTATTTTGTACAGCCTTTATTTTCTGGATATCATCAGAAAGATAGACAGGAATGCGGATGGTACGTGAACAGTTTCCAATATACCTGCTGATAAATGAAGTTATCCAGTGGACTGCATAGGTGGAAAATTTAAATCCGCGTTCATGTTCAAAAAGCTCAAAAGCCTTGCACAAACCAAAGCATCCTTCCTGTAACAGGTCTTCATATTCCACGCCTTCCGTCTTGAAATGTTTTGCCACACCTGAAACAAGCCCCCTGTTTTTTACAATCATTTTATCACGCACAGAAACATCCCTGTATGATTTGTAATATTCAAATACAGAATATTCTTCGTCGTATGTAAACTGTTCTTTTTTGTCAAGAATTTCCATAATTTCTTTATATGATTTCATAAAAATTTATCCTTTTTATCCTTTTATTAGAAACATCTGCCGTTACCCATGGGCAATACATCATGGATAAGGCATACTGTTTCCACAAATAGAATGATAAATTCCTTTTTTCATATTAAAGCGGACAAAAGAAAACCCCGGCTTTTGCCAGGGTATCCTTTTCCATGCAGATTACTGTTCCCATGGAAGTCTTGTATCATCAGGAATGTTAACAAAACCATTTCCTGAATCAGATGGAGCACCAGAAGCGGCACCATTGTTTGTTTCTTCTTTTCTGCCATTGACAGGGAAGAATCGTTCCACGTTGAAGTAATAATCGTAAACCGTGTTACCATCCTTGTCTTTGTAGTTATTGTTACGGAATGATGCTTCAATTTCACATTTCTGTCCTTTTACAAGGCGTTCGCGCCATACAGAAACAGTTTTTTCACCAAAAAGGCGGCACTGCATAAAGTCTGAATCGTATTTTCCGTCCTTGTTTTTAAAAGGACGTGTTACGGCAAGTGTAAACATTGCCACTGTACCAGCCTCGTTGATTGTTGCATCCTTTGTAAGGTTACCCACTGCTAAGAATTTATTCATATCCATTATCCTCCTTAAATTTTTATTTTTTTTATGAATATGTTTACGGATAACAGGCGGCAGTGCGCAAAGAAGAAACCAGTTCAACTCCACACATCGTCGCTATTTTGTTATCTGTACATAGAATGATAAAAACGAAAAAAAATAAAAAACGCGTATTTTACATTCTATTTACAAAGAAATACCAGGAGGATTTTATATGAGCAGGTTTAAAAAGGTAATTGAAGAAAATAAAAGAGCAGCTCTGCCCCAGAAAAAGGAACGGACAAATTATACGGTTCCCACTTATACGGTTGATGGGAGAATATCACATCATGGAAAAAAAGGGATTCTAAAAAAGTTAAAGCTTTATGGTGCAATCACAGTCATTGTACTGGCATTTACATATGTTCCCCAGTTATTTATCAAAGACGGAACAGTGGTGCAAACAGAAATTAATGCAAACCTGGAACACATGAACCATACACTTAACACAACAGCCATGCATAATAACGGCACAATGGATTACGATAATGACGGACTGTCAAATGAAGATGAGATAAAAAACAAAACTGACATGTGGAATGTGGATTCGGACGGGGATGGTGTATCTGACGGACAGGAAGTAAATGAAGGGACAAATCCCAGGAAACATGACAATACCCTTGTGAATACCATAAAGGATAAAGACGCCAGGGAAGGCAAAGAGGTATCTGACCCCTACAAAATCGGAAATGTGGTGCTGTGGGCCGACAATTATGAATCAAAAGCAATGGGAGGTGTCATTGAAACAACAGCAGGATACCGTTTCTGCGGTTTTGAAGGATATGCACAGTTTCCAGATTATGAAAACATATATGTATATGAATTAAAGAACGGGATACGAAAAAAAATTGAAATGGAACCGGATGAACAGGCATGGAAGATTAAAGGAGACATGGAAGTCGAGGTTTACCACGAACCCCTTAGTGAAGTTGTATGTTTTGGCCTGTTTGGAAATAAATACTATACGGAAGGAAACATTGTGACAAAAGCATTTTCCACACTTCTTCCTGACAAGGGATTTATTTCGGCTGTATTAATGACTTCCATGGATACTGACCCCGATACAAGGGAAACTGTATCCACACAGGTAAAAAATATTTCTTATGATGAAACCGACTACGCAAGACTGACACATAACGACAATAACATGGGTGACCTTGTATTTGTGCGTTCCGCAATCCAGGATGGGGCATGCATCCTTGCATCTTTTTACAGTGCAGATACCGGTGAAGCCATTGGTATTATATACGGATACACGCATGAAGGAGATTTGCTTGTGGCAGACCCTGAAACAATGGAACATGCGGGGGTAGTTTCCATTACGGAAAAAGCAAAAATGCTGATGATGGATAACGGGGAAATTGTATCATATTCCTATTATGATTACAGCGGTTTCGGATTTAATTCGGAAAATGGTGATAAAATCAGTTTCTTTGCAGCAAGTAAAAATTCGGACAGCTATAACAGCCATTTTGGGGAATATGAAACCGGTTTGAACTACGGGGAAACGGAAATTCCGGAAACATCCACGGAAAAAATAAATATTGATTACGAATAAAACAAGCCCGGATTAGTCCGGGTTTGTTTTATTTTTTCTATTTTTAATCATTCTAAAAACAGAAAACATAAAAAAGATGATTAGGAGGTATGGATATGGCTTTATTTTTTTCAGACGATGACGCGATGGAATTAAAAAAACTTCCCTTAATGAAAGAAATTTTAGAACACGAAGCAATACGGACAAAAAAAATGGGTTCCCTGATAAGTGTTTTGTGTCCGTTTCATGATGACAGGCATTTTGGTTCATGTTTCGTCAAAAAAAACAACAAAGGCTTATTCTGTCATGTATGTAACAAAAGTATCAGTACAACACATTTTCTTACTAATGCGCGTGGGTACAGGTATTATGACTCACTTTCACTTATGGCAGAATTATCCGGAACTGCATATATGTATGAATCAGATGGAAAGAAAAGTGCAAAACCAAATGAAAAGCACAGATACAGCTGGCAGGATGCCTGTTTTCTTGGTTTTGCCCCACAGGTCAAGGGCATTGAGGAAAAATATTCCTGCTCGTATTTTGAAACAGCGGACAAAACCTCAAAGGAAGTACAGGAAGACGGTACCGTACTGTATTTTCACAATAACACAGGCGGAAACCCGCTTTCGGCCCTTGAAAGAGAAGACCCGGAAGCATTTTCACATCTCATGGAACAAAAAGCAAAAGAAAAAATGCTGGATGCGATTGTTACATATGACATGGTGAAGAACCCAAAGTATGCACCATCATTCCTAAAGGAAGGCATTGAAAGATGTGAAGAAGGCAGGATACACATTCTGGAACAGTTAAAGGAATCCTATGAAAAAGTAGCTGAAATCTACAAAAAATACAGTGGCAAGGAGCCACCGACAAAAAAAGAACTTGCTGCCGAACTGTACATCACAAATGCGTTTTCTTACGCCTAAGTAAAGCCTGCCCCGCTTTTGCGGGGTTTTTTTGTCCCATAATACAGGTATTATTTTTATTTTTCATTCTAATAACAGATAAAAGTAAAAAAAAGGAGAGGAACGGTGGATTTATGAAACAACAGGCAAAAGCATTTGTACACTGCCACAGTGACCATTCCTTAAAGGATTCCCCGCTTAAAATAAAAGACATGGTGGAAAGAGCAGTAGAAATGGGGGCAGAAGCCATAACCCTAACAGACCATGGTACAGCAACCGGAATCTTTTCATTCATGGAAACATGCACGCAGTACGGAATAAAGGGAATACCGGGCATAGAGGCCTATATGGAAAGTGAATATAAAAAAAGGGCACACCTGCTGCTTATTGCGAAAAATTATGAAGGATACCAGGAAATATGCAGGGCGGTAACGGAATCAAATGAACACCTTCAGAACGTAGGTGGAATCATGACCCCTGTAATGAACAAGGAAATACTTAAAAATAATTTTGGGAATGGAAATGTCATTGCCACAACGGCATGTGTATCAGGCATTATTGCAGCCATCCTGCTGGGAAACCAGGAAACAAAAGAGGAAATTGAAAAATTGAACAGGAAAATCAAAAAATACAATAACCCGGATGGCAGCGAATACTTAAAAACCAAAGAGCACAATGAACATCTCAGGCTTAAAGTGGAACAACTTTCGAAAGAAAAAAACATTTTGGAAGCCATTTCAAAAAAAACATATGCAAAAAGAAAAAAAGGACTTGAAATATTAAAAAGAAATATCCTTTCCGATGATGACAGAAAAAGATATGAGGAAACAAAAAAACAGCTGGAAAATGAAATAAAAGAATCAGAGAATGCATCCAGAAAACTGCCTTCCTTAAAAAAAGAACTTGCACAGGAAAAAAGAAAACTTACACTCTCAAACCAGAAAAGAAAAGAAATGGAAGCAACCCATGAAAATTACAGGGAAATAAAAAAACAGATGGACCATTTCAAGGAAAACATTCCTGATGAAAAAACACTCCTGAAAAAAGCTGAACAGGAAATTTTATGGTACAAAGGGGTTTTTGGCACTGATTTTTATGCAGAAGTACAGTACCACGGGCTTTCAAGCGAAGAGGATGCAATGCCAAAAATAGTAAAACTGGCCAAAAAACACAACATTCCCCTTGTTGCTTCAAATGATGTGCATATTGCAGTAAAGGAACAGGCTGAAGCACGTGCAATAATGAAAGCACTCCGTTTTAAAAAATGGGAGGAGCCTTCCAAAGAGGACATGGAGCTTTACATGAAAAGCGATAAAGAGCTTTATGATTCCATTTCCAGAATACTTACAAAGGAAGATGCCGCCACCGCAATGGAAAACATAAAAATTTTATGTGACAGCTGCAATGTTGTTTTTCCGGACACGGAACATTATCCAAAATACAGGGATGAAAACGGAAATGAGGTGGAAGATGCGGGAAAAGCACTGCGTGACCTTGTGTATTCCCAAATTCCCGTAAAATACCCGGACGGCTTTTCAGACTATGAAAGGCTGGAATATGAACTTGAAACAATCATCAGCCTCGGGTATGCAAACTATACCCTTATTGTAGCTGACTTTATCCGTTTTGCAAATAATTACGGAAAAAACAACCATTTTACGCATGTGGGTGAATTTGTTGGTCCGGGAAGGGGGTCAGGCGCGGGAAGCGTTGCAAATTACCTGTCAGGAATTACAAACATTGACCCGCTGCGGTACGGGCT
Organism: Oscillospiraceae bacterium; assembly: GCA_045541055.1. Classification (GTDB taxonomy): domain Bacteria; phylum Bacillota; class Clostridia; order Oscillospirales; family Ruminococcaceae; genus UBA3855. Next base: position 16,435 of record JAZQIL010000169.1, read on the forward strand.
TAAATTTGAACGTTACCTGAACAAAGACAGGGTATCCATGCCCGACATTGACACGGATTTCAGTGAAGAAGTCCGTGAGGCCACCATCCGGTATGTCACTGAAAAATATGGAAATGACAGTGTTGCATTCATAAGGACATGCATGACCCAGGGTGCAAAAGCAGCCGTGGATAATTCAGCAAGGGTGCTTGGATACCAGAAATTCCCCAAAAAAGAGGGAATCACAAAAGAAGAGCTTGACAATGACAGAAGAACAATAAAAGCCATCGGAGACAGAATAAAAAAAGTAATTCCTGATAAACCAGGGATAAAACTGCAGTCCTGCATGAATGAACTGCGTTCATCCTGCAGTGACAGTGATGCATCCATAATTCTTGACCATGCATTCATGGTGGAAGGCACGGCGACAGGACTTTCCGTGCATGCAGCCGGCATTATCATCGGTGACGGCGCCCCGCTTAAAAATTATGTTCCCCTTCTTTACAACACGGAAAAAAGATGCTGGGCTGTCCAGTGCGACATGGTTGAAGCAGAACGGCTTCATCTTTTAAAAATGGATTTCCTCGGACTTATAAACCTTGACATTATAACGGAGTGTGTAAGAAGGATTAAAATAAATACGGGAGTGAGTATTGATTTATCTAAAATTCCATTTGAGAAGGAAGTTTTCATGGAAATTTACGCAAAAGGGAACACAAGTAATGTGTTCCAGTTTGAATCTGGCGGAATGAAACAGATGCTAAGGAAATTTCAACCGGAAAACTTTGATGACATCATTCTCCTTGTGGCTCTTTACAGGCCCGGTCCGATGGATTTCATTCCTGACACCATAGAAGTCAAGCATGGAAGAAAAAAACCGGTATATGTTGTTCCACAGATGGAAGAAATACTTGCACCGACTTACGGACAGCCGGTTTACCAGGAACAGCTTATGGATATTTTCCATCTTTGTGCCGGTTTTTCACTGGGAGAGGCCGATATTATCCGCCGATACATGTCCAAGAAAAAAGAAGTCAAATTTCTGGAATACAAACCCCAGTTCATCCAGGGACTGATGAAATCAGGTGCAACAGATGTACAGGCTGAAAACACATGGAATTCCCTGGCAGATTTTTCAAAATACGCCTTTAACAAGTCCCATGCTGCCGCATATGCCGTTGTATCATACCAGACAGCATGGCTTAAATACCATTATCCGGTGGAATTCATGTGTGCAACCCTTAACCATACGGATATAAAAAAAATACCCGCTGCTCTTTATGAATGCAGCCGTATGGGTATAAAAGTACTCCCGCCTGACATCAACAAGTCATTGCAGGGATTTGAGGACAGAAATGGAAAGATTCTGTACGGACTGGGAATGATAAAAGGAATCAAGGGAGACGCAGAAGTAATAATCAATGAAAGAAAAGAAAACGGTTTCTTTCTTTCGTTAAAGGACTTTGTAAGCAGAATGCAGTGCATTGGTAAAAACACGGAAAAACTGATAGAATGCGGTGCGTTTGACAGTTTTATGGAAGGTTCAAGAAATGCAATGCTGAAGACATTTTTATCTTTATCTGAGATTGCCGGTAAAATAAAGGACAAAAACAAGCAGGCGGATAAATTGAGAAGCGAAATGGAAAATGCAGAGGGAAAAGATAAACTGTCAGTCAAAAAAAGGTTGGAGAATGCGGAAAAAGCCCTTGAGAACAGAAAAGGACAGTACCAGGCTGTGGAAATCGAAAAGGACATTGCGGATAACAACAAACATAAACTTGCAAGGGAATATGAGCTTCTAGGCGCATACATCTCAGGACATCCACTGGATTCCTACAAGAACCTCTATAAGGAAGATGATATTTTATTGGTAAATGATTTTATGACAGGCCGTCATATGTATGCCGGAATGGTAACAAACATACGTACTGCAAACAGAAAAGCAGATGGCAGGGAGATGGCATTTTTCTCTCTGGAGGACATGACAGGAAGTATCCAGGTCAGTTGTTTTGCAGACAAATATGAAAAATACCACAATCTCATCCAGGAAGGTTCTGTTGTAAAAATTTACGGAAATGGGACAGAAGATAAAGCAGGTGAAAATTCAAATGAGACAGAAAGAAAACTCACTGTGTATTCCGTGCATGCCTGCAGGATGGAAAAAATCCCGTACCTTGTGGGAATGAGGTCAATGGATGAATTCATGGAAAACTTAAAAGGCCCGTTCGCTGCATTCATAGGGGAAGAAGGGCACCCGGTTTACTTTCACAACGCCACAGATGGCAGTATTAAAAGAATTCCATTTTACGTGAAGGAAAACATACTGGATGAAACATTCCAAAACGCAGTTGTCATTCCACTGAAAAAATTGTAACGGAAACAGCCTGAAAAGGCTGTTTTCCGTTTTTATCATACTAATAGTGAGAATATTATATGAGGTGTTTTATGAAAAAAAAATCATTGATTTACATTTTTCTGGCAGCTGTCGTGTTAACAGGATGCCAGCCTGTGGTTTCAGATTCTGCTGCATCCGGGGATTATGCCACAATCAATCCCTTAACAGCCGCAGAATACAGCATTTACATGAATAAGGAAATCACATCATTTGCAAGTGAATTGAACACGCACATGTCAATGCTTGCCGGCGGAGGTGAAAACTATGAAAACCTCCTGCTTCTTGCAGAGGAAAGCCTTGTCATTATGCAGGACATCCTTGATGAAATTATTGTAACCTACCCTGCCAGTACGTATGAGGATGACAGGGAAACCACAATCAGCGTCATGCAGACTGCAATAAAAAACATGGAAGATTATATCCAGGACATAAAGGATGAAAAACCCGTCAGTGGATATATTGATACATTCCAGATAGACTTCCTTGCACTGACCGGACAGGCAAACTTATATTACCAGTAATAAATTAAACACTAAGTAAAGGAGAATTTAAAATGGCAAAAGAGAATACTGTCTATCTCTATGGCTATGTTCCACAAAATCCGACGGTAAGAATTAGTACGGAAAGGGAATTTCTGAGTGGGAAAATCATAATGACAACAATCCGCCGTTCCTACATATCAGAAGACATGTTTCTAAAAGGAAACATCAGGTGGGATTCCCCATGTGTATTTTCAAGAAATGCATCACTGATTGAGAACCAGATTTTAAATGTAAGCGCCGGGGATTTAATTTATGTCAAAGGAACACTCTGTACAAAAGAAACCCCGAAAAAATTCAGGTGCCCGAATCCTGAATGCAACCATGTCACAATAAAGGAAAACGGTGTTGTCGTATATGTTGACCCTGTCTTTATCTTAAAAGCCGGACACTGCGAAACGGAACAGGAAGCATTTGAAATCATGAAAAACATGGATGAAATCAGCAACCAGGTATATATAATGGGCACACTCTGCAGGGAACCTGTCTTTTATGAAGACGGGGATGGAAAGAAAAAGGAATGCCAGTTCCAGATTGCTTCAAACCGAAACAGGCACATACTGGAAGATGAACCAGAAAAAAGAACGGATTACCCATGGGTTAAATCTTTTGGGAAAAAAGCAGAGGAATATGCAATGGCACTGCATACAGGTTCCTCCATTTTTTTAAATGGCGCAATTGAAACCAGGGAAATTGTAAACACAATATTATGTGAGGAATGCGGCATGGAATATGAACGCCCGGGTGTTTCCATGGAAATTGTCCCATATCATGTGGAATACATGAAAGACTGTATCATCCCTCCATCCCAGAAAGAAGAAGGGGAAATTTATGAGGAATAATTTCATGGAGCAGCCTTCCCGTCCAGTGGAACAGAAAACAGAAAAACGGTTAAATGAAAAAATAAAAGAGTTGCTATTTAAACACAATCCGTTTAAAAGCCGCTTCAGTAAAAAGAAAAAAGAAAACCAGAGATTTAAAATGACGGAAACATTTATGAATCTGGATGAGACAGATGCTGTTCTGGAAAAGGGACATTCAGCCGAACCCCTGCAGTTTGAAAAAACGACTAAGCTGAATGCAAATGTTTTCTGGGAAAAGCACAGGGACAGGTTTTTGGATGTTTTATGCATAACAGGATGCATATATTTCTGTTTCCTTACTTTTGGCGTATGGGTAACGGATTACCAGTACAATGATAATGGAAAAATCGCAGCCCAGCAGATGTCCTATGACGACATTGTAAAGAAAAAATCCTTTGAGGTATTACTGGAACATTACCTGACATGCAGGGATTTATACGAAAAAGCACTTGAAATTGATAAAAAACTTGCAATGAAGGAAAGTGAACCATTCACACTTGCACCTGAGTATGAAGCACTTGTCAAAGAAACAGAAAGTTTATACACAAAAACAGAAGCATTAAACATTGATGCCCAGTATGAACAAATTCGTTCCATGATTCTGGTATGGCTGAAAGACGATTATGCGACGTACTGCAAAAACATGTCTGCGGCAATTTCCCAAAACAATGAGTCAACAGCACAGGCAGCCCTTGTAAACAGGGAAGCCACCTATACGGATTTCAGCCTGATAACACAGAACATTGTTGCCATGGGGGATACAATTACGGGAGCCGACCTTGTAAATGTTAAGGAATGGGATGTAACGGATATTTACAAATAAACTGGCAATCCGCCGGCTAACAGCTGAATATCCGGATGCATTTAAAAAACAAGTAAGGGAGAATTTGATATGTCAGTAAAGGACAGGGAATATGAAGCCTTATGGGCAAAATACAATACACTCATTGCAAAAGCACAGGATTTGCAGGAACAGTTATCCACAAAACAGAAACAATGGGAAAAGAGAGAAAAGGATTTCGAAACAATGGAAGACCTGACAAGGGAATTGTGTGAGGATATCCTTGCAAAAGACTCCAGGGAAATGGTCCTTGGTACAGACTACAGCTGGGCAACCATCCCACTGATTGAATTAATCATAAAGTCACGACGTGTATTCAGTGATTATGTGGAATCCAGAAAGGACCTCATGAGGAAAATCATGGACCTTTCCGAAGAACGAAGACAAACCATAGAAAGTCTTTCAGAACAGATTGAGATTTTAAAAACAAATCCCGGTGCTTCTTCCATTTCCACGGAAGAACTTGCAGAACAGATAAAAAAAGAAAAAGAAGAGAAAAAGATTGTCGAAAGCATGCCCAGAAACATAAAAAGCGCCATTGACAGCGGGAAAGCTTCCATTGTGATGGATGCATCAGATGAAGATGACCCTTATTCCGAGGATTTACTAAAATCCATGGCTGATACAAATGCAAGGATGCAGATTACGCCAAAATCCATTCCTGTTTCCACCAGTAAAAAAGCAATTGAAAACAAAAAGAAAAGAAGGGAAAATGCCATGAAGGCACATACCATTGACCTAAAGGAATATGAGGAAAAGATGAGTGATGATGCATGGCTCGTAATGGAAGCTATCGGACAAAAAGGTTATTCTTTATATGCTGACATTGAAAACCATGTCATACATGCAAATCCCCTTATTACAAACAGCAAAATCCGCCTGTGCATAAACCTACTCATGAACATGGGAATATTAAACAGGGAATCCGTTACCAATCCCTTAAAAGGTGTTCTCCATGCGCATCAGATGACAGACATCGGAACAAGGCTTTACAAGGACAGGTTTAAAAAATCACCCGTGGCATCAGAAATGGACATTATTATGGCGGAACATGATAACTGCAACCATGGATATGGAATCAAATTTGTTGCAGAGATTATAAGGGAATCGGGACAGTACAGGGAAGTAAAGGACATGAACCGTAAAACCCCGATTGATTTAGGAAGCGGGACATCTTATGTGCCTGACATCATATGCACGGACCAGAACGGTCAAAAAACTTATATTGAATATGAATGCGCAAACCATACACAGACGGCATTCAATGCGAAGTGTTCCAAAATGTGCAAGGTAACAACGGTTCTTAATTTCATTGTACCAAACAAAACAAAGGCAGATAAAATAATCGGACAGATAAAATCCTGGGTGGACAACAGGGGGGCAAAATCATTAGGACACATAACCATTCGTGTAGCTACAGCCGTGCAGATAAAAGACAAAGACCTGTCAAAAAACCAGAACTGGAAATATGTATATGAACCCGGAAAACACAGTGAACCGGTTGTAAATTTTTAAAAGACCATTTTTTGGTCTTTTTTTATTTTAAACGCGTTTTTTACATTCTACAGATGAAATTGAAAAGGAGGGGTTATATGTCTGATTTTATTACATTTCACATTAATGCAGTAAGTAATTTCACCTATTTTATCATAACAAATTTCTGGCTTTTACTTCTTGGTATCAGTACTGCCGGAATAGTCATCCTGCGGCTCAAGGAAGAAATTGATACTTCCGTGCGTGAGGAACAGAACATCATTTAAAAGAAAGGAGACATTTTATGGACATCAAAAAAGAAGTCCTTACTTACGGGCAAAACATGTCAAAAAGTGAGATTAAGAATGTTTTCATTGCCGTGGGAGGACCTGTCGGGACACTTGCCGTCGGACTTTTTACCATTGCAAATCTTGCGAATTTCGGAACTAAACTTATCTGCCCGCTCTCAGCAGCGATGTGGACACTCGGTTTCATCGTGGCACTGCTGATGCCGGCCATGAGAAAGGAAGTCATTAACCAGACACTTGTTACATGCTGCATGTATTACCTGGCAATCCTTGCGCTGAAAATACTTCTTGGAATTGTTTCAGGTGTAAGTTCAGAAATGATTGCCGCTAGTTTTGACCAGGCAATCCCGCTTGCAACAGGAAACGTTATTCCTGGATACATACAGAACATCATGTGGTTTACTGCTGTCGGTGTACCAATCGGCTTTGTGACAGTGCAGGGGAAAAGACTCTTCCAGTTTAAAAAGAGTCAGTCGCTTAACCGCACATTCGGACAGAAGAGAAGCATCCGTGAAAACGGAAAAACAAATACAGAAATGTTTGGAAAACATTAACACATAAAGGAGGTTGCTAACTTTGTTATCCATGTTTGATATAAAAAGACTTTTGAATCCGTTAAAGGATTCACATCCGGTGGATGATTTCCGTGTCATTTCCTCATGGGCAGAATACGAAGAATCATCAAAAAAAGCACCGGAAAACAGAAACCTGGAATACCTGTGTTATGAGCTGGAAGTATTAAATCCTGCAACAGGGGAAAGAACGCATTTTTACAAAGCAGTTAAATTTGCAAGGGTAATACGTCTTCCAGCCAGTGCAAAACAATCCACTGCATTTATGGACATGCAGGAGCAGGTACTTGCAGGTGTACATGAAGGTAATTACAATTTTATTACAATTATAGCCAATGTCATTAAACCAGTTGCATTGGGGTTACTGTACCTTTACGGTGTGCAGGGAGTTTCAACAGACCTCGAAGAAGCAAAAAGACGTGCACATAATGATTTTCTTGGATTTATCGGCATGATGCAGGCCACATTCCGCGTGTTGGAATTAAAGGTTGTGGAAGCACGGGAAACAGAATGGCTCAGGGAAAAAATGTACAACATGGATTACCTCACGGTCATCAGGGGTATCCCGAAAGCAAATAAATCAGGCGAAAATGCTGGTAATAAAGGAATCGGCGGAAACAATCTGAATCCGGATGCACAGGGGACACTGGAAGAAATCATTACAGGTATGGCTGACTATGAGTATGTGATAGAAATATTGTCAACACCTGTTTACATGGACACGTTAATGGGATGGCAGAGACGTTCCCAGGAAGAGATGACGGAATGGTACAGCCAGCTGCAGGGACAGAAATCCTTAAGTGCAAACCTCTCCATTCCAATGATGTACATGGCAAATGTAGGACAGTCCCAGGGGTGGTCACAATCCCTGTCGGAGTCCTCTTCAAACAGCATTGCACAGGGAGAAAGCTTTACTTCCACAGAAGGCCAGTCCGTGGGTGAATCATTATCCCAGAGCGTGGGTCAGTCCATTGGAAGAACGGAAAGTTTTTCCATTACAAATTCCGTTTCTGAAAGTATTACAAACACTGTTGGCACATCATTCAGTGAAAACACCGGAATTTCATCCGGTTTTGGAACCAACTTTTCGGAAGGAACCAGTTTCGGAACCAGCCTTTCGGAAAACCAGAGCCTTGGGCAGGGTTCCAGCTACAACCTTTCCCATGGGGAAAATGCAGGTGAAAGCCAGAATATATCCTTTGGTGAAAATGAAAGCACCAGCCATAATCTTTCGGAAGGCACGAACATGAGTACCAGCCATAACCTTTCGGAAGGCACGAATACCAGTACGACACACAGTGTTTCAGACAGTGAAAGCATTGGGTTTACAAGTTCAGAATCCACAACTATTGGAAACAGTTCGACAGTCAGTGATTCGGCAAGCACATCCACCTCAAACAGTGTTTCAAGCAGCAGCGGATGGAATGAATCAAGTTCGCATTCATTCAGTGATTCCACGGGGTGGTCTTCAAATAAATCTGTTTCCAATGGGAACACTGCAAGTTTGGGAGCAAGTCTGGGCGTTTCCGGAAATGCTGGTTCTTCACAGGGAACAAGCACAGGATATGGCAGTAGCGGTTCTTTTTCAAGCTCTGACAGTAACAGTACAGGTTATAGTGAAAGTACATCAAACAGTACATCAAACAGCGTAAGCAACAGTCACAGCGTATCCATTGGTGAATCTGTAAGCTATGGACAAAGCGCAAGCCAGAGCAATACGCACAGTACGTCGGAAAGTTATGGAACCAGTACGGGACAGAGTATTTCGGAAAGTTATGGAACCAGCACGGGACAGAGCATTTCGGAAAGTTATGGTACCAGCAGCGGGCAGAGTAAATCAGAAAGTTATGGGATAAGCACAGGCGAAAGCCTTTCGGAAAGCTGGGGTGCAAATGAATCACTTTCCATTTCCAACGGGGTTGGAATTAATGCCGGCAGTTCCCTGAATGCCGGAACAAGCCAGAATATAGGACAGTCATACGGAATGAGTCAGAGCATAAGCCAGAGTACTTCACACGGGGTTACGGTCGGACAGTCTGTGGGCCAGAGTGTAAGCCAGTCTGTTACAGAATCCACATCAACGTCTTATGGGCAGAACAGCAGCAAAAGTGAAAGTGTATCCAACGGGCAGTCTTACACACAAAGTAATGGAAACACAACAGGAACCAGTGCAGGTACAAGCGGGACTGCTACGCTTGGAACCAGTGCCAGCATGGGACTCGGACCAAGCATAGGATACAGCAAATCATACCAGTGGCTTGACCAGGGGGTAAAGGATTTACTGGAACTCCTGGAATACCAGAATGAAAGAATTAAAAAGGCATTACGAGGGCAAGGTGCATTTTATACTTATGTTTACATCGCGTGTCCTTCATTGGACGCACTTTCAACAGCACAGGCTGTGGCAAAAAGCACCTGGCAGAATGAATATGCCATGGTACAGCCCCTGCAGGTACTTGATTTGACGGAAAGTGAGCAGAAACACCTGTTATACCATTTTGCGGCATTTTCTTCCGATGTAACAAGAGAGGATGTATACGGGGTGGAGGAATACAAATACTGCACTGTGCTTCTTCCGGAAGAATTTGTTGCGTACACGCACCTTCCACGAATCAGTGAGGGTGGCGTTTTCAGCATCATACCGGACATTCCAAAATTCTCTGTTCCATCCATGTTAAAAGGTGAGATTTACATGGGAACCATACTTAATCCGGAAAGATACACTTTTAATAACGGATACCGTACACAGTTTGATTACAGGATTGATGAATCAACCCTGCTGCATGGTTATTTTACAGGAGCTTCACGTTCCGGAAAAACGGTTGCAGCAATGCGTTTCATTGCTGAGCTTTCAAGAATACGCAGGAGAAAAACAGGAAAAAGGTTAAGAATTTTCGTACTTGACCCTAAACAGGACTGGAGAACGCTTGCACGTTTCGTGGAACCGGAACGATTTAATTTCTATTCCATGGGAAACGTGAATTTCCGCCCAATCAAAATAAACCCATGGAAAGTGCCAAAAGGCGTTTGGCCACAGTTGTGGATTGACGGTATTATAGACATTTACTGCCGTGCTTACGGGCTTTTGGAACGAGGCAAACAGATGATTGGTGATGTTGTGTACGAACTGTACCAGGAAGCCGGAGTGTTTGATGCCTGTGACAAACCTGACTGGAAGGAAACCGTGCCGGAACTGTCCAAATCAGTTAACTTTACCTCCATTTACCAGCGCATGTACAAAAAAAAGGCAGACCTTGAAAGCCCAAATGCAAAAGGTGGCAGGGCAGGAAACGATACAAGGGACGCCTATGCAAGGCTTCTGGACCGTTTATCATGCTTTAACAGGGAATACTCCATTGAACGCCGCCTTTATGGGACAAGTGACGGACTTGGCATAGATGACCTGATTGGAGACGATGATGTAACGGTGCTTGAATCCAAAGGACTCGAAAATACATTTAAAAACTTCATGTTTGGTGCAATTACATCCGGTCTTTACAAGTTTGCACTTGCACATGAGGGCGGTTACCTTGCTGCTGACCAGTATGAAACGGTTGTTGTCATAGAAGAAGCAAATGAAGTACTTACAGGTAATGACTGTGCAGGAACAGGAGGAGGACAGCAGCTCGGTATGAGTGGACAATCCGAATTTGAACAGATTCTGGACCAGTCAGCAGGTTATGGCATGTTTATTTTCGCCATTACACAGAAAATTGCAGACATGCCTTCTTCCATTATAGCGAACTCAGGCCTGGTATTCGCCGGAAGACTGAAACGCCCGGATGACATAAATGTAGTTGTGCGTGCAATCGGCAGGGAGGAAAGGATTGACGACAGGGATACCGTAAAATGGTTCCCAGTTGCCCCAACCGGCTGGTTTGTCTGCCAGACGTCAAGAACATCTGATTTTAAGGACTCTGCTCCGATTCTGGTGCAGATTAGCAGGTTAAACATTAACCCTCCATCAAACCAGGAACTTGATGAAATACTCCTGCAGAAAGAAGCCTACAGGCATTTATCCGGCCAGCAGGCATAAATTTAAAACCCGGCCCGGCCGGGTTTTTTTGCCTGAAAAAATTTAATTTTGCATTTTTATCATACTATAAAAAGAAGAATGTTATTTAATTTTTAATAAAGGAGAACAGCATTTTATGAGAAAGATTTTAATCGTTGATACAAATTACGGTTTTTTATCTGACGTGGAGAGCCGACTAATCCTGGACGAAATAGACGAAATTGAAATCCTGACAAAAAACAGGATTGACGGTATCCATGGTGAAATTGAGAATTTTGGACCAGATGAAATTGTTGTTTTTGCCAACCTTTTGAACAGCCACCCTTCCTGGGATTTTGGGGTTGAAGTAAAAACATACGCAAGGGATGCATCAGGAATTGCACTATCCAGCGAAAAAGGATTCCCTTGCTATGGAATTATAAAAAATGCAGGAGACCTGATTAGTGCCATTGAAATGAATAATATCATTCATATAAAAGAACCCGAACCTGTCATAAAGGAAACAGCTGCAAAACCACAGCCTGTTGCGGTTTATCCTGAACCCGAACCTGTACAGGAAGTTGTTCAGCAGCCAGTACAGCAAATAATACATCCTGCACAGGACAGCACTGGCATCCAATCTGCTGTCACGGTCAATGCACAGACAGATACTGAAGCACAGCCATGCAGAAATGTTCCTGAAAACATGGATAAAACAACCATGTATACGGATAACAATACCTTTGTGGAACAGCAGGTGGGTATCCCGCCGGGACTGATGCAGCAGGAATATATTCAGCCCATCCAGCCGCCTGTGCAGCACCCATACCAGCATTCACAACAGCAGTCATACCAGTATCAACAACCACAGGTACAGACCATGCCCGGAATGGAAACACAAATGAACGCCCAGTCGCAGCAGGATTATTTTAAGGAAAACAGGGATGCCATACTTGCTGCCATATTGTCGGGACAAACCGGACAATCACAAGCACCATCACAAACACAAACAGGATGGAACACCCCATACAATGGACAGACAGTGGTCACACAACAAAGACAGCCGCAGCAGAATACTACAATGCATCCATACACACAACATGATGGTTTCCAAAATATGAACGGAATGTCACAGATGGAATATGATGTTGCAAAAGACATGGGAAACATAAAAAAGAAGGCAAAGGTTGTAAGTACTTATTCAGCAAAAGGCGGTGTTGGAAAAACAACTATATCCTGCGAACTTGCAACATTCCTTGCCCTCACATCTAATGGAAGGGAAAATTTCAAGGTTTGCATTGCTGACTTTAACATAGATTTTGGAAACGTCCTCAACACACTGGATTTTAATGCAAGAAAAGCATGCATGACACACTGGGCCGCAAACATTCGTGAAAGAATACACCTTGGGGAAAAACCAGAAAACATCCAGTACAGCCAGGCTGAAATTGAAAGCTACCTTCAGAGAAAAGACAGGGATGGTTTATATGCCCTGCTTGCACCACTTACCAATGCGGACAGCATGGGAATTTCAACTACGGAAGTGGAAGTAATGCTGAGGAATCTCATTCATAACGGCGGGTTTGATTTTATTATTTGTGATACGGGCAATAACACAAGGGACGCAACATACCTTGCGTTAACCTACTCAGATGAAGTATTCCTTATTCTCACACAGAGTGTAAATGCTGCAAATTCAAACCAGAGTTTTCTTATGACAATGCTGCCAATCAATTTTGACCTTGGAAAAATTAAAACCATCATTAATATGGTTAAATCAGGAAAGGCAGTAGGCGCAAGTATTGAGGAAGTAGAACAATCCATCATAAATCCTGTTACAAAGAAACATTTTGAGTGCATTGCAAAAATAAATGACCTGGATGATGTGCAGAATGCAGAAAACATCGGTGAACCGCTGGTGTATAATTCCACACATGAGTTTACGCAAAACATTGCATCCATCGCAAAATATGTGGTAGGGGATAATTTTGTATTGCCTGAGCTTCCAAAAAAGAATCTTTTCCACGAACTTATAGAAAAATTAAAAAAAGGAAGGAAATAGTTTCAGGCCAGATACCTGAAAACATTCCAATACGGAGACAGTTTGGGAGGGAATTACGCCGGATTCCATAACGGGGCAGGATGGGATATTCGGGCATTCCCATTCGCCCGGGGCTGTCTCTTTTTATTTATGAAAGGATATATATGGCACTTATTTTATCAGAAAACAATAATGAAGGGGATTTATTTGATGATTTAAATGGTTTTAACAATGATATTAATCCATCGGAACAGGTTAATGTATCATTTCAAATTCCATTCAGTCCACCTTCACGTAATAATCACTCCAAAACAGGTAAAGGTGCCCAAAAGGTACCAGACAAGACCTTACAGACAGGTGGTTTCAGTCAAAATGGCAGAAAAGAAAAAACTGTCAACCAGGAAATGATTTCACAAATAGAGGACGCTGTTTCAGCAGCTAAAGAAATGTTTGTAGCGGATGATACCCTGGAAGAGGGCAGTATTCTTGAAAAAGAAAATATAAGACAAAGAAAAAAAGAAAGAAAAGCACTGGAGGGACTTAAAAACTTAAAATTATATCCGTTCCTGACAGACGGCAACATTTCAAAACTATACATCCAGAATTACAAAAACATTCATCTGGAAAAAAACAATAAAAAAGAAGAATGCACCTTCTCATATATGTCTGAAGATGAATTTTTGAATGAAATGGATGTATTAAGCGGGCTTATGACGGAAAAATGCGTGGATACGCCATATTATGTGGAATTCATCATTACCGGTGGTATTCGCATTGCAAAAGTAAGCCCGCCGCTTTCCACATCTGGAACAATGGCAACCATTACACTTCCCAATACAGAGCTTGTTAAAAGCAGGGATTTTATAAAAAAAGAGGTTATCGGCAGGGAAATGCTTTATTTTCTGGAACGGTGTGTACGTGGAAACATAAACATCGTTATATCAGGCAATGCAAGAGAAGAACAGGTGGAATTTTTAAACCTTTTAAACAGTTTTATACCGGAAACGGATACCGTCATTACCATTGACCCTAAATGTGAACTGTATTTTTCACATAATAATGCTGCAAGACTGGACAGCAGTAAATTTAACGGGTCATACAGGGAAGATTTCGGGGTGTTTCATGTTGCGGAACAGTTAAAACCTGACAGGATTGTTTTAAGTGAGGTTAATTCGGGAAATGTCATGGACTTTATCAGGTCTGCGAGCATGAATAACAAAAATTACATGACAACCATTTATGCAAACAGTGCAAAGAATATGTGCAACCACAGGATTCCTCTCCTTGCAAGGATACAACTGAATACAAAGGATAAACTGGAATACCTTCCGGAACAGTTAAATGACTGCATCCAGCTCATCGTGCACATTGCAAAAATGCCTTACGGCGGCGTAAAAGTCCTCTCCATTGTGCATGCGGACGGCATCAACAGCGAGGGGAACGTAAACCTCAAGGAAATTTTCACATACAACAGGCAGGGGGAAACTTTCGTACATACCGGGTACATTCCCAAAAAGCTGGTTAAAATCATTAAAGACCAGGGAATTACCTTTGATGAGGAAATTTTCAAAAAAGATGAAAAAGGAAGGAAAGAATATTATGGATTGTAAGACATTGTCAGCAGTTACTGTCGGAGTTATAATTCTTGTAAGGGGATACATGCGGCTTTTCAAAAAAGATAAGGGATACAGGCATAAATTTATTTCAAAAGCCGAAAAAGAGGGCTGTTTCAGGTCAGCAAAATGCATCAAAACAACAATACGCGGGAATTCTTTCGATTCCTCCAAATCCCAGTTTATCCGTAACAAGGCGTATTTCGTAACCTATGAATACGAAGTGGATGGACAAAGGTACCACAAAACACTGGAATACCAGGATATTGGCTCCGTAAGCTGCCGGTACCCCGTGGAAGTGACTGTATATTTCGACAAAAAGAACCCAAAAAAAGCATACTGCAGAAACGAGGTGGATGCCGGGACAAGGAAAAACATGGGATGTCTGTGGAGCATACTGTCTGCCGTGTTTGTCATGTGGCTGATATTAAATATTTTTTAAAGGAGGAAAATTAAGTAATTAAATACATTGCCAAATGTGATTAAATGTGTTTAAAGATACTCAAAGGAGTATAAAGGAGGATGAGGAAATTGCTAAAGAGCTTCAAAACGGAAATAAATCCGACCCCGGAGCAGAAAGTAAAAATTAACAAGACCATCGGTACCTGCAGATATGTTTACAACTTTTATCTGGCACACAACAAAGAACTGTATGATAACGGCGAAAAGTTCATGACAGGTAAAAGTTTTAGCGTCTGGCTTAATAACGAGTACATTCCAAATAATCCTGACAAAGCATGGATTAAGGAAGTATCCTCAAAAGCTGTAAAAAAGTCTATTGAGGACGGATGTACTGCATTTACAAGATTTTTTAAACATCAGAATGCGTTTCCGAATTTCAAGAAGAAAAGCAAATCTGATGTGAAAATGTATTTCGTAAAGACGGATGCAAAAACAGTTATTCCCTGCGAAAGGCACCGAATCAAAATCCCGACGCTTGGATGGGTGAGGCTGAAAGAAAAAGGCTATATTCCCACAACCAAACAAGGGTATATAATTAAAAGCGGAACTGTTTCCTGCAAAGCCGGAAGATATTACGTGTCCGTTTTAATGGATATTCCAGATGCAGAAAAACCACAGTTAAATAATTTTGGACTGGGCATTGATTTGGGGGTAAAAGATTTTGCGGTAATCAGCAACGGGACTGTAAAGAAAAACATCAACAAATCAGCAAAATTAAAAAAACTGGAAAAACAATTAAAAAGAGAACAGCGTTGTCTATCAAGGAAATATGAAGGCTTAAAGAAACGCAACAATAAAAAGAAAGAAAAGAAAGGAAAAGCTACTCAACAAAATATCGAAAAGCAAATAAAAAAGGTACAGAAGCTTCATCACAGGATGGACAACATCCGTACCGATTACATCAACAAATGCGTTAATGAGATAGTGAAAACCAAGCCGTCTTATATAACCATTGAAAATTTGAATGTATCAGGCATGATGAAGAACAGGCATCTTGCAAAAGCGATTGCTTCACAGAAGTTCCATGAATTCAGGGTAAAATTAAAAGCAAAATGCAAAGAATTAGGAATTGAATTAAGAATTGTGGACAGATGGTATCCGTCAAGTAAATTATGTCATGAGTGCGGATGCATTAAGAAAGATTTAAAACTCTCTGACAGGGATTATATTTGCGAATGTGGTTATCAAGCAGATAGAGATTATAATGCAAGTCTTAATTTGAGAGATGCGATATCCTACAAAATAGCATAAACAAGCATTTGCAGGCATGTACCGATGGCTAGTCGGGAATTAACGACTGTGGACTGTACAAGAACTTGTGAATAGTACATCAGAAATGATTATGAAAGCATACAGGAAGAAACAGTAAGAAAAGTTTGTGAAAACTTTCAATATCTCGATATGAATATATTTGTTCATATTTTGAGTAGCAGATTTGTTATGTTTGCACCAAATTATATGTGTCCAATAAGCTTAGTCGATAACAAAACCAAAATAATGGGAAACATCGAACTGGCAGATAAAATAAAAGAAATGGCAAAAGCATGCCTGGAACAGGGGAAAGACTTATACGAAGCGCAGGAAGAACTTAAAACCTTGTTAATAAAAGAATCAGGGTTGGAATGGTATGAAAAAAGTGGCGAAGCTGTTAATTTTATCATAGAAAACGAATATGCACATGCAGAAAGGACATCTTTGCCAGCATTTGATATGAAGCAATACGAAAAGGACAGGAAGCAGGGTGTCATGTATTAAAATACACTACAATACCAAGGAAGCAGGTGGTGCAGATGACTGGAACAAATAAAGACAGGCGGTATTTAAAGAAAAACCGCGGAAATCCCATTAGCTTTAGCTGATGGTTAGTTCACAGGAGAGGCTTCATATCTAAAATAAAGTTATGGAGGAAATATAATGAAATCTTGGAAAAATATTGGTGATATGTCAAATGAAGACTGGGCAGCATTAGATTTTGAGCTAGAAAAATACGACAGAGCTGGAAAAACTTATGATTTATCCAAGTGTAAACGCCTTGCTTTTGTATTTCGGCAGATACATCAGGAACCTATGAATTTTTTCGAGGTTCCGGATATCATTCGAAATAAGCCACAATTTCAAAACCTGGCTGCTCTCTGTAATAAACGACTGGAAACAATGTTATTCCCGACTAGAACACCAAATATTTTGGCTAATGTTAGACTTATGCGAGGGGCTACGGGTCTTGGCACAATTGAATGCAAAAAATTACTGGAAAAGTTCGGTAATCTTATAGATGCGGTAGATTATGCCAGACAAAATTCGGATGAACCGCAATATGAAGGTTTAACAGAAGGTCGTTTCGATGTACTAGATAAAGAAAATGTAATATTCTCTTGCAAAAAAACAGAAGAATTCCAAAATGCGGGATATAATCCTTGGGAATATCATATCAGAGCTGTTGATTCAGTAGGTAGATACGTACAGCTTCATTAACATAAACTATGGAGACATGTCATATGGTAATTCAATAAATTTTTATATATTTTTTAAGAAGGGAGTTTTTTATGGGTAGCAATATTTTTTCAAGGGCTGTTGTCAAGCCCGGTCTTGGAGACACGGAAGGAAACCCAACCGTGGAAATTGAGTTTGCCGGCTGCTACGGATGGGCATACGGTGTGGAACTGTCTGAAAGGGAAACACACATGTTCAAGCAGGGTGTGCTGGCAGAACGGGAAAGGGTATGGGACAGGCTGGCGGACATCCTGCCAAAAGAGGATGTGGAAAAAATAAAGGAAGAGGAACTGTTTAATATGTGACAATCTGTTTATAGGCAGGAGGAATAACCTGGAAGAACAGGCTTCCATGTTGTAAATTTTAAAAGGAACTTAAAAAGAGCTACATAATCTTTATAAGTTCAGCGGTAAAACCTCGAAGCTTTAGCTTCGAGGCTGTAACGCCTACCAGCCCGACCTAAGTCGGGCTTTGTTTTGCGAAATTTGTTCCGTAAAGGTTAATATGAAACTACTCTTTTTAAAGATTACTTTGAAAGGAGTCAGTTGCTATGGCAAATACATACAAATCTGGAAGTCACAACAAATATCTTTTGCAGTATCATCTGATTTTTGTCTGCAAATATAGAAGAAAGTTGCTGTCCTCGCCTAACATAATTGCTGATGTAAAACGATTATCGTTAGAAAGTTGTCAAAGGTATAATGTAACCATTCATTACATGGAAGTTGATAAAAACCATATACATTATATGATTGAAACCACACCCAATATAAATCTTTCTAATTTGGTGCGAACCATGAAGTCATATATTACTTATCATATATGGGAGAAATACCCTGCATATCTTAGTAAATGCTTTTGGAAAGAAAAGACATTTTTCTCTGATGGATATTTCATCAGTTCTATTGGTAATGTTAGTCAGGAAACTTTGAAATCTTATATTGAAAATCAAGGTAAGTAAAATAATTAAGAATTATAAAGTATTTTTGATATAAAGTTGCAAAAAGTAACACAATGTGTTATAATAATTATATGAAAAATATATCTGTTTTAGAGTTACGAAAACAAACTGGTTTGAGCCAAAGCCAGTTTGCTAGAAAATTTCATTTAAGTGTTAGAGCTGTTCAAAGCTGGGAACAAGGTCAACGAAATACTCCAGAACACGTTCTGTATATGATACAGAAAATCTTAGAATATGAGGAAAGGATGAATTAATATGTTTGAGATAGTATCTAAAATAAACAATCTGTATGATGTATTAGACACCGATGATGGTGTTACCCAGTCATGCTCATTTTTAGATATTATCTCTTTTTGTGAGTCTGGTGTAGAAATTAAAGGGGTATCTCTCGTAGGTGACTCTTATGTTTTTGAGATTGATGGTTTACGTTGTCATCGAGTAATGAAAGGTTATAAATTCAGATTGTACCCTGATAAGGAACAGCAGACTTTCTTTCAGAAATGTTTTGGCTGTTGTAGATTTTTGTGGAATAACATGCTTGCAGATAAGATTGCTTATTATGAGGAATTTCAAGAAAGTCTTGATACACAGCCACCTGCATACAAATCTGAGTACTCGTTCTTAAAAGAAGTGGACAGTCTTGCTCTTACAAGCGAATATCGTGACCTTAATACTGCATTTAAGAACTTCTTTCGAGATACAAAGGCTGGTTATCCAAAGTTTAAAAAGAAACGTGATAATTACAAATCTTATACTACCTACAATCAGAAAGGTTCTGTTTCTATTGTTGGTAAGTATGTAAAATTACCCAAGATTGGTTATGTAAAAATGAAACAGTCACAGCCAGTATTAGGTTCCATTAAGAATGCGACAATTTCTCAAGTTCCAAGTGGTAAATATTACATTTCGTTCAATGTTGAAATCTGGGTACAGGAATTACCTGAGACAGAGAAAGAAATCGGCTTGGATTTGGGTATTAAAGAACTTCTTATCACTTCTGATAAGAAGCATTGTGAGATATTGGACATGCCCTGATTGTGGTGCATATCACGACAGGGATGAAAATGCAGCCGACAATATCCTTGCCGAAGGCAAAAGAGTAGTCGTATCACAGAATATGGTTAGCAATTCTGACGAGTTTCAGATTGCTTCGTAGAGAATAAACAATATTGTAGGGTTGGGCGAACCCGAACATATACGCTTGTGGAGATAGTAGGTTACGAGGTCGTAGAAACAAGAATCCCCTAAGCTTTAGCTTAGGGGAGCGTCAAATGTCTGGATGACCCGTTTGGTAAATCACTTCCGATATATCATTTTGAATGTTTTGTGCAAAACCCGCCCCAAAATAAAAAGGCGGGTTTTTTATTGTAAATAAAAGAGGATGCGGGTAAAACAAAGGAGGAAAAACCATTCAACAAAAAAATAGTTGCATAGCGCAATCAAAAATGATAAAATAATACCACAGAAAATATGAAAATATGGTCTGTGAAGAACGAGTGGAGACCTGTAAAAAGGTCTCCATTTTCTTTTTTTTAATTTTTAGAAAGAATATTTTTTCCAATACAAGGTTTTTGAATATGCACTCCATTGGGCAGATAGCCCAGCAGTGCCTTTATGATATTACATTCATCCGTATCCGTATTATTAATGCAGAAAAATATATGTCCATTTCTTTCCGTTTCAATACTTTTGGGTTCTTCAAATTCTCCATTATATTCTGTCATGGTTAAATAACCTTTAATTTCGAAACATTTATAACTGGTAGAATATATGACATCCATAATGTCTTTATAATATATTTTGAAAATACGTTGAAATATTTTTTTGTTTTCGGGATGGTACATTCCGCATTTAAAAAAAATAACCTGCATGTAATCATCGTGAAAGTGAATTTCTGTTTCGATAAAAACTGTGATTTCTTTTTCATTTTCCAATTTTTTTCCAATTGTATCGAATCTCAATAATTGCATCTATATAATCCTCCAATTTTTATTTATTCTGTTCCAGACGCAGCCGTGTTATATGACCGGAATGTTTCCGCGATGGCATTTCCCCAGGAAGAATCAAGAATACCCTGGTAATAATTCAGGGAAATAAAGTACCACCTTGCGCCATCCGCAAAAATGTACTGGTCGCATACCACCTGTTTTCCGTTATCCGTGTAGGTGCACAGCGCATAAGCCCTGTCATGGGATGTGGTAAAGTCTTTCAGCATGAAATTAGGTCTTCCGGATTTCACCATGCCGGACATGTCGGTTGCCGTCAGGGCGTCCAGGTAGGAATCCGATGAAACAGCACTTATGATGAGGGTGGATGAAGTGGCTTCATCCACGAAGCGTATTTCCACATCAGATGCCTGCGCAGTCCAGTTTTCAGGTACTGCGGTCTCAATGCCAAGTCCTGTGTTGTAGTACATACCGAAGCCTGACGGGATTGGGGCTTCATAATTCCAGCGGAAAGAACCCATTATTTTGTCAAAGTATGGCATTATCCCTTCGAAATTGGCATCACTGAAAATGCAGGATAATTTCACCACATGCCCACGGTCCCAGTAATAAGTGTCCACGTAGTCGTTTTGCGGTGTTTTTTTATCCTGGTATAATACCTGGTAAGAGTTCGGTGACAGCCGGATATGGTTTACAAAGGAATATCCCTGGGTAACAAGACTGGATGATGAAATTTCTGCAGTAATATTGTTAATGTCAGGGGTATAATCCGATATTTCCATCCTGAAAACGGAACCGGATTCCGCATGTTTATAAACCACCCCGTTTTCCAATTCCGTCCCAATCCAGTCCGAAGGAACAGAAAAACCTAAGTTTAACAGACTGCTTGTGTAAGGGGACATTTCTATATCCAGCGTGGCGGAATCCTCATTGTCCCATATACTTACCTCATTTTCCTTCAGATAGACGGCAAGCCCGTCCTGCCTGTTCCTGGAAATGATGAGAAAGAGTATGGAAAAGAGCAGTAAAGCTGACAGTATGCATATGCTTAATTTTTCCCTGCGTGTTTTATTTTTTAAAAAATGCATTTTAACCTCCGTTTTGCTGCTGAAAGCAGACCTGCATTGTCTTACAGTATATAGTATGTAAAAAACCCGGACAGGGTTTGTTGACACCCGGAATACTGTTTGGTTTGTGGTTTCAGGAAAATATGCGGGGATAAATACCATGCCAGATGACTCTGTGACGCATTTAAACGTCTTTTGCGCGGATTTTTAAATATTAAGTGGAGAAATTTGCCTGACTGGTTTTTAAAACGCTTAAAAAGGAGATACAGAACCTGTGGAAGAAATGTAACACGGCCCGGACCGTGCGGTCTGCTGCTATTGCGAAACATTCGTTGCACGCACCGGCATGTATTACGGGTTTTACACAGGGTATACGGATGGCACACAGCTTAAGGATAGTTACTGTCATACCGGCAGGCACACAGGTACCAGCCTGACAGACACATCCCCATAAATAAAACCACATTAATGCATGTGACCAGTCTGGTATCCATAACTATTCCAATATCCAGAACTATACCAATATATAAAACTACACTAATACATAAAACTATACTAATATATAGAACTATTCTAATATATAGTACTATTCTAACACATAATCTTATTATATCCTTAATTATTCCTTAATTATAATATTATATAACTCTACGCTCTGTGCTCAAGTTCTAAGTGGTATATCGTTTCAGTTAAACCCCGGGCTGCCTCTGTGTGGAGGGTTTTCCGCAGACCCCGGATTTATAAACGCTTTGTTTGAGATTAATCTAAGAGCATTGTCCCGTACCAGAACCAGACTTAAGAGCTGCGCCTCAAATCGGCGCAGAAACCCCTTTCACCGGCATGAAGATAGTTTCAAAACTATGTTATGTTAATTTTAAAAACTACATGCTGAAAATACCCTGAAGGTAATTTGCAGACGGCAGGTTCTTATTTATTATCCACCTGCTCCTCATGCCAGTGAAAGGGGTACTGTAAAAGAGAACTTTTGCAGTGGCATCCATCTTCATGGGGGTCCCCGTTTCCCCCACTGCACTTATACGCCCAGTGCACCTTTTTCCGAGGTGTTTCAGCCAATACCCGGGACATGTGTCCCCGTATATCATCCATCCTCGCCGTTTGGGACTTCCACCACGGGCCGCGAGCACCCCTGCGTTAACTAGGGCGGGTTGTCCTCCGGTTCCTCGCCGTTACTAGTAGATTAAGGTGGACTTTCCCCGCGGAATGCCGGGATATGGCTCACCACACCGTTGATACCAGTATTCAGTTGTGTTTACCTGCCAGTATGTCCGATGCGGCAGGATAGGACTTGTCTGACCCCCTGCATCCGGGGGAATTTCGATGATTACAAATAATAGATTGATAAAAAATTTTCTTTTCACAAATTCCATGTGAAATAATTTTTTCAAAAATAGTATGTAAAAAACGCGTTTTAAAATAATTTACCACCGTACAGGTGCTTAATTGGGGTAAATGATAACTTTCAAAGTGAAAAAACGTACATACGTTCCTTCTGCTGTCCTTTTTTAATTTGATTTCATTTTTCGCATACTAGTATTACAGAAAAAAACTGGAGGAAATTTATGGACAGGGAACAAATACAGGATATTATAAGCAGGGTCAGTAATGAATATGAAACATATGAAGAATGTTACAGGTCAGAAGATGGGCGTGAGGTTACATTTTACTGTTACATAGATGATGATACAGGACGACTGGATTGCGCAATTTACCTGGATGGCACGAATGAGGATGTAAAAGTGGAACAGGCTGTGAAATACATGAGTGGCGGAATATTCGAAGAAGTAAAACCTGTTTCAGGCATTGAAACGGGTAATGCGGACGTAACAGTGGATGATGCAGGAAGTGAAATACAGGAACAGGAAGAAATTGCTTGGGAGGATATGGAGGAATGGACATCAGGCACAGAACCGGGAGATTATTATGGCAATGGTTTTGACACTGATGGTACAACGGATGAACCGCCTGACATTCCTGCAGGTGAATTAAGTGAAATACTTGAAAATCCTGAAAATGCGGATGGCGGAACCATTGTGGAAGCAGCAAGGGATGATGTTATCAACAGTACTGTCGGTAAAATACTGGAAACGGGAGTAGATAAAACAGGACATATGGAAAAATACCCGGACGGCCTGACACGGGAGGAAAGGGCAGAACTGCAGGTATCACAGATAAAGGCCGGATTCATTCCGTTTGAAATGAGGGAAGGTTTCAGCGACAAGAACATCCCTGCATTCACATCTGAACAGGTGGAAATTATACGTGATTCGGGTCTGCCGGAATTTGGAAAACTGCTTTCAATGGACACAACGCAGTATGTAACAGCCGAAAAAGGTGCAATACCATCGGAGGGTGAAATTATAAGGTCAAAAATCAATGTTCCTTATGGGGAATTTAAGGATTTACTGTCTTATAATGCAAAAGAAAATGATGTGTTCAAGGAAGAAAACATAAAGAGCATATCTGCCACGAAACAAATCGGCGGGACAGTGGAAGTGGATGGCTTTCGAAAGGATGGTTCCCTTGTGCAGATGAGCGTGACCAACATTGTTACCATTGACGTGGCCTTTAAGGATGGAAGCCATCTGGAGAAAACAATGGTCGTGGATGACGCGGGAACAGTCAGGGGGTATTTTGATTTTGCAAAGGAACAGGTAACAGCCGACGGCAGGTACATGGAGATTCCCGTAAAAGGCTTTGAAACAGAGGGCAGTGGGATTATCCTCCCGCATATTCCAACATTTGACAGGACTGACCCTGACAACAAAGTGTCGTTAACAAAATACTTGAGCGATGGGCAAAGGGTGGAATTTGTTGAGGCTTTCAGGGAAAGGTGCAGTGAGTTTCTGGAACAGAAACTGGATGACAGAAGCGCCAGGGTGGAAGATTTGAAAAACGACATCCTGGCACTGACAGACTACCACAGAACAGAACTGGATGAGGCCAGGGCAGATGTTGCAAAATCGGAAACCATCCTTCTTGATGCAGGAGGGAAAATTCTTTCCGGGTTTAATTTTGTAGTGGAAAAACTTGAGCAGTACAATGATGTCGTGAATGAGAGAAAAACCTGCAGTAGCGGCAGGGATTCCGACGAATACAAAAAACTGCTGGAAAAAGAACAGAATGCCAGAAAAGAGTTTTCTGCTGCTTTTGAAAAAATATCAAATGAGGTGAAAAACTCCGGCATAAAGGAAAAATTCCAGTTACATGACAAGTTCGTTGAGGTTTACAACACCAGGCTGGATGCATATGAAAAACAGCTGGAAGGCAATAATGACCTTTTTGGTATAAAGGAAGATATCGGGTCAGCCACAAGCCTGGGGGAAACATCATGGCAGAACCATCTTGATGGTGG
Source organism: Oscillospiraceae bacterium (assembly GCA_045541055.1). Lineage (GTDB taxonomy): Bacteria > Bacillota > Clostridia > Oscillospirales > Ruminococcaceae > UBA3855. The sequence goes on from JAZQIL010000169.1 coordinate 41,352, forward strand.
TGAAAAAATAAACACGGACAGGGCTTTTGCAATGATGTGTCATGCAGAAGGGGAAAGGTCTGATAAAGCAGGACTTCTGGAAAATGTTTTATCCGATTCCATGGAACTAACGGAGCAAAAGGAATCTTTTGATAATAAGTACCAGGACATTGTACAGGATTATAATGCTTCCGTGGATAATGAAAAGGATAAAATTCATTTTGACAAAGACGGACTGGCATTTTCCGGTAATGGGGACATGATTCCGATTGAAGCAGCACAGGATAAGCATGCCCCGGTACACAGGGATGAATTACAACTGGAAAAACCGGCTGAGTATGATGAAAACGGACAATCCGTGGAGATAAAGCCGGTTTCCATGGATGAGTCCGAAATGGATAAGGATGACCCACGGGCAAAATTCCTTGAATATATTAAGTCAGGTTATGACAGGAATGACATTGAGAACCTGCGTGTGGAAACTTTCCAGACAAAACTGGAACAGGCCCTGGAAATAAAAGGGGATGCACTTGACAGGGAAGAAAAGGATGGAATCCTGAAAGAAATCAGGGATGCATTTCCAGAAACTGAAAATTATAATGACATCGAAAAAAATAATCCCACAAGCAGGTCTGATGTGGAGCAGGAAAATAATGATACAGGTAAAAATGACCAGACTACGTCTGATTTTAAAAATACACAGGCTGAAAAGTTTTCATCTGCCGATATTGACAAGAGTTTTAAACGTAACTTTTCAGGTACCTACGGCCGTATCAGTGCTGAGGGAGAAAACGGAGAGATAAAGGATGTCCGTATTTCCAGTGACAAAATGAATGAACTGAAAATCCAGGCTGCCCGTGAGGCAAAACTGGAAGTATCCCTTAATCCTGGAATGAATTATGAAAAAACAAGGGATGAAATATTAAAAGCAAAAGTGGAACATACACTTGAAAAACTAAAGACCATACAGGGTGACCTTGTAAAAATGGACAAAGCACTGAATTCCATAGACATCCATCCAAGACTCATCGGACAGCATACCGGCTACAAGATGCTGTGTAATGAATTTGATGCAGCGGTTAAAGCATACCAGCATGCAGGAGGGGCAACCGGAAAAGATGAATTTGTAACCAAAGGCGTGAACGGGCTGGAACGTTTCTGTGGAATGCTTGATGTCAATAGAACGAATATTATTCAAACACTGCTTATTGATGTGTTATCACCGGATGTTAAAGTGGGATTTTCCGAAATATACGGGAAGGATTCCGGGGTTAAACTTTACTCACCGGGTAATTCCATGTTTTACGGAATGTTTTTAGGCATTGAGAAAACGGCTGCTTTTTTACCACGTTTGTTTGTGGATGCAGGAAAAAACATGATGGAAGCCATAAAGGAAAACAGGGTTGAAAAAGTGGAAAGGGATTTTGAAAACAAACTAGATAAAGATGACACAGAAAAAGTAGAAATTCAAAACGAAGATGATACAAAAAATGTAGAAATCCAAAACGAAGATGACGCAATAGAAAATGAGGAAAACAAAAAGACAGATGCCATAACCGTGGAATCTGGGGATGGGGAAGAACCGGAAGAAATTGACGGTAAGAGTATTCTTGACATGTTGTGTGATTTTTTTGGTGACCTGTTGGATGGGAAAGCAGGTATGGAAGAAGCCCTGGAAAAAGTAGCTGGTATCTTTGCGTCAGGAAAAGTCAGTGATGAGGATATCACAGAGGGATTTAAGGAAGCTGTGTCTGAAAGAAAAGACCTGGATGAAAAAACGGTTGCTGATATTGCAGTTGAAGGCGCGTCACTGGGTACGGGACCATTGGATGAATTACTTGATAAGATGGCTGATGCGCTTTCTTCATTCGGTGAGTTTATGGATAATATATTTGAAAATGCTGCTGACTTTCTGGAAGAGCAGTTTTTCGAAAGGGATGAAAGCGGAACTGATGGAATTATTGAATTTTATGACAATAATACCTTTGCTGACCAGGATTTTATCACGGATGAAACTGGACAGATTGTCCATGATGCAGGGGGGAAGGTTGAAGATATAGTCAGTGATGTTGATGCCGGGCTTACCCTTCTTGATGATGTTGCTTCCCTTTTGCGTGAGGACCTGACGAACGAAGGGTTTTCTTCAGACTTTATTGAAGCTGCCGTGGAGCGTGGTGTGGATGATATCCGAATGGGACTGGAAAACAATATGGAGTTGGACGGTGTTACCAAACTGCCAGAAGATATTGATGCAGCCAGTCTTATACAAAATTATGATGTTGATAAACTTGTCAATGATGTTTCAACTGAAGAAAACAGTGATATTGATACTGGTGTTGAAATGCCTGAAGTGCAGGATATTGACCCGCCTGAATTAATGGGTGATTAAAAAAACAGGAGGATTTATGAAATTATATTTTTATTTATTATTTATATCCGTCGTATTCTTCATCGTGGGATTTATCAGTGGCTTTATGGTTACGATACAAAGTTATTTTAAGAATAGCCATGAATCAAAAAACAGAAAATCCTGCCATGCAGATAAGGGGTGTCTTGAGCAGCCAATTAACGATAATAACCAGCAGGGAAATTTTCAGGAAAGGATGGTTGACATGGAACATTCATGGAGTGATTCACTGGAAAACACACAGAAGTTTATCAGGGAAAACCTTGGGAAGCAGGATGATGCATATAACTACATAAAAAATGCATCCATGGGAATTGATTCCAAAAACGTCACTACTTGCAAGGATTCCATGGAAAACCATGCGGTAGATATAAATGCTGGTGACATGTCAGAAACAGATGATGCGAATATTACTGAAATATTTGAAATTATAGAAGAGGTGGAAAGTAATGATTAAAATAATACTTGCTGTCATTGGAGTGGTTTTGTCCATGTTTCTTATACTCCTGGTATATGCCAAATGCCGTAAATTAAAATTTGAGCATCAGAAAATGTTTTTTTCAGAAAAAAAATATAGTCAGGGTATATTTTATGGAAAACATAAAGGTAAACATTATTCATCTCCTTGTTGCAGAAATACCCACCTAACGGCTATGCAACAAGAAGAAAATATGCGTCAGGTGTTTTTTACGCAGGAAAGCATGAATAACATTCTACGGTGATTTTTCCATTCTATCATAGCAAAATAAATGAAGAAACGGAGTAAATTTCATGTTTGATGTGAAGATAACGAAAGACTGCTATCTGCCAAGGGATAATATTAAGCTGTATGTAGCCTACTCTTCCAATACAGTGAAGGAAGACGTCAGACGGCTAAGAAAAGAGGGTAAGGTATTTGATTATACAAGCAGAAAAAAAATACTAAGCGTGATTTATCTGAAATCAGGGGAACTGGTCCTGGTTAACACATCCATAGACACCCTTCATTCCCGAATAAATGAAGGGTATTAATACCTGCGGTAATAAAAGAAAAACCATTAACTATTGCTGATGGGAGATTAAAAAAAGATAAGGAGTAGAAAAATATGTATTGTTTGTATATTTTTACGGCTGTTGTAATGCTTTTGGTTGGCTTTTTATCCGGAGGCATTACGGCTTTTATCATTCGTCGAAGGAATAAAAAGAGTGTTGTGAAAAAACCTGCAGAGTATTCCAATTATGACAGGAAACAGCTTATGGCCGACCAGGAAATTCTTCTAATGGGAAGAGAAGATTATTCTTCAAAAAAATACAGTAATTAAAAAGAGACCTGCCGGTCTCTTTTTTAGACTTCAATATCGGAAGATAAATAATTCTTAAAATGGTTATCTTTTAGAAAACGTTTGGATACAAGACCAAATGTGGTAACCAGTTTTAAAAGCCGTTCATCATCCACAGTCCTTTCAGGTCCAAGACATACCTTAAAGCAGGTGTCTTTTTCCATTCTCTCATTTGTGATGAATAACAGGTATTTCTTTTCTGCAAATATTTCAACATAGAAATACTCTTTTATTTCATCAAATCCGTGTAATTCCAGCATATTGTTTTTTGTGACTGTAAGGTAGTTTTTAGTTTTCATACGCGTTTCTCCATTTCTTAATGCTGTTTACGGGTGTATATGTAACAATGGCTTGCTGGTACAGTGTATTTCCATACCAGTATTTTACCATAAATTACCAGTCTTTATGTATGCAGTTTCATGTGAAAATGAGTTTTCGTTTTTATCATTCTATATATGTAATTAAAATGATATGGAGGTAATATGAGTAAAAAACTATTTAAAACAATTGTATGCATGTGTGTTGCTTTTATTATAGTATGTGCACTTTTTGAACTTACCCATCCGGACGGACAAACCGGAATGCAATGGATGGCAAAACAGGATGTTTATGTTGGTGAGCTTGCATCCCTTACGGATGATATTGATACAGTACTGACCCTGTATATATCGGGTAATATTTCGGAAAAAGATTTTTTGGAACATGTATCGGTTTTCAAAAGCCAGCTTGAAATATTGTATGCATCATACCAGAATGACCTTGCGGAAACTCCTGTAAAAAGCGGAACACATAATTATTACAGCAAAACAGGATGCGAAAGTGTGGATAATTCCTATAAACTGGTAAACAACATCCTGATTACAATGAAAAACAACAGTTCTGATAAAGACATGCTTTCTTACAAATACATGTCATTTAAACAGGAAGCAAATAAACAGGCATCAAAATATGTTCTTGCAAGGTATTACCTGTCTGATGCCACGGAATACACGGAAAGGGGGTCAGGTAATGAATAAATATGAATGTGGGGCAATTGCAGATATTGGTGTTGAAAGGGAAAAACAGGAAGATTTTGTTCATTTTAAAGAGCTTGATGATAATTCCATTTTATGTGTTATTGCTGACGGAACGGCATCCAGGAAGGAATACCCGCAGCCTGCTGCAATTATATCCATGGAAATTACAGATTATATTTATAATGTATATACAAAGCGAAAGGAGGTTTTCCTTTCCGACCCGGTTTTTTTTCTGGAACAGGCGTTGATGGTTTCCAATAAAATTCTTGGAGGATTTAAAATTGGAAATGAAGAAATGTTCTCCGGGTATGCTGCAAGTGTTACATGCTGTCTTCTTCTGGCAGATGAAAAAATGTATGTTGCACATTCAGGCAATACAAGACTTTACATGATAAGGAACGGGGTATCAACACAACTGACAAAAGACCATACAAAAGCAGCAAAGCTTCTCGATGAAGGAAAAATTGACCCTGATATTTACCATGTGCATCCGGACAGGCTGAAACTGACAAGTGGAATAGGTGTTGTCATTGACCCTGAAATACAGACTTTTTCAGGAAAAATAAAGGACAGGGACATTCTTTTAATGACAACGGATGGTATTCATTATGCAATAAGACAAAATGCCATTACTGATATAGTGTTAAAATCCCATAACTGCAGGGATGCAGCGGCAAACCTTGTAAACGCAGCCAAAAACATTATTAAATACCCTGATAACATGAGTGCTATGCTGATTCATAAAAAATAGATTATACATAAAATCCTCGCTTTTTAAGAGCGAGGATTTTCACGTATTTCATTAATTATTTTCATATATTTCGAAAGTGTTTCAGTATCAATTTCATCCAGAAGCTGTTGTGTCAACACATGCATGACAACAAGCGTGGTGAAGTAAAAAGACTTTTGTGCATGTTTTGTTGCAATGGCTTCTATACTGGATAAAAATTGTGTACATATTCTGCGGGCCTGTTTTACTTCACCCCGCCCAAGAGTAATATTTCTGTCATTAATTTTAATTTGCATTTGTTATTCCTTTTTAAATACCGAAATTTCTGTTTTTAAACGTTCATTCATGTAAAAAAGCATGTTTTTTTGCTGGGATGGCAGGCTTTCATGAAGTATGTCAATAGGATATTCATAGTAATTTACATATGGATTATACAGTCTTGCTTCTTTTAAAAATGCAATTCCCTGTTCTTTGTTAGAAAAGTATGCATATAATTCCTCAATTGATTTAACCTGCAGGTTTTGGGACACTGCATATTGGAAGCAAATATTCAAATTCAGTTCCCCGTCTGCATCAGAGAAAAATTTTTTGGGATATTTAACCAAATCCCCACTTAAAACCCTCTCATATACCCTTAAAGTCAGGTGTTTCTTCGAGCATCTGATTATATCAGGATATAGAAATTTTGCCACATAGAAAAAATCCTCATCAGCGGATAATTCAGATGGAAAAGGAATTTTTTTGATTGCCTTTGTCAGATAGAGGGATTTAACAAGTTCTGCATTGTTATAATCCCTAATCATTTGCGGAGTCCAGTGAAGAAGGTCCTCGTATACATATTTCAGGAACTCCCGGATATCCTTTGCTATGGTATTTTTCCCTACATATTCAGGGGAAAATTCCTTTCTTTTCCCTAACAGAATATCTTCGTATTCCATAATAAGTCCAATGTTGCTCATTTTATTATTCCTTTCTTAACATATTTACTTCTAGTATGTGAAAAAAGAAAATGCGTGTTTTTTATGGACAGTTATTATTTTGTGATTTTATCATTCTAATATAAAAAAAGAAAAGGAGTAAATGATATGAGAAAAATAGCAGCTTATATTTTAATCTCTGCAATGACTGTGTCATCCCCATGTGTGGTTTATGCTGCTGAAACGGGTCAGGCAGTGGAAACGGATTTGTCTGAAAGCGGACAGGGCGGAAACGGAGATACCAGTATGGAAAACACAACATCGTCCATTTTATCCGGGCAGTCCATTGACAGCGTTTTCCAGGATATGAAGGAATGCATGCAGAACGGACAGGAAGTGTCCTTTGCTGCTTCCATGAAAAAAGTCGGAGGGCTTACCATTTCTGCAGAACCGCAGTTTAACTTATCAGACACTGGTATTGATATGGATAATCTTGACAGCAGTTTAACTAATTTTGGTTTTAGCCAGTTGTCTGCATCTCTGGCGGGAAATTATAATAATATTGATTTAAGCGGTAAAGCATCCGGATGTACGGAATTATTTAAGAAAAATTATGGGGAACTTTCAGAAGAACTTGCCCTAAAGGATGTTTCACTTCCAGATGAAATTACTGACTTTTCATTAAGCAGTGCGGAAATACCAGACGGATTTGCCCAGGGATTGGATAATGTTTCCATTCCGGATGGGTTTGCCCAGGGACTTGATAATGTTTCCATTCCGGAGAATTTTAATCCGGAAACCATGCTTGCGGACAGTAAGGCATCCCTGCAGACTGCCTATGCAGGTGTTATTGGAAGTTCATCTTTCCAACAGGCAAAAAACATGGTAAGTATAGGGAATATTTTCCAACAGGCCCAAAACGGGGTTGCAACCTATGCACCAGCTTCCATTGAAAGCCTGCAGGCTTCACTCGGCATTACAAATGATGCAAAAATAAGGTATGAAGAAAAAAAGGAATATTTAGGGAATACCCTTGCAGAACAGCAGGCCCGTGCTGATTTTAAACAGACTGTCAGTGCCATGCAGAATAAGGCTGAAATAGACAGTTTGTATGATGAATATAATGAAACTATTGCAGACAAAGCGGGGGATGCTGCGGAAAGTGCAGGAACAGCCTTGATAGAGGCAGGAAAAACAACTTATGTAACGGAAAAAAGCAAATCATTAAGACCGTCAACAAGTATTAATAACATCCTTATGAATGCAGCTAACGGAATAAATGCTGCGCTCCTTAAATAAATCAACACGTGCAGGATTGAAAGGACCATGACATTATGATTTGTCGTGGTTCTTTTCTTTTGTCCAGAAATTTTCACATGGATAAAATTAAGCATACTAGCAGTGTAAATAAAACAGATTTACAAAACATTCCTGTTTTGTTAAAATCGGATTAATAAGAAAAGGAGAATATCGTATGAAGAAAAGAAGTTTAATTTTAACAACAGCAGCCGTTCTTGCTCTTACTTTATGTATGGGATGCGGCAGTAAAACAGACACACAGGATGATGCATTGAACACGGAAGCCATGGAAACAAACATTTCCACGGAAACAGAAACAGCGGAAGACGAATCCACGGAAATAGAAGAAATTGAAACAACGGAAACAGTGGATGAAACAAAAAATGTGGAAGCACAGGACGCAGGGCAGGACAACGCAGAAGGAAATGAAACAGCGGAAACACAGGCACCTGCCTATACATACACGGACAAAAGCCAAACCATGTACGCAAAATCCGCAGTAAACGTGCGTTCCATCCCATCCACCGATGGTGAAAAACTCGGCGGACTTTCAAAGGCACAGGAAATCACCGTAACAGGACAGTGCAACGAAACAGGGTGGTACAGAATCGATTTCAACGGACAGGCCGGTTACGTAAGCGACAGTTACCTTGTGGATGAAAAGCCAGCAGCGGAAACACCATCCACACCATCTGCTCCATCCACACCTTCCACTCCGTCCGCACCGGAAGCATCTGCCCCTGAGGCTCCTGCAGCTCCTTCACTTTCTTCACAGGTATATGGTGCGAATGAAGTTGGGGATGGGCTTGATGCGTACAGACAGGGATTTCCAAAATATTCTGCGGATGGAACACAGTTGTATGTGCTTGCAGAAAGAAACGGAATGAAAGGGTTTTATGACACTTCAAAAAACACTTCATCTATAGGTGTGTTTGGTATTTATTTTGGAAACATTCTTTTACCAGAATATAGCCAGTGTTATTCCGCTGAACAGTTCCATGATTCAGAAGGGTCTCTTATTACGTTTGTAGCATATTATAATTGGGATGAAAACGGAAAAATGGTTTATTAATACAAATAATACAGCAGGACCAGGATAATTCTCCTGGTCTTGTTTTTATCTTATATTAATTAAAATTTTACATAAGAAGGGGAGATGTTAAGGATGACGAACGTAAGAAAAAGCTTTGAAGATGAAAAGAATAATGCATTAAAGGAAAAAGAAAAGTCAATGGTAACAAATATGCTGAAAATTAATATTAATATTGATGAAAAGAAAATACTGTCAATGTGTGAATTTCTCTCTTTAACAGATATTCCAAATATAGTTAATGTTGCAAAGGAAAACATTGTATAAATCATCATGTATTAAATTAAAATCCTTTTTTATCATTCTATATGTATAGAAACATAAAGGAGGATTTTTTTATGCAAAAAATTACAAAAATACTGAAACGCCCGTTGTTCCTCATAGCAATGTTCCTGGCGTTAATCCTTGTGAGTCCAATGGAAGCAAAGGCTTATTCACCAATGGTTTTTACGGATGACGGAGTTATCCGGTGGGAAAGCACGGCAAAAAACAGTACTTCCACGGGATGGAAATACTACCTGCACCACTGGAATATCACAATTACCAAGATATTGAATGGTCAGATTTATCAAACCATGGTTCCCGTGTATGAAGGGGATTTTGTCACGAACACTGTGACTGTTGTAAGCGGTGGCACGGAGCATTATTACATGTACCATTCCCTTTCCTCTGACACACTGGAAAGGCTGAGTGGATGGAACCTGAAAGAAGGAGATATATATTTTGAAGCTAATGCATCTGTTGGTTTCCGAAAAAAGAGGGCTAATGGAACATACTCCAAATATGACAATATTATTGCCACAACAGAAGAACAGACAAAACAACGATGGAAGGAGCTGACTGGCGGAAACTGGAGTGGGGACGGATATTTTAGGCAAAATGTTGCTATAGATTGTTTTTTCATTACACCACAGGGTGATGAAGGTATTATCCCTGATTCCATCGGCGGTGGCGGATGGAAGAAAAGGGGAAGTTCCTATACCATATACGGTACATCTAAGCCCGGCTACAAATACCACGGCGACATCACCGGAACCGCCGACCGTAACAAGACCGTAACCCTTACCACGGAACCGTGGAAACACGATGTTGTGTATGACACGGTGGGGGGAAGCCCGGTTCCGGAAGGATTTACGAAAACTTACGGGGAGCAGGCTTTTGTGGATGCGGCCGTGCCTTTAAAACCCGGCTACACCTTCATTGACTGGGTGAGCAGTGCCACGGGCAAACACTATACACCGGGAGAGGAATATAAACACTCACAGGACGGCGGTACCGACACCCTTGTCGCGCAGTGGGTGGAAAATGAGTACACCTTTGTGTTTGATGGAAACGGTGGTGAGGGAAGTGTCCCTTCCATCACAAGGAAGGCCACGGAGAGCTTTGAAATGCCTGCAAATGGTTTCGTGTTCGGTGACGGGACTTCTGTCAGTTTTGTAGGCTGGGACCCGGATTCCGGTGTGTACCGTTCGGAATATGCATCCGGGAACGTGGTGAAGGCATACGACATTGCGGAATCCCTCGGCAAACAGTATGAGACAAAGGCAACCATCACGCTTTACGCCATCTGGGATGCCGCACCGAAGATTACGGCGGAGGACCGCTGGTTCCTCCTCGAGCAGGCGCAGGGCGGCATGGTGACCCCTGACGAGTTCTACACCAGGGCGTATGCTGATGACAACGAGGACGGAAGGCTTGCAAACGGCACCGCGTTTTACGTGAAGGATTTTGACGGCACGAAATACACCTCCCTCCAGTGGAAGGAGGACCAGACGGAGTTTGTCTTCCCTGAGACATTCGTGGCGGTGGACAGTTTCGGCAACACGGTGGAGAAGACGGTGAACATCCATGTGGTGGACACCAGCTCAAGGCCGAGTGAAAATTCCGACAAGTACAACTACGTGCGTTTCATCAGCCTCAAATACCTTGACTACCCTGCCAGTGACGGCGGACTCATGGAAGACTCCTACTGGAGGGTGCCTGAAAACTACGAATACTTAAAATCCGTGCTCTCCATTAAGAGGGTGGACCCTGAGGTGAGGACACTCAA
>JAZQIL010000170.1:0-7230 GCA_045541055.1 Oscillospiraceae bacterium
GGAATACAGGGGAAAACTGACAAATCCCATTTCGCATATTTTGCATCATAATGCTTCGCAGGCACTAACTGCATCAGATGCCCGACACCATGACACAAAACAGCATCTTCACCGTTAAATCTGAACTGATAATAGCCGACAGTCGGCTCACCATTCAGCGGAATCCGCTGTCCGGCATGAAGCACACCGGCGATTGTTTTCGCAAGACTGCTTTTTTCAGCGTAAATGACAACCATAGTTATTTCACCTTTTCAAATTTCTTATAAAGCAAGGGCTTTTTTCCATGCCTGAGCTATTTCTTTATGTCCTTTGGCTGTTCCGTGTGAACCGTCAAGTGTTTCATAGAGAATTCCTGTTTCAGCCAAATCAGCAAGTTCAGTACGGCATTCTTCACAGGCTTTTCTGATTGCCTGATTATAGTCATCAAACATGACACCAATCTGATTTTTTTCCGGCAGATGCCAGTCATCATGAAACGTGACATATGTTTTCATAAGCGTACTGCAAATGATTCTTGTATCCGGATAGATTTCTTTCAGCCGGTGAAGCATAGCAATATATGCCGGATAAAAATAATTCAGGCTGTTTTCTTCCAAGCCAAGGGGTACATTGAATCCGTAGTCATTATGCCCTATATGGACAAGAATACAGTCGGGGACAGAATTTGTCTGCAATGCTTTGATACGCTGATAAAAACTGGAAGCCGGAAATTCTGTTCCGGAAACTCTGCTTCCGGAATAAGCACCGTTTATGAGCAGTTCACCGCCGAGCATTTCCATCACCTGATGCCACCATATATCTTCTGTTCCTGACAATCCGTTCAGCATTGCATTTTCAACGGTGTAAAATACAGCATAATCAGGCAGACAACAGCTGTAAAATGTACTTAATGAATCACCTAATATTGATATTTTCATAATCGTTCACTCCTTTAAAAATTTCGGCATGATGAATTCAGGTATCTTTCTTTCATATCTTGACTCCAATTCATACAATGAATGTGCATCAAGACCGATTATTCGCTCTGCATAATCCGGTACTAAATTCCAGAATTCACATCTGTAATATTTTGGATTCTCAAATGAAGCCTGATTCATTTCAAGCGGTATATTTGCTGAAATAGATTCATCAATAATTTTTGATGATAGTTTTTCCATTTCGTCATTCCATGTGATACATCTTCTGAAAATACGGTCAGGGTGAGCCACTGCACCAAAATATCCTGTTTTGATTCCCTGTATGACTGCATTTCCAAGCAGGCGATATTCTTCTTTGCAAAGCTGTTCCGTATCCAGTGAAAAAGAATAGGCAGGCGGATTATCCGAAATTTCAGCCATATGCTGTCCCAAAAGAAGCATTTCCAGTTCCGGAATAGAACGCAGATACTGATAATAGCCCATTTTATCATATGACGGAAAATATTCCGTTTCCAAGCCAATATGAATATTGATTTCACTGTATTTTTTCTTTAATTCACTCAGTGTCTGAATATATTCTTCGAGTTGCGAATACTACATTCTTGCACCAAACGGATTATTTGGAAATGGTGCATGGTCAGTAAACCAGATGCTTTTAACTCCAAGTTCAATTGCCTTTTTCACATAGGCTTCATCTGATATATTTTCTGCATGACCGCAGCGGTATGTATGAACGTGAAAAGCTGTTTTATTCATATGAAATCACCTTCTTATGATATTTTTTGCAGGCGGTTTTTCAGACGGGTGTTCCGCTTTGTGACCGTGATATGTTTTACAGCATAGGCAACAGCTTTTTTCGTACCGACAAGGACAAGCAGTTTTTTGGCTCTTGTGATTCCGGTATAGATTAAATTTCGCTGTAACATGATGAAATGTGTCATCATGACAGGCATTACTACAATGGGATATTCCGAACCCTGCGATTTATGAATTGTAATTGCATAAGCATGGACAAGCTCGTCCAAATCCGTAATATCATATTTGACAAACCTGTTCTCAAACTGCACTGTTAATTCCTTATCAATCGTGTTGATGTCTGAAATCATACCAATATCGCCGTTAAAAACTTCTTTATCGTAATTATTTTTTATCTGCATGACCTTATCGTAAAGCCGATAAGTATGACTGCCACGGGTCAGCCAGGACTGGGCAGGATTCAGATTCTGTTGTAAAAGCTGATTCAAATTAGCCGCACCGATAACACCTCTCTGCATGGGTGTTAAAACCTGAATGTCAGTCGGATTCACACGGCAGTATTTTGGAAGTCTCGACTTGACAAGCCCGATAATTTCATTGGCAGCCTGTTCAGGCTCTTCACATTCGATAAAGAAAAAGTCTGTCCCACGCTGATTTTTCAGGTTCGGAAATTCTCCCTTGTTGATTCTGTGAGCGTTCATGATAATCTGGCTTGACTGTGCCTGACGGAAAATTTTTGTCAGCCTGACGACAGGAAATTTTCCTGAATCAATGATATCTCTCAGTACATTTCCTGCTCCTACGGACGGAAGCTGGTCAATATCGCCGACAAGAATCAGTTTCATATGCAGAGGAATTGCTTTGACAAGTGAATACATCAGAATAATGTCAATCATGGAAGATTCATCAACGATTAGCACATCACCGTCAAGAAAATTATCCTTGTTACGCTGATAGCCTTTTTCGGGGCTGTATTCAAGCAGTCTGTGAATGGTTTTGGCTTCCATTCCTGTGGCTTCAGTCATGCGTTTTGCAGCTCTTCCAGTCGGAGCGGCTAACAGAATTTTGTTTCCCAGAGATTTCAAAGTTTCGATGATTCCGAGCGTTGTTGTGGTTTTGCCTGTTCCGGGTCCTCCTGTCAGAATCATGATTTTTGAGGAAACAGCCTGCTGTATGCCCTGTGCCTGTATGTCATCATACTGGATATTCAGTTTTCGCTCCAAAGCCGAAATATTTATCTTAACATTATGATTCAGAATTGTATCAGAATCGGCTAATTCCAACAGCTTTCTGGCAACTCCGCATTCAGCATAATAAAAAGGCGGAAGATAAATTGCATCATCTTCAATAATCAAATCATTTCTTGCTATCGTTGCATTCAAGGCATTTTCCACAACAGAAATCTCAATTTCAAGCAGCTCTGCACATTTTTGCAGGAGCTGCTCTTTTTCTGCGTAGACATGACCTTCATCTGCAAGCTGATTCAAAGTATATAAAATTCCGCTTCTGCACCGTTCTGGATTGTCTTTCTCAAATCCAAGCTTGAAAGCAATTTTATCAGCCGTCTTAAAGCCAATGCCCCAGATATCATCAGCAAGTTTGTATGGATTCTTTTTGACGGTTTCAATGCTGTCATTGCCGTAATGCTTGTAAATTTTCGCAGCAAAAGCCGTACTGATGTCATAATTTTGCAGGAACAGCATGATATTTTTGATTTCCTTCTGACGTTCCCAGCTTTCAGAAATCCGTGCAATACGCTTTTTGCCGATTCCGTCCACTTCCGCTAACCGTTCGGGAGAATCCTCAATAACTGCAATGGTATCTGTTCCGAATTTTTTCACAATCTTCTTTGCATAAACTGCCCCGACACCCTTGATTAAACCGCTTCCGAGATACTTCTCAATTCCGTAGACTGTTGCAGGCACAGTTTCTTCCCATTTCTGAGCAGAAAACTGTGTGCCGTATTTCGGATTATTTGTCCATTCTCCTTCTATCAGCAGGACAGAGCCGACAACAGCATCTGCCAGATTGCCGACTACTGTCACAAGTTCCTGATATCCCTTTACGCTCACTTTCAGAACGCTGTATCCGGTGTCCGGACTTTGAAATGTGATACGCTCCACCACACAGCGGATTCGGTTCATGATAATTCAGCTCCTGTTATATTTTTTAATTACATTATAGCATAAACTACGAAGGAAATCAAGCTGAATGTGAACTTTAATCTGTCATCAGGGGGGGCATTTCGACAAAATTTCTCTGTCGGGAAATGTTATAATATAAAATATAATCCAATTTTTTGAAACTGTGTAAGTCTGTTTTCTTTTGAGGAACAGACTTTTCTTGTTTCATAAAAATCAGAATCCGTGCAAATATCTGACAAAATGCAATAAAATTATTTTTGATTTTTTGTTTATTTATACAAAATTTATGCTAAGAGGTTGTAAAACAGCCTCTCCCACGGCTGGTAAGTGAAGGGGGATAAAACTGCTCTTCCTTCATCAATGGGAGGAGCAAAAACATTTTTGTACTCTCAGTAGGAAAGGGGGTGCAGAAATGAAAGAAAAACAGACAATTACATTTGGCAGATTGCTGTCTGAAATGCCGGAAGAAATTACTGATACAAATCCAAGCCCAAAAAGTCTGAGAGAAAATGATATCCCCGTTCTGATAAGCGGAGACGGAATGGCGGTTGTTTATAAAAGCGGATATGTATATTATCATGCTGTCAGCAGAGAAGTAGTTCTCAATATTCATGAATGCTGGAAATTTACATATGAAGCCGGAAAGTGGATTTGCCCAAAAGATGTTAAAAAAGAAGATATTCTTGCTATGGACTGGTACACAGTTATTTCATTAAAAGGTGAAGAACAGGCTGCATTAAATCTGGAAAATCTCGAAAATGACCATAAATACAGGGAAAATATTCAGGAAACAGCGATGATTGAACGTATTCCTGATACATATGACCTGGAAGAGTCACTGATAAATAAATTATATGTGCAGGAATTGCTGCGGCTGCTTACTGAAAGGGAAAAAAGGATTCTGATTCTCTGTCAGGACAAAGGATATACGCAGGAAGAAGTGGCTCAAATGTTCAGTATTTCTCAGCAGGCAGTTTCTTCCGCTTTAAAGAGAGCCAAAAAACAAATTCAGCGATTTTATACAAAAGGAGATGAGTAATATGAAACATGGATTTTCAGAACAGGAATGCTTTGATGTTAGCAGCATCATGTCACTGATGGCTGACCGTAAAGATGTACCGCCGGAATATGGTGCAGTCATGAAGCGTGGTGCTTCACTTCTCAGACGTGCAGTGTGCCTTTACAAAATATTTTGTCAAAGTTACAGCAATCTCAAAGAAAAATATGAAAAGGAGGAATAATTCAATGACTTCAATGATGAAACTGATTAATGCCCTGAATGCACTTATTACAGCATTGCAGGAAATCGCAGGAGAAGAAACCAAAATCGAAATGGGGCAGTTTGTAGAAATCTACACACCGCCTGAACTGGAAGAACCGACTGCACAGGAAACGAAAGTGTCAGCTGAACCGGAGAAAGTAACTCTTGATGCTGTCAAGGCGGTTCTGGTGGAAAAATCCCGTATGGGATTCAAGGCAGAAGTAAAGGCACTTGTGAAAAAATACGGTGCGGACAAGATTTCCGCCTTGCAGGAATCGCAGTACGCTGCCGTATTGAAGGAGGCTGAACAGATTGGAAAATAACCATGCTGAACGCTCCCATGCGAAACTTTCTGCCTCGTCCAGTGCCAGATGGCTTGCGTGTCCGCCTTCTGCACTGCTCAATCTGAATTTATTGACATACAGCGTGGCAGTCGGAACAGCCGAAGAACGGATAACTGCACTCCAAAAACAAGCCGATATTTACATTATCAACCGTGAAAATGTACAATGGCTGATTGAAGAGAGTGGTATCAGTTTTGATTATGACATGATAATTATTGATGAGCTTTCCAGTTTTAAGAATCATCAGACAAAACGTTTCAAAGCATTGATGAAAGTCAGACCCAAAGTCAAAAGGATTGTAGGACTGACAGGCACTCCGTCCAGCAATGGCTTGATGGATTTATTCGCTGAATTTCGACTTTTAGACATGGGTGAACGGCTCGGCAGATTTATCGGACAATACAGAAATACTTATTTTCAGCCTGACAAGCGGAACGGAATGATAGTGTATTCCTACAAGCCTCTGCCGACCGCCGAAAATGAAATCTATCAGAAAATTTCTGACATTACGATTTCCATGAAAGCGACTGATTATCTGAAAATGCCTGAACTGATAATGAGCGAATATGCTGTTACTCTTTCCGATGAAGAAAAACAAAAGTACAGTGACTTCCGCAAAGAACTGATTCTTGAACTCCCTGACGGTGAAATCACAGCAGCCAATGCCGCAAGCCTAAGCAATAAACTCTCTCAAATGGCAAACGGTGCGATTTACACAGATGATAAAACCATTATTCCCATTCATCAGCGAAAACTTGATGCATTAGAGGATATTATCGAAGCAGCAAACGGAAAACCCGTCCTTGTGGCTTACTGGTTCAAACATGACCTTGAAAGAATCAAAGAACGGCTTCACAAGCTTCACATTCCGTTTTCTACAATGGACAGCTCCGACAGTATCTGGAAATGGAACAGCGGAGAACTTTCCGTTGCTCTGATACATCCTGCCTCTGCCGGACATGGTTTGAATTTACAGTCAGGCGGGAGCTGTCTGGTGTGGTTCGGACTGACATGGAGTCTGGAATTATACCAGCAGACCAATGCCCGTTTATGGCGGCAAGGGCAGAAATCGGAAACTGTTGTCATTCAGCACATTGTCGCAAAAGGCACAATTGATGAAAGAATCCTGAAAGCCCTGCAGGAAAAGGACAGACAGCAGGCCGCCCTGATGGATGCTGTCAAAGCAGAATTGGAGGAATCACATGGAACAGCAGTATGAAATGTTATCAGCGGCGATTATTGAACAAGCTTTGAGAGATTATCACCGTGCAAGAATAAACATTCTGAAAAAATATGATGTTATCAATTCAAGAATCAGAATCCGTGAAATTCAGAAATTTTTCAAATCAAGATGGTTCAAGTTTCTTTCTGAGCTTGACGGAGAAAAGCTCATCGAACTGATGGAAAATGAAGAAATCAAGCTGAATGAACCCGATACCGAAGAAGCCGAAACAGAAGAATGCGAAATGCAGAAAGTGAGTTGTACAGTATGACAAAAACAGAAATTTATGCCGAAGTTTTAACAGCTTTGTCCGCTTTGGAAAACACCGAAGCGGCGAAATACTGGCAGAGCTGTCTCAGCAAGGAAAACCGCACAGGCAAATCTATCAGAAAATCCGTGGTTTTCAGCAATGATGTGGCTACTGTCCTCTATGCCCTGAAAATCGACCTTGAAAGAGATATGCAGGCAGAACAGGCAAGAAAAAACGGCAGAAAGAATTATGCAGCGGTCAGCCGCTTCATGAAAAAATGCCACGACCGGTATCTGCTTTCAAAGCCTGCCCTTTCCGTGGCACATGAGCGTGAAG
>JAZQIL010000171.1:0-1973 GCA_045541055.1 Oscillospiraceae bacterium
TATTGCCAAAATTTAAAATACTTTCAAGGGTGGGAGGATGCTGTTTTTGCTTGTGAAGAAATTATTGAAGAAGTGACAGGCATGACCTATGGAGACTGCTGCATTAAGCCTTGCCGGAAAGGACGCAGTCAATGACCAAACGTGAATGTGCCATTCTGATGGCATATACAGGCATTACCATGCTCAAAGGCAATGACCTGTTTTATTTTTACGACTATTTATCGGGGATTATCGGCAGACCTGTGTATACACATGAAATTCCGTCCGTGGTTAATCACTATCGAGATACCAAGATTAGGAGCGATTTTTTAGACTTATGCCGAAATGCGGAGGAGGGTGCGGATGAAAAAATTAACACTGGGTAGTCTGTTCTCCGGTTCAGGCGGATTTGAACTTGCCGGAATGCTGGCAGGAATTACACCTGTCTGGAATTCCGAAATTGAACCATATCCAGTTCTTGTCACACATAACCGATTACCAAATGTCCAGCATTTTGGTGATGTCAGCAAGCTGAACGGTGCGGAGCTTCCACCAGTTGATGTGGTGACATTTGGAAGTCCGTGTCAGGATATGTCAGTTGCCGGAAAAAGAAACGGTCTGGACGGTTCACGTTCAGGGCTGTTTCATGAAGCAGTCAGAATTATCAGAGAAATGAGGTGTGCGACAAATGGCAAATATCCAAGATTTATCGTGTGGGAAAATGTTGAGGGCGCATATTCCTCCAACAGCGGAGAAGACTTCCGAACCGTCCTCGAAGAAATCTGTCAAGTCAAAAATACAGATGTACTTATTCCTCGACCTCCGGAACGATGGACAAAAGCAGGAGAAATATTGGGAGAAGATTTCTCTATCGCATGGCGAACTCTCGATGCTCAATACTGGGGAGTCCCCCAGCGTAGAAAACGCATCTACCTTGTCGCAGATTTTGATGGACAATGTGCCGGAAGCGTATTATTTGAGTCCGAAGGCTTGTCAGGGTATTCTGCGGAGAGCCTCAGAGCGTGGCAAGGAACTGCCTGCCGTGCTGAAAAAGGCTCTGGAACAACAATCTGCCTGTGCGACCAGGGCGGAGAACGGATAGACGTTCTGGAAGATAAAACAGCTACGCTCCGAGCAGAAGCACATCATCCGCCGTGTGTACTGGAATCAGCAGGATTCTGCACGGAACATTCCGCAAAATCAAGAAGTATCGGCTATGAATCGGAAAAATCGCCTACTTTAAGAGCCGGAGTTGTTCCGGCTACGATAGCCCTCGAAAATCACCCTGCTGATTCTCGTATCAAAATTTCTGATGATGAAATTTGTCAGACTTTAACATCAAGGTGCGGTACAGGCGGAGGAAACGTTCCGCTTCTGATGGAAGCTCCGAAAGTTTACGGCATTTGTGCGAAGCACAGCAATGCAATGCTTTCCGACAATCCGCACAGTGGTTTTTATGAAGCGGAAACTTCACGGACGCTGGATACTTCCAACCAGTCACCCAGCAAAAATCAGGGCGGAATGGTTGTGATTGAGGGGAACGGCTCAAGACCGTCACATCAGGGAAACGGCTACAAAGAGAGCGAAATCATGTACACGCTCAATACCGTGGAAGTTCCTGCTGTGGCAATGGCGGATACAGCTCATAGAGACCATTATTCCACAAGCAAAAATTCTCACCACACAGTCGCTTCTCATGAAAAAGCAAATACACTCGTAGCTTCCGACTGGAAAGACCCGCCTGTTGTAAATGATGCTCCCAATAATGAGCCGACATATATCGTCCGCAGGCTGACCCCGACTGAATGTGCCAGATTACAGGGACTTCCGGATTGGTGGTGCAAAAATCTTGACAATCCCAATCCGACCGATGAGGAAATTCAGTTCTGGACAAAGGTCTGGAACGAATGGAACAGCATCAACGGCAAAAAGCCGAAAACAGAAAAGCAAATCAGAAAGTGGCTTGCAAATCCATATTCTGACAGTGCCGAGTA
>JAZQIL010000172.1:0-4118 GCA_045541055.1 Oscillospiraceae bacterium
GTCAGTCCATTCCTGCAAATTTCCTCCGCAGCCACGCAGAATCAGGGCTTCTTTGTCCTGCATGGTGCGGAGTTCTTCTATTTTAATCTTTTTAATGCTGCTCACATGCACATCTCCATTTCTTCTGTTTCGGCTTCTGAACCGTCCATAAATTCCTGAAGCGAAGCATTTTCGCAAAGAAAATGATAATCTGGCTGGTCTGTTCTTATTTTTAAGCTGCCGTTTTTCAGCGGAAGAGGTTCTCTGCAAAGAATTGTTCCGTAATGATTTTTATCGACTTTCGGACTAATTTCGCAGATATTGCCGATATCATCCGTTTTCAAATCGTAGGCATACAGCCCCTCCGGAATGGAATCTCTTATCAGCCTGCTCCCCGTCCGGATAGCATCAAAGCCCAGAACTTCCATCTTTGATGAGTCCGAAATGGAGTTTACAGAAACTTTGCACCTTGGAAATGAAATCTATCGGCATGGTGTAAAAATTCTTGGCGACTGTTATGGTGAAGACACTTTTCTGATTGTTGAGGATGTGAGAAAATGAGCATTAGCATTCCGAGAGTTGCCCAATATGCGAGATTTTCGAGTGATAATCAGCGTTCTGAAAGCATTGATGCTCAAATCAGGGCTATGAATCAGTTTTGCAAACAAAACCATTGGCAAATTGTAGCAGTATACAGTGATGAAGCAAGGTCTGCGACAACTGATAACCGCCCACAATTCCAACAGATGATTTCCGACAGCAGCAAAGGGCTTTTTGACATTGTTCTCGTGCATAAGTTGGATAGATTCAGCCGTGACAGATACGACAGTGCAATCTATAAGAAAAAATTAAAAAAGAATCATGTCAGATTATGCAGTGTCCTTGAAAGAATGGACGATAGCCCTGAAAGTATCATGATGGAATCAGTCTTAGAAGGCATGGCAGAATATTACAGCAAGAACCTTGGACGTGAAGTCATGAAGGGTATGAAGGAAACGGCTCTCCAGTGCAAGCACACTGGGGGCTGTCCTCCTTTGGGCTATTATGTTGATGAAAATAGACACCTGATAATCAATGAGCATGAAGCGGAAGCCGTTAGAATCATCTTTGAAATGTTTGCGGAGGGTTACGGATATACGGCAATTATCAGGTATCTGAATGAACACGGATATGAACCTAAAAGAGGCGGAATATTCGGCAAAAATAGCCTGTTCAGTATTCTTGCAAATGAGAAATATATGGGGGTGTTCGTGTTTAACAAGTCCACTCCCAAAGATAGTGATGGAAAAAGAAACGGACACACCACTAAATCACCTGACCAGATTATTCGCATTGAAAATGGCTGTCCTGCTATCATTTCTAAAGAACTCTTTCATAAGGTGCAGAAACGTAAGAGGGATAATAAGCGTGGTTCTGGTCGCTATCACAGCAAAGAATTTTACTTGTTGACTGGAAAAATATTCTGTGGTGTGTGCGGAAAGCATATTCAAGGAAACGTGAGATATTCCGGCAGAAGTAAGCTTAGACTTGCTACTTATCGTTGTGCGACTTTACGGAAATTCTGCAATAACAAAGAGAACAACAAGGATTATTTGGATACTTATGTTGTGGAATTGTTGCGGAGTGAAATCTTCAATACTAAGAAACTGCGTAAGAGAATTGATGCCGTAAATGCCTATGTTGAGCGATATAATGCACAGTACGAAAATTTGTTTGGAGAAGTGAACAATCAGCTCGAAGAAGTCAATCAAAGTTTAGCCAACATCACCATAGCAGTTGAAAGAGGCATTATTACCCAAACACTTGTTGATAGAGTGGAAGAACTGGAACAGCAGCGTTCTGAATTACAAACCAAGCTGTACAATATGCACTTGCTTGAACCCCTGAAATATGGCGATTTTTCGCATCTGATAACAGACTTTAAGAATATGCAGAGAGGTACAGAAGAATTTAGAACATTTGTGCAGACTTATATTGACAAAGTTGTGACATATCCGTATCATATCGAAATTTATCTTGATGTAGGATTTGGAGTCACCAATGAATTAACAAAGAAAATTAAAATCAAACGGGGCGAATTATATGCCCTGTTTGAGTCGAGAACCAAGGAGGAATAACCTATGTTTGAACCGAATAAGCCAAGATATTTAACCCGTGGTGTGGATGCAGAAATTCCGCTTGAAATCCAGATTTTCTTGTGGAATGCTATCGACCATATGCCTGAACCCAAAGACTACTTGCAGGTTTTCCGTTTGAGCGATGTGAACGGATTGCAGGTCATTGAACACTCAGCAGAACAGCCGGAATACCAGATGCAGTACATTCTTACCCAGATTGAAAAGCCTGTGAATGCTAAAATTTATTGCATTGATAGCGAAGAATATTGCACAATGCTTCTTGCAGAAGAGTATTAACCACGATAAGAAGCCGTATTTTGTACGGCTTCTTTTTTTGTAAAAAGTATTGCAATATTGGAAAAATCATGCTATAATAGTACTATCATCAAGATTCGGGAGGACAATATGAAACGGAAAAAGACACAAAGTTCGATTTACTGTGATTTGATTAAAGACTTGATTCCAGAGAGCAGGTTTGACCATATCATGCCTTTGTTTCCACAACAAAACACTTTGGCTGGATTGGCTGCTACAAATGCTGCATTATCCATAGGTGGTGGATTGTTAGCAATAGGAGCAGCTTCACTTCCTACGGCATTACTACAAAAAATACTGTCCAAAAAATACCAGAGTCCAATGATAACTTTAATAGATTACATGGATAAAATGATAGATTCTATGCCTGAAACAAAAGAAGAAATCAGAGAAAATGTAAAATCAAGATACCATAATTTGTTACATAATTTCAATTTTCAACTATTTTAAATTGACAAAATCACTTCTAAATATCAACTTTTAACAGAATATCTTCCGCTGAGAATAGCATGTATTTTCTGTTACACTTTCACATACGAAAATTATGATAAGGAAGCATTTGATTATATCAGTGATTATGTGGAGAAGGAGTATCAGAAGATAAGGCAGGATGCAGGAAATTTAGAAACTTATTCAGAAATGATTGCATTTCTCTCCAATCACTGCATTGAAAAGGATATTTTTGTTGTTTGCAAAAAAGCATCTGTACAGATGAAAGTGGACAAAGAACGCATGAAAGTTGATTTCCAGTATATTACAATTCTGGTATTTAATTCCATGTATGAGGCATCCAAAAATGATTATGATGATATTGCACCCCCCTCATACAGTGAAGAAAGCTTTGAACAGGAAACCATAGCATTACTTCCGGAAGGCTTCTTCCTTGAAAACGGAAAGTCCGTCAGACCAAATACTTTTTGCAAAAAGCTGAAAGAATCTGATTCAGCATATGTTGAAAATGAAATCCGAAAAGCCCAATATATCACATTCAGCAAGCTGAGTGAAGAACTGGAACAGCTCTTGAATTCTGATACAGAAGATGAATATGTGGTCAAGGAAACAATCTTAAACAGGATTTCTATTTTGATGGAACTAATTGGTTATCAGGATAGAACCATTCCTAAATCCATGCAGGATGAGTTTTACAAGGTATATCAGCTATTTTCTAAAGATTTCCTTTTGAGAATCAAGAAATACAATGAACAGGGATGTATTGACTATCTGGCTGATAAAAGCAATAACGAGATTCTGCAAATTATCAGCAGGGATTCAGAGACGGAAGCAATCTATGAACTTTGCAGAATGATGAAAGTCATTTGCCTGATTGAAAGTACAAGTACACAAGATTATCAGAATCGCATAAAATCCCTGAATATCAATGAAAAACATCTCCGTGCAATCTGCGGTTACTATCAAGCATTGAATGCATAATCAATACTGTCGTGCAATAAAAAGCATGACAGTATTTTTTTGCAAACGCACCCAAAAAACTTGTCAAATTTTTTCGGTGCATTTGCAAACAATATCTGCTATAATAGAATCAAGTCGGATCGTAGCCATGTCGTTCTGTGAGCCAAGGAGTTGGGGAGATATTTTGTCTTCCTAAGACCGCTTGGCCTCCGACTTAGTATTTTTTTGCAAACGCACCCAAAAAACTTGTCAAATTTTTTCGGTGCATTTGCAAACAATATCTGCTATAATAGAATC
>JAZQIL010000173.1:0-18476 GCA_045541055.1 Oscillospiraceae bacterium
TTCAATTATTTTTTCTTTCATTCTATTTTCAGCTCCCTTCTTATTTATGATAGCATTTTTCACTTGTTTTGTCAATCTATATCGACTAATTTATTTTTGCACAGTTCCTAATTTGTTTGCCAACGTTTCTTGAACACATACAAATGGTTCAGAAAGACTTGACTTTTTGTTTCAGATTCTGTATAATAAAGAGTGTAGGATTTTGATTGAGAAAGGAGAGTGTACATGAAGAAGAAAATTTTAATGATTCCGGCCAGCATCATTCTTTTGATTGTAGCAGTGCTGTGTTTTGGGCTGTTATATCTTTCATGGAATTTCACATTACCGCAGAAAGCAGCAGCGGCTACTGTTGTTTTGGAAGAGCCGGCTTTGACACGTATGGAATATGTTCAGCCGACTGAGCCGCCAACTGAGCCACCTTCAGAATTAGAAACCGAAACAGAACCGCCCTCGCCTGAACCAGAAGCCCCTTATCATATGCAGTTAGATATGGGAACGCTTGCTTCTTATCATGCTTCAAATCCAGATGTAGTGGGCTGGATAAAAATTTCTGGTACTGTTATCAATTATCCGATTATGCAGAATGAGGATAATAATTATTATGTGAATCATGCTTGGAATGGTTCATCTAATCATGCCGGAGCGATTTTTGCAGACTGGCGGTGCAAACTGGAAACTTCAGACAACACGCTTGTATACGGGCATAATATGGGAAATGGTTCTATGTTCCATGCTATTAAAAATTATAAAGATGCAAGCTGGGGAAGAAGTCATAAATATATTGAAATTGCCACGCTGGAACACAGATATTTATATAAAGTATTTTCCTGTAATGTGCTGAATGGAGAAGCTGGCGCAAAGTTTCAGTATTGGAATTTTGTAGAAATGAACCGCACGGATTATCGGAATTTCTTAAATAATATTATGAGCAGTGCTACTGTATTTTACGGAGATGCAAAGCATTTGCCGAGAGTGAAACAACAGGATTTCATTACATTACAGACATGTAATTCTGGTTCAAATGATGGTATTCGTTGTGTTGTATTTGCTTATCGTGTTGAGGAGAAGTGAAGATGAAAATCATGTTTGTATGTCATGGAAATATCTGTCGTTCTCCTATGGCAGAATTTGTTATGAAAAAGTTTGTACAGGAACAGCATCTGGAAAAAGAAATTTCCATTTCGTCCAGTGCAGTCAGTACTGAAGAAATTGGCAATCCGGTTTATCCGCCTGCCAGAAAAAAATTAGCGGAACATGGCATTTCCTGTGAAGGGAAATATGCTGTTCAGCTTAGAAAATCAGATTATGAAAAATATGATTTATTTTTAGTAATGGATAATAGCAATTTATTTTATATTTGCAGAATATTTCCTTCTGACCCGAAGAATAAAATTCATAAACTGTTAGAGTATGCAGGACGTTCAGATGATGTGGCTGACCCTTGGTATACAGGAGATTTTGAAAAGGCTTATCAGGATATTTATGAAGGGTGTCTTGGATTACTGGAGCAGATAACAGGAGGAAATTTATGAGCCAACAGGTAAAGCGTGGCTATGTGCCAACAGATGAAAGAGATTTCAACTCTGCAAATCTTGAAAAGCTTAAAAAAGCCTCAGAAGAAGTTTATTTTTTGTTAAACAGGGGATATGCAGTTAAACCGGTGACGACTTTTATCGGAAATCATTATTTATTGTCAGAACGGCAAAGATTAGCCCTTGCAAGAACAATTTCCTCTGAAGAGCATATTCAGCTCAGAAAGCAGAAAGAATTATCAGATTCTGAACTTGCTGGAAAAACGGTTTATATAGACGGCTTTAATACAATTATTACTTTGGAAATAGCTTTTTCTGATTCTTTGTTATTGAAATGTATGGACGGAACAATCCGTGACTTAGCAGGTTTGCGAGGAACTTACCGTCTTGTTGACAAGACAGACACAGCCATTCAGGCAATCGGTGAAACGCTGACAGAATTAAAAATTCAAAAAGCAGTTTTTTATTTAGATGCACCTGTTTCCAATTCTGGCAGATTAAAGCAAAGAATTGCTGAATTATTAGAAAATGCGCCTTTTGAAATAGAAATTCTGATTGAAAATGCTGTGGATTATCTGTTGAAACAGTGCAGTCCAGTTATTACAGCAGATGCTATTATTTTAGATGAATGTCAAAGCTGGTATAATCTTACCAGAAAAATCTTTGAAAAAAATCCAAATCATCAGGAGGGTGCAATTTCTATATTTTAATGCCGGCTTTATGTGTCTGAATAATCATACGGATAGAAGAATATAAATTGGGTTTCATCTGTTCCAGACTGCATGGCTCTTCATAGAGAATGGCTGAATAACATGCACCTGAAACAAGTTCAACTATCAGGAAAAGCATAATTTCAGGGTCATGAAAATGATAAGGTGAAGCTTCCAGCATTTGATGATAAATATCTGAAAAATTTAAATCGCTGTCATTGAGCGGGGCGGTTAAGGCATTTTTAAAAACTCCCCAGCTCAAATTTTTAGAGATGAAAGTTAGCAATGGCTTATTTTCATTCAATTGATTGACAATATTATCAATAATATAGATAATTTTATCTTCAAAATCAAGGTTTGCTCTGCCTTCTTTCTGGCTCAGTTCCTGAACGGCTGTTCGGAATAACTGGCTGGATTTATGACAGATAAGTTTATTTCTGATATCATATTTATCTTTAAAGTATAAGTAAAATGTTCCTTTTGCAACACCGGCATGGCCGACAATATCAGAAATGGAAGTTTTAGAAAAGCCTTTTGTAGTAAAAAATTCAAAGGCAGTATTCAAAAGGGAATTTTCTTTGAGTTGTTTATTCGTTTCGAGTTTGCCCATGGTGTCATCTCCTTTTCAAAATTAGTAATATCTCACAAAAAATAAAATTTTCTGTATTTATTATACAGCAGAAATAATAATTTGTCAAGGCGAAAAATGACCAAAAGTCACAAATCCGATAGCTAGGTTTTGTGCAGGTATACAAAATAATGACCATCGGTCAGAAAATTTATAAAAAACTATTGACTAACGGTCATTTTTTGAATATAATAGAATCATACAAAGAAATCAAAACCAGAAAGGATGATACAGTATGTTGAAATTAGGCCAGCAAGTTGTCAAGCATAAAGTGCTGATACTATTGATTGGTGTATTGCTGATGATTCCCTCAGCAATTGGCTATCTGAATACAAGAGTCAATTATGATTTGCTTGCTTATCTGCCAGAAGATATTGATACCATGATTGGGCAGAATATTTTGAAAGATGAATTTGGAAAAGGCGGTTTTTCATTTGTGATTCTGGAAGGAATGCCGGATAAAGATGTTGAAAAAGTGAAAGAAAAATTTGAAGGCGTTGACCATGTCGCACAGGTATTATGGTACGATTCACTTGTAGATATTTCTGTACCAAAGGAAATTCTGCCGGAAAAATATTATGATTTCTTTAATTCAGAAAATTCAACTATGATGATAGTATTTTTTGATGATACGACTTCCGCAGACGGAACACTTGCAGCAATTGACAAAATGAGAGAAATTACTTCTGAACAGTGTTTCATCAGCGGTATGTCAGCAGTTACAACAGATATGAAGCATCTTTCTGAAAGTGAAACAATTATGTATGCTGTTGTCGCAGTTATTTTAACATGTATTGTACTGGCATTAACAATGGATACATTTTTAATTCCGTTATTCTTTATGTTAAGCATTGGGCTTGCGATTGTATGGAATTTAGGAACGAATTTCTTCTTTGGCCAGATTTCGTTTATGACACAGGCTTTAGCACTGGTATTACAGTTAGGTGTTACAATGGACTATTCCATTTTCCTGTGGCACAGTTACAAGGAACAGCAGAAAACTTACGCTGATAAGAATGAAGCGATGGCACATGCTATTTCTATTACAGTGGGTTCAGTTATCAGCAGTTCCTTTACAACAGTAGCCGGATTCTTAGCAATGTGCTTTATGAGTTTTACCTTAGGGCTTGACCTTGGAATTGTCATGGCGAAGGGTGTTGTGTTTGGCGTAATTGCATGTGTTACAGTACTGCCTGCTATGATTTTAATCTTTGACAAGGCAATTGAAAAAACTTCTCATAAAGACTTTATACCAGATTTTAATAAAACAGCAGATTTTATTATCCATCATTTTGTATTGTTTTTAACAGCAGGATTAGTGATTTTATTCCCTGCATTGTACGGGTATAAAAATTATGATGTATATTATAATCTGGACAGTACAATGCCAGCTTATCTTCAAAGTATGACAGCAAATGAAAAACTTTCTAAAGAATATGGCATGAACAGCACACATATGTTGCTTGCAAGTTCTAAGCTGGATGCAAAAACTGTAAATAAAATGCTGGACGAAATGAAAGAAGTAGACGGTGTAGAATTTACATTAGGTTTTAATTCTCTGGTAGGTACAGCCATTCCAGATGAAGTAGTTCCGGAGAGTGCCAAAGAAAAACTTGTCAGTGGTGACTGGCAGTTAATGATGATTGGTTCTGAATATAAAGTAGCTTCTGATGAAGTAAATCAGCAAGTAGAAACGCTCAGTGCAATTGCACAGAAATATGATAAAAACAGCCTGTTAATTGGTGAAGCTCCTGCTACAAAAGATTTAATTGAAATTACCAATCATGACTTCACAACGGTTAGTGTTTTATCAATAGCAGCTATTTTCGTGATTATTGCATTAACATTCCGTTCAGTGACAATTCCGGTGATTTTAGTAGCAGTCATTGAACTGGCGATTATGATTAACTTAGGTTTAGCGTATTATTTAGGCGATTCACTTCCGTTTGTAGCGTCTGTAGTAATTGGAACGATTCAATTAGGAGCGACTGTTGATTATGCCATTTTAATGACGACACGTTATCGTTCAGAACGTCACGAAGGCAAGGAAAAGAAAGAAGCGGTCGGCATTGCATTACAAACATCTATTAAATCCGTAATAGTGTCTGCAATGGGATTTTTCGCAGCAACAATTGGTGTATCATTTGTATCAGAAATTGGCATGATTTCCGAATTATGTACACTGTTATCCAGAGGAGCATTGATTTCAATGGTAGTAGTATTAACTGTACTCCCAGCATTATTCATGCTGCTGGATAAGTTCATCTGTAAGACAAGTGCAGGATTTAAACCCGAACATCAGGTAGAAAAACCGGTGTTCTCATCTCAGGAAAGGAGCGCATTATCATGAAAGAAATGAAAACATATAAAAAGGTGGTAGCTTGTATTTTAGCAGTTGTTATCTCCGCAGGAGCTACTGGATTTTACGCATATAATCAGAAGAAAAACGCAGCAGTGATTAACACTTCCGCAGTAGAAACAGAAACTGCTGTACAGGATACTGAAGCAGTCACCAGAATTGCTGCTGAAGGAAATCCTTTTAAAGACGAAACAGTTTATGTGTTATGCAATAATAATTCCGCAGTGCGTGATGTTATCGTCAGTGACTGGCTTAAAAATCCGGAAGCATTAACAGATTTAGCAGATGTGTCTAATCTTTCAGATATTACAAATTTAAAGGGTGATGAAGATTATTCCAGCGAAGGTTCTGACATGACTTGGGAAGCCGGCGGAAATGATATTTATTATAAAGGCTATTCTCATAAAGAACTTCCTGTTACTGTGAATATGACTTACACACTAGATGGCGTTTCTTATGATAATCCGGACGATATTAAAGGAAAAAGTGGCCATTTGGTCATTGAATGGCAGTATACAAATAATCAGGAAGTCAGAACGAAGATAAATGACAGAAATGTCAAATTATACGTTCCGTTTATGGCAACCAGCACTGCTATTCTGGATAATAAAGTTTTTGAAAATGTGGAAGTGACAAACGGCAAAGTGATTTCAGACGGTGAAAAAATGATTGCTGTTGGCATGACATTCCCCGGACTTTCCGAAAGTCTTGACCTTGGCAGCAGAACAGATATTGATATTGATGTTCCGGAAACATTCACACTGGAAGCAGATGTAAAAGATTTTTCTATAGGTAGTACTGTAACAGTTGTGACAAATGATGTTTTCAATGACATTGATTTGAATGATACTGATTCTGTAGATGATATTAAAGACAAAATTAACGAACTTGACAAAGCAGCTAATGATTTAAGTGCTGGTACATCACAGTTAGCACGAGGAATTAAAGAATTATATGATAAGTCAGGCGATTTGACAGACGGCATTCAGAAGCTTGCAGACGGTGCAGACGCTTTATATTCTGGAGCTGGTCAGCTTGCAGACGGAGCTTTAGAGTTAACAAATGGTGCAGCAGAACTTTCAAATGGTGCAAATACGCTTTCAGATGGATTAAATACTGCAAAGAGTGGTTCTTCTGATTTGAACAGTGGATTTGGTAAAGTAACAGATGGAACAAAAACTTTAAAAGACGGTATTTTCTCAGCTGATGACGGTGCAAAACAATTAGCAGATGGCATTAGTCAGGCTGCTGACGGTTCAGAACAATTGACAGATGGTTTTGCTCAGGTTGTGCCGGGTGCAGAGTCTTTAAAAGACGGCTTAATTACTGCAAAAGAAGGCACACAGCCTTTAATGGATGGCATTGCTCAGTTGAAAGATGGTTCTGAACAGTTAGTAAATGGTTTTGCTCAGGTTGTTCCTGGTGCAGAAACTTTAAAAGATGGTATGACTTCTGCTAAGACCGGTTCTGAAACGCTTTCTGACGGAATCACGCAAGTTAAGAACGGTTCAGACCAGTTAGTGGACGGCTTTGCTCAGGTTGTACCGGGGGCAGAAGCTCTTCAAAACGGCATTATTTCTGCTAAAGATGGTGCAAAAACTTTTGCAGACGGCATTACACAGGCAAAAGACGGCTCAGACCAGTTAGTAAATGGCTTTGGGCAGGTGATGACTGGTGCAGAAGCACTTCAAACTGGTATCAGTTCTGCAAAATCTGGTGCAGATGCGCTTGCTGATGGTATTACAAAGGCTGCTAATGGTTCTCAGGCATTAACAGACGGCTTTACACAAGTTACTGGTGGTATGGATACTTTAAGTGCTGGCGCAGAAAGTTTAACTTCTGGTGCAAACGCTTTAACAGAAGGTAGTACACAGCTGAAATCCGGTTCTTCTGAACTGGCTTCCGGTGCGGAAGCATTAAGTTCTGGTGCAGAACAAATTTATACTTCTGCTGGCAGTCTTTCCGATGGCATTGGTTCAGTAAAAAATGGTGCTGATTCTTTAAGTGAAGGCATTGATTCAGTGAAAAGCGGTGCAGAAGCTTTACAGGAAGGTTCTTCTGCAATATCCGGTGGATTAAATAATGTTTCCGCAGGTTTGGAAAATGCAAGTTCTTCACTTGATGCAACAATTCAGGCGAATGAACAGATTTTAGCAGCATTACAAGCTTCTTATGAAGCAGCTCCTTCTGAAGAATTAGCACAGGTTATTGGCACATTAGAGCAGACTATCGAAGGTCAGAAACAGATTTCAGATTCTATGAAGAATGGCGGCGCATTAAAAGATGGTGTTTCTGCTTTACAAGCTGGTGCTGAAAATTTAAATACTGGAATTGGAAGTCTTTCTGAAGGGCTGACACAGGTACAAGATGGAGCTTCTTCTTTACAAAACGGTCTTGCACAGGTAGATGAAGGCGGTAAGGCTTTAACTGCCGGTACACAGCAATTATATACTTCTTCACAGGCTTTGGCGCAAGGAGCGGAACAAGTTTCTGCTGGTGCGGAAGCATTGGAGGAAGGAATGACTTCTTTCAATGAAGGAAGCACACAGTTAATTGGTGGATTAGGCTCTTTGAAAGATGGTATTTTCCAGCTTTCTGATGGTGCATCTGATTTAAATACTGGTATGAAGGCTTTACAAACTGGTGCAGGTACTTTAACAGATGGCATGGCACAGCTTGAAACCGGAAGCAATGACCTGCATACAGGTATTTCACAGCTTTCTGACGGAAATCAAGCTTTAAACAATGGTCTTGTACAGTTACAGGCTGGTGCAGGTGCTTTCACAGATGGTATGAATCAGCTGGAAGTTGGAAGCGGTGATTTATATAATGGCATTTTACAGCTTTCTGATGGAAATCAAGCTTTAAACAATGGTCTTGTACAGTTACAGGCTGGTGCAGGTACTTTCACAGATGGTATGAATCAGCTGGAAGTTGGAAGTGGTGATTTATATAATGGCATTTTACAGCTTTCTGATGGAAATCAGGCTTTAAACAGTGGCCTTGTACAGTTACAGGCTGGTGCAGGTACTTTTACAGATGGTATGGCACAGCTTGAAACAG
The DNA here is from genome assembly GCA_045541055.1 of Oscillospiraceae bacterium. Lineage (GTDB taxonomy): Bacteria > Bacillota > Clostridia > Oscillospirales > Ruminococcaceae > UBA3855. The sequence continues at coordinate 8,293 of JAZQIL010000173.1, forward strand.
GAAGTACTGCACTGTATGGCGGCTTAGTACAACTTTCTGACGGAGCAGATGCTTTAAACAGCGGACTGATTCAGCTGGAAGAGGGAGGTATACAGCTTTCTGACGGTATGACAGCTCTTTCTGATGGCGGTACAGCACTTTATGATGGTATTTTACAGCTGGCAGAAGGCAATGGCGCACTGCATGACGGCTTAGGCCAGTTAAAGACAGGTTCAGCAGCCTTAAAGGACGGTACAGCACAGCTGGCTACAGGAAGCGGAACACTTTATGACGGCATTTTACAGCTGGCAGATGGTGCAAAATCTCTTGAAAGCGGCTTAAGTCAGTTAGCTTCTGGCGGTTCTGAACTGGCTTCCGGAGCAAATTCATTATATAACGGAGCTGTACAGCTGAGTGATGGTGCAAATGCGCTTGCAGATGGCGGAGCAGAACTTTCTGACGGTGTAAAACAGTTGAATGATGGTGGTAAAAAGCTCGCTGATGGTGTGAAACAATTAAATGACGGTGCTGGTGAACTAGATGACGGAATGCATGAATTCAAAACAGAAGGCATTGACAAGATAACAGATATGTATCATAATGATGTACAGGATTTAACAGAACGGTTAAAAGCCTTAAAAGATGCATCATTGGGGTATAAGAGCTATTCTGGTATTGCAGACGGCACAGACGGCAGTGTGAAATTTATCTACACATTTGATGGTACAAGCGATTAAAATCTATCTTTTTAAAGAAACAAGCAATTTTCATTAAGAATATCCTGAAAAAATGAGGACATAAAAAAATACCGTACAGGAAATATTATCCTGTACGGTATATTATTTTAAAGTGTATCGGAACTATTATTATTTTCAGATGGTTCAGAAGATTCTGTTAAAATGGGAGCAATTTCCAGCTCATTTACAGGAGCTTCTCCTGATTCTTGAAAAACAGAAGGTACATTTGGCAATAAATCATTCTGTCCATCTGCTGTTTCCTGATTGCCTTCCATGATTTGCTTTTTCTTTCTATTTTCATAAATCAGTGCTAATACAAATGCAACACCTAAATAAAGTACAAACAGAAGTGCTTCTATAATCAGGATTGGTTCTGTTGCAGCCTTGATAATGCTCTGTGTTGTCATCAATGCAGAAGTACTTGCCGGAACAAGAATGCTGTATGCATTGGAAAGATACACAGTTTCGTAATATTCATTTGCAGTATCATTGACTTTTTTCAGCAGTTCATTAATTTTATTACTTAATGTTTTAAGGTCTTGTTCTACTTTTTCTCTTTTTTCCTTAGAAGCGGCATTTTTACCATTTAATTCAGAAACTCTCTTTTGAAGTTCGTCCACTTTTTGTGAATAAGTAGAGACAGATTTCTGTGCATTGATTTTTCTTTTAATTAAATCATCATAAGCCTGTGAGGATTGAGTATACTGAGTAGTATCCTGATTTTCACCATAAATGATAATTGTATCTTTCACATAGCTTTGAATAGAATCTGTTACTGTTTTGAGTTCGTCTTCTGCAATTTTTTTCTGACGATTCAGATTTTCAATTCTGTAATTATAATAAGAAAGCAAAGTGTTTTTATCTTTTGTAACAGTATTTACTGTAACATAAGAAGAAATAACATCTAAGTCCACTTCACGGAGGGTAGAAATAGATTCAGAAAGGTCTGAAAAAGTATAGCCAGTCACTGTAGAACGGAATCTTGTTGTATCACTGGAAGAAAGATTGCTTACATAATCCTGTAACGTAGAAAGCGTGGAGTCAAATACATCAATCGCCTGTGAATAGTCATAATCTTCATAATTTAATGCAGTAACTGCACTTCCTAAAGCCTGATTAAATCCATATGTTTCAAAGAAATATTCAGAATAGCATGTCAAAATTGTATTTAACAATTCTACTGCATTTGCCCCTTCAAAGCCTGTCTGCGAATAATTAAACACAACTTTGAACTGTGTCGGATTGACAGTAACTTCAAGCATTCTTTCACCGGCATTCAAATTACCCTGTTCATAAATACTTTGATACATAGTAATTTTATCTTGTGCATCTGACGGAATGACACCTCTGATACTGATACCCTGACGAATGCTTTCCAATGAAGTTAAATCTTTTCCCAAGGTAGTCAGAGCTTTTTCAATTACAGCAGGACTTTTAATAGAATATGGGTCAAATGTACTGCCATCTGGTGCTTTTCCCTTTTCAATACCATCATAATTAAAGCTTACTAATGCTGAAAGATTTTTATGCTGGTCACTTGCAAAAACAGAATAGCCTACCGGAATTAAAATACCACTTATAATAGCCAGTACCAGCCATATCAGCACAAAACGTTTCATTTGCTTTATAATCCCAGAAAACGAAATCACTATTTGATTTTTTTCGTCTTCCTCCTGATTTTTCAGTGTAATATTCAAATACTGTTCTTTGCTTGCTGTCTCTTTTTCCATTATCATACACCCTTTTTAAAATATTTTTATTTATAAAACAGGAGATTTCACCCTTGCGGATGAAATACTCGTAGTTTTCAGCAATTTTTTCCAGTTAGCACATGCATCATTGTTTTGAATACAATTTTAATATCCGTCCAAAGAGAACGTTCTTTTATGTATTTCCGGTCAAGTGCAATCTGTTCAGCTAACGAAAGCTCATTTTTCCCTCCGATTTGCCAGTAGCAGGAAAGTCCAGGCATTACCGAAAGCCTGTCCGAAGGCAAATTTTTTTGTTCAGACGGAATGAATGGTCTTGGTCCAATAATAGACATATCTCCTTTGAGGATATTCAGGAGCTGCGGCAACTCATCAATTGAAGTTTTTCGGATGATACTTCCGACTCTTGTAATTCTGGGGTCTTTTTTCATTTTAAATGTTGCACCGCTGCTTTCGTTCTTTTTCAAGAGTTCTTCACGGCGGGCATCTGCGTCACGGTACATACTCCGAAATTTATAAATCTTAAACGGCTTGCCATCTTTGCCGATTCTAGTCTGTGTATAGAAAGGTGAACCGAAATCATCTGCTACAATCAAGCCAGCTGTCAGCAGTAAGACAGGAGACAATACTGCAAGTGCAGCAGCAGAACAAAATATATCTCCAATTCTCTTTATTTTTTCATATACAGGCTTTTCCAGTGGTACAGCTGGTGTTTCTAATAATGCACGTTCTTGTAAAAGCCGTTCATTTGTATGCATTTCAATAGCTGGTGCAGAATGTTCTGACCTTTCCTGAAGGTTTTCTTTATATGCAAGATTGACTGTTTTCATCAATGTGAACTCCCCCTTTATGAATTGCCGTTATATTTAATATGGCAAAGCGGTTTGAAGCGGATTGCTTACAAGAATAAATTCTATCAAGTATCCGGCATCAGCTTTACAGCTTTCCCCTCAAAAAACTGCAAAGGAGATACGAAATCAGACTAATTCCATTATACACAATTTCTAAACACTTGTCAATAGAAAACAAATAGAATCGTGATTTTTGTCGAAAACTGATAAAATGAAAAATAAAAAGTTTGAATTTCCATAAAGCAATATAAAATACAAATTGTATAATTCGACTTCATATTTTCTGTGCGTTTTTATGGAAATATGTACTATCTGATTCAGACAAATTACATTCTGTAATGTCATGTACTTATCATAGCATAAAAAACAAAGCTTGTCAAGGCATTCTGTGCATTCTTGACAAACTTTATAATTATTTTTTATATATTTCTTACTTTTTGTGCAAAATTACATAGTCATTAAAAAGCGAATCCATGCACCTTGTTCACATGTCACCTGAATTTTAATTTTATGAATTTCCATAATACTTTTTGCGATAGCAAGTCCTAAACCATAGCCATTTTTCCCTTTATTATTGCGAGCTTTGTCGCCACGGTAAAAACGTTCAAAAATTTTGTCTGTTTCTTCCTGAGAAATTTCACAGCCGGTATTATAAAATTCTAAAATACATTTATCTCCTCTGCGAAGGAGTGTAATTTTAATCGTACCGTATGCATTGGAATATTTCATAGCATTATCAATAAAAATGGCAGCTAACTGACGGATATGCTGTTCACTTCCGGTATACATAATATCTGGCTGAATATCAATTTCAAGATTTTTTTGTTTTTCAAATGCCTGACTTTCAAAGGGAAGTGCAGTTGCTTCAATGGCTGTGCTGAGATTGAAATTCTGGAAAACGTATTCTTGTTTTGCATTATCCATACGTGCAAGCCGAAGAAGGTCGCCGACAAGCTGGTTCATACGAGTAGTTTGTTCCTGAATATAATCCAGCCATTTATTTTCTCCTATTTCGTCCTGTAGGATATCTACATTAGCTGTTAAGACAGCAATCGGTGTTTTCAGCTCGTGGCTTGCATCAGAAACGAATTGTTTCTGCCGTTCCATAGAAGTTCTGACAGGCTGGACTATCCAGCGTGAAAAGAATATCAGAAAAATGAATAATACCAACAATACAATAATTCCTGCAATCACAGTTGTACGGAAAAGATTATTCAATATGCCTTGGTCAGAAGTTTTATCTGTTACTACGACTAATATACCATAATTTTTCTGCGTTTTATAATATTGCAGCCAGCCATACATGCCTTGTTGTTTTTCCATATTGAGGATTCCTGTCAAAATGGATTCTGCCTGTTCTTCTGTATAATTTTCTGTATTGCGAATACCTAAAAAACTGCCTTCTTCATCTGCCATTAAAGCGAAATGGTCAAGTGTAATATTTAATTTTCCTTTTCCAAATGCTCGATTCATTCGGAAATCATTTGGAAAATTTTGATTATCCTCAGGCTTTGGAGGGGGTGTTTCCTGTATTTGAGAAACTGATTCAGAATCAGATGCAAATATTGATTCTGTTTCTGACACAATTGTTTCTGTAGGAAGTTCTGTTTCTGTTAAAATTTCATTTATTTCAGAAGGCGGTTCTGTTTCGTTGATTTCTTCCGGAGGCGGTTCTGGATTTTCTGGTATTGGTTCAGGAGGCTGTTGTTCTTCCGGAGGGGGAACAGGGTCGGCATTAACCGGAGCTTCTTCCTGAGGAGGCTGTGTCAGTACAGGTGTATTGTCTGTTGGAAATGGTTTTGTTTCAGCAGGCTGTACTTGTTGTGTATAAGGCATTTCTGGTTCATGGCGTTCCCATGGTGGAACATCTTCATTTTGTCTCCGCCAATCTTCATAATTATCATCAATATGGTCATCTTCCCAAGCATTGTCGTCCTCGTCCTCGTCATCATCATCAGCATTGTCATCATCGGTTTCTATAGGGAAATCATCTCTTCGCCATTTTTCGTCCTGACGTTTTTCAGGAATCCAGCCAAGCATTTGAATATTCAAAACATCTTCTTCAGCTGACTTGACAGATTCCATTTCAGGGGGAAACGTATCTTCTTTTGGTGGCATATCCTCCGGAGGAGGAAATTCCCCCGGTCTTTCCGCATCGTTCAGCACATCATAACGTTCACTTTTTGCAATATTTTCCAAAAGCTGCATAGATTGCGTTTGGCTGACTGTTTTCATAATCATGTTAATTGCTGTCAGCATGACAATAAATACTCCAATCAGAATTCCCATAGCCATTGCAACAAACTTAATTTGCATTGCTTTAATCACATCTGGTCTGATAAGTGTTTGCAACCAGTGCGGAAGTTTTTCAAAAGGAAATTTTTTCACACATTATTCCCCGCCTTCCAGAAAGTAGCCGATACCTCTTGCAGTTTTAATTGTTACATCTGAGCCAATGACATGTAGTTTTTTTCTTAAAAAAGAAATATAAACTTCTACATTATTATATTCCACATCACTTTCATAGCCCCAGATTTTTTCAATAAAGCGTTCTTTTGGAATCAGTTGTTTTGGGTTTGCCATCAGCATTTCCATAATCTGATATTCTTTCAGGCTTAATTTTACAAATTGTCCTTCACGGCTTAAACTGAATGTACTTTTATTTAATGCAACATCTCCGTAAGTGAATTCATCTGTAATGACCTCGCCTTTTCTTCTGGTTAAAGCCCTGACTCTTGCAAGGAGTTCACCGCTGACAAACGGTTTTGTCAAAAAGTCATCTGCACCGCTGTCCAGTCCTGTAATTTTATCTTCAATATCTGATTTGGCTGTCAAAAGCAGTACAGGAGTTGAGATATGTTTTTTTCTTAAAATTTTGAGTACATCCAGACCGTTCATTTTTGGAAGCATAATATCCAGAAGAATGCAGTCATATAAGCCAGTCATTGCATATTCCAGACCGTCTTCACCATCATAAACTGCATCAACAGAATATTTATTTCTTTTTAAAATTTCGCTTAATGCTTCTGCTAAAGCTTCTTCATCTTCTACTACTAAAATTTTCATAGTTCAAATCCCTCCCATGATAATTTGATTTTAATAAAATTTGCTTAAAATAAGCTTGAAATTTTTTCAGATATATGCTATACTATTATTATCATAACATATTTTTAAAAAAATAGCAAGAATTTTTCTGAAAAAAACGGTAAAACTATTTCTGAATTCTATCAGACAGGAGTGATTTTTCATGCAGGTAACCCCTGAATTATATCAGGATATGCAAAAACAAGCTGTTCCGCATTCTAATATTAAAGTCAATGTATTTATGGCATTCCTGACAGGAGGAACAATTTGCACAATTGGACAGGTTTTATTTTTCGCCTTTGAAAACTTAGGATTTACGCAGGAACAGGCAGCAGCTTGGACATCTATCACACTGATTTTATGCAGTGCTGTGCTGACTGGTTTCGGCATTTATCAGAAAATAGCCAAACATGCCGGTGCAGGGACACTTGTTCCTATTACAGGCTTTGCAAATGCAATTACTTCTTCAGCTATAGAGGCGAAAACAGAAGGCTGGATTCTTGGTATTGGTACAAAAATTTTTACAATTGCAGGGCCTGTTATTCTTTACGGAACAGCAGCTTCTGTGATTTATGGGTTGATTTACTATCTGCTCCAAATATTTTAAGGAAGAGCCTGTTTAGGCTCTATACATATATAATATAGCATATTATTTATCAAAGATTAGCAAGAAAACTCCCACCTCTTAGGTGGGGGATGAATTGCGTCCACCCTCTTGACAAATTACCCAAAATATGATATAATATATCAAAATAAAAGAACCGTGGGACACACGGGGGTAGCTCGCTTATGCTTAGTACGCTGGTACTATCGAACGAGAACCAAACCTGTCGGCGAGGGGAAGCCCCCCCCTCTAAAGGCCGGGGAGGATGTCACTTCCCGATAGATTCCCAAGAAAGGAGTAACTGCATGACAAAAAATATGAAAAAAATGCTTGCTTTCGCTGTTTGCGGAATGCTGACAGTATGCTGTTCCAATATGCCTGTACAGGCTGCTGACCAGACAGCTATTACAGTTACCATTGACCAGACAAACGTGACTTTGAAACAGTTGAAAAGTTGTAATTATGAAATACCAATATTTGTCCGCTTGAATCAGAATGCAGAGTTGAATGCGGTAGAATTTGGCATTGCAGTGGATAATCGCTGTCGTTTTGACCTTGTGACAAGAAGCCAGTATTCTGAAATTTACGGAGGAAAAATTTCAATGGATATGTCAGGCGTTCTGATTCCGGGGGCAGATAACTGTGCATGGATGACATGGGCGCAGCAGTCCAGCTATGAAGAAGTATCTTCCAATCTGGTGATGCTGTTGGTAAAAATACCGGATTCTGCACAGGAGGGCGATGTTTATGAAGTGCATTATCTTGCACAGTCGCCTGTAGATGAAACAAAAAAACATCTTTGGTTTGATTATGGAACATTGACTGACTACGCAAAAGAAAATGCTGTTTCTTGGACAGACGGAAAAATTTGTGTAGTTAATGAACTGGAAACAGAAGTTGTGTTGGGTGATGTAACACTGGACGGAACAGTAGATATTCTGGACGTGATTACAATCAATAAGGCGGTAATGGGTAAGGAAGTTTTAACAGAGTTACAGAATAAAGCCGCTGACATAGACGAAGATGGTAAGCCGACTTCAAATGATTCTTTAATGATTCTGAAAAAAATTGTTGGTTTAACAGATTAAAAAATTCTGCTGTATGTGTGATACATACAGCAGAATAATTTTTTTAATAAGTTGCAGTGTAATCTACATCTTCAGCATTTACAAAGAAGTACTGCCAATGGTCGCCATTTTTGCCACGGTTGCCGGTTTCAACGTAATATCTTGTACCGTCAATCATAACTTCTGTCCAGTAGTGCTGACCGCTTTGTGTGGAACGGTTTACCCAGCCTTTGACCATGTAAACGTCATAGCCGTAATAAGCAAGCATTGCAGCCATTGCGCCGTTATACTGTACACACTGACCAGTTTTGTAATTAAAGATTGCATCTGGATAGCTCTTGTCATCAATCATATTCCATAAGCTGCCAGCGTAAGCATACTGCACATTGCAGTGAATCCACCACCATGTTTCATAGAGACATTCTGCAATGGTCATATCATCAGTGAAATGTTCTGCGGCGAACTGTTCAATAATTTCATAATCTCTGTCAGTGAGGTTAATGCCTTTTTTCAGGTCGGGGTCTGTTGTATAGGGCAAACCATACTGACGGTTCTTAACGTCAATATGACGGATACCAGGAGTTCTGTCAGCGTTGTTGATAATATCAATCAATTCCTGAGAAGCAACACTGGACGGAATGTTATATTCTGTTTTTACTTTTTTGGTGAACACACCATTTTCGTCATAAGTGCCTTCATTTGTTGTCTGGTTGGTGATTAAAAGACCATTTTCATCGAATTTATAAGTATTTTCTTGGTAGTCTAATACACCAACATGGCGAGTGCCGTCATCGTCCAGATAATATTTTCCTTCTGGAAGGGTCAGCCAGCCGGTCTGCATAGTGAAATCTTCGGGGGAGAAGTAATAATAATAATAATTGCCTGTCCCGTCAGGAGAAGAAGTTAAATACTGCCAGCCGGAAAGTGCTTCACCGCCGATATCGTCCAGATAATAAATTTGACCGTCCAGATTCAGCCAACCGGTAGTTTTTTCACCATTTTCATTGATATAATATTTTTTTCCGGATTTTTCGAGCCAGCCAGCCGGAATTGTTGTTTCGGGTTCAGTTTCCGGTTCAGTAACAACTTCTGTAACAACTTCTACCGGAACAGTTGTAGTAACTGTAGTAGTTTGTGTAGCGGCTGTTGTAGTTGCAGTTGTAGCAGTAGTTTCAGGCGTTGTTTCAGGTTCTGCGGTAACTGCTGCACGGCTTGCCCAAGATTTTAATAATTTACCGTCTGCATTGAACTGATTCCAGTTATTTTCAAGAAGTAAAAGACCAGTTGCAGCAGAGCCGTCTTCCTGAATATAGTAAGTATCTCCAGCTACTTCCAGCCAGCCTTCCTGATGCATTGCAGCGTCTTCTTCAAAATAATAATGCTTATTATTTACTGTGACCCAGCCGGTAGCAAGCTGATAATTTTCATCTGCATAGTAGGTTTCACCTGTTTGTCCATCGTGAATCATACCTGTCTGGAGAATACCATTTTCATCTGCATAATAATAAGCAAAGCCCATCGGCTTATCACTAAGACCTGCGCCATTTTCGGCTGCATAGCTTAAAATGCGAGAAGCATCTGTTGCATTGACTCTTGTATTATTATCTACGTCTGCAAAAAGAAGAATATTTTCTTCACTAACATTGCCGGCATTTTGAGAAGCAAGAATTGCAGCAGCTGTGGAATTGCCTGCACCTGCTTCAGATGCAGCTTTTAAAATGCTAGATGCATCAATTGCATTCACCATGCCGTCACCATCTACATCGCCTAAAGTGTAATCTGGCTGAAGGCTGAATTTTCCGGTTTGTACCTGATGATTAACAGAGCAGTAAGCGTTTCCGTAATTATCATGAAGAATATAATCTGTTGTGCGGTGGTATATTATTTCTGCTGCCTGTGCAGCTAATGTGCCGGAAAACAACATACAGGAAGCCGCTCCGGCTGCGAGCATTCCCAAAAGCTTTGATTTTTCAATCTTATCCATAATGCCTCCTAAAAGAGATAGAATTGTTCATGTTTGAATTTATCCCTATTATACTATAATTTCCCGATGCTGTCAATGAAATGTAATTACTTTTGGTGTAATGCACAAAAAATAATATTTTTCTTCATAATTTATTCACAATTCAGACGATGATAAATTTAAATAAAAA
>JAZQIL010000174.1:0-6026 GCA_045541055.1 Oscillospiraceae bacterium
TACAACTGATGGGTTCAGGCTTTCTCCTGAATGTCATCTACGGTTTGCATAACTTTATTTTCAGCAGTTTGATACTGATTTGCTTAGAAATATAGCCGAAAATATGCATGTCATCTTTTTTAGTAGAAAAAGATATTCTTATAAGCCAACTCCGATTTTCTATGGCAGAGGCGAGCGTTTTCTGGGCGTGGAGCTGGAGATTGACAGAGGCGGAAGAGATACGGACAATGCTCAGGAGCTGCTCGACATCGCCAATGACAGCAAAGAACAGCATCTCTATATCAAAACGGACAGCAGCCTGGATGACGGCATGGAGCTGGTCACTCATCCCATGTCACTTGATTACCATCTGCATGAATTCAAATGGGAAGACCTTCTGAAAACTGCTGTCGGTATGGGCTACCGTTCCCATCAAACAAGCACCTGTGGTCTCCATGTACATGTCAATCGTGATGCATTCGGTGAAGATGAGGACGAACAGGAAGACGTCATTTCCAGAATTCTGTACTTTGTGGAACAGCACTGGCTCGAATTAGTAAAGTTTTCCAGAAGAACAGAATCTGCTTTAAATCGCTGGGCTGCACGCTTCGGATATGAGCCGTCACCCTCTGAGGTCATGTCAAAAGCCAAAAGCTGTTACGGTCGCTATTATGCGGTAAATCTGTGCAATCACAATACGATTGAGTTTCGTCTGTTCCGTGGCACTTTGAAACTGAATACACTGCTTGCAACGCTCCAGCTGGTGGACAGAATTTGTAGCATTGCTATGAGCCTTGATGATGATGAATTACAGGCTCTGTCCTGGTCGGAGTTCGTGAGCCATATCGACGCTCCGGAATTAATTCAGTATCTGAAAGAGAGAAGACTCTATATCAATGAAGAAATCAATGACGAGGAGGATATTTAACTATGTGCGCATTATTCGGATTTTTAGACTGTGGAAGAAAAATTCCGCTCAAAGCTTTACAGAAGCTCATCCAGGCTCTTGCCAACGCATCCGAGGTCAGAGGCGACCATGCCAGCGGTATCTCCTATATGAAGGACAACCAGATGACGATTTACAAACGCCCCAAGCCTGCCCATAAGATGAAGTTCAGACTGCCGAATCATACCAGAGCTGTCATGGGACATGTCCGCTATACCACGCAGGGCAGCCAGGAGTTTAATCAAAACAATCATCCGTTCAGAGGTCATGCTGGTATGGAATTTGCCTTTGCTCATAATGGCGTGCTTCATAATGACATGCAGCTTCGCAGTGAGAAACAGCTCCCTGTTACAGACATCGAAACAGACTCTTACGTTGCTGTTCAGTTAATTGAAATGCAGAAAGAGCTTAACTTCGATACTCTGAAAAATATGGCTGAGGATGTCAGAGGCAGCTTTACCTTCACGATTCTGGATGAGACGAATGCTCTGTGGTTCGTGAAGGGCAGCTCGCCGCTGTATCTCATCTATTTCCCCGAACTGAAACTTTATGTCTATTCCTCAACTGCCAGCATCATGAAGACTGCTCTGAAACATACACCTCTGCGTTGGATGCATTACGAAGTCATTGAAACTGACGAAGGAGACATCCTCAGAATCGACCACAATGGGAAAATCACCCGTGACAGATTCCGTGTACCGACTGTATTCAATACCAGATTTGGCGGTACTCATTACAGATATTCTGTCAGTGACATTACAGGATGGGATTATGAATATGACGATGCGACAGCAGAAGAACTGAACAAACTGAGCGAGACTGACTACGCTGACCTGCTCAACCTCTGCGGCTACTTCGGCGTATCGGAGATGGAAGTGCTTCGTCTCCGCCACATGGGCTATACTTACGATGAGATTGAAAAATACCTGTTCTATGCCGACGATTTCGATGACTTCTATGACGGCGAATGCTTCTGCGGAGAATTCTAAGAACTGTTGAACACAAAGAACTGTCCCGAAAAGTATACTTTTCAGGACGGTTCTTTTTTATCAAAAATATAGTCCGAAAAAGTAAGTTTTCGACTTTTGGAACGTCCCGAAAGTGCAGGGACTTTTCCGGACAGACCGGAGGTTATTATGGATAATAGAATTTATGGCTATGCGAGAGTTTCCAGCCGTGAACAGAACGAGGACAGGCAAGTGGAAGCACTGACCAGATTTGGTGTACCCTCTGAGAATATTATTGTTGACAAATGTTCCGGCAAGGATACTGAACGGGAAGGCTATCAATATCTGAAACGACAGATTTTAAGAGCCGGTGATACCCTTGTCATAAAAGAATTGGACAGACTGAGCAGAAATAAAGAGGACATCAAACACGAGCTGGAGGATTTTAAGCAGATGGGAATTAGAGTCAAGATATTGGATATTCCTACCACTCTGACGGATTTTTCTGCCGAGCAGATGTGGGTTATGGATATGATTAATGCCATCTTAATTGAGGTACTTGGCAGTATCGCTGAGAATGAACGCAATAAAATCCGTACCCGTCAGCGTGAAGGCATCGAAGCAGCTAAAAAGAAGAAAGTCAAATTCGGAAGACCCAAAGCACAGAAGCCTGAAAACTGGGATGAAGTCATTGCACAGGTCGCTAACGGAAGCATACGTCCCACAGAAGCAATGAAGCGATTAAATCTTACACGCTCAAAATACTATCACTGCTGTGAACGCTATGGATTCAAAAGACATACAGAATAAACATAATCAACTTATTTTATAAAATAAAATCTATATAACTATTATGTAAACTAATTTCTAAGGAGGTATCCACTATGGATAATTACAGACACTATGAGGAACTCCCTCTCACACTTACAGCAGACGATCTGAGCCGTTTCCTTGGTATTTCCAAATGCAGCTGCTACGCTCTGTTCAAACGCAAAGATTTCCCGACCATCAAGATTGGCAAACGTGTACTTGTTTCCCGTGACCGTTTTCTCGAATGGCTGGAAAAGCAGACAAAGGAGGTATAAGTCATGAAAGGTCATAACGAAGGCAGCATCCGCCAGCGTAAAGACGGCAGATGGGAAGTTAGAATCAGTGCCGGAACAGATTTCCGTACCGGAAAGCCGAAACGCATTTCCAAATACGCCAAAACCAGGGCAGAGGCTGTCAAAATTCTTCAGGAGATGGAATATGAGTATCACTTTCATCACAAAATCGACCCTGCTTCTATGACTGTCACATACTGGCTTAATTTCTGGCTCATCACCTACATGAAGAACAGCCTGAAGCAGTCTACTTTTGTCAGTTATGAGACATACATCCGGAAGCATTTTGCTCCTGCTTTTCAGAACACGAAGCTCAAAGAACTGACATCCTGGGGATTACAGGACTTTTACAATTACAAGCTCAATACAGAAGGCTTATCTCCCAAAACAATCATCAACATGCACCGTTGTCTGCATAAGGCTCTGAAACAGGCGGTTCTGGAACACTTTATAGATTTTAATCCCTGCGACGGTGTAAACCTTCCCAAAAACGAAAAGCCAGAAATTCAAGTGCTGACACGGCAGCAGCAGGAACGTCTGATGTATGCAAGCTATCAACACAGATACGGCATCTTCATCAGGCTCACACTTATGACAGGCATTCGCTTAGGCGAACTTCTTGGATTACGATGGGAAAATGTTGACCTTCGTTCGGGGACGATACACATCCGTCAGACACTTAACCGATTAAAGAAGACTGACTATGACGGAACAGGAACCAGTACAGAAATCGTATTCCAAACTCCCAAAACGAAAAATTCTGTCCGTTCCATCCCTCTTCTTCCACAACTAATAAACGATTTACAGCAATGGAGAAACGTCCAGCTTTCTGATGCTAACCTGGCTGGTTCTGCTTATCAGGATTCCGGGTTAATTGTAACAAATCCTCTGGGCGGCTGTATCGAACCGAGAACATTCAAGGATTACTACGATCAGATACTACAAATGGCTGGTATTGGACATTTTACGTTCCACGCTCTCCGGCACACATTCGCCACACGTGCTCTGGAACAGAACATGGACTCCAAGACTCTTTCTTCTATTTTAGGACATTACAGTGTAGCTTTCACACTGGATACTTATGCCCATGTTCTTGACAGCCAGAAACGGGAAAGCATGAAAGTGATGGAGGCATTCTATACTGCTCCCGAAATGCCTCAGAACCGTATATATCCGATTGTGGTAACGCCTATACCAAATGGGTTTCTTTTAAATGCTGTTGATTTTGACGATATCACTGTAAAAGCCTCCACGATTGAAGAAGGACACCAATGTATCCTGTCAGCTGTTACAGAGGCAATTGAAGAAGACTATCCTCCCCTGCCTACTCCACTCGACGAAATTAATACTATGCCGGGTGAGTTTCTGATTATGATTACGATTTAATCAAAACCAGTACGACCATTCCGGTCGTACTGGCTTTTTTTTGTTTTTTGGGGTCATTCTGGGGTCAGAATTTTTATCATGAGGTTGCAGCCTTCCTAATCGCCCGTATTGCGTGATTTAAGAGATGTTATTTTTTGGTAATTATACTATTTCTTCGGGTTATGAGCTTTGCGACCCAGGTGTTACCTTGTATCGCATAGTGTTATATAGTACGCAAAATCGGGATTTCAGCATATTTCTTACTGTTATTCGATAAAAAGAAATTTTCAAAACTGATGTACAAACTGATGTCAATTTCAAGATTTGATGTACAGCTTTTCCTTCCTTACGGGAGGAATTTTTACTGTCACTTACATCATCACTTTACATGATTTGCCATAGAAAGCAATGCCATATTTCAGAATATTCTGATAGCCTTCATTTCTGAGTCCTGCTTCATACTGCTTTTCCTCAATCTGTTTCAAAGCGTGCTGACATTCGGTTTTTAATCCTTTTTCACTGTCTGCCGCCTTCAGTTCCATAATCACAGCAATATCCCTATTGATAACATCCTTCACAAAAATATCACTTCTGCCCTTACCACTTTCCCGGTTGGATTCTACCAGATACTGCTCTGAATACTTCAATAAACCTGCCATAAAACCATGATAGAAGTTCTCATATCCGTCATGATAGCTGATACTCTGCACCAGCCATCTGTTCACTTCGCTCTCAAATACTTCCGGCTTTCCGTCAAGAACTGCATGGAAGAATACAGACCTATCAGCTTCTTTGATTTTCCTGTCGAACCATTCACGGACAGTTTTCTTATAAATACTACAAACTTCGAGATTGGGAATCTTTGCTTCAAAGAACAGTTCA
Organism: Oscillospiraceae bacterium; assembly: GCA_045541055.1. Classification (GTDB taxonomy): domain Bacteria; phylum Bacillota; class Clostridia; order Oscillospirales; family Ruminococcaceae; genus UBA3855. Next base: position 5,223 of record JAZQIL010000174.1, read on the forward strand.
TTGTTCTCATTCAGCAGACGGACTGCTTTCAGATAGCCTGTATACAGCAGAAAGCTCCATATATGTTCTTCGTTTACATTCATATTGGAATAGGTAATGTCATCAAACAGCTGCTTTCTGATGGTTTCGCCGCTGATTAACTTTTCCACTACTTCACGGGTAGAAGGGTTGCTTTTTTCAATCAGCTCCTGAATAATGCTGTTGGAGCTGGTATTGACCCAGTAAGGTTTTGCCTTGATATGAGCATCTGCCAGGGTTTTCTGAACATATTTCAGGACACTCCACGGATTATAGATTTCCCTCCTGCCGAACAGATAGCCGTCATACCACTCTTTGATTTCTTCAAATCTGTCTGTCAACTGATAATATTCCAGCATTGCCTTTACCTCTGATTCCGTAAAACCAAAAGCATCTGAAAATTCTGTATCTACTACAGAATAGACATCCAGATTATTCAGACCGGTAAAGATACTCTCCTTAGAAATCCTCAGACAGCCTGTCAGCACTGCAAATTCAAGCGAACTGTTTGTTTTCAGAGCCTTTGAAAATACGGAGCGGATTAGTTTCACCATCTTATCATAATATCTGTTGAAATAAGCGTTCTGCAAAGGCACATCATATTCATCAATCAAAATGATAACTTTTTTCTGATATACCTGATACAGGCAGTCTGCAAGGAGTTTCAGTGCCATGATATATTCAGAAGCAGCTGCTGTATCATTATAAATACTTTCAAATCTTCTTCTCTGTCTTGGCTTTAATTTGTCAGATTCCAGCAGTTCGCTATGTCTTTCAAATTCATCT
>JAZQIL010000175.1:0-2263 GCA_045541055.1 Oscillospiraceae bacterium
TGTTGTATCTGTAGACCAGGATGTTCCTGATGCAGATGCAAGCATTGTCGGCTCTGATACAGAAGATGCCTCAGACAAAGAAGGCGTAATTCACTATGATATCGTGTTTGATGCAATTGTTCCGGATACGGAAAACGTCATCAGGCTGGTCATCAATGTTGAAATACAGGTGGATATGGATGTTTCCTATTCTGTAGTGACAAGGGCAATCTACTATGCTGCCAGACTGATTTCAAGACAGAAAGGAACAGTTTTCACACATTCAGATTATCAGAAAATTCAGAAAGTCTATTCTATCTGGATATGTCCCGACCCTAAAAAGAAAAATGCAAATTCCATCGCAGAATACGGCATCACTCAGCAGAAGGTTATCGGCAGAGTGAAGGAAAAAACGGAAAATTATGATAAGATGAAAATCGTTATCATTTCTCTGAATGATGAAGGCATGGAAAATAGAAGTGACATTATCCGTCTTTTGAGTACGTTGCTTTCTACTACGGAAAGTGTGGAAAACCGCAAAAAGATACTGGAAGATGAGTTTCACATTCCGATGACAAAAGAAATCAAGGAGGAGGTGTCTGAAATGTGTAATCTCGGTATGGCTGTTGAATTAAAGGGCGTAGAGCAGGGAGTAAAGCAGGGAAAAGAACAGGCTTTTATTGAAAACATCAGAAGCCTCATGAAAACATTGAAATTGACTGCGGAACAAGCTATGGATGCATTACAAATTCCGAAAGAAGAACAGGCACAATACGAATCTAAACTTTAATATAAATAACATCAAGCCGTGATGCAGAATCTCCTGTATCACGGCATTTTTTATCTGGGTGCAAAATGCACCCACCTTTTTTATTTTGCACCCACTTTGCACCCAGCCTGCACCCACTGGGTGCAAAATTAAATTGTATCAAGTTAGGTATTTACATTTCTACATAGAAACGACAGTTGCCGAATCCGTGCAGATTAGCGTATTCAAGCAGTAATTTCTTTTGATTTGCCACACTGTTGCTGTCACCCGATGAATTATCGTCATGCGAAAATCTTGCGTATAAAGCTGTAATCAAGTCTGTCTGCATTTTCATATAGATTACCTCCATATCTGATTGTGCAGACAGGCTGAATCAGCGTTCTTTTATTCAGTTGTCAAGCTACTGAAACAGATTTTTCAACTGTATCATCATTATAGCGCAGTATTTCGGCTTTTTCAATAGCTGTGAGAAAATTGTAACCAAATTGCAGCAAACTTATTTTTCAGCGTTCTTTATTCAGTTTTCAAGATGCTGGGTCATGCAAGACCTCATCAAGATACTTGTATGACAGACGTTTTACCAGTCTGAGAGCTTTATTCAGCTTTCTTTCAAAATTCTGTCTGGATATGCCGTGCTTTTTAGCAATATCGGACTTTTTGGCATTTTTCGTGAAGTAGTAATCCACGAAAATAGGATACCATTCCGGTCTTAATCTTGCCAAATCCTCTATGGAGAGCCGGATTGCCTTCAGCTGACATTTTTCGTACCAGTCTTTCTCCATATCTTCCCAGATGTCGGAGATTTCAGGTTTCATCAGGAGCAGTTCCGATTCAGTACCATAGTGAAGCAGACCCCTTCTTTCAGAATCTACCTTGTCTGCACAGCGTTTCCTCTGGTATGATGAGATAAGTTCATAATTTTGCATATCAGTCCTCCGGTTCTCCGGCAGACAGGCTTGAAATCTTATCTGTATATTATCATAGCACAAAATTCCGGATTTGTAAAGTGCCACAAATTTTGCTTGTTCCCTGTTATTACACTTTGTGCCAACATTAGAAAAACGGCTCAGATTCGCTCTGAGCCGTCTTTTTTTGTAAGTCCGTCAGACAGTGATTTTGCCTACCCCGACAAAATATATATCAATGTCGTGTTTCTTAGCCGGACTTCCTGCTACCGAATAACCCTCATGCACTTCGATACGGCTGATTAAATCCAGAACAACTTCACAGGTCAGGACTTCTATGCTTGTGTATTTGTCCAGCCGCCTGAAAAACAAATCAATGCCGTCTTTGGCTGTACTCTGCTGATTAACAATTTCTGTCAATTCCTTATATTCACTATTCAGAAGTTCCTTTTCGGAATCCAGACTTTTCATAATAGACCTGTTCGGAAACTTTAAAGTGAATCCTGAAAATTATAGATGGCACAAATCAATGTAGCACGAAGAGTAAATCGTTTTCTTTTATTTCTGTAGCGTGAAGAAAGAATACGGAAACGTTTGATATAACGGTTGA
>JAZQIL010000176.1:0-5409 GCA_045541055.1 Oscillospiraceae bacterium
AAAGGTCTTTGGGTTATTCCCGATAAAAGTATGGAAGAGGTTGCGTGGGCAGCAACAATCGCTGGTAAGGCTAGGTTTGAATTTGGCGAAAAGCCTGATGGAAAGGGATGAGTATATGAGTTGGGATAGATTTGAGTATGATGAAATTGCAAAGTGCAGATGTGGAAAAGGGAAAATTGTGCGACATATGTATGAAGAAGAGGACGACTGGAACAGATCTAGAGGTGGCTGTACAAGGGAAGATATTCAATGCCCAGAATGTAGTAAGCGGTATCGAATTGTGCATCTTATGAATTATAAGCATGATGGAATTATAGAATACGACAGGATTTTCCTTGTTCCACTGAATATGAGTTTCCCTCAACCTATTAGTGAGCGTTCATTTTATTCGCCACACATAGAAGAAGAGATTGTTGCATCGTTCCCTTTAGATGATATTAAAGCAGCTGCCAATGATATGATAGTCAATAGATATACAACAAGATTACGGTTAAGCGTTAGCAAACAAATCGTATCCGTTTATTATAAAAGATTTAAGCGAAAGGATTTATCGCTCATAGTTCCTATTCTAAATAAGATCATAACAAACTATGACAGCTTCGAATGGACATTTGATAAGATTGCAGAATTTCGCCAAAAAGAAAAAGAAGCTATTCTTGAAAACAATAAAGCAATAAAACTTGCAATATCTAACGCATTTGAGTTGAATTTTAGTCTAGGACGTTAATCACACCATTCACAAAATCAAATCTGATGATGCAAAAAGGGGCTTTTCTGAGCATCAAATCACTCAGAAAAGCCCTTTTTACATCATTTTTCGGCTTCAAATCGTTAGTAGTAATCCGGTAGTACCCCTCTAACATTCCCACCATATTTTGAAGAATTATGCCGTGTTCTTGGTCATCGAAGGAATAACGTCCGCACTGTTGCCGTGACAGACAAAAGTTTTTGGATTTTTTCCTCTATTCAACTGCATTCCACAAAAAGCAGTTATTCAGAATTTCCGAATAACTGCTTGACTTTTTCAAAAAACGAGTATAATAAAATTAGAATTAAAATTTCTCGGAGGTGTGCTATGTATATCAAACGCTTTCTCGAAGAGGAAATTATAAAAAACTCGAAAATATATCCTGTCATCATGGTCTGCGGACAGAGACAGGCTGGCAAATCTACAATGCTTCATCATCTGATGGAGCCGGAATGAAAATACGTGACGCTTGATGACCAGAATGCCAGACGTCTGGCTGAAAATGACGCTGCACTCTTTTTTGAAACCTACGGTGCACCGCTGCTGATCGATGAATTTCAGCGTGTGCCGTCCATTCTGCTTGAAATGAAGCGGATTGTGGATGAGAAGATGCTGAACGGCGAGGACTGCAAGAGCATAAGAACTTCAGTGTTTTGGAAAAGCTGAAATTGGAAATCCAGCTGGGAATCAGTCTTTGCATGACGGATGAAATGATACCATACAATCGTGAGGTGTGGTATTATCCTGTGTCGGCGATATAATGAATTACTCAAAGTGCGGTTTAATGAGTATGGATCACATCATTCGAAATTGAATCAAAAAAACCAAATTCAATATTTTTCAAATTAGAACTCTGAAATGGCAAACAGACTTCTTCCCACGCACAGAAACCCACATTCGATTGCTTTCCAAGCACGGATTTCAACGAAATACCGCCATTTGACATCATTTCGGACGTGTCGTGGCATGTTGAGTGCGTGGTTTTGATGTCAAGGGATAAGAAATAATATCCCGATTCTACGCACTTTTTCAAAAATCAACCTGCTGATTTCTTCCTCGGTACAGGCATTTTTGCTGTGCGTGAGAAGAAAACAGCGGAAAATCGGCTTTGACAACAAATACACGCACACGCATATTTGTGTGTGGATTGGATAACGGGCGTGTGAGAGTGTGTAGATTGAATGCCATATTGAAAAACAGCGTAAAATCATCGAAAACAGACTAATCAAAAATTGCGGTTCGGGTGTTTGCAAAATAAGGTTGAGTGTGGGGAAGGGTTGTTGTTCACCGCTCAATCAATGATGTCACTCATAAATACTTTTCAATGAATGGTCGTGATCACAATGACAAGAAAGCAACAAATATACGATGTATTATACCGTGCTACAAAGTCGAGTTTTTCAACATTATTCCATGAACATCCGGAACAGTATTACTATGCAGCGTTAATTTTAATGGACAGTCAATATCCGTGCATTACGGCTATGTCTGAAGAAGTCTTGGAACGGCTTGTGCATGAACATGCAGACAATTGTGATGCATACGCTGATTATAAGTGGTCTTATGGCGATTCTCCATATACTGGGTTTTCTTATAAATCGTTATTTCACGAATCTGATAAGCTGTTTGCACAGGATGTTTTGGAGCCGGAATTAGATGATGAAACCTATTCCCGCAGAATTTCTGACTGGCTAAAAGCCATGAAAAAAGTAATGCTAACTCTCAGTGAAGAAGGAATGTTTGCAGATTATCCGGAGTTGTTTCGGAACGCAGAGGCATTTCCGCCGGACGGTGATTACAACTGGAAGAATGCCAAAAAGCTTAACTCCACGTCAACTTATAAAAACTGGCTACATGATAATCCGATAGAAGATAAAACGACAGCTGAAAATGAATGGTATGAATTATATCATCCACAACAATGCAAGGTCATTCTTGTAAAACCATTGCCTTCCAAATTACTTGCTGTCTCATTACGGAAGAATTTTGCTTCTGAGATGAATTTTAATGATTTTATAAAAGCCTGCGCATCACTTCCATTTGAGATCAGCGGTAAATTCCGGTATAAAGAAGCTCTTGATATTTTATCTTCACATCCGGAATATCAAGATATTCTCTCTATTATCCAAGCATAATTATCAGGCGGAAAAGAACGTATAAAAACAGCTCCGCACCACTGAATCACCAGTGATGCGGGGCTTTCCTCTACCAATTCACTTCTCCACCACAACCTCCACCCCCGACTTCAACCGAAACACCAGATAATCCCCAAACACCGTCACCCTCTCCACCAAATGCTTCACCAGCGTCTCATCAAACTCCGTAATGCCGTGCGGCTGGGAACGGATAAACGCCCCTCATCACCGATTCACCGATGATGAGGGGCGTTCCTCTCCCCTTTCACTCCTCAGCCGCCGCAGCATTTCTATTGCAAGTCCGTCACACTTTCCCAAATACCGCAGTAACGCACATAACTCCATCCCTGATTTCTGCAAAGATTTCTCCATTCATTTTGTGCATCAGCTGACGGCAGATATACAGTCCCAGACCGCTTCCCTTTTCCTGTTCCGCATTGCTTCCACGCCAGAAGCTGTCAAAGATATGCGGCAGATCAATATCCTGCAGACTGCAGCCGCTGTTGCGGACGGTAACGAGAATACAGCCATCCTCTTCGGAAAATTCGATTCCGATCTGTTTGCCGTCGCCGTATTTGATGGCATTTTCCATGATATTCTGCAAAACCTCAACGCTGCGGTCAAGATCGCCATTCAGCAGACAATCGGCATATTCTGCAACGGAAAAATCAGTCTTGATCAGCTCCAGCTTTTCCGTGTAATACTGTCGGATTTTTGTCACAAGCTCCGACAGATAGAACTCACCCATATGCACATCAAGGCTCAGGAAATCCTCCCTCGAAGCGGTGATGATCTGTGAAACATAGCCCTCGATCTCGTCCGCCTTTGCACCAATACTCTTTGCAATTTCCAGCTGTTTTTCCTTCTCCGTATACAGTCCCTTTGCCAACGCATTTGCATACAGCTTAATGGCAGCGAGCGGCGTTTTGATGTCATGGGACAGCGAAAGCAGCAGCATTTTCTTCTCCTTTTGCAGGTTCAGCTCACGCTCTTTCTGCTGCTCCATATTCTCACGAAGCAGATCCACACCCCAGAGAAACCGTCCGAAGAAGCGGTTTTTCGTCTCCTTCACAGGGGATGTCAGATTGCCTTTGGACAGCTCATAGGGAACATCAGTGAGCTTCTCAAACGGCTGGAGGATCTTGAATCTGATGTACAGCATCACAACAAGAATCGTCGCTGCCATGATTCCGAGAATGCTGTTCACAATAACGATCATCCCTGTTCGATTATCACCGCCTGTGCGGTAGTCAAAGCGATACAGCACACCGCCGATCTCACGGATGACATAATCACTGTCGGAATTGTAAAAATCCTCGCCATATTCCATGATGGCAGTGACATATTCACAGACGGACAGATCCGGCGTTCTGCCGTTTTCCATCTCTCTGACAAGACGGCTGATCTCGACTCTGTACGGTCTGCCGCTGTCCCCTCCGTCCGACAGCAGCCATACATTTGCGCCAATGAACACAGCGAGTATCACCATGATCACAAGTGCAGAAATTCTGTTAAACGCTTTCATACTTATACCCCACACCCCAGACGGTCTGGATTCTCTGCGGATGCTTCGGATCATCCTCGATTTTCTGCCGCAGCCACTTGATATGCACCGTCAGCGTCTGCTGTTCGGAAAAGCTGTCACTGCCCCAGATCTGACTGAACAGATACTCCTTGCTCAGTGCCTTCCCCTTGTTTTCCATCAGCAGTGTCAGAAGGTCAAATTCCTTTGCCGTCATATCAATCTGCACGTCATTTTTCGACACATTGCGGCTGACTTTATTAATGCGGATATTTCCGTCCGTGATCTCGTCTATCGCATATCTTCGTTTGAAGATTCCGGCGATCTTGGCAAGCATGATGTCAATATCATAGGGTTTCTCAATATAGTCATCCGCCCCCAGCACAAGCCCGCTGAGCTTGTCCTCCTTCTCCGTCTTGGCGCTGACGATCAGGATGGGGGTATTGCTCTCCTCCCGGATCTTCCGACAGACCGCAAAGCCGTCCATACCGGGGAGCATAATATCCAGCACAATGAGCCTTGCGCCGTATTTTTCATACAGCGACAAGGCTTTCTCTCCTGTTTCGGCAATGCTGACCGTGTAATCCTCCGCACGGAGGAAATCGCACAGCAGCCCTGCCAGTTCTTTGTTATCTTCCACAATTAAAATATCCGTCATACGATTACCTCCAAAAGCCCAAGCCCTCTGCCTGCGAGGGCTTAGGCATTCTAAAAACGATTTTGCGAAACACAGACTTTCCTTACAAGCAATCTCTCAAATGCGAATCGCCCGTGCGGACTCCGCACTACCAGCCGAGTTCAAGCAGCCAGTTATTGAGTGCTCGTTCACGCTCTCTCATCTGGGATGCGTTTTCGTACCTACTTAAATTATACTCGCCTTTGATGTTCCCGTCAACAATATACAGCACTTTTGTGCATCTTGCTGCAACTTTGACATCATGCGTGACCAGCATAATGGTCGCACCATCCGCATTCAGCTTTGCCAGCTCCTCCATCACCTCATC
>JAZQIL010000177.1:0-4512 GCA_045541055.1 Oscillospiraceae bacterium
GAAATCGGAAAAAGCGGTACATTCAATCCGAACAGCATCAGTGACAAATCAAAGGAATTTCAGCAGAAGCTCAAGGACTATAACATTGACGCTGTGATTTCCGGAAACTGCGGATGCGGTATTTGTACGGTAAAGGAAACAGGCAACGGACTTGCGGCAGAATATGCAGGAATCCCAGCAGTAGTAGTTGGAGCGGAAGCTTTTGTCCCTCAGATTGAATCAACAGGCTATAACAGAGGCGTTCCTGTTGTCAGAACGGCTGCCTATCCGGGAGCTTTTGCAAGCGATACCACAGAAGAACAGCAGAAAAAAGCCCGTGAAACTTTATATCCACAGATTGTAAAGGCTCTTACAACACAAATCACACAGTCTGAAAAGGACAGAATCGCCGGAGATATTGCCGGTGTAAAATATGATGATATTGTCTTTACAGGTTCACATGAACGTGTTCAGCAGTTCTATGAAGTCAACGAAATGTCAGACGGTTTGACAGTTGTTCCCCCTACCAGAGAAAAAGTAGAATATTATCTGCAATATACGACTTATCAGGCAACTGATGTTGTAAATACCAGAAACGGTGAAATACAGGACGTACCTCCTGCAAACAGAGAAATTCTTGCTTATCATGTGGCTGTCAATGCGATTATGGCAGGCTGTCCGCCTGAATATATGCCTTTATGCATTGCAATTACAAGATGCTTTGCAAACGGAAATTTCTACAAATCTCTTGCAAGTACACACGGCTGGACACCTTATGTTCTTGTAAGCGGTCCTATCGCAAGACAGCTTGGTATTTCTTATGAAAACGGCATGATTAATCAGGAAGCCAACAAACTGTTAGGCAGATTTGTTTCCCTTGCCATGCTGAATCTTGCAGGCTATAAAATAAAAGAAAACAGAATGGGTACTTTCGGATATATGCTCCCTGTTGCCTTTGCCGAAGATGAACAGGCTTGTCTTGAAATAGGCTGGAATCCGTATCATGTCGAAAAGGGTTATGACCTCAACACAAGTGTAATCACTTGCGGTTCTACGCTTACATGGGGCAATCCCATTGAAATAGGCACAACAGACCCAGAGAAAGCTGTTCAGCTCCTGTCATGGGACGTTACCGAAAAACAGCAGAACGGTCTCGGCAACACTAATCCCCGTGAAGCCCGTATGATTTGGCTTACAAAAGATGCAGCTGCAACTATTGCAAAAAATTATCATTCAAAAACAGAATTAAAAGATACGCTTATCAATACTGCACGCCGCCCTCTCTGGATGCGGACATATGCTCATTACTGGGCAAATACCGGCTCAAAAATTCACCTGAACACGACTTTTGACCAGCATTATAATGACATAAAAAAAGGACTTTCCACTGAAAATGTTGAAAGAGATTTTGTCTCACAGACACCTGCTCCCGAATGGCTCAAAAATATTGTACCGTTTGAAACAATTGATACGACACAGACAATTGAAGCAAATAATACAGGATTTGTCATCACCGGTGGAGATATCAGCAGTCAGATACAGGTAATGCCCGGCGGTGATACCTGCTCATTTAATGTGAATCTTCCACGCAACTGGGATAGTTTAGTTGCAAATGAAGGCTATAATCCAATTGGAAATTATTATCTTGCAGAATAAATCAGAAAGGGTGATGTTATGAAAAAATGTGTCAAATGTACTGTTTGTGTGCTTTCTTGTTTTGTACTTGCGATGAGCTTTGTGTCAGGCACACTTTCAGCAAATGCTGCTGTATTGAAAGACGGTTATGAAGACGAATATGAAACACAAGGGAAAACATATCAAAGTCTCGGTGTTCTGGAAGACCAGTATGATTTGATTGAACCTGAAAACAACAGATTTCCGATTATTTCTCCAAGCAGTAAATATGATAAGTCCTATCCTCCGCTGTTTATCGGAACATATGGAGAAGTAGAGGATTATTTCAAAGAACAGGGCATGACTGATGGTCTGCCTGTTGTACCTCCGACTAAGGTAAAAGCTGAAAAATTTGTCGGTTATTCTGCTTATGGATATGATGATGTTGTAGCTACTATAAACGGCAAAAAAGTGAAAGCCTATCAGGTTGCAGCAAATGCAATTATGGCAGGCTGTTCTCCGGAGCATCTGCCTGTATGTATTGCATTCACAGAAGCATTGAGCAATAAAGAATATTTTAATTCTCTGAAATCAGGGAAACTGACCCCTATGATGTATGTCAACGGCCCTGCTGCCCAACAGATTGGCATTGACAATACGCAAGGCATGACAACTGAGGAAGCCAATATTGCAATCGGTCGTTTTATGGAACTCGCTCTCATCAATCTTGCAGGGATTCAGCGTACAAATGCATTTGGCAATGTTCAGCCACTGGTATTCTCCGAAAATGATGAAGCTTGTTTGAATGTGGGCTGGAATCCGCACCATGTGGAAAAAGGCTATCAGCTCAATGATACAGTCATTACAGCAACATCATTCTCCATGTGGGGAAATAATGTAACGCCTGCAACGGATTTGCCTGAAGAAATTATGAAAGTTCTTGCATGGGACATTACAGAAAAAAATCTGGGTGCTTTGGGCAGTTCTTCCATAGAAGACAATAAAAATACACATAGACTTATCTTTATCACAGAACCTGTCGCAGAAGTTCTGGCAACAAAATATAAATCCAAAGATGCTCTTGAAAATGCACTTATTGAAAATGCAAGACGACCGCTTGAAATGCGTACTTATACTTACTATTATGCAAATACAGAAAATGCACTCTCTAAATCATTTGATGAAATTTACAATAAACTGAAATACACTGATTCGGAAGATGCAAAGACAACTGTTTCACCACCTTGGATAAATGGTATCACATATTCTGAAATTGATACTGTTGCCACGATGACAAAAGGCAATACTGATATTATTGTTACCGGTGACAGTTCCAGAAATAAAACACAAGTGATGCCGGGCGGAATTTCAGTCACAAAAGAAGTGAAACTCTCCGATAACTGGGATAAACTCGTCACAAGTGTAAACTATCCTCAAATCGACAGTTATATCCTTTCAGAGCAGGATAATACAATTACTCCGCCTGTAAGTGTGCCGTCAGTTCTGACAGACGGTACTTATCGTATTCTTGACCCCGTGTCAGGTGCATCAAACCTGACAAGAGAAGGCAGAATTTATTACGATTCTGAAAGCATGACACTCTATTATTATGCATATGGTGCATCAGGAACAGCCTCCAAAGTATTAGACAGCAGTCAGAATGGTTCTTTCATCTCTTATCTGACAAACTTAGGATATAACAGTTCCTTTACAGTAAAGCAGGGAAAATTCACTGATATCACAATCCGTTTTTCTTCCAATGACAGTAAACTGCGAAACAATACAGTTGCCTTAACTGATGAATCTTTTACAGGACTTAATTTAACACTTCATGCGAATAATACCCAAAACAGTAATTCTGCCGGCGGTATTGCAAAAAATGGAGCTGTTATAGAATTATCATCTGCAATTACTTCATATAGTGTAAATCTTGACGGTGATATTATAATGGGTGATACGACAAACACAGACTTTGTGAAACTGAATGGTACAAAAATTACTGTAAATCCGTCTGTAAAAGCAGGTGCAACTGCTGTGATAGGTTCAGCAAATGCCAACGGTACTTACAGGACTATGACATTTGTAAACGGCGGTGACGGAACTTATACTATCAAATACAATACTGCAAATACATTGTCAAATGCTGATTCCACTTTCTATTTGAACAGTTCATTCAATAATCAAAATTCATCTGACGTATTCCACAAAACGGATAACAGTGATGTTATTATGCTGACAAAAGAATTATCTGCCGGAAAATACACATTCAAAGTTTACAATCTTGGAACAGATAAATGGTATGGAAAAAATGATACTGTAATTGCAGATATGACCAATCGTCTGACTTTGGTAAATGCAGGAAATGAATGTGTCCTGAATGCAACAGGTGGTATCTATGAATTCAAGTATGAAATTTCAACCAACAGACTTTCAATCTATTCTGCTCCTGCTGATGCTGTTATTCTTGCTGGTGACTGTAACGGTGACGGAAAATTTGATGTTGCTGATGTCGTTCTCTTACAAAATTGGCTTCTTGCTGTGCCGGATACACATTTTGCAAATTGGAAAGCAGCAGACATATGTGAAGACAATAAGCTCAATATATTTGATTTATGTATGATGAAGCGTATGCTTTTGGACAAGTAAATTCTCTATCTGCACATCAGAGAGTTTTATATTTGGTGATTTGTAATAATAAGGGACAAATCAGAAAGAGCTGTATTCGTATTAAACGGATACAGCTTTTCTTTTTACATATTTGTCTTTAAAGCTTGTATTATCTCATCTATGGGTGTGGTTATTTTTATTTATCCGGCTGTTATATTTCTGACATCTCAAATTTGCATTCATGTTTCTTGGATTTTTTATCATAGTTGATACCAACAAAAAGTACTTTTCCGTGATAGTCTTTTAAAGACT
>JAZQIL010000178.1:0-8844 GCA_045541055.1 Oscillospiraceae bacterium
AAATTGTTTCAGAATGGTGTATACTGATATTCATAGGACAACCGCTCCTTTGAGTTAATATGTTTCGCAATTACATTATAACTCTTTTGAAGCCGGTTGTCTTTATTTTTTGTGCATTTTTTTCAGTTGCTCATTTATAGTTAATAGTTTCTTTTCCGCTTTGGTGTTGTAAAATGGCGGACTTTTTTTATCATATCTTTGGTAAGCACCCAGAAAGTCGCCTGAATCCATTCTCCACGTCTCATCCATTCATTATCCAAAGGAGATACATCAAACACTCTTTTCCAGTTTTCATACTTCATTTCGAGCTGCTTTTCAGGTGAAAGAACTTCATAGATTTTTTCAAGTTCAGTATCTTCTGCTTCTGTTTCGGAAATTAGGGCATCAAACAGAATAAGTCCCCACAAATCGAAATCAGAAAGGAAAACCTGCTCATCAGGCACTTCTATTTCAAGGCAGACATACTTTTCTCCGCCATTGCCGTAACACCAGCGTTCAGTACGCAAATCAGGCTTTTTGTGCTTTGATTTCTGTGCGTACTATGCCCACACGGGATAAGTGACACCTTCCGGCGGATTGCCGACACGTTCTTTCATCTGCGAAACAGGCCAGTCATACATCTCAATAAATTCAGGCATACTCATTTTTTGAGGGTCACAGATGTATTTCCCTGTTTCCAGAATAGACTGCTATATTTCTTCTTCCTGAAACGTCCATAAAATCATAGTATCACTCACATATTTTTCAGCATTTCGGCAAAATCAGCAACCGTGTATGCTCCTTCGATAGGATTATCGTCAAACACCATGAAATAACGATACTGCTTTCCTGATAAATCAGCCCATTTCTGACCGAGTTTCAATTTTGTCTTGCTGTCGCTGTTGTCACGGTCGTCACCTTTAGATTCTACAAGCAAAATTCTTCCGGATTTCATTTTCACTACAAAATCAGGATAGTGATTGATGAAGCCATTCAAGCAGAATCCTTTTCTGTCAATGATTCTGTGCCACCATTCTACATTTTCAAGTTCAGCGAAAATATCACAGATTGATTTTTCAAAATTGTTCATTCGGTTACATTCAGCCTCATAGAGAGAAAGAGGAACGGAATCAATAGATTCTGCCGGTGAAATCACATCCGGAAATCTGTAACTTTCCTGACAGGTGATAAAGCCAAGAGTAACCCATTTATCAAACATTTTTTCACTGTAAGTTTCCTGCAAAGACTTGATTTTCTGCATGATTCTGTTTGCATAGATAATAAAAGATGTTTCCATGACAGCCAGTTCATCTTCTGTCATATGATTCACAACTCTGTGAACATAATTGTTGATTTCTTCCGCTGAGAAAGTTTTATCTCTGTTGATAAGCTGGCAAATCTGCCGTGTACAGCTTTCAATTTTTTCCTCCGGTGCCATTTTGGCAAACAGATTCTGGAGATATTCACTTTCCATCTGAGAAACTTTCTTGTATTTTGGTACGGAATTTCCTTCCTCCTGCACGTCTACTTCAAACATTTCACCTGTTGAAAGTGAAAAATTGATAACTGCATCCTGTTCGCTGAGGGTAAAGCCGTCAAGCAAGTCGATTTTATCAAGCAGGTCAGCAGCTTCTCCGAACATATCCTGTGAAACATTCAGGAAAAATTGAGGTAAGCGGAAATCTTTCATCTGTTCAGCATATTGTGGCTGTATGTGATACTGTCTCAGCATATCGCCCTTTTCACCTCCAATAAAGCCTGAATTTTCGCTCTTTTCTGCTTCCGTTTCATAAATTTGTTCCTGCTGTTCTGCATGAGAAATCATCTCTTCTATCACATTATGTTCTTCATGATTTTCAGAAACAGGCTTGATTTGAATTGCAGAAGTGTCAATATCCTCAAAATTATCAGTCTGTTCTGATTCCGGAACTTTGGACGGTTCAGGAAGCGGAGGCTGTACAGGCGGATTTTCTGAAACTTCCGGAATTTCTTCACTTCCAATTCTGTAATCATTCCTGCTGAATCCGGCATTGTTCAAGCCCTTAATAATGCTGTCAAGTGTATCATGGAACGCATTGGAACAAGTTAGAACATAAGATTTATTCAGCAATTTTGACTTGTGCTTTCTTGCATACGGCTGCCGGAGGATTCTTCCGAGAATCTGCTCAACGTCCACCCGTGAGGTTTTATTTGCTAAACTTGCCAGTATATAGGCAAAAGGACAATCCCAACCCTCTTTTAACGCATTGACTGTAATAATGTATCTGATTGGACAGTCACGGCTCATCAGGTCAATTTTTCCTAAATCGTCAACTTTGGAAGTCTTGACAGCTATCTGATTTTCCGGAATGCCGATTTCAATCAGCATCTGCTTGACTTTCTGGAATGTGTCGCTGTCACTGGAGGTTTTCGGCTGTGCCTGAAATAACACAATCGGACGGATATAGTTTCCGCTTTCCTGCTCCTCTGCAACTGCCTGCTGTTCGAGTATGTCACGGAGCTGTATTGCATTTTCAATCACAGTATTTCTTGAGGAGCGATTATACACGATAACAGGCAGTTTCACCATGTTTTCTTTTTTGAGTTCCCGTGCATCCACATAAGAAATAATATTGCTGTTTTTCCGTGGTGTTGCGGTCAAATCCAGAATCAATGACGGATTCAGATTATTTAACATTTCGATACTAAGATTACTTTCTGCATTGTGGCTTTCGTCAACAATTACAACAGGCTGTAATTTTCTTAACACCTGAATCAACGCCGTGTCGGGAGTATCCGTCAACAGTGCGGAATCGTCCCTGAAATATTCTGCAAATTTCAACAAACTGCCGTTTTCCTGATAAACTTTCCGGACATCTTTTTTCTTTGAATCAATCCGCAAAGAACCGTAACTTAATATGCAGACTGTCAACTGCTCCTGTACCGTGTCGGGTGAAAAATTCTGACCGTTCAGGAGCATTTCTTTTGTGTAAACGCTCACACGTCCGGCAAAATCAATATTCAAACGCTGTCTGTAAGGGTGTTCCGGATTCATCAGATTTTTAGTTGTCTGTACTAAAATCGGGTCAGACGGTACAAGCCATACTACCATTTTCGGCTTGCCTTGAGGCAATTCGTCAAAGATACGGCGAACGGCTGAACAAGCCATATATGTTTTCCCTCCGCCTGTCGGCACTTTCATGCAGACATGAGGCACACCCTTGATATTGTTCTGATATGCTGGAACTCCGCCCAATCCGACTGCAATATCCTGCTCATTCCAGAACCGCTTCCAAGCCTTGTGAAAATCATTCTCCTGATTCAAAATCGAAATATAATTTGTCAAATCTTTCATGACGGATTTCTGATAATTTTTCAGTTCCATGCTATCACCTCACAATCTGGCTATATCACGAGGAATTTTCTTGAACGTGATATGAAATTTTTCAAGCTGTTCATCACTCAAAAAGCACCTGTCCGCATACATGACATAACTTTCCGCTTTGGTTTTTACGGTATGCAAAAACTTTCTGTCAAGGGTTGTGATGCTGTCTTTCTCATAGTAGAAATAGTACGCTGTATCGAGATATTTCCCCATAAAATGCGGTTCATCGGGCTTGTTTTCGAGTTCCTGTTTCGTTTCGGTGAAATAGACATATTCACGGATTTTATCAGCTCCGACATTCTCATTTAACAAATCGCCATTGAGGAGCGTTTCACCAAGTTCATAGAA
The DNA here is from genome assembly GCA_045541055.1 of Oscillospiraceae bacterium. Classification (GTDB taxonomy): domain Bacteria; phylum Bacillota; class Clostridia; order Oscillospirales; family Ruminococcaceae; genus UBA3855. The sequence continues at coordinate 3,692 of JAZQIL010000178.1, forward strand.
TGTGAACCCTCCGCCCGTGCCGTCAACTGCTTTTTTTCCGTCACCGTAGCCATTTATCACACGCTTGACACGTTCCGCCGTGATGCTGTCGGCATAGTCGCACATTTCAATCAAAATAAACTTTCTGTTTCCGCCGTCCTGTTTGTTCATGTTTAAGACTGCATGAGCTGTTGTGCCACTGCCTGCGAAAGAATCGAGAATGATAGCATCTGGAGTTGTGACAGTTGCAATGTTAATTAAATATTGTATCAAAGATGAGGGCTTTGGAAAACTAAATTCTTTCTTTCCGAAAATATCTGTGATTTCTTTTGTTCCGTCCTGTGTCATTCCGACAATTTCAGGCGGTAAATAGGTACTTGCGGCAACAAGACCAAAATCAGAACCAGCTTTTTTCATATCGTCCTCTTTCCAATAACGCAAAACTGGTTTTGAAATTTTCAAAAATGGATAATCGCCCGGAAATATAACTCTATTTTCATCATAATATTGCTGAAATGTATCAATTGTTATAGCCCAACATCTTAAAGGATTAACAGGAAATTCATCACCATTTTTAGGATTTATCATTGTATAGTTGCTATTTGGACGTTCTTCAACTGTTCTTTGTGTTGTTAAGTCGTGAAATCTCCAAGGTCTGTTTGGAAAATCTTCTGTTTCATAGTATTTTCTTTCTTTTCCTTTGACTGCTGCCTTGAAACTTTCTGATTTGGCATAACACAAAATACTTTCAAAGTCTTGTGAAATTCCATAAGGTACATCAGATTTTGCTGTTCTTTTTCTCCACGGAATTGTAGCAACAAAATTTGTAATTCCAAAAATTTCGTCACAAATCATTTTCAGATTATAAAGTTCATTATCATCAATCGAAATGAATATAACTCCGTCCTCAGCAAGCAGACGATGCAGGAGTTTCAGACGTGGGTACATCATGCACAGCCATTTATCATGCCTTGACAAGTCCTCTCCCTCCGTGCCGACTACCTCCCCAAGCCATTTGCGGATTCTTGGGTCATTGACATTGTCGTTGTATACCCAGCCTTCATTGCCTGTATTGTAGGGCGGGTCAATGTAAATACAGCGGATTTTCCCCTCATATCGTGGTAAAAGCGATTTCAGGGCGGACAGATTGTCCCCGTGAATAATCATGTTTCCGCTGTCCTCTCCGTATGTGTAGGACGGTTCAAGCACCCTGAACGGTACTTCCATATGATGATTGATAACTTTTTCTTTGCCTATCCAGTCGAGTATCGGCATGGATTTCACGCTCCTTTCGTCTTTTTCATTATACCATAAGACAGCCGATTTTGCAAGTAATTTTAAAGTAGATGTATGTGTTCAGGAAACGTTAACAAACCTATTCAACGCAGAATAGCCAAAATAAATTTTTGAAAGGTGTTGTAGACATTTGGTGAATGTGTTGAGGATTTGCAAAAAATCAAAGAATTTAGCAGATTTTGCATGTAGTCCTATTTTTTAGGGTTTTGGGCAGCGTTGAGAAGGAGTTGGCAGTCATAAGAATTCGATACAATATCCATAATTTTCCATTATTCAAAAAACAGAATAATATGGTAAATGTGCATTACCAATAAAAATTTTACACTTACTAAAAATTTTTCTTGACAGAATTCTTATTGTTATCCCTTATTCAATATTTTCATTATCTTTCTATCATCATTTTTAAATGTTGTTCTTGATTCATCACCTTAAAGATTTGTTCAAAAACTCTGCGCAAATCTTCTACGCTTGTTGCATAGGAATCGTAATACAAACCATCATTAAAACCAGTAGCACCAACATCGAGCATAGCAATCATTGCTGATGCGGATGTGTAATCCGTCCGATCCTCAGTTCCATCATCACGTTTCTTAATGAATGCTTTTTTGTTTTTATCTAACAATTCACAACGCAGATTGTTGCTTTTGTATCCGACCATCTGGATAAAGTAATATTCAAGAATTTGACGCATTACCATCATTAGAATTTCCGGATCATCTGTTGTGGAGTACTCATGCCAAAGAGCATCGTAAGTATTGCGAACTGGAGAACGATTAATCTTATTACCATCCGAAAGTTTGATTTCTTCGTTACATTCTGTAATATTGGTTTGATTATCCTTATTTTTTTTAATTTCAAAAAATGTTGCACACTCATAGTCGTTGATACGGTTATACGTGATCTCACGGAAAAAGTATGGATTATGTGTCATACAGAAAAATTGACGGATATGACAATCCGCACTGCTAGGTTCCAACTCGAAGTTATTGTAACAGACAGCAATCATCTCACACACTAAAGAAGCAACAATAAAAAGAGAACTGCTGTCCATTGAAGAGACTGGATCATCAATGATAACAATAGCCCTGTTCGCTAACCTCGAATAATGGATTAGATCCATTTGCAAACAAAATCATCATTTTCAAATGATTCTTTACTATTAAAAGCTTTTTTATCAAAGTGAAAGCAAATTTCCAAACAGGTCTATTTTTACCTCACTTTAATATTCATATCCTTAGCAATTTGTATCAGGTCACCGCATCGGATGCTCCAATATTCTTCATCAAGCTGGTTTCTGACAGTTGAAGAACAAAGACAAAATGTCTGTATATTATTGTTTATCATATCCTGCATGAAATGCTCAAAAACCTCAAAATCAAAACAAATTTTATTTTCCTGACAGCGTATACCAGTTAGTCTGCCAAGGAAGGCTGGACAATCTTGAAAAGCTACCTTGTAGTTTTCGTTTTTCACAGCAAAAAGGCAGGGCATTTTTAGCAATTTTGCAATTACCGATTCTGTAAGAGAAAAAAATCATTTTGTATATCTTTACTTGTATATTTTAATGCAGTTTCAGTACTGATAGCAAATGTATGGCAATTGAAGTTCTCATTTTCGAGAACGAAGACGTGGAATTGCTGTCTGTTAAGCTTAATCCATTCTATGGAATGGGGACATTGCTGTGTTAAAGATAATAGAGTTTTTAAATTATCAGGCATATTAATTGCAATGCTACCATCACATTAACATTTCCGTACACATTGCCTATCGCAGTTGCTTCATTTGATGCAATAACAGCCATTGATTGTGCAGGAAATTGTGATGTATTTTGTTTTATAATCTCATTCTTCATATATACCTCACTTCCCAAGAAAAATTCCAGCATTCTGCATCACTTCAAGAAGATCTACTTTATTGATCGTCCAATGTGTTCGTATTAGTTTAATAGACGCATAGCAAAATCAGATAGATTATCCTTCAGAAATGAGAATAGAATCAGATAAAACTTCTGAAAGTAGACTTTTATTTCATTACCCTGCTTTCTCACATCTTTAATAAAAGCAAATACCACTTGCTGTTCATTGGTTCTACCTCTTTCCATTGAAATGATTGTGAGAAGTTTTTTTATTTTTTCAATGGATTCAGCAGACCAACCACAGAACTGGACTTTTGTCTCATCAGTTATATATTTGGTTAAGGTGCGAAACTCAGCAACAAGTATGTGATCTTTCTCAAATTGGTCGTATCCCACAATCGAACTGAAATATTGTGGGTGAAAGTTAATTTTACTGCTATCTGTGAAAAACAGATTAACAATTGAAGAAAATTGGTCAGCATAACCAAATAGCAATCCCCCCTTTAACGTAAGCAGTAAAAGTTGGTGCAGAATAAAGAAGGGCGGTTTCTCTCTTCACAATATCACAATTCATCCTTGTTGTCTCGTTTCCTTCCTATTGTAAGGCCACCGAATACTTGTCCGATGGCTATACCATTATCTTTTGCAATAATATTGAATTGAGCCATTGACTGTTGTTGGGTGTTGGAATCAGTGACATCCTCCCCCACCTGTAGAGGTGGGGGCTTCCCCTCGCCGACAGGTTTGGTTCTCGTTCGATAGTACCAGAGTACTAAGCATAAGCGAGCTACCCCCGTGTGTCCCACGGTTCTTTTATTTCAGGTTATGCGAAAACGAACCGCATACCCTCATTTCTAATATTGATTGCAGCATTGACATCTCTGTCATGATGTGTACCGCATTCTGGACAGTCCCATGCTCTGACAGACAAATCTTTTGTTTCAGGATTTTTGTAACCACAACAGGAACAAGTCTGTGAACTTGCAAAGAATCTGTCAACTTTGACAAGAATTTTGCCGATTTCCTCCAGTTTATATTGCAAAAATCTTGTGAACATTCCCCAGCCGTTATCACAGACGGACTTTCCGAAATGCAATGTCTGTGCCATTGCCTGCATATTCAGATTTTCAATACAGATGCAGTCCCATGCATTGGCTAATTTTCTTGACAGCTTATGCAGAAAATCTTTCCTTTGATTTGCCACTTTTTCATGTAATATGGCAACCCTGACACGCTGTTTTTCATAATTTGTAGAGCCGTTTGTCATGAGTGAAAGTTTTCTTTGCTCCTTTTGCAGTTTCTTTTCAGCTTGTCTGTAATATCGTGGATAAGCCGGTTCATTTCCGTTACTGTCCTTATACAGTTCATGCATAGAAAAGTCAAGTCCTAAGAAAGTGTGCAGTTCTTGCTCCTGTACTTGGTTCTCATACTCAAACAAGATACTTGCATAGTATTTTCCGCTTGCTGACTGACTGATTGTCACTGACTTTAATTTCCAGTTATCAGGAATTTGTCTGTGCTGTCTGACTTTGACAAGCCCTGCTTTCGGCAGTTTCAAATATCCATTTTCTAAAGAAATATTGCCGTTTACAGATACGGTGGTATAACATTTCCGGCTTTTTCGTCTGGATTTGAATTTTGGAAATCCGCTTGCCGGACGGCTGAAAAAATTCTGAAAGGCATCTTCGAGATGACGGAGCGACTGCTGTAAGGCAATACTGTCCACATCCGACAAAAACAGATAATCTTCTGTTTTTTTTAGTATCGTCATATCGTTGGAACATTTTGTATAGAAGAGATTCTTTTTTTCTTTCTGGTACAGCTTGATTTTCTGTTCCAGATAGTAGTTGTATACCATTCTGACACATCCGAATGTTTTTGCAAATTGTATTTTTTGTTCTTTTGTAGGATATATCTGAAATTTACACGCTCTATTTGCCATTTTTTCACCGCCTTTCAAGATTCTATTTTTATTATCTCATATTTAGAAACTTTTGTCAATCGGTGGGACGCAATTCATCCC
>JAZQIL010000179.1:0-2216 GCA_045541055.1 Oscillospiraceae bacterium
GTCAGATAATCGGAAGTGAAACTTTTCTGCAAAAGTGCATCGCCCTTGTATTTTTCATTGGTCAGAATACTGGTGACCGTACTTCTGAACCATTTTGTTTTTCCGCAGGGTGTCGGAATCCCCTGCTCCGTCAGATATTTGGAGATGGCATAAGCGGTTAAGCCTTCCAGAAACAATCTGTAAATTAAACGAACGGTTTCAGCTTCTTTTTCATTGATGACAAGATTTCCGTCTTCTCCCTTGTCATAGCCAAGAAAACGGCTGAATGGTACGCTGACTTTTCCGTCCGCCATACGTTTCCGGTGTCCCCACTTGACATTTTCAGAAATAGAACGGGATTCTTCCTGACTGATGCTCGAAATAATGGACAGAAGCAATTCACATTTTCCGTCAAAACTCCAGATATTTTCTTTCTCAAAATAGCACTCCACATTATGTTCTTTCAGTTTGCGGATGGTGGAAAGGCTGTCCACTGTATTTCTGGCGAACCTGCTCACACTCTTTGTTATGATAAGATTGATTTTTCCATCAAGTGCATCCTTCACCATAGACTGAAATCCTAATCTTCCTTTGGTGGAACAGCCGGAAATTCCTTCATCGGCATAAACCTTGATAAATTCCCAGTCATCGTGCTTTTTGATGTATTCGGTATAGTAGCTGACCTGTGCTTCGTAGCTGGTCAGCTGTTCTTCATGGTCAGTGCTGACACGGGCGTAAGCACAGACTTTCCGCTTGACAGGAGTGTCAATCGGCTGTGCTGTGTATCTTCCGAGGGTTGCGGGAATCTTCGTGACGTTTGACATAATATTCTCTCCTCTCACGGGCTTTTTCAAACTGTTCTTCTGAAATTATCGCATCATGGTCATTTTTTATAATTTCTTCTTTTCCGGTTTTGGAATAAGCGGCAGGATAGATTCTTGTTCCGGTATAAAATGGATTGCTCAGAAGATAAAGCACCATTTTTCTTGAAAATTTCCCTCTTTTGCTGTGAAATCCGAGATTCTCCATTTTTCTCGAAATATCGGAAATTGTCATTTCATTCAGGTAATCTTCATAGACCATTCTGACTGCCTCTGCTTCCTCTTCATTGATGACATATTCTGTTCCCGTCCATGTATAGCCATAAAATTGAGTATGCGGGTCAAGATATTTTCTGTCTTCCGAATTGAAAAAACGAACATATCCTTGTGCAGTTGTTCCGTCATAAAATGTAAAAACTGCCTTCCCATCGGGATAAATCTGCAAATTGTGTACCAATTTTGCAAACTGGTTTTCATCAAGAGTATTCCATTTCAAAACTGTACAGCATAATTTTTCAAGCTTATCAATAGATAAATTTCCGTTCTGACAGATTTTCTTTCGGCTGGTGATTTTGCCGGAACAAGCCCAGCTTTTACGGTCGTGCAAATCGTATCTCACATAATGATTTCCGCAGACCGCACAGGTGATTTTTGACGAAAAACAGGAAACCCTTGCAACCCGGTGAGCTTCCGGATTAAAATCAAGCATTTCCTGCATTTTCTGCTGAACCTGTTCAAAAAGTTCACGGCTGATAATGGCTGGATGATGTGCAGAAACATAATATTTTGGAATTTCACCATTATTTTTCTGCATATGATTCACAGAAGGCGAAAAATGCTGCTGCAAAAACAAATCACCAGTATAGGTCACATTTGTCAGAACAGCTTTCACGAACTGTGCTGTCCTGCATCGGCAATTGATGCTTTTCAGCCATTTTGCGATACTTGCCATAGGAATATCATCAAGAAAATCAGTGTAGATTTTTCGGACAATTCTGGCTTCTTCCTCATTGATGATATAATCATTTTTAATTCTTCGATAGCCAAAAACAGGATTTCCCCACGGCTCACCACGTTCAAATTTTCTGCTGACCGCCCATTTCAGATTTTCACTCTGTGTAACACTTTCCTGCTCTGCACAGCTCGCAAGCAGCGTGAGCATCATTTCACCATCACTGCTCATGGAGCTGATATTTTCCTTTTCAAATCGAACTTCTACACCGAGTTCTTTCAAATGCCTGACCGTTTTTAGCAAATCGACGGTATTTCTTGCAAATCTGGAAATGCTCTTGCAAAGCACAATATGGATTTTTCCGGCTTCGCAGTCGGCAATCAAACGCTGAAATTCAGTCCTTTTTTCAATGCTTGTGAAGTCGGATCGGAGCCATGTCGTTCTGTGGGCCAAGGAGGTGGAGA
>JAZQIL010000180.1:0-15268 GCA_045541055.1 Oscillospiraceae bacterium
GGAAAAGAACATACGAAAAGTAAAGGGTATCGGTGCGAAAAGAACGGAAGAAGTCATGGTTATTATTGAACAATGGCTGGGTGTGTGAGACACAACAAATGTTACAGAAGTGTTGGCGAGAATGTCGGCACAGCGTGGGACATAGATAAGAAGTTTGAATAAATATCCTCATAACTTAAATCAAATGCTATTTTATTACATTAAATCGTTAAAGTGAAATCAAGCAAAAACAAGCTGGTGCGGTATCACATTTCCACACCAGCTTTCTTTTATTTTCCGAGTATTTCCATCATCTGGACAGCGCTTTTTTATTTCACACAACATCTCGTTTCTTTATGCTGACAGTACTTGCCAATAAGGAAACTATTATATATATTATTGAAATGCAAATGACTTTCACAGCATCACTTTGCATTTGAGTTTCTCCGAATATATTGAACATTCCTGTCAGAAAATAGGATTTGACAATCACATTACCATTTGTAATCAAAGCAATGATTGCTGCGATAAGTTCACATAATATTCCTGAACCTGTTACCAAGGTGAGAATAATAACTGGTACAGTTTTTCTGAAAAGTTCCGTGATAAGCATTGCCGCAAATGAACAGCCAAGTCCTGCTAAAAACATACATATTCCATACATTACCGCAACATTTATGCTGCCAGTATGATGTGTAAAGATAAGTCCGCTGACAGCAATCACACCCCATGAAAAAATATTGTTTATGAATATGATAACTGCCCTTGCGGCGATTATTATGCTCCTGTCAGCAACTGAACCAGCATAGTTTTTAATAAATCCGCTTGCATGGTCATTGCTGAAAAACATTGCTGTAAACAGTGATGGAAATATTAAGGTCAGCGAACCGCTTTTACATAAGAGAGCTGAAAATGTTCTTTCCGGTATCATAGTAAGGTTTAACAGCATCATTACTACAATGATTCCCCAGATAACATACAGACTTTTTTGTCTGAACATTTTATAGCAATACATTTTGATAAGTCCTGTCATCATTTTCCGCCTCCAGTCAGTTTCAAATAATGTTCTTCAAGCGATTCTGATTTCGCATAGATTTCATTCACTGTAATGCCTTGGCTGACAAGCAGTGCATTCAGTTTTCCGGTTTCAGAAACGTGACTGTTTATTTGAATCGTATCATCAGTGATTGTATAATCATGAATATCTGCTCTTTCAAGGACAGCAGCAGATTTTTCAATTTTATCAGTTCTGATAATTACTTTATCCATACAGTTTGAAAAAAACTCCTCTTTTGTGATTTCTTCGATAAGTTTTCCCTCATGAATAATGCCATAATCAGTTGCTATCTTTGAAAGTTCATCAAGAATATGACTTGAAATCACGAGCGTGATTCCCTGCTGATTCAGTTTTAACAACATTTCTCTGAACTCATGAATTTCCTGTGGGTCAAGACCGTTTATCGGCTCATCAAGCACTAATAATTCAGGATTCCCAACAAGTGCCATTGCAATGCCAAGACGCTGTTTCATTCCGAGTGAAAATTTTCCTGCTTTCTTTTTGCCAGTATTGGAAAGCCCCACAAGTGCAAGCAGTTTATTAATCTGCACATTGTCTTTGATACCACACTGGATACACCTGCATTTCAGATTCTGATATGCTGTCATTTCAGGATAAAGCCCTGGTGCTTCAATCAGATTCCCTACCATTTTGCGGACTGTTTTCAGTTCATTTTCGCTGTGTCCGTTTATCAGAAAATCTCCGGATGTGGGATTTGAAAGACCTGTTATCATTTTCATGAAAGTTGTTTTTCCTGCACCGTTTCTGCCGATAAGCCCATATATTGCACCTTTTTTTACATGAATGTTAATACTGTCCAATGCTTTATGTTCACCATAGATTTTGGTAAGCGAATGTGTTTCAAGAATATAGTGATTCATAATATTTCACTCCTTATGCTTTTATTGTATATCAAAAGCATTATCTGAACAATTGATTATCATTAACCGAATATTAAATTTTGATAAAATCAAAATAACTGTCCGGATTTTTATTTCCGGACAGTCTTAATTTTCATAAGATGTTATAATTCTATCATAAAATATTTTGTATAATCATCTGCACATTTTGAGACACGGATAGTTCCGCCGTGCCGCTGAATGATTCGCTTGGTGATGGCAAGACCTAAACCGCTGCCATGTCCGGCAGTTCGGGCGGTATTTTCTGTAACAAACGGCTCGAAAATATCCATATCTTCAGGGATAGCGTTTCCGCTGTCAGAAATTCTGACAATGGCTTTTTCGTTTTCTCTCGTAACAAAAATTTCCGCTTTGATGCTGTCGGGATTGTGTTTGTAGATGTTCACAATCAGATTAGAGAACGCTCTTTTCAGTTCGTTTTTGTCGCCTGTGATGAGGATTTCCGTTTCTGGAATATCAATTTCAAGGTCAATCTGATGTTCTTCGAAATCGCAGTAATTCTCTGCAACAATATCCCTTATCAGGGTACAAAGGTTAATTGATGTCAGATTTGGCTTGTATTCTTCTGTGCCGAATTTGGCATAATCAAATAAAGTATTGACCATATCATTCATACTGTTGGATTTCCGATAGATAATGTCAAAAATTTCCTGTTGTTCGTCTGGCTTGATTTTTCCGTCAGACAATGCCTTTGCAAAACCCTGCACGGAGGTCATGGGTGTTTTCAGGTCGTGAGCAATCGCAGCATATAACAAATTTTGTTCTTTCACTCTGCGTTCACTCTCTTGTTTCAACACCTTTCCTATGCGCTTATAAAAAAAATATGCAGCAACAATTTGTATGAAGATGCTTGCCAAAAAATAGACAAGCCCCAGCTTTTCCCAAAGAACAGGCTCTAACATTTCCTTCAAATATTCTAAGTATAAAGCATCAAGATTTCTGATAAATATTATTATACCCACACTGCAAATCAGGAAATTTGAAAATATTTTGTTTTTGAGTGAAAGAGTTTTTTTATTCTTCAAAACGATACCCCAATCCTCTGATAGTTTTGATATGTTCACTGCCTATCTTATCACGCAGACGGCTGATAATGACACGGATAGTATTATCATCGACTGCACCATCCTCATACCATGCACTTTCATAAATTTGTTCTTTGGTGAAAACCCGTTTCGGCTGTGACATCAATAATTCCAATACTTTAAATTCCGCTTTTGTCAGTTCCGTTACTTCGCCATTTTTCGTAAAGGAGCATTCATCAAGGTCAAGCTGAATTTCTCCGGCTTTTATGATATGCTTCTCTGCCGGCTTCGTTGTTGTTTGATTCAGCCGTCTGAGCTGTGCCTTGACTTTTGCAGAAACTTCCAGCGGTTCAAAAGGCTTTGTAATATAATCATCTGCACCCAAATCAATGCCAAGAACTCTGTCAGAAAGTGTCACTTTTGCAGAAATCACCATAACAGGAATGTATTTTTCCTGCTGTCTGATGTATTTGATAAGCTGATAGCCGTCAATTTTCGGCATCATAATATCGACAATGGCAAGGTCTATGGAAACTCCTTTCAGAATTTCCATAGCCTGTGCGCCGTCATTTGCTTCAAAAACAGTATTTTCCTCTGTTTCAAGATAGATTTTCAGCAGTTTGACGATTTCTTTTTCATCATCTGCAATTAAAATATTCGGCATTCACTCACGTCCTTATAAATTCCAGAAATTATAAAGCTGAAACATGATGATGAATACAAAATATGCAATTCCCAGACCAGCCCAAATGAACTGTTTTACTTTTGTTCTGGTCTTCATGTCGTCAGCCTTAATTGTATTATAACACAAAATTCCGCCATTTGCAAGAGATGCAAGCCCAATTATCATTGCCATAATTCCGGAAATTGCTGTCCATGTTGGATTGATTCCACCGATTATTATTGCAAATAATGCAAGGATAATACTTGAAACACCATAAATACCCTGCTGACCTAAAATTTGCTTATCCGCAAAAGTATATTTCTTTTTCATAAACAGCTTGACAAGAATCGTCAAAAGACAGCCAATTCCAAACAGAATAAACCCAAAAGCGAGAAATGTACCTGCTGAACCGGATTCGCTTTTCACATAGTCAGTTGACATCATTTCAAGTTTACCATTATCGTAATACATAAACATGTTCATTCCATTATTCTGCATTACATACTGATGTTCAGCAATTTTATGAAGTTCTTCTTCTCCCATCTGAATACCGCATAACTTCAAAGAGTAAGTGCCATTAGGATTTTTGCTCCAAGGCATTAAACTGCCCATTGCAGACATGATTTTTGCTGCGCCAGCTGTGATGGAACGCTTTGCATAATAAATTCCGCTGATATCTTCTGTATCAGATATATCTGTATTTTGAATGCCCTCTCTTTCAGTCACATTCCCGAAGATAAGATTGGGAATGCCATAATTGAATACTGATTCTCCCGGCTCGTTCGCCATGATAACAATGCCAACACCACTTTCAGGGTCAAATACCAGATTAGAAGAGCAGCCGCCTGTATTTCCGCCATGTCCTAATGTCTGCACCTTGTATTCAGAAGTCCAGAGACCATGCGCATTTTTGACAATATCAGAATCACCATAATAAGAAGTTGCTATAAACATTTCTTCTCTTGTGCTGTCATTCTCGAATAAAGGGCAATCTTCCATAACAAAAGCCTGTGCGAATGTCGAAAAGTCTTCTAATGTGCCGGTTGCTGCGCCTGCTGGAAACAATTGGATTCCGTAAAGGCATTCGCCTAAGTCCTCATTATATTTCGGGTCTTCATAACGTCCATAGCATTTCAATTCGTAACGTTTTTCAGCTACCCACGCATTATCAGCCATTTTGGGGTCAATACAAGTATGTTCCATGCCGAGGGGTGCAAAGATATTTTTATTGACATAGGTCACATAATCCATACCGCTGGTTTGTTCCACGATATAAGCAGCGAGGGATGTTCCCCAGTTGGAATAGGCTGTATATTCGCCAACATGATAAGCCTGATAACATTCACAAGCCTTAACAGCTTCTTCTAACGTGTCATAGACTTCATCAGGGGAAGCCTCTTGATTTTCATAGAAACTTTCCTGAAATCCTGCATTATGGCTCATCAGATTCAGCATGGTGATTTTTTCATCTGGATACTGTAATTTTGTCAGGAAATTTTCAGGCAGGTAGTCACGGATATCAGAGTTGAGGTCAAGCTTTCCCTGTTCCCATTGTTGCATGACAGAAGCCCATACAAGCAACTTTGAACAGCTCCCCCATTCGTAAACGGTTTCGGAATCTGCCGGAATATTGTTTTCAATGTCAGAATAGCCGTAATAGCCATTATAAATTATGCCGTCCGCATCAAATACAGATACTTCACAGGAGGCAAGACCTGCTTCACGTTCTTTGACATAGCTGTCAATACTATTTCCAATTTCGCTGTAAGCAAGATTGGAAGGCGTTTGCATCTCACCAGCAGAAGCCTTTACTGTTGTACCAAGTGTAGATACTGCACATACCATTGCAATCATACCAGAAATTAATTTTTTCATGTTTGTGTTCTCCTTTCGGTTGATGTATTTATTCTATACCATCACTCTTACATGAAAAATTGATTTATATTAACCGAACATTAAAATTTTAACCGGTTGTCTGATGACACGCCTCCATTTTTCAAGTGGGATTTCTCAGGCATCTAACAGATAAATTTCGATACAGTTTGGAAGATGCTACAGAAGTGTTGGCGAGAACGTCGGCACAGCGTGGGACATAGATAAAGTTTGAATAAATATCCTCATAACTTAAATCAAACATTATTTTATTACATTAAATCGTTAAAATAAAATCAAACAAAAAAAACAAGCTTGTGCGGTATCACATTTCCACACCAGCTTTCTTTCATTCTACGAGAATTTCTATCATCAGCAATACTCCGTCTTTGAACCCCTGAATGTACAGGGCTTCGTTATCCTTTGCCGCACTTTCCCCCTGCATATCACTGAGCCTGTGGTATGTTTCAATCTGTTCCGGTGTCAGTGATTTTTGAAATTCTGCTGAGAGTTTCCGCCATTCCTGCAATGTTTTGTCGTTAGGGTCTGCTCTGCGGTCTGACGGACTGATATCTCCGTGGTACAGCTCTTTTAGCATGACAGCACACCTCCTTTCAGTGTACTATCATACCATAAACAGCAGAAAATAGCCATTACCATAACCAACAAAGATGATGTGGAAGAATTGTGCAGATTACCGCATTTTTTATTGACAGATATTCACAAACATGATATACTGAAATAAAGAAAAATATTTAATCATTCAGGAGGCGTTTATGAAATTCCATACTTTTGGCAATCCTGCAAATAAAACAGTTATCCTGATTCATGGGATGCTCAATCCATGGCAGCTCTGGCAAAAGGCAGCAGATGCTTTTTCAGAGGAGTACTTTGTCATTGTTCCCGAACTCAATGCTCACACAGAAGAGGAATCAAGCCGCTTTGAATCCGTTGAAAAGGAAGCTGAACAGATAAGAGACTATTTTCTTAAAACCAGCAATGGCAAGCTTTATGCAATATGCGGTCTTTCCATGGGAGGACGAATTGCGGCAGTACTTGCCTCTCTGCCAGATATTTCAGCGGAATGTCTTGTGCTTGACGGTGCGCCTCTGCTTCCCATGCCAAAACTGCTGGTCAGTATCATGCAAAAGAGCTATCTCAATATTATCCGAAAATCAAAACAGCGTGACCCTAAAATTCTTGAAAGTTTCAAAAGGGATTTTCTTCCGGAAAAGTATTTTGAGGACTATCTTAAAATTGCTGACAATATGGACGAACAGTCCGTTTATAATATTCTCAACAGTGTATTCGATAAATTTGAATTTCAAAAATTTGACGGCTGCAAAATTCTTTTTATGCATGGTACGAAGGGCAATGAATTCATTTCAAAAAAAGCCGCAATAAAAATGAAAGCTGTCAACTCGCAGACGGAAATCCGCTGTTTCAACGGCTATGCTCATGCACAGCTTATGTGCTTTGAGCCAGAAAAATGGATTAGTGAAGTCAGAAGTTTCTTCTTATCCTAATCATAAAACTATTGCAGCCATATAGAAATAACCACAGCTTTGAAGATAATTATAATCTTCCCTCGCTGTGGTCATTGCTTTCTATTCGCTGAGAATTTCCATCATCAGCAATGCGCTGTTGAATCCTATTTATTAAGAGCCTTGCCGAGCAGAAGATAAAGTTCCGCCTTGTCATCCGGCAGTGTTCTGTATTGCTCCACCAGTTCTTTTTCTTTGTCAGTCAGCACAGAAATTTCGCCGTCTTCATTGAAAAATTCTGAAAGTGAAATTCCGAGAGGAACAATCAAACGTTTTAAAGTCTCAATTGTCGGCTGATTTCTGCCGTTTTCCAAATCACTGATGTGTCCCTGTGATATTCCTGTTTCCTGTGACAATTTATAAATACTTATTTTCTTGGACTCCCTGAAATATTTCAGTCTTTCATTCAGTTCCATAATCTGCCTCCCATGTTTAGAATACTACTCTCTATTATAAGCTTTCTTTTCAGAAATTTTAATCTAAAAATTCCGAACTATTTACTTATTTATAAAGATATGGTATAATAAAGAGAAGCAGAGAATTGCACTCTGCATTACTATGAAAGAGGAGTATAATAAAATGAATATTTATACTGTCAGCCTGTTCGGACACAGAAGTCTGCTGAATCCGCTTTCAGTGGAGGAACATCTGGAACATGAAGTCTATAAAATTCTGAAAAATCACAGCTATGTCAAATTTTTAATTGGGCGTACAGGAGAATTTGACCTGATGGCTGCTCTCACAATCCGCAGAGTGATGAAAGCATACAGCCGTATGTACGATAAATCTGTTTCTAAAATTGATAAGATGTGTGAAACCGCTCAGCAGCTTCCTTCTGCTCCAACGCTTTCTTACCTGCTTTGTGACCGCTGGTATCCATGCAGAAAGTTGATGGAAGCTTTTATTAAAAAGTGATTTTACACTGTTGGCGCTTTGAAAACAAATCGTATTCTGTATCCGCATGGAATCAAAAAAAGTGTCGGAGAACCTGCTGAAACGCTGAAAGAGAAAAATGCCGTTTCTTCCTTCCGCTCCGTGACCGTGAAGGGAAGAAAATACTATGTTTATCGTTATGAAGGCAGTCTGAACGGCATTGAAAATGCTGTGGTTCTGCTGACTTTTCCAGAAGGAAAACTGTTTCAGATGAATGCACTCAGAGCCTTTCTCTGTACAGATGCTTCATTTTTTGATACCTGGATTTTGTCACTTTATGTGCAGAGACAGGAAATTGAAGTATTCTTTCGTGAATCAAAGCACCGGCTTGCCTTTAATAAATATCAGATACGTTCTTCTAAAGGAATTCAGCGTTTCCGGCTGACTGCTTCTCCGGTACATCTGCCTGCCTGCTGTGCTTCCAGTACTTTCAATTTTTTTGAAGGATAAAAAATTGTTGCGTCCAAAATTCAGGAAGAACAAATTACTTTTATTTTTCATTTTGCTAAAAATGGCGACTCTCTGCCTACTTTGCCGGATATGATTCGCTGACTCTTTTTGTGCATTTTGACGAATTCTTTTCAAATTTGCTCATTTATAGTTATCATATAAAATAATAGCATAAGATAGAGTAATGCCATTACAGAAAAGCAGGATACAGACTGCCTGATGTCCGTAATCTGCTTTCCCTTTTAAATGAGAATAATGAAAATATGCCGATTCTATCGGATATTCTGCTTCAGATGACGGAACTGCCTTTGGAGCAATCGTATCATCCACAATACCAAGTACAGGCTTTCCACTCCTTTTGGATTCTGCATAAATCCTTGTGATAGTTTCCCGTCTAATGCCGCAGGAACAGGAAAGAAAAAGCGGCATACACTGAAGCTTCAGATTACTGCTGATGCAGATAACAGGAACATTTTACAAACAGCAGTTTCATCAGGAAAAAATTAACACCAGAAGAAAAAGCATTCAACTCTTTTGTTTCAAAACTCAGAATTTTTATTGAACATATCAATCGTTATATCAAACGTTTCCGTATTCTTTCTTCATGCTGCAGAAATAAAAGAAAAAGATTTACTCTTCGTGCTGCATTGATTTGTGCCGTCTATAATTTTCAGCATTCACTTTAAAGTTTCCGAACAGGTCTATTATAACTCTTTTGGCGTCGGTTGTCTTTACTTTTTGTGCATTTTTTCAGTCGCTCATTTATAGTCAGAATTTAATCAATACGGAATTCTTTTCTTTCAGGATTAACAAGTGTCTGTACGACAATGCGGTCTCCTTCCACATCAGCGGAGCATAATTCCGGTTCGGAAAGCCAGCGTTTCTCACAGATGCTGAATATGCCGGTCTTGTTTTCGGCTGTGATGATTTTCAAGCATTCGCCGGCAAACGGCTGAATACTGTCGAAAACGCCTTCCAGCAGAGTTTCTTTTGTATCTGTGTGTATCAGAGCAAAATATTTCTGCTGTTCCTGTGTGTCATCTTTGGGGAGATATTTCCAGAGGCAGACAGTCTGAAACCCGATTATCTGTGCGGAATTCCATTCCGGAAGCGTCAGCAGAGAGCCGTCCGGAAGCAAAACAGTTTCTTTGTTATTTTTTACCGCCGCCATGCAGGCAGTGAAATGCTCGCACAGCATCCTGATATTGTCCCAGACTGCCGGAATCAGCAGTGTTCCGTCTGATTTGGCGATGCCGTACTGATTTTCCTTTTTGAGCAGAAAGAGGTCATGTTTTTCGGAATACAGTATCTCATCATAGAAAACCGGAAGAATTTCATTGAAATCCTTGTCGATAATGCCGGATTTTTTATCGGAACTGCTTACAAGAATGCACGTTCCGGAAGCCGGTTTTGCACTCTCATAATAAGAACTCAGCTTTCCTGTCTGCAAATTTATCAGCCTGCACAGGCAGGAATTTTCAGCATTGTCAATCATGCAGACAAACTTTGCTGTTTTCTGAGGTTCAGAAGCTCTGAAAGCAGTCCTGTCTTCCCATAAAAACTGAACCTTTCCGTCTTTATAGAATCTGTATGGTGTCATCCAGACGGACGGACCGTTCCTGAAATCTGCATCCTGAACACAGAAAAACTGTTCTGTATCGTCTTTCTGTTCAAAACGGCACAGCTCCTGCTCCTGCCGGAAGTCATACAGACCGATTTCACGATTCTGAGAGAAAGGCACAATATCGCCGGAACTTCTGCCGAATTCCATATCTGCCGGAAAGCTGAAAATCGTTTTCCGGGGCGTAATAAGTATTTTTCTGATTCTTCCGTTTTGACGGATGACTGCTGAAAATACAGAATCGGAATGCATGACGAAAATATCTTCTGTATGGCATTGTGCAGTTTCTTCTTTCCATTCTGCGCCGTGTATGCGGGTATGCTCCAGACGGTAAACAGAGGAGCTGAAATAAGATGTTCTCCGTTCTGCCACAATCAGCCTGTCATGGATGACATGCGCATAATATACGTCTTTGATTTTCAGAATCGCCTGCATATCTTTGGAAACAAGAATACTTTCTTCTTTATCGGCAGTCTGAAGAACAGCGGCAGATTCCAGCATACAGGCAGGCTGTCCGGTTTGTCTGTCCCATGCAGAAGCGTGCAGTTCTTCGTCCACAGCAATCAAATGGCAGGCGGACTGCTCCACAGCAATCCAGCGTTTTTCTCCGGCATGTTCGATATAATAAAAGCCGTCTTCATAATAATAATTCATAAAAAAGCCTCCTTAAAACTGATAAAGTTTTGTTTCTCCGGTTTCAGGAAAATAAATGCAGATGTTGTTTCTTTCTTCGGAAACGTGGCAGAAAGCCATTTCAGAAAGGAATTCTTTCCGGACGGTATCAAACACGCCGGACAGCCCGCCTTTCTGCACCAAAATACAGCCCTGCCGAAGCCGGCGCACGTCGTCGAAATCACCTTCCAGAACAGTTTCTCCTGTATAGAGATTGAAGCAGTACAGGGAGGGCTTTTCTTTCTTTTCTTTATCGGGATATTTCCAGCAGCATAAAACATTTTTATTCACGCCGAAAACGGCTTCTCCGTAAAACGGCTCGCAGGAAAGAAAGCCTTTTGATGTCATGAATGCGATTTGATTTCCGAGTTTCAGAAAAATGCAGTCTGAATTTCCTTTGTCATAGGGGGACATCCAGTCCCAGACAACCAGAGAAATCATTGTTCCGTTCCTGTCTGCCCTGCCGAATCTGCCGTCTTTTTCCAGAAGATAAGTATCATTTTTGGAAATATACCTGATATTGTCATATTCCGGCGGAAGAATCAGCTCTGCATTCCGGTTCAGGAGTCCGATTTCTCTGTTTTTCTGTACCAGAAAATTCTGACCTGCGGGAACAATGTCAGAATAGCAGTCACTGACTGTTCCGGTTCGGATATCCAGCAGACGGCAGGAATCCCGCCTGTCCTGAATGTGCAGATATCCGCCGAAACGCCAGCCCGTCCGTGTTCTATGCGGGATATATCCCGGAATGCGGTGTATCTTCCCTGCATAATAATAAAATTCGTCACTGTACCAGCAGACTTTTCCGTCAGCCTCTTCGCATTCCGGATGCTGTGAAGACCGGAACAGCTCTTTTCCGTTTTTTACGTCATAGCAGATATAACTGCCGTTTTCCAGAACCACAATCTGTTCCGAAAGTCTGTGAAATCTCTTGATTTCCGCGGAAGGCGGCAGTTCAAGGGAATGCCCCGAGATTGTTCTGAACACTTTGCGGAGACGACCGTTTTTCACCACATTTCCGATAAAACTGCTGGAAATGGTATACAGGGCTTCCAGTCCGGAAGCTGCTTTCTCCCATGAGGCATGATTCTCATCAAGATAATAGACATCATTTTTGAACAAGCCTTTTCCTGATAGCACAAATACCAGCATTCTGCCTGCATCTGTGAGCATCATTTTGATACGTTCTGCCGGGATTCTGCGGACGGCTTTCATATCTTCCGAAACAAGCACGCTCCAGCCGGATTCTGCACATTTCAGCAGAAAAATTTCTTCCAGACTGCTGACCGGCTCGCCGGTCTGGATGTTCCATGCAGAAACATTGTTGTTTTCGTCTGCCGTGACTAAAAAGTTTTCGTTGCTGTCCACAGCACGGCAGTACAGGATACCTGAATCAAGAAAATCGCTTTCAATGCGGAACTTGTTCCCCTCCTGAAAAATTTTCATAATGGAGTACCTCCTTCTTTTTCTGATATTTTTATTTTAACAGAGTTCTGTTCCCTTTCAGCCGAATCCTGATAAATTTCTGTTCAGAAAAGCAAAAACAGCCTGAAATTAAAAAAATCAGGCTGTTTTTTTATTTTTTCAGGAAATTTTTCATCCGTGCCGGAAAATTTTCAACCGGAAAAATCAAAGCGGTGCAGTCTATAGTATTTCAGAATTACTCTGAAAGGCGGTAGATTGAAAAATGCCCGACTATGATTTTTATTTAGTGACGGTTGCACAGATATGCAGTCAGAAAAAGCCGTCCACTGCTCCGGAAATCTGGAAAGCAATGAATCAGAAAATTGATATTTCCAGAGATAAAGTGAATTATTTAATCGCTTCCGCAGACAGCAGATACGGCATCACCTGCGAAGAAGACGGTCAGAAGCCTCTTTATGCTCTGGAATGGAAAGAAGTCGTCCGTTCGGTTCTTCTAACAAGAAATCTTCTGACAGTCATGCAGAGAACATACAGGAAACAGAACGGCTCTCCGGAACTGCGGGCGCATTTGAAGCAGTTTTTCACAAAATTTCCTGACCTGCTGAACAGGGAATCCGGTATTCAGCAGGCAAAAGTCTATTCTGTCTGCCATATGCAGAAAGTTCTTGCTGTTCTCCGTACTTTTACTGCCTCTGTTTCCGTTCAGGAGCTTGCCAGATGCCTGAAGAAGGAAGAATTTTCTGTAAAACAGGTCAGACGCATTGCAGAAAAAGAAATTCCGGCTGTCTTCTTTGCGGAAATTTCCGGAGGCAATTCGCATTATATCCGTCTTCTGCCGGAATCGAAAATAAAAATATTTCATTATTTTACTCCGGAAGACTTGCTTTCCCTGTATGATTTTCTGTATCATGCCGGATTGACTGAACTTTTCTGATTGACAAAGCTTAAAAAAATGGTTGACAAGGCTTAAAAAAAAATGGTATACTTAAAAAGAAATGTTCTCTTGAAAGAAAGGTGTATTATGAAGAAAGAATACGAACCGAGAAAATATCAGAAAGACACTTTCGATGACTGTGTGAATGCTTTCCATAATAAAGAGATTCAATCTGTTCTTATGGTTATGCCTACCGGAACGGGAAAAACAAAAGTCGCTGTGGATATTTGTTATGAACTGCTGAAAAATACTGTAAAGCATATATACTGGTTTGCCCACAGAAACGAACTGTGTGACCAAGCCAGGGCATATTTCAGCGATGCAGAACGTTTTTCCGCTTCTGAGGTTACAGTGGATATGGTAAGCAGTATTGCAGGCTTGCTCAATAAATTCAGTCAAAATTCGCTCATCGTCTTTGATGAAGCACATCACTGTACAGCAGAGACCTATTGCCTCAACAGCATCAAACAGACAGGGGCAAGAATTATGGGGCTTACAGCAACACCATTCCGCACTGATATCGGCGGTATGTTCGCCAGAAACTTCAATATTATTGTTGAAAGATTCAATCTTCCCACTGCGATTAATAACGGATGGCTGATAGGGTTTTCGATAGAAGCTATTACTGATAGATACAAGGATATTTTAAAAAGCGTCAGTCAGGAATACAAAAATCCGGATTTTACAAAACACTATTATCAAAAACTCTGCACCCACATAGCAGACCTAATCAGCAGTAAACCTGAACACTCAAAATCGCTTATTTTCTGTAACAGCCGGAACTTTGACGCTATTTTGGAGAATCTCAGGAATGATATGCGTTTCCGTTGTGAAGGCATCAAAACAGGCTATCATTCGTCTCCAAGGGAACGGGAAGACTTAATAAAGAAATTCCATGATGGAGAAATAGACGTTCTTGTGAATATCGGCATTCTGACAGAAGGCTTTGACGATACGGAAATTTCACAGATTTTCCTTTTGCGTGATACACAGTCCCGTATCCAGATGACACAGATTATCGGCAGAGGACTCCGGAAACCTGTAAAAGCAAAATTTTCCGAATGCCGGATTTATAATCTTTTGGCTACAGATGTACTGGAAAAAATTTATACAGGATTCATCGGCACAAAGGAAGAAGGGATAAACAGCGCAGTCAGTTCTGCAAAAAGACTTGCACAGGAAATTATTGCCTTCAAGCTGGATGAGGAAAAAATTGCCTTTGAAAGCAATATCGTTTCAGCACTTATCAGGGAATTTGAAAGCCTTGAATGGGTGAATATCCGTATTATGGGAACTCTCCGCACTCCGGACGGCGAATTTTTCATAACTGACCAGCATATTGCCTATGTCAGCAATCACATAGAAGACAATCAGAAAAATTTCTTTCCTCCGGCTTTTCCGGAAACTGTGAAAAAATTCATATACAGACAGAGAAAAGAACAGAAAGCACTTTCTGACAACTCTGATTTCTGGAAATTTCTTCAAAAAAGTGGTCTTTACTGTCCGCTGGAGAATTACGGGCTTGATGAATGCCAAAAAGAAACACTCTCAAATCAGATTAAACAACGTGCAGAAACTGTTTTCAGCCTGTTCAATGCCGGAATGGAATACATTTTGCCGGATAAAACCGCCGGACAGCTCGCTGAAACAGTCTGCACGAACACAGAACTTTCAAATGCAGAACAAGCCGTGCTGGAACAGATGTTTGCAAAGCACATTCTCCGCTCTTTCTGGGAGAAGCACAAACTTGCTTGACAGGGCTTCCGCATGAAAATTTTATTGAATTTGTTGAATTTGCACAATAAAATACCCTTTAATTGGCAGATTTAGCCTTGACAGCATATATATTTAAGAGGATTTCTCTTAAATTCGCCGTTTTACTATAAATTATAAATCACATATCTATTAAATAATATTATTTTGGCATAGCATCTAGAAACCTCATCTTAATTACCACTTTCATCTAAGTTTCATCTAAGTTTTTATATCATTTTGCACAAAAATTAAGATTTTTTCATGCAGAAGACCGTAAGTGTAAAATTTTCGTTGGCAAGAGGAAAGAAAAAATAAAAAAGAGAGTGCAGAAGACTTGCACTCTCAGCCACCGTGCTTTCTTTGAGAATTTCACAAAGTCGGAGGCCAAGCGGTCTTAGGAAGACAAAATATCTCTCC
>JAZQIL010000181.1:0-4131 GCA_045541055.1 Oscillospiraceae bacterium
CAAAAGCATTACAGGAAGAGATTGGATATTGTCTATATGATAATAGAGGAATAGTATAATCTCTTATTTTGTCGATTCTCACGCCGTTCACGGAGACTTTGTTTTTCTTGTCAATCTCTACTCTGTTCATAATGTTTCCTCCTCACATTTCTGAAGTTTCTTGATTTCCGCTTGCAGTATATCACGAAGAAGCAAAGTATCTCTAATCTGGCGAGAAAACGCTTCAATATTTGTCTGCGTAATGAACTTTATTTCTTCGTCAATGCCGCTGACAGCGTATTTCAGAACACTTTCCAAATCAACCTGAATTTCACTCAGTTCAAACGTCTTTTCAAACAGATTAGGCAACTGTATTACTTTAACATATTCAGGCATAAATTTCTCCTTTCAGGCATAAAAATAAGGCTTTATTCAGCCTTTTTCAAGATGTTTGTCAATCAGATAGGCGACATACTCTGTAATCCGGCTTGAAAAGCACTTTTTCAGCCGTTCTGTATATCGCTGAACGACAGCAGCCTGCACCTTATCAAGCATGTCTCTGTCCTCTTCCTCGCCGAACATATCGTTTTCGGCTTCATAAAGAGAGTTTTCAAACTCTTTCCACCAGAATTCCACCTCTGCACGGTCTGCATCATTCAGATTATCCTCGTTATAGATTTCAGGGTCGTAAAAAGTCATGCCTTTCTCCTTTCATTCCGTTTCAATCAGCGGAAGGTCATAATAGAAATCATAATCAAAAAAGGAAAGCCAGAAATTATCCATTTCAAGCCTTCCTTTCAGGACATCACTGTTATACTCTGCGATTTCCTGAGAAAGTATTACCATATTTTCAGAATGGGACTGACAGCTGTATGCAATCGCATTGTATCGTTCTTCATACTCCGTTAGTCTGCGTTCCCTAATAAAATCGTTATGAACAATCAATGCAAGAATAAAAAAGAAAGCCCAAGCACCAATAGCAACAACTCCCACTGAGATTGAAAGAAGCTGTGCAATATCGTCATATACTTTACTTGCAATATAGAAGCCTAAAACTGCAATCACAGCTAAAATAATCAGCAGTAACATTTCTTTCTCCTTTCAGGTATAAGAAAACCGCCATGATTAGGCGGTTTCATCTTCTTCATATTTATATCCATTATTGCACTCTGATAATTCTTGCACAAATGTAGAACCCCACATATATTCATCTGGAATTCCATCTGGGAAAGCAGAACAGCAGAATTTTCCATCTTTTGTGTCTTCAAAAAAATGTTTACAGCAAGGGCAATCTGGAATAACAATAGATTTTTTCTGGTTCATCATTTGTGCCACCTTTCTATAAACTTATCAA
This sequence comes from Oscillospiraceae bacterium, assembly GCA_045541055.1. GTDB lineage: Bacteria > Bacillota > Clostridia > Oscillospirales > Ruminococcaceae > UBA3855. Next base: position 1,334 of record JAZQIL010000181.1, read on the forward strand.
GTAACGCTTGTGCTTCTTCGCTAATAGGCTGACCGCATTGCTTAGCAGCAAAAGCTTCTGCGATGCACTCTGCTCCGTCCATCATAGCATCGGCATATCCAGAAATTCCATAAACCACCTGTTCAGAAACACTTTTGTTCTGAATTAAATATCCTGAAAAAGTAGCAACGTCCTGAAATGTCATAACATGTGCTGCTTCATGAGAGATTAAACCAAAGACACTATTTGAAGCCAATATACCCTTTGAAAAATTTCTCATAATACGTGCTTGAAATAATTCCTGTGTATCATTAAAATTATAATTAGAATTTATTGCGATTCGCTTGATTAATTCTCCATTTTTGCCACGAATAGGCTGAAATTGGAATGGCACATTTTTTTCTTCCGGTTTTAGTGGTATAGTTACCAATTCATCAAGCTGAAGATTATATTGACGATTAATTTTATCAAACGCTTCTGAGATTTGTCGTTTTGTTTCTTCTGACATAGAAGAAATTTTATTTGTTTCAGATGGTAACTCTATATTTTTCATTATACCAGTTTTTCCGGCAATTGTCAAGCCCTTTATCCGGCTTAATTTCTGCTGTTCAAGGGCTTTTGCTTCTTCTCTGGAGAACCTTTTTGGCTTATATTGAATGCGTTGAGCCTGTCTGCGTTGGTTTTCTGAATCGACTTTCCAGCCCTTACCTGTTCCGGAGAGCCGCTGACGGACTTTCTGATTCTCGTAATCCATTCGGCAAGAGCAGCTATCGTGTCTCCGCCAGAAGTCCGCCGGTTCTTTGCCGACTTCATACCGTCCGGCAACTTCCGCACACCAGGCACAGCATTTAGAAGCCCCGATTCTGGAAACGTGGCATTTCAAGCCTGCATTCTGCCGAAATTCCGCATTTTCCCTGATATAATCGTCATGAAATGAATTCGCAATGTTGGCAACAGCATTTTCAGCCCGTCTCTGAATGACTTCTTCTGAAACGGTCTTGTCTTCCAGAGAATGCGCCGCTTTTCTGACACGTTCCGCCGGAAACTTCGGCTTTTTCGGTTCAATGTGAATATTCTGCTTTTCGTCAAGAGCTTTTTGAACAGCGGATTCTTTCTGAAAAACGTCCTCGTGCTGTTCTCTCAGAATCTGAATGCAGGCTTCCTCATTCTGACCAGTTCCGGCAGGAGAAAGATTTTCTTTCAGGATTTCCGCCCTGATTTCAGCCGTCCGGAGAGAATAACGCTGCATGTCTTCAAAATCAGCTGTTCCGGCTTTCATTTTTTTCAAAATTACAGAAAGTTCCTTATCAGCGGACATTCGTTTCAGAATCTCCTGAAATAACTCTTTTTCGGTCATTCTGCATCACTCTCCAGCCCCGTGAGCCGTTTCAAGTTTCTACTACCGATGAAGCCAGGGGCTGCTTGATTGAGCTTGAAAACGGCATCCCCCACCGCACCCAGAGCGGAACTGTCCGGCTCAAAGATTGGAAGCCATGAAGACTGTGTTTCAGCGAAAACTTTTCTTTCATAAGTTTGAGAATCACGGATACAAGCCGCTAAATAACCAGCATTCAGAAAGCCGATACCAAAAATTCTCTGTGCCTGACGAGCCGTCAGCCTAAGATTTTCATGACTTGCCTTAATAGCCTCTTCACTGGAAGGATTTGCAGTCACAAAGCCCAAATCATCCAGTGTTAAGCCAGTTTCCCCAGCGAACACAGAAGCAAGCATTCTCATGTGTTCTGAATAAGGGGTCATGCTTGCCTGCTGGAACTGCCCGACAGAGGGCTTATCATTGTCCTCATCCTTTCGGAAGTCCAGAAAGCTTGACATGGAAGCAAAACGGTTATTAAATTCCGCTTCTTCGGAAAGACCTAAAATATATTTTTGCGGCATGGAATAGAATTCGCTGGAAACTTCGGAACGGATGAGCGTCCGGAGAACAGCCTGAGTAATGTCCATGCAGGAGCGTGAAATTCTGGAATGTCCGAACGGACGTTTTGCATCCGGTCTGAAAATAACGGGAACAAGCAGTGCATAAGGAGCAGAATGCTGAAACATGTCCACAAGTTCACCATTTTCATAATATTCCGTCCAATACGGCTGAAAATAAGCTTCTCTGACTGGATTCTGCTTTTCGTCACGTTCCAAGACGGCATAGCCTTCTGTGAGAAGATTTGTCACAGGGTCAATGATTCCGGTAGCATTTCCGCCGTCAACCGCCTGAATTGCCGGATAATTATCAGAATCCTGACCAATGTAGAAGAAACAGCAGGAAGCAATCAGAGCGGAAGTCACAGCCGAACTGAATAAAATATCCGAATTGTTGAGTTTAAAAATTTCATTCAGCTGGAAGTCATCTTTCTGGAAGCAGTCAAAGACGATTCTGTTTGAGAGGGTATCGACAGCTTTAGCGCACCAGCCGAGGGAGCAGGAGAGCCATTTAAACTGGTCAGGGATAATGCCTTTGACATCCTGAACGGAGTTTTTCATGTCGTAGTATCTATATCTAAGGTCAACACGAGTTTGTTTAAGGGCTAATTTCTTTTTGAGGTAATTCATACCATACAGCATAGCAGTCGCAGTCTCCTTTGCGCAGAAATTTGAGCAGTGAGCGGTGGTAGTCCAGAGGCTTCCAGCAAGGGGGTACTCTCCCCCCATCACAAAAATAAACACAAAAGCACCGGAATTTCTTCCGATGCTTCACAAAAAATTAAAGAGGGGAAAGTCAATGCCTGCACTGCACATAACTTTATACTACTATTTTATCACATTTTAGAGTATCATTCAATATCATTTTTTCAAGTGACTTTTTATAT
>JAZQIL010000182.1:0-25267 GCA_045541055.1 Oscillospiraceae bacterium
GTAAATCTACATTAATTAATGCTTTATTAGGGCGTAATTTAGCATCTACATCTGTAACGCCTGAAACAGCAGTCTTGACGAAATTCAGAAGTTCCAAAACAGATTATGTGAAAGTTAATTTTTATACTTCTGATGAATGGACTCAGCTTTGGAATAGTATTTCCAATAATGCTGATGTATTTAAACAGGAATATGCTGCATTAGGTGCAGAACAGGAAAAAACAGAATGGCTCAATCATGAAGAAATCATGAAATCTGTCAGCAATGAAACACTGGAAGCAGAGATTGAACGCTGGACTTCTTCTAAGCATGTAGAGCATTATTTTGTCAAAGAAGTAGAAATTGGTTTGTCTGATTTCAAAATGCCTGAACAGATTGTATTTGTAGATACCCCTGGTTTGGATGATGCTGTAAAATATCGTTCTGATGTCACAAGAGCTTATATCGACAGAGCAAATGCTGTCTTCGCTTGTGTTCGTTCCGATGCTTTGACAGGCGGAGAGCTGAACACACTTTACAGAATTTTTTCTAACAGCAGTGATAATCCTGATAAAATTTTCATTCTTGGCACACAGTGGGATAGCTTGAATAATCCTGAAAAAGACTGGAGACTTCAAAAAGCAGAATGGGTAAAATATCTTTCAGGTGCAAACTGCTATGGTAACGTGCAGACTGCTCAAAGAAATATTGTTCATGTAGCGGCTTATCTGATGAACCTTTGCAGAGATTATGCAAATCTTGATAAGGATGAAGTGAAAAAAGTCAGAAGAAATTTAATGACAATTGCATTGAAATTTGATGAGTTTGGAGATAAAATTGAAATGCCTGCTGATGTGGAAGAGCATCTGGAAGAACTGATGGAAAAATCTAATGTTTCTGAAGTTCATAGACGGATTGAACAGGATATTGTTCCAAAATATAAAGAATTTCTGATGAATGATATTATTGCAAATTATCAGGCACTTAGTAAAGAAATTAAGCAGTTCTTTGAAGAAACCAGAGAATCTCAGAATGAAGTATTACAGACTTCTATGAAAAGTGCCGATGAAATCCGTCAGAGTTATGAAAAATCTAAGAAGGAACTGGATGAGGTACAGGCTTATCGTGAACAGCTTGAAATTGCTATGAAACAACTCAGAGAAAATACAAATGAGCGTGTGAATGCACTTTGTAAATCTCTTGAAGAAATGACAAAATCTGCCTGATGAAAAACTATATTACAGTCGGAACGTTGGCAGAATATCTGCATTGTCCTGTATTAGGAAATAAAGAGAAAAAAATTTATAAAATTTCTTTATTTGAAGAAAGTACAGAAGATTCACTTACTTATGTTCCATATGATAAAATTGACAGAATTGCAGAAATCAAAGCTGGTGCAATCTTAACAAAGGCTTCTATTGGCTTGCCTTTGCATAGAAACTATATTGTGACAAGACATGACCCCTATGCATTACTTGCACAGACAGTACAATTTTTAATTTATCATGAATTATATCATGTTCCAAATCAGGAGAAACCACGAATTTCAGCCAGCTGTCAAATTGGAAAATTCGTTTCTATTGGAAATGGTTCTGTTATTGAAGCAGACACTGTCATTTCAGATGGTGTTGTAATCGGCGAAAATGTCAGAATTGGCAATGACTGTTTTATTGGTGCAAATACTGTTATCGGTTCTGATACAGTGATTAGTGATAATACGGATATTGGAGCATGTTGTAATATTGGCACTGAAAATTTTGAATATTATCAGACCCCTGACAGATGGATTAAAATTCCAGCTGTTGGGCGTGTCGAAATTGGTCAGTCCGTGCGGATTAGTGGAAATGTTGTAATTGAAAAAGGTACTATTGGCATCACTAGAATCGGCAGTTATTCACAAATTGACAATCTTGTTCAAGTGGGGCATGAAGTGAAAATTGGCGAAAATTGTCATATTGTTGCCTGTGTTGCATTGGCTGGATGGGCTGAAATTGGAAATCATGTAACGATTTATGGACAATCTGCTGTCAGCAACAGAATCAAAGTCGGCGATAATGCTGTTTTGTTGGCTCGGTCTGGTGTAGATAAAGATATTGCAGAAAATCAGATTGTTTCGGGTTTTCCAGCTCAAAACCATCAACAGGAAATGCGTTTTCAGGCATTTCTTAGAAAATTATTCAAATCAAATCTGAAAGGGCGTGAAAGAAAATGAGTATATTGCCGTTCCCACCTATTGACCCCATGAAAGCATTAGAAGCAGTAGGAAAAGTAGCTCGTGGTATCGGAAAAGTGGCAAAATATGCTTGGGGATTAATTACTGGTGAAGATAAAAAACAGGATGAAATTGCTCATCAAAAAGCTGTCAATCCTGAAAAAAGCACTGCGGATGAAATTGCAGAATTAAATAAGCTTCTTGTAGAATATAGGGGGAATATTTCAGCGGCGGCTGGGGATATGGAACGTGATATGATTGTAGAATGTTCAGAAATGCTACAAGATATTATGGATGTATTCAACGAATACAATCAGGAGCTGAAAATCATTCGTTCTGATTCCGTCAGACGAAAATTCAGCCGTGTCTCAAAAGATTTGAAAGGCACTTTTGCAGAATATGTTCAGAAAAGAATTTCTCTAGATGATGCAGAATGTGTTAAAATTTTAAAACTCCCTGCTGGTGAGCTGAAAAGTCAACGGTTACAGGAAATGAAACAGAACGTCTTTATTGAGGCTGGGAACGAAATTATCAATCGAATTAAAGATACTGTAGATGATTTTTCTGAAACAGTGGAAGATAATTTTCTTGACCATCTGGAACGTGCAGAAGAAAAAGTAGAAGAAAAAGCAAATGCTTTTGAAGAACTCAGCAAAGTGGCAGATAATGACAGAGAAGCAGCGGAATCTGTTCTGCTGAAAGCAGATTATCTGCTTTCTGTCTGCGCTTATGCTGATGAAGAATTATTATAATATAAGGAGGAATTATTATGGGCGGTGGCGGTGGCTGTTGTGTTGGAAATTTTCCATGTTGTGTTGCAAAAGCATTAAGAGATACCGTGAAAAAAATTTTTTGCAGTGATTCATGCTGTGTGGGAAATACCCCCATTCAATATGATAATAAAACAGACAAAGAGAACTTAGAAGCAAATTTAAGGGCGCAGGAAGCATTGACAATATTTAAAACAGATGCTGAAAACAGAAGCGAAAAACTCGAAAATGAGGTATTAAGAGAATCAAGAGAAAATCTTGATAATTTTATTAGTGATTTGCGAAAATATAATCAGATTAAGTACGGCAGAAGAAAACTGAATATCAATATCAGCAATATTGAACGTGAAAACAGAAAAACAGAAGATAAGATTCATGGCTTTATTGTCAAGCGTGTTGTAAAACGAATTTCTTTAGATGATACAGAATGCCTTGAAATTTTAAAAATGAATCCAGACGGCGAAAAAACAAAAAAATTTAATGCATTTTATATGAAAGTGTTAAAAGAAGCCGTTTTGGAATTAAAAGACGAGCTGAAAACAGGCATGGAGGAAAATACAGACAGAGTTTGTGATACCATTCAGCGAAGAATTGACAGTATTGTTGATGTCTGTGAAAATAAGACAGAAGAATTTGAAAATATTCGCAAGGTGAAAGAAAAAGATGAGGCTGCTGTCGAACAAGAACAGCTTAGATTAACTCACTTTGTTGCTATGTGTGAGTATGGTCTTAATTTACTGGATTAAATGAAAACAGCCTGTCATTAGGCAGGCTGTTTTTTCTGAAATGAGGAGATATTATGGTTACAAATAAAAAATTATATGAAATGCTTGCTGAACAAATAAACAATGGTAATGAGGATTTAAGAGAACAGCTGAAAACGCAGATTGCAGATAAAACAGCTCATACACAGACATTAGCACAGGAACTCGCTGACAGACAATCCGAAGAAATCAGCACATTGTCAGCTGAAATCAATCATAAACTGAATACTCTGCAAAGTGAATTGAATACTCAAATCCATAGTCAAGTTTCAGATAATTCTGAAATGATTATTCAGAAATTGGAACAGGAATATGATACAAAACTGGAAACCCTCAAATCTGAACTGTTTGAAAAGTTGGACGAAAATTTTTATCACGTAATATCTGGAATCAATAATTTACAAAAGGATACTGCTGTGATTATGGAAACGTTACAGCTCATTTTGACAAATATGATGCTTGATAATGTACAAACAGTAAAGGATACAAAGCAATGATTGTTATGTTGAAAGCACAAAAATCAGTTCTTTCACTGTTTCAGAAAAAACAGCTGATTCCTGAAGAAAATGCTTGGAGTTATCTGCAAAGTTTTTCAGATGACCAGTATCAGCCCATTACAGTAGATATTCCCTTAAAACACTCAATTTATAATATTTTCAAACATAAAGGACGGACATATCTGCTGTATAATACATTATTTAACAGTATGATAACCTTATCGGATTCTGAATTTCAGCAATATGAAAAAATACAGTTTTCAGATTTGTCACTTGTGGAAGTTTTTACAGATAATGGGTTTCTTCTTCCAGAATTTACAGACGAGTATCAAAGATATAATTATTATCAAAGCGTTCTGAATAATCAATTACAGGATTATATGCATTATACCATTGCACTGACTTCCAGATGCAATGCAAGATGTATTTATTGCTATGAAGAAGGCGTTCCGCAATTTGATATGTCCTTGGAAACTGCTGAAAAAATTGCTGAAATACTTTGCAAATCTGAAAAGCAGATTGATATTACCTGGTTCGGCGGTGAGCCTTTGCTAAAAACAGATTTGATACAACATATTACTGAAATTCTTCGTAAAAATAATAAAAAATTCGATTCTGGAATTATTACAAATGGCAGCCTTTTGACAGAAGATATGATTGCCAATCAATTTCCGGAGTGGGGTATCAGCTGGGTTCAGATTTCTTTAGATGGCATGAAAGAGGAATATCTTCGCAGAAAATGCTACTACAGCAATAAAACAGATATATTTGAAAATGTAATCTCAAACATAGAATTTCTTGTAAAGCAAGAAATTTCTGTTAGTGTTCGCTTAAATATGGATGCTTTAAATTCAGAAGAATGTATTGAAGTTGCAAAATATCTGAAAGAAAAATTTTCAGAAGCACAATGTTTGCTTGCCTATCCAGCTTTTTTGTCTGGAAAAGCTTATGGTCTAGAAGATGAAGCAAAACGAATATTTTATTCTAATCAAATTTATCAGATATATCCACTTGGGAACAGTCTGCTGACAAATATTCCTAAAATTAATAATTGTTATTTTCAACAGCAGGGTGCATTTGTAATTGATACGGACGGAAGTATTCTTTGCTGTGAAAGAGACATTGGCAGACAGAAAACAAAAATTTCTTCTGTACAGGAACTGAATACTTTGGACAATCTGAAAAAGCCTGTTTCTATCTTTCCGCCAATCAAAAAGCAATGTCAGATATGTGCATATTATCCGAAATGTTCAGGCGGATGTTTTGCAGCATATGACAGTTCCTGCCAATATGATGCCTGCTTTATGGAGAAGTATAAAGTAGAATATCTTCTGAATAAAATAATTGATTTTTAAGAAGGGTATAAAAAATATGACTTTTGATGAATTATATCAGTCTGTCAAAAAAAGATTCCGCTCACATTCTGAAATGATACTGAACTGTGAAAATTTAACAGTACAGATTAAAGATGCAGCCGATTCTTTCAGCCATGCTTTTTATTTAGTATGGAAAAATAATAAATGTATCTTAGACCAGTATCACTGTGACGATTATGATGTCTGTATTACAGGTACACAGGCAGAAATAGAAAAAATGTTTGCAGAACAGCAATATTTAGTGCAGGGACAGCATCATCTTGAAATAGAAGGCAGTTTTCAGAGTGTTATGCTGTTTCAGAAACTGCTTTCTTATATTACCAGTGAAAATACTTATACTATTCAAAAGGAAGTAATTTCCAACATTCTTTCAGAACAGACTACAATAAGACAAGATTTAGATGTTGTAATGCAAACATTACAACTTATGCTTGCTAATTCAGTGATTTCTTTACCTGAAAATTATATCGGTTCTTCAAATAAGGAATCAAAACAGGACTATAAAAAAGAAGAATTGATTTCTGATTTGACAACTGAATTAATTGAAATCCAAGAAAAATAGCAGAATTTCATGAATAATGTAACCATAATTGAAAAGGAGTAAGGCAAATGACATTTCAGGAGTTGTATTTATCCATTAAAAAGAAATTGAATAAACATCCAGAGATTACACTGACATGCGAAAAGTTAGCTGTTCAAATTACAGATGTGTTTGATAATGCGTTCTATATTTTATGGGAAAATAATCAGTGTTCAATTGAACCATTTCATTATCATGATTATAATGTCAGCATCATTGCCTCACAGCGAGATATTGAGCTTTTATTTATAGAACGACAGTATCTTTTTCTTGCACGTCAAACAATCAATATAAAAGGAAGTTTTACAGATGTTATGGCATTTCAGGAATTACTTTCTTATGTCACTAAAGATAATAGTTACATTGTTCAGGAAGAAATTATTTCTAAAATGCTGATGAAACAGGATATGCTGAGTAGAGATTTGGGAATAATTATGCAATCTTTGCAATTATTGCTTACAAGTTCCTTAATTGCTTTACCAGAGAATTATTCATCTGAAGCAATTGTAGAAAAGTCGTAACTATTCAGTCACCCAAGAATTCCACAATGTTGAAAGTAAAAAAAGAAGATAAAAAGAAATCGTCAAATTGCCGATAGAAAAAAAAGAACGGATGTGTTAAACTAAAGAAAAACAGAATGGCGGTGGAACTATGGCAGCTTATGAAGAATTGCTTGAAATCATAAAAACCCAGCAGACAATCATTGAAAAGTTAACAGCAGAATTAGAAGCAGCTATGCTTTGCAGTGCAGCAGCAGCGGCAAAACCGATTGTGGACAATTTTCCACAGAAATTACATCAAAATCCTGTTGTGCATTGTGACGAAACCGGAATGCGTGTGAAGGCAGCACTGCACTGGGTTCATGTCATCTGTACACCAGCACTGACTTACTATGCACTTTCTAAAAAACGTGGGCAGGAAGCCATGAAAAAGATTGGATTTCTCACAGAGTATACTGGCATTGCTGTACATGATTTCTGGATGCCGTATTTTAAGGTAACCAAAGCCAAACACGCCATGTGCTGTGCACATCTTTTGCGTGAACTGACGGGTATCTTTGAGAATCACCTGGAACAGGAATGGGCACGGGAAATGTATGATGAACTGCTTTCCATGTATTGTGCAGCAAATTTTTATCATCAGAATCCAGAAATTAATTCACGTCAGCATTATATGGAATGCCTGAAACACAACTATGATGTGATTCTCAAAAAGGGGACAGAGCAGAATCCTATTCCCCAAAAAGAACAGGGAAAACGTGGAAGAGTCAAACGTGGAAAGATTCGTACACTGATTGACCGCTTTCAGAAATACAAGGCGGAAGTCTGCCGTTTTACAGAAAACCCACTTGTGCCATTTACCAATCATCAAGCGGAACGTGATCTCCGTATGGTGAAGATGAAAAGCAAGGTGACTGGTACATTCCGCTCGGAGCAGGGAGCTAAAGATTTTCTGACCATAAAGTCACTCCTCTCTACCGCTGCTAAAGCTGGCTCAACTGCTTTTCAGGCTTTACTTTCATTATTTCAAGGTCAGTTTATTTTAGGGGACTGAATAGTTACAATAATTTTACAATTAAAATTGATTTCCATGGATAAAAATCTTTTTCAATTATACCTGAATCCGCAAAACTCAATCTGCCATTATGACCGATATTTGTCTAATTATAGCAAAAAATCAGTTAATTTTGACTTAGAATTTTCTTCACCCATTGGGTGAAAAAAGTTAAGTTTCAAAAATGTTTAATTTTGAACTATATGTAGCCTAAAATTGGATATTTTTCAAGCATGAACTTTGCGGAATCAGGTTTGAGAAAGATTTTCTGTACGGTCACAGTGATATTCCGCCATATCAATTGCACCTTTTCTGTCGATATAGTCAGCTGTGGCCACCATAATTGCGTGAGGCAGTGTATTGAAAACTTTTACATGGCTATTGACAAAATTTTTGAAATGTGATATAATATAATAGGTTTGCTAATGCTAACTAAATAAGAACGGTATTTTTTGCTTTATATCGCTGTTTTTTATTTAATTAGTATTTTTTGAAACTTATAATTAGCTATAACTAACTTTTTTATAAACAGGAGGCATTTTATGTATAAAGAAAATGATTTGAATCAAACCAGAAACCTGCTGTTATGCTGGAGGATTTGTAATGAATAAAGTACTCAGAAAAAGAATTCTTCGTGATTTAAAAAGCAATTTTGCAAGATATTTCGCTTTAATGTTTTTAATTGTAATGGGAATGTATATTGTCGTTAGCATGGTAGGTTCAGCAGAAAGTATTATTTCGGGTACAGAACAGAAAGCAATTGAAAATCATACAGAAGATGGAGAATTTACTGTTTTTATCCCGCTTACCGAAAAGCAAGAACAAATCATTTCAGAAGATGGTGTTACGCTTGAAAAAATGTTTTCTATGGATATTACACTTTCTGATGCTTCTATGCTCAGGCTGATGAAAAACCGTGAGCATATCAATTTAATTGATTTAGATGAAGGACGTTTAGCACAGAAGCAAGGGGAAGTCGTGCTGGAAAAGCGTTATGCACAAGTACATGCTATTTCTGTCGGGGATAAAATTACTTTTGCTGAAACAGAATTTTCCGTCACAGGCATTGGCAGTACAGCAGACTATGATAAACCTGTTGCGAAATTCTCTGATGTTTCCGTGAAAAGTGAAGCCTTCGGGCTTGCGTTCGTGACAGAAGAACAATATGAAATCATTAAAAATTCTGTTAATCTGAAAGCAGAAGATTATACTTATGCATATTTACTGGGTGAAACCATGACAGATGCTTCCCTCAAAAAAATAATTCAGGATTTTCCTTTTGACTATCGTGATGTAAAAGACCCTTATTTTAAAGAGATGCTTTCTGACATTCTCAGCACAAAAGAAGAAATTCAGGATAATCTGAATCACTTTTATGATGGGACAGAAGAATTTTCAGACGGTATCGATGAATTGAATGATAATCATACGAAATTAACAGATGCTGCAAATGAAATCTGGGACAGTGCTTTGTCCAGCGTGGCAGATTCATTAGAACCTTATGGCTTTCATGGCGTTTTAACAGAAGAAAATTATGAAAGTATTTTAGATGATTATATTCAAAGTACTGGCTTAAATTCTGTAAAAAGTTTGAAAGAGACATTGGACAGTATGAAAAATTGCCGTAACGAAATTTTAGAATACACTGCCGGTGCTGAAAATACAGCAAGACAAAAATCAGTTTTTTTAGGCGATGTAGAAAATTTTCAGGAAAAGGCAAATGATATGTTAGATGATTTCTTTGAAATTGACATGGATAATTTAACTTCTTTCATTGCAAAAGAGGACAATACCAGAATTGCAGAAGCAGAAAATGATGTGCTGACGGATAAGAGTACCGGACTTTTTGCAGGTGTGGTGATACTGGCATTATTTTCTTATGTTATTTCTGTATTTGTGATTCATCAGATTCAAAAAGAATCCAGTGTAATTGGTGCATTATATGCGCTTGGTGTGAAAAAGAAGCAGTTACTTCGGCATTACACGACATTACCGACAATCATTGCATTTTTAGGCGGAGTCATTGGTTTAGGAATTGCATTTAGTCCAGCAGGCATTCCCGTGCAGATGCAAAGCAGTTACGATTATTTCTCAATTCCGCAGTTTGAAGTATTGCACCCAGCTTATTTAATTGTATACGGTGCAGTTCTTCCGGCCGTTGTTTCTATTATTGTGAATTATATTGTTATCAATAAAAAGCTTTCTATGCCGGCACTTGCACTAATTAAAAACGAACAGAAAACCAGACAGGTAAAAAATACTGCTATTAAAACCAATCATTTTATCCGCATGTTCCAAATCCGTCAGATGATGCGTGAAACAAGAACGGCTGTTACTGTTGTTATGGGAATGTTTATTGCAATGTTAGTGTTTACACTTGGTATGAATATCTGGATTATGTGTTCCAATGTCGAAAAAGATATGCAGGCTGATGCTTCTTTCAATTATATGTACACTTACAAATATCCTGACAGCAAAGTCCCTAAAAAAGGCGAAGCCGCTTATAGTGAAACACTTTCTAAAACTGCATTCGGCTATACATTAGATGTCAATGTCATGGGCATTACACCTAACAGCGATTATTTCAAGGCAAAACCTGAAAAAGAAAGCAACAGTGTTGTGGTAAGCAGTTCTGTTTCACAAAGATACAATGTCAAAGAAGGCGATTTACTGACCTTAACAGATAAAACCAATGAAAAAGAATATACTTTTCAAGTCACCGGAGTGGCGGATTATGCTGTTTCTTTAACCGTGTTTATGGACATTGATAACATGCGGGATTTGTTCGGCCAAAGCGAAACGTATTATAATGTTGTTCTGTCCAATGAAAAATTAGACATTCCAGAAGGAAAGCTTTACTCTGTCATTACAAAAGATGAAATTATTTCCTCTTCTTCCGTTTATCTGACAATGATGTATCCTACAATTTACATGCTGACAGCTGTTTCCATCATTATTTTCTGTGTGGTCATGTATTTAATGCTGGGAGTCATGATTGACCGCTCTTCATTTGGGATTTCTCTGCTTCAAATTTTCGGTTTCCGGACAAATGAAATTAAACAGCTGTATTTAAACGGCAATACATTGATAATTGCAATTGGCGGATTGATTAGTATGTTTTTAGCAAAAGCGATTATCAATACAATTTATCCTTCCATGGTTGCCAATCTTGCCAGCGGAATCAATTTGACAACACCAGTATTTTACTATCCGGCAGTGTTTGCAGGAATTATGTTCATCTACTTTATTGTCAGCCGTCTTCTCGTTGGAAAAATTAAAAAAATTACACCTGCTGAAGTCCTCAAAAATCGTGATTAAAGCAGTTGTAACATAAAACAGAAAGGAATTTTTTTATGAATCAAACTTTAAAAGCAACACCGGAACAAATTGCTGTGCGCCGAATGCATGAGCATCAGGAAAATATTTCCCCTATGCTTTTGCATCAGGGATTTTTTCACAAAGCAGATACACACCCTGAAAAAATTTGTCTTTACGTTTCAGACGGGAACAATACAAAATCTTACACTTACGGCGAAGTGGCTCAGACTGCACGAAATATCGCTGCACAGCTCCAGCAAAAAGGCGTTCAGCCAAAGGAACATATTGCAATCGTTTTAAAACGTGGTATGCTGCAAATTGCTGCTGTGATGGGAATTTTACTTTGTGGGTGCGCCTATGTTCCGATTGGCATTTATCACCCTGAACGCAGAAGAAATAAAATTCTTGAAAAAGCAAAAATTCGCTATATTGTTTCAGAAACAGAACTTTCCAATTTGCTGGGAAATCATACAGTTTCTGTCATTTACGCAGATAAAGCAGACGGCATTGAAACGCCTGTTCCAGTAAAAACCTCTGTTACAGATACTGCATATATCATTTTCACATCTGGCTCAACCGGAGAACCAAAAGGCGTTGTCATTTCTCATGCTTCCGCATGGAATACAATTGCAGATATTAACCAGCGTTTTCAAGTAACAGAAAACGATTGTGCTTTTGCGGTATCTGCATTAGACTTTGACTTATCTGTTTATGACATGTTTGGTTTGCTTTCAGCAGGCGGAAAATTGGTAATTCTTCAGGATTCTATTTCTAAAGAAGCCTCTTTCTGGGGGAAACTGACAGAAATGTATCATGTTACTGTCTGGAATTCTGTACCGGCATTATTTGACATGTATCTGACTGCATTATCTCCGGAAATTTCTATCCAACAGCTTAGATTAGTGTTGCTTTCCGGTGACTGGATTGATATGAGCCTTCCGGAGCGTTTCCATGAAAAGTCACCTTCTGGGAAATTTGTTGGTTTAGGCGGAGCAACAGAAGCGTCTATCTGGTCAAATTACTTTGAAGTAGACGAAATCAAGCCGGAATGGAAGTCAATTCCTTATGGAAAGCCTTTAACAAATCAAAAATTCCGTGTCATGACGGAAAACGGCGAAGAATGCCCCGACCTTGAAGCAGGAGAATTGTGGATTGGCGGGCTTGGGTTAGCAGATTCTTACTGCAATGAACCGGAATTAACAAATCAACATTTCATCATGCAGGACGGAGAACGCTGGTATAAAACAGGGGATATGGGCTGTTTCCATGAAGATGGCATAATTGAATTTTTAGGAAGAAAAGACCAGCAAGTAAAAGTTTCCGGTTTTCGTATTGAACTCGGTGAAGTAGAATCTGCATTATTGCAGGCTTCCGGTGTACAGTCAGCTGTTGCCTGTGTGAAAAAATCAGGCTCTGCACCTCATCTTGTTGCCGCTGTAACAATGAAAAATCCTCAAACACCTTGGAATGTTCAAAAGCATTCACTTTCCTGTGAAAAAGAAACTGACCTTGAAATGCAGGCACAGCTTGTAGAAGCGTTGATTGCTCAATTAACTGGATTAAATCAAAACGGAGCATTTACCATTCAAGCAGATTCTGATTTTCATACACTTCTGCACATTTGGAAAACATGGCTGACTTCCCGTGAAGTATTTTCTCAAAGGTTAAAACAAGTTCTTGCTTTTGACAGCAGTCAGCTTTCTGGTGAAAATGCAGAACTTTGGAAGCATTTACAGGAAAAACAGGAGTCAATGCGAAATATTTTAGAAGGGAAAGAAGAAGCATTGACTTTACTGGAAGATAATTTCCTTTCACCTGAAAACCTTGCTTATCGGGATAGGGGAACACTTAGCGCATTATCTGAAATTCCTGCTTTAATTGAAAACAAATATGCAAAATGCAATCAGAAATTAACCCTTGTGATCATAGATGCCAGAACAGGTGTTCTTGTAAAAGACTTACTACATCAGCTGAATTCAAATCATGTACAAGTGATTTTTGCAGAAACTTCTGTACTCATGCTTGAAAATGCCCGTAAAACACTTGCTGACGTGCCTGTAGAAATGCAATATTTACTTTGTGACGACACTGCACCAGCAAAAGAATTGCTTTATCAGGCGGATATTGTATTATCTGTAAATTCTATGCACAGATATTTCAGTCTTTCTCAAGGTATCCGGAAAGCACAGCTTCTCTTGAAACAGAATGGACTTTTCATATTTTTGGAACAGTCTGCACTTGCACCGGTTGCACTGGTTACTTCTGCACTGATTGAAAAAGGCTTTGTTCAGATGGACGACCGCCGGAAAGAAAAAAATAATCCTATGGCAGATATTCCCACATGGCTTGAAACGCTTCAACAATGCGGTATGGGCAATGTAGCTGTATATGAAACTGAAAAATCTTCTGCTGTTCTTTTCACTGCGGAATGCAATTTTACAGAAAACAGAACCAACTATGCAGAATTAAAATCCATTGCTGAAAAAAATCTTCCTTACTACATGATTCCTGAAAAATTGAAAATTTTAACTGAACTCCCTCTCAGCGCAAATGGCAAAGTCGACAGAAAAGCAATTGGAAATCATTTCACATTTGAAAGAACTTACACTTCTGAAGAACTCCCTCAAACTGATACAGAAAAACAAATTGCTTCCATCTGGTGTGAGCTTTTAAACCTGAACAGCGTTTCCAGAAATCAAGGTTTTCTTGAAATTGGCGGAGATAGTCTGCTTGCAACAAAATTTCTTTCTGTCATGCGGAGTCAGTTCGGAGTTGATATTTCTCTTCGTGAAATGTTTGAACATCAGCTTTTGCATGAACTGGCACAGCTTGTTGATGAAAAATTTGTAGAAGAAGATATGGAAGAAGGTGAAATATGATACAGGATAAAATTGGTATTATTGGCGGTTACGGTAGCATTGGTCAATATGCTTATGATACTATCGTAAAATATTATCCTAATATTAAAATTGGCGGAAGAAATCCGGAACAGCTCACTGCTGTACAAAAAGCACGGTTTCCAAATGCTGTATTTGAAAAAGTAGATGTTCATCAGCCGGATTCTTTACGAAAATTTGCGAAAGACTGCCGTTTGATTGTGAATTGTGCAGGTCCTTCCAATTTCATTTCTTATGACGTATGCAAAATAATTTCAGAAATGGGGATTCCTTGTGCAGATGCCGGATTTGACATGAGATTTCTGCAAATGAATCAGGAAACGGCTTCAATCGCTTTATATGGCTGTGGTTCTGCACCGGGACTTTCCGGACTGTTTCAGAAATATTTGCTCAATCAGTTTGAGAAAGCAAAAGAAATGACTTATTATTATGGCGGACTGTCTGAATTTTCCCGTACTGCTGCGGAAGATTACTTAATTGGTGCGTGCGGAGAAAAAACTGCTTCTATGGGCGAATGGAAAAATGGCCAGAAACAGCAAGTTTCCACATTTTCACAGGAAAAAGTAACACTTCCTTATTTTCCTCAGGAAGTCATGCCCATTCCTTACTTTGATGAAGAGTGTGAAGCAGTGGCTCAGACTTCCAACATCACACATGCAAAATGGTTTATGGTAACTGACGGCGAACGTGTCAGCGAATTGATGAAAAATGCTCGCTATGAATGGAAAAAAAATCCTCAAAATTTAATTACTTCCCTTTGCAGCAGTGCAAAATTAGACATGATTGGGCGAAACAGCTACCTGTGTTTTCTGATTCTCGCCTCTGGTATCAAAGACAATCAGCCTTTGCACAAACAGCTTGTTTATAAAATCAGCAATCCTTCCATGCTGACGGGTACTGGCGCAGGAATTGCAGCTTTAGCAATTTTAGAAGGAAAAACACCGGATACAGGATTTCATGCATTTTCAGAAGCAGTTTCTCCGGAATATGCAGTACAGCATTTGCAAAATTTAAACATTGCAGACATTTTTGAAATCAACTCTGTTGGAACAGATGCTTTAACAGAAACGGAAGAAGGAGAAATTTAACATGAAAAAAATGAAAGTCATTGTTGCCGGAACAACCTTCGGACAATTTTACATGGAGGCATTGAAGAGAAGACCAGATTTATTTGAATTTGTGGGAATTCTTGCAAACGGCAGTAAGCGTTCACTAACTTGTGCGGAAATTTATCAAGTACCGCTTTACCATACACTTGATGAAATTCCACAAGATGTTGATATTGCCTGCATAGTGATTCGTTCCGGCGCATTAGGCGGAAATGGAACAGATTTAGCTTTACAGTGCATGGAACGGAACATTCATGTCATTCAGGAACAGCCAATTCATTATAAAGACCTTGCTGTCTGCCTGAAAGCTGCCGTGAAACATAAAGTTTATTTCAAAGTTGGCGATTTATATGTACATCTTCCTGAAATAAAACGTTTTATTGCTGCTGCCAATGCAGTGCAAAAAGAGCAAAAAATCATTTATGCAAATCTTTCCTGTTGTCCGCAGGTATCTTATCCAATGATGGATATTTTAGAACATATTTTGCCGACATTGAAGCCGTTGGAATTTCAGTCAATTTACAATGAATCTTCTCCCTTTCATACAGGAATGGGCATTATTGGGAAAATTCCTGTTGTCATGAATTATAACAATGAAATTGACCCTGACGACCCTGATAATTATATGCAGCTTCTGCATAGTGCAGTACTTGGCTTTGACGGGGGACATTTACAGCTTAGTGATACATTTGGCCCTGTTACATGGGTGTCACGTCTTCACATTCCGGTAGAAGGCTATAAAACAGGGATTATCCGTCAGAATCCGCCGGAACATATGCAGTATACAATTTCTAAAATTCTTGGAGATTATCGGGAATATGCCTATACTGACATGGTGCGTGATTTATTTCCGAATGCCGTTGCAGCAGATTTAACAGAATTATACACTCAGATTACAACAAATGCAGATATGCATCGGCTTGGACAGAAACTGCTTTTAACCGCTTCACAATGGCACAAAATGACAAAAGCATTTGGCTTTGCAGCACTAAATTATCACAGTGTGCATAAACCAATTTCCCCTACAGTTGCTGCTGATGCCGCAGCAAAAATTACTTATTCTGATTTTTTCGGCACACCACTTAATAAAGGAGAATAATACCAATGATAAAAGAAAATAATGTAAATCAGTTTATCCTGTCTTTAAGAGAATCCGGCATAAAGTTCTGGGAGGAGAATGGAAAAATTAAGTTTAAAGCTCCTCAAGGTGTGATGAAACCGGAACATATTTCTTGGCTGAAAGCACATAAAGAAGAAGTGCTTTCCGCTTTAATTCAGGAAAAAAGCGAAATTCATATGATACAAGACCTTGAAAACAGATACGAACCGTTTCCGCTGACAGATATTCAATCTGCCTATCTTCTTGGAAGAAGTAAATCCTTTGCATATGGTGGAATTGCGTGCCATATTTATATGGAAATGGAATATCCTGAAATTGACATTGCAAACGCTCGTCAGGCATGGCAAACAGTCATTTCACGGCATGAAATGCTTCATGCTGCTGTTTATCCGGAAGGCTACCAGAAAATTTTGAAAGAAATTCCTGTGTTAAATATTCCTTATTATGATTTAACAAACACTGAAAATCCGGAAGAATCCCTCGTGAAAACCCGTGAAGAAATGAGCCACCGCATTTATGATACACAGAACGCTCCTTTATTTGGCATTGCGTTTTCTAAGCTAAAAACACATACTGTCATGCATTTTTCCATTGAATTTTTAATTGCTGACTGGACAAGTATCTGGAATATCATTTCAGAATTTGAAACCATTTACAGTGGTGGTGCAGACAAGCTTCAGCCTGTGACAGTGAGCTTCCGTGATTATGTCATTGCAATGGGAAAAATTCAAGATACCCTTGCTTATGAACAAGATAAAAAATACTGGATACAGAAAATTGAAACGCTTCCGAATGCGCCACAGCTTCCGCTTTCCCGTAACGCTGAACAAAACCGCTATGAGGAAAATGTTCGCTTTGAACGTAAATTTTTAACTATGCCTTCTGAAAAATGGGAACTGTTTAAAACACGATGCAGTCAGCACAGCATTACTCCTACCGCAGCGGTAATGACTGCTTATGCCGCTGTATTGGAACGCTGGAGCAGAAATAAAAAATTCTGTTTAAATTTAACGGTTTTAAACCGTCTGCCTTTGCATGAACAAGTACAGCAAATTGTAGGAGATTTTACATCTATCAATATTTTAGGTGTAGACATGTCTCAAAAGAAAAGCTTTGCAGAATATGGTTCTGCAATTAACAATGATTTATTTGATGACCTTGACCACAGAATGTTTTCAGGTGTGGAAGTGCTTCGTGAACTTTCCAGAAAAGGGGATAAAACTGCTGGTTTCATGCCGATTGTATTTACCAGTGCAATTGGCCTGCTGAATCCGGAAGCAACGAAATTGCAAGGTACATTCAAAGGTGTCGGCATTAGTCAGACGCCACAAGTATTTATTGACTGTCAGGCAATGGACGGAAATTTTGGTCTGCAAATTAACTGGGATATCCGAAAAGGTATTTTCTGTGAAGGTGTTACAGATGCCATGTTTAAAGCCTTTGAAACGCTTTTAAATCGCCTTGCAGAATCTGAAAAAGTTTGGCATGACCCGAATTTCCAGCTTCTTCCGGAAGAACAGACAGCATTATTTCAACAAGTCAACCAGACAGAACAAACACTTCCCAAACATTTACTTCATCAGAATATTTTGAAAACAGCAAAAGAACATTCTGAATTTCCTGCACTGATTACGGAACATACCAGCATGACTTACGGCGAATTGCTGGAAAAAGCTCAAAAATTAGCTTATCTGCTCAAAAAACAGGGTATGTATCCGCAGGAAACAGCTGCAATTGTTCTTGAAAAGTCTCCGGAACAAATTGTTGCTGTATTGGCAATTCTGCTTTTAAACGGCATTTATTTGCCAATTGACATTTCTCAGGGCGAAAACAGAAGAAATATGATTTTTGAAAAGACCGGCTGCCGATATGTTTTCACATTTGAAAAATATCACTTTGCATTTCCTGAAAATGTACATGTCATTTACTTAGATAAGCTGGACGAGGCGCAAATGCCGAAACTGGAAGAATACCAGACAGGAGACTTGACAGACCTTGCCTATATTATTTACACATCTGGCTCTACAGGGATTCCGAAAGGCGTAGCTGTTTCACACGGTGCAGCAGTTAATACCATTGAAGACATCAATTCCAGATTTGCAGTTTCTGAAAAAGACAGAATGCTTCAGCTGGCACAATTAAATTTTGACTTATCTGTTTATGATATTTTCGGTCTGTTGTCTGTAGGCGGTGCATTAGTATTTCCATCTGTAGAACAGTACACGAATCCCGCACACTGGAAAACAATGATAGAAACGTATCATGTCACAATGTGGAATTCTGTACCGGCATTGATGCAGATGCTGACAGCATTACAAGATGAAAATAATTCGCTCAGATTAAATGCGATGCGTTTAGTACTGCTTTCGGGTGACTGGATACCGTTACCGCTTCCGGAACAGATTCAGCAAATGATGCCAAATACTGAAATTATCTGTATGGGCGGCGCAACAGAAGCTTCTGTATGGTCTATTTACCATCAGTATCAGAAACTTTCAAAAGACTGGGTCAGCATTCCTTACGGAGTGCCGTTAGCAAATCAGGGCTATCGGGTACTTGATGAAAAATTACAGGATTGTCCTGTCTGGACAAGCGGAGAACTTTACATTACAGGTGTTGGTTTAGCGGACGGCTATTATCATGAACCGGAATTAACAAAAAAGCATTTCTTCCGTCACCCTGTAGATGGTCAGATGATGTACCGTACCGGAGATTTCGGCAGATATATGCCAAACGGTGAAATCGAATTCCTTGGCAGAATTGACAGTCAGGTGAAAGTCAAGGGCTATCGTATTGAACTCGGCGAAATTGAAACCGTTCTGAAAAAATATCCAAATATTTCTAATGCAGTGGTTGTTGTTTTAAAAACAGGCATTGAAAATAAATTATATGCTGCTTTGGAAAGTAAAAATTCTGAAATCGTTTCTGAAACATTTATGCAGTATTTAAAAGATTCTCTTGCTGGTTACATGATTCCTTCCGGTTTTCAGGTGATGGAACAGTTGCCTTTAACCAAAAATGGGAAAATTGACAGAAAAACGATTTTTTCTATGATAGAACAGCAGACCGCTGACAAGATACAGGAAAATACAGAATCAGAAGAAATGACACCTTTAGAACAGGAAATTTCAACAATGCTTTGTGAAAATTTAGGCTGTGCTTCTGTCGGAAAGCATCAAAATCTTTATGAAATCGGTGCTGACTCGCTGATTATGGCACAAACTGCCGGAAAAATTCGTAATATTTATTTACCGGAATTATCTTTTGACACTATTTTTGCACATTTGCTGAATCAGCCGAATGTGGAAGGAATTGTTTCTTTAATTGAATCTCACCGCAATGCAGAAGTTTCTGCAACAGAGGAAGAAATGCCAGCCGTTGCAACTGCTCCAGAAGAAAAACATTTTACAATTTTGAATGCTAATGCCGAAAATCAGAAATTATTGATTCTGATTCATGGCGAAAGCGGTACAGAAGAAGAAATTTTCCCATTGGCAAAGGCTTTAGAACAGGCCGTTTCTGAAAAGATTGTTTTATTGACAGTTCAGAATCAGGAAGATTATTTGAATCTGAATGCAGGTCAGGCGATTGAAACACTTGCAAATGAGTATGCTGATGCAGTACAGCATTTCAATCCGGAAGAAATTATTATAATTGGCTATGGTCTTGGCGGTGCAATTGGTATGGAACTTGCCGGACAGCTTGCCGAAACAGATATTACTGTGAAAAAAGTGTTCTTACTGGACAGCCGGAAAGCCCTCTCTGCACCGGAAAACGCTGTAAAGCAAAAAAGTTTCAGCTTTTTAGAATATGAACCAAATCTTTACATGGGAGATATTGTTTGTCTTTACGCAGAAGAAGAAACCGTTCTTGCTGTTCAGGAAGAAATGTCTGCATTCTGGCAGGAAGCTTGCTTAGGAGAATTTGAAGAAGCTTCCATCAGCGGTACACATGATACTTGCATTCAGACACCGGAAACAGCACAGAATGCAGTAAAAACAATTTTAGGATTTCTGGAATGAGGTGCAATTATGAATTTTTATGAAGTACTGACAAAACAGGCTTCCCGTTCTCAGCATAAAATATTTTTTATCTACAGCGCAGAAGAAACCCATCAATACACTTATGCACAAGCTTATCAAAAAGCATTATGCATTCTGGACTTTTTACAGAAGTCCGGAATGCAGAAGCAGGATAAATTGATTTTCCAAATGGAAAATAATGAACAATTTATTTTAACATTCTGGGCTTGTATCCTTGGGGGGATTGTTGCTGTTCCGGTTGTTAATGACAATACACAGGAATTTTTGCATAAAATTGTAAAAATTTCTCAGAATTTGAACAACGGAAACTGTATTTGTACAAAGGAACGTTTAGCACATTTGGAAAAATACGCTGCTGAAGAAGAACATGTGACAAAGCTTTTTCATCGTGTCATTGACCTGCATGAAGCATTCCAGCACAGAGCATCTGCTGTTCCGGCAGAAATTACAAATGAAGATATTGCCTTTATTCAATATTCTTCCGGCTCGACAGGAAGCCCGAAAGGGGTTGTTCTCAAACATAAAAATATAGAAGCCAATCTGGAAGCAATTGTTAAAGCTTCCAAAATGACAGAAAAAGATACAATGCTTTCATGGCTGCCTTTAACACATGACATGGGGCTGATTGGTACACATATGTCTACCGCATCAGCAAACACGAATCAAGGCTTTATGAGTACATCACTTTTTGTCAGTCAGCCTTTGTTATGGTTTAAAAAAATGAAAGAACATCATGTCACCATCGGGGCATTGTCTGACTTTGGCTGTAAACTTTGTGCATTTGCGCTTGAACATGCCCGAAATGTATCGGATTTAGATGTATCTTCCTTGCGGTTAATTTTTAACGGAGCTGAACCCATTTCTGTAGAACATTGTATCCGGTTTGTAAATGCTTTAAAAAAATATGGGCTGGGAAATCAGGTAATGTATCCGGTTTATGGTATGGCAGAAGCGACTTTAGCCATCACGTTCCCGAAATTAAATGATACATTTCATTATATTCACGTAAATCAAAGCCGTATGAAAATCGGAGATAAAATTTTCATTACGGACAATGCAGACCCTCATGCAGCGGCTTATGTCAGTGAAGGCTACTGTATTCCCTATGTTTCTCTTAGAATTACAGATGAACAAGGAAATATATTACCAGAAGACTATTTCGGCAATATTGAAATCAAAGGCCGAAATGTAACAGAAGGCTATTTTGACCCGAAAAACGGTTTAATTCGCTGTCAAGATGAAAACGGCTTCTTCCAGACCGGAGACCTTGGCTTTCTGCATCAGGGAGAACTGTACGTTGTCGGAAGAAAGAAAGATGTCATTATCTGCAATGGTCAGAATTATCTTTCCAACGATTTGGAACGAATTATCGTCGAAAATCATATCATGAAAAACCGCAGAATCATTATCACTTCTGTCTATGACCAGAAATCTCAAAGTGAGAAAATTATTGCTTTTCTTTCCAGAATCAAAGACGAGGAAGAACTAAAACAGAAAGCAAATTTAATTTATCACAAACTTCTGGAAAAAGTGAATTTAACCGTTTCTTATGTCACAACTGTACAGAAAATTCAGGCAACTTCCAGCGGTAAAGTCATGCGTTTTCCGCTTCGTCAGAAATTTGAACAAGGGGAATGGGACGCACCTGTCATTAACATGGAAACACAAAATGGCAATGCTGTTTCTGTACAGGAAATAGAATCTGTATGCCGAAAAATCTGGACGGATTTACTGCAAGTCACGGAATTTGATGAAAATGATTCTTTCCTGATGCTTGGCGGAAATTCTATGAATTTATTACAGCTTCAGGAATCTGTCAACAGAGTACTTCATGCAGAACTGGACATTACAGAATTTATTGATAATCCAACATTTTCAAATCTTTGTCGTCTTGTTGTTCAAAATCATGAGCAGAAACAGGATACAGAAATTATTTCATTTCTTGCAGAACCGGAAGCCCGTTATGAACCATTTGCATTGAATGAAATTCAAAAAGCTTACTGGGCTGGAAGAAATCAAGAAGTTGCTTGGGGCGGTGTCAGCTGTTACAGCGCAATGGAAATGGATATGCCTGATTTGGATACAACACGTTTTGCAGAAGCACTTCAAAAATTAACAGAACGTCATGAAATGCTCCGTACTGTGATTCATAAAGACGGCACACAGCAAATTTTAAAACCTTCTGAAATGGAATTGCCTTTGACCATTTACAAATCAGAAGAAATTTCAGACCTTTCAGAACATCTTTCACAAGTGCGAAACGAAATGAAAACACAAGTGTTACCGCTTGGAAAGCCAATGTTTGAAATTCGGATTACACCAATGGGGAAAAATAGTTTCCGTATTCACAGCGGTATTGATTTGATGATTGCAGATGCTGTGAGCATTTATCAATTCTGGAATGATTTATACGCCCTTTATCAAGGTGAAACGCTTCCGGAAATTGGGGTATCTTTCCGAGATTATGTCCATTATCAGGAACGGCAGAAACATTCTTCTGCTTATGCGGAGGATAAAGCCTACTGGCTTGCAAAAGCAAAAGATTTTGCACCAACACCACAGCTTGCAGCAGATTTTTCACTTGAAAATCAGGTCAAAGGGCAATTCGTCCGGAAACAGTACTGCATGAAGGCAGAACAATGGAAGAAATTTCAAAAAACAGCTGCTGTACATGGTTTAACTCCTTCCGGCGCATTATTAACCCTTTACAGTGAAGTGCTTTCTGCATGGGGGAGTGGGAAGCGGTTTGGTATCATGGCGACCGTATTCGGCAGGGAAGCCGTTCATCAGAATGTTGATGCTTTAATTGGCGACTTCACACGCTTGGCACTGCTGGACATTCAAAGAGATGCTGTTCCGGTAAAGCTTAACGGACGTAAAATTCAGCGCATTTTACAGCAAAGCATTTCTCACAGCCGCTACAGCGCAGTAGATTTTGTCAGAGAACTCAACCATTATGCTGATGAGAAAAAAATGTATCCAGTTGTATTTACAAGCGGAATCGGTGCAAAAAATGTGAAAACTTCTGAATTTTTAAAACATCTTAGCTGGTCGCTTTCCACAACGCCTCAGGTATTGCTTGACCATCAGATTTTTGAACGGGACGGCGAACTGCTAATGAGCTGGGATATCATTGAATCTGCATTTTATCCGGAAGTCGTTGACAGTATGTTTAAAACTTACATTTCTCTTGTTGAGCAAGCCACAGAGCCGGCATTTTGGGAACAAGAACTGACTGACCTCAGACCGGAAGAACAAAAAGCCCGCCATTCTGAAATGAATCAAACACAAAAACCCATTGAAAGCCGTCTTTTACATGAACATCTCCTGAAACAGGCAGAGAAAACACCTAATGCACCTGCTTTAATTACAAGCAACATGACATGGACATATCAGGAATATGCACATCATGCATTGAATGTGACGAAAATTTTACAAAGTCATCATGTGCAGAAAGGGGACAGAATTCTGATTCAAATGAGAAAATCTCCTTGGCAGACCGCTGCTGTACAAGGGATACTTCATGCCGGCTGCGTTTATGTGCCAATTTCCGCAAATCAACCGCTTTCCAGAACAATGGAAATTATGAAAAGCTGTGATGCAAAGTTTATTATTTCAGACTTAGGAAAAGACTTTTTCAAAGAAGCGGAAAATGCTGTGTTAATTACAATAGAAGATTTACAGCAGGAACAAAATACAGAATATATACCGGTTTCTGTATCGCCGTCAGAACTGGCTTATATTATCTACACTTCCGGCTCAACCGGAAAGCCGAAAGGGGTTGCTATTACACACGATTCTGCAATGAATACCATTCAAGATGTGAATGAAAAATTTCATGTGACGGAAACAGATAAAGCAATTGGCATTTCTGCATTAAGCTTTGACTTATCTGTTTATGACATTTTCGGCATGATGAATGCTGGAGGAGCGTTAATTCTTCCCACGGAGGAAGAAAGAATGAATCCTAGTGCATGGAAAAAGTTTTTTGACCAGTATCATGTTACGATATGGAATACAGTCCCTTCTTTAATGGAATTATTTGTAGACTATCTGGAAAATTATCATCAAACAGTATCTGATTTAAGAAGAACCATTCTTTCCGGTGACTGGATTTCTCTGGAACTTCCCCGTAAAATGAAAGAAGTATTTCCAAATAATATTTTATTCAGCATGGGCGGAGCAACAGAAGCTTCTATCTGGTCTAATTATTACGAAGTGAAAAGCATTTCTCCGGAATGGCGTTCTGTTCCTTACGGCTATCCGCTCAGCAATCAGAAATTTTATATTCTGGACGAATTTGGAAGGCATTGTCCGGATATGGTAGCCGGAAGGCTTACCATTGGCGGACGAGGTTTAGCACAGGAATATTATCATGAAAAACAATTAACAGAAAATGCCTTTTTCCTTTATCCGGAAACAGGCGAACGCATTTATGAAACAGGCGATTTCGGGCGATATTTGTCAGACGGCAGTATGGAATTTTTAGGACGGCGTGACAATCAAATCAAATTAAATGGCTATCGTATCGAAATCGGCGAAATTCAATCTGCCTTTAAAAAATGCGGTGTACGGCAGACAGTTTTAATTCCGCTTGGCAGTCGGGACACGGAAAAACGTTTAATTGCTTTTGCGAAAACAAATACGTCTGCGGAATCGCTGACAAAGGCTTTAAAACAATATTTACCAAGCTATTTCATTCCGGATAAAATTTTAATTTTAGAAGATTTTCCTGTGACACCAAACGGCAAAATTGACCGGAAAGAACTGATTCAGCTTTATCAGGAAAGTATGAAATCAGCGCAAACTGAAGAAATGCCTTATGTATTAACAGAACGGGAACAGGAACTTCTTGAAAATATTCGTTCTATTCTTGCATTGGAAACGATTCATGTCAATGATACTTTCCGGACACTTGGTGTTTCTTCTGTGGAAATGATTAAAATTGCGAACAGATTGGAACTGTTGTATGGCATTCGCCCAGATATTGGCGATATGATGCGTTATGACAGCATGAGACAAATTCTGGAATTTTACGCTGATAAAGA
>JAZQIL010000183.1:0-78033 GCA_045541055.1 Oscillospiraceae bacterium
AGGGTAAAAGTACCCATTTTAACCACATAATTTCAAGGAGGTGCACGAACGTGGCACAGAAAGTTACAGCATTAGTAAAACTTCAGATTCCCGCGGGCAAGGCAACCCCGGCTCCCCCGGTTGGTTCCGCTCTGGGCCCCCACGGCATAAACATTATGCAGTTCACCAAGGAATTCAATGAGCGTACAAAGAATGATATCGGCCTCATTATTCCTGTTGTTATCACAGTCTACGCTGACCGCTCTTTCTCCTTCATCACCAAAACACCCCCTGCTGCTGTCCTCATTAAAAAGGCTTGCGGTATCGAAAGCGGTTCTGGTGTACCGAATAAAACAAAAGTTGCTACCATTACCAAAGAACAGGTTAAGTCTATCGCAGAAACCAAAATGAAAGACCTCAATGCTGGCTCTATTGAAGCTGCTATGAGCATGATTGCCGGTACTGCACGTTCTATGGGCGTAGTCGTTAAAGACTGATTTCAAAGTTTTTATCATAAGTGGGAGGGAATTTTATCTTTCCGCTATTACCACAATTAGGAGGATTTTTTATCATGAAACACGGCAAAAAGTACGTTGACAGCTGCAAGACAATCGAAGCTGACAAGCTTTATGAGTCCACTGAAGCTTTAGACCTCGTTTGCAAAAATGCAAAAGCAAAATTTGATGAAACTGTAGAAGTTCACATTCGTTTAGGTGTTGACTCCCGTCACGCTGACCAGCAGGTTCGTGGTGCTGTTGTTCTCCCGAACGGTACTGGTAAAAAAGTTCGTGTATGTGTATTCTGCAAAGAAGATAAGTATGAAGCTGCTCAGGCTGCTGGTGCTGACTATGTCGGCGGTCAGGACTTAGTAGACAAGATTACAAAAGAAAACTGGATGGAATTTGACGTTGTAGTTGCTTCCCCTGATATGATGGGTCTGGTTGGTCGTCTGGGTCGTATCCTTGGACCTCGTGGCTTAATGCCAAACCCTAAGGCTGGTACAGTTACTCCTGACGTTGCAAAGGCTGTTACTGATGCAAAAGCTGGTAAAATTGAATACCGTCTCGATAAAACAAATATTATTCACTGCCCGATTGGCAAAGCTTCTTTCGGTGCTGAAAAGCTCGACCAGAACCTTTCCACTCTGCTGGAAGCTGTTGTAAAGGCAAAGCCGGCTGCTGCAAAAGGTACTTACCTTAAGTCCTGCACAGTTACCTCTACTATGGGTCCTGGTGTTCCGGTTGCTACTGCAAAATACGGTGTATAATGAAACAAATAAAAAACCCTGCTTTTTACAGCAGGGCTTTTTTTATGCCTTAGGATTCGTCAGGAAGTGTTTTCACTAATCCGACAATAAATTTTAAAATTAAAGTAGAGTCGCCGATATCCGGTTTTCCGCTTAAATTCACATCAGCTGCTTTCTGCTGTGTTTCGTTAATTTCTTCTTTACCAAGCAGATTTTTATTCAGTGTAATGATGTCTAAAATATCTACTTCACCGTTCTGGTCAACGTCACCATACAGAATTTTTTCTGTTTTTTCGGAAGTTTCTTTTTCAGTTGGCTTTTCAGTAGGCTTAGTGTCTTCTCCGGAAGACTGATATAAATTTTCCGGCAGTTCTTCCAGCGTAATGCAGTAGTCACTGTCAAACAATGTTTTCAATGTTTCCGGATTCTGATACTCTGCACCGGAAATAAACTGTGGTGCGCCTGCTTCTCCGTCATACCATGTGCAGAAATACAGCCATTTTGCCTGTTCAATCTGTAAATTTTCAAGGCTTGGAATGGAGTCATTTTCCGGCATGGAAACCATTTTCTTATTGTCCACATAGCCGACCTGTGACCAGAAAATTTTGCTTTCAGAGTCTTCATTAGGGCCTGTTGTGTTGCCGTCATGACGGTTATACTGTGTATTATACTTGTCAAAGCCGACAATGTCTACCCATTCATCACCTGTATACCAGTTTGCAGAAGCGTCAGACCATGCATATAAATTTTGTTCCCAAATGATATTATGCAGTCCGTATTCTTCGGTTAAAGTCGTGTACAGCAGTTTCCAAAGCTGATGATATACTTCAGTACCTTCTTTTGACCACCAGAACCATGAACCCGCACCAGTTCCGGCAGGGTCAGCATTTCCTTCTGCTTCGTGAAGCGGTCTGAATAATACTGGTACACCTGCGTCCTGCAATTTCTGGAGTTCAGCAGCCAGCAGGCGCATTGCTTCTTTAAAGAAATAATATTCTTTTGTCCCTTCTACCATGCAGTTTGCTGTCACAAAATCTGTTGTAATGCCATAAGTATAAGCCTGCCAGTCATTGGAGATTTTTGTAATATTGCCGTCTTTATCGACTTCAAAATCAGACATGTCTTTTGGAACGGTCACATGCCAGCTTGCTGTGCAAATGCCGTTTCTATTTTTCGCCCAGTCAATCATTCTGTCTGTTACGCCGTCTTCCCATGCAAAGCCCGGTGAATGCGTGTTGAAGTCAAAGCCTCTGATTGCCGGATAATGTCCTGTTAATTCATACAGGTATCTGCATTCCTGTTCATAATCATTGTAAGTATAATTATGATTTTGTGTGCTGTAAGTATAGACAAAACCTGTTTCATCCATGCAGTGCCAAGGGAATTTATTTCCCTGTTCATCTTCATCATAACTGTCTTTGTCAATTGTATAGGATTTGCCGTCACCGTCTACGCAGGTATCAGAAGCCGCATCATAACGAATGGAAGTTTGTACTCCATGACCGCCACCGTAAATTTCCTGCTGTCCGGAAAGAATATTTTTACCGTAAACAGAATTCAAATACTTCAAAAGAGCCTTTGCTTCAGGAGTTGCTTCAGGGTCACAAGTTTCACTCGTACCTTTCACTTCCGGAAGTACCGCCTTTTCAATTGTCACAGTGTCATAAGCTCCATAGCCGTAAATCGGCTTTAAAGTAAGCTCATTCACACCTTCTTTCAGGCGGAACACGCCAAAGCTAATATCTGTCCATTCTTTCACATAGGGCATATCATAGCTATAATCAATACCGTTTACAGAAAGTGTTTGTTTTCTGCCTTCTTCGCTGAGAATCTGGGCTGCACGGAATTTAATTTCATACATGCCTTCTTCTTCGACTTCCACATTAAAGGAAATGGGTGTTGCTGTCAGATAAGCGAAACCTTCTCCGGAATAACCCGGAATTTGATTTTCATAGATAGATGTCCAAACTTCTGCCCCTTCAAAAGTTTCGACTTCATACGTGCCTAACGGCAAAGCATCAGCAGTTTTTTTGCTTGTTTCTTCTGCGACTGCCGGAAGAAGCCCCGTTCCGGCTGCACACATGCTTAAAGCCATAACTGCACCGATTGCCTTTGTAATAGATTTTTTCATAAATTCCTCCTTAAATATGTGTAAACTTTTATTTACATACGGTTTTATTATAACATATTTTTCATATTAGTGCTATATCAATATTTCACAAAATTTAAATCTTATTTTTGTTCAGTATGTCCTGCTTTTGTTCCATCTGCTTCCAGCTGATAAAACAATAAATATCATTTATTAAAAATACCCCGAAACATATCAGCACGGAACTGTAAGAACTGTCTTTCAAAGCCGCCAGCCCCCATAAAATCATTAAAATCATGTCATTCAATGCATAAGCCAGTGAAAAATAAGCACTTCTTAAAAACAGCAGACTGACTGCTAAAAAACTTGTTGTTACTGAAAATGTACTGAATAATAAATTTTCTGTTTTGAAATACTGCAATATAAAATAAAATCCTATTGTCACAACAACAGACAGCAAACTTGCCATGATAATTTCTTTCCGGCTGATGCGATGCACTTCCACTTCTGCATGATTGCCCTGATAAGGGTGTTTCAGCCATGAAATCATGGAAACAACTGCCATTGGCATACTCATGCCGATATAAGTTATCGTTTCCCCATAATACCCGAACCGATAAGAAATCAACCCATAAATCAAGCTGAAAATTATCATCAGCATTTGCCCGAACGGATTCCCCTTCGCTGAAAATATCAATCCTGTTACCCCTATCAAAGAAGTCACTAAATTTAAATAATGCTCTCTTCCAAACAGAAAAAATACTGCTGTGATAATTCCCATTGACCCAAACCATAGCACAATTTCATGTTTCTTGAAATAATGCATAAATTATCCCTCCTAAAAAAAGAAACATTCACCCATATTTCTTCTAAGACCTTACGAAATACAGATAAATGCTTTTCTACCCGGTGGCAGATATTTTTTTGATTATAACATAATTTTTCAGATTTGTCAAGCCGTTTTCTGCTTCGACAAAAAAATAGAAAAGTTTTTTCATAATTTTTTTCTTTGTGCAGAATCACCAAAAAGCAACATTCTTCGATTCGACACGATTCGACACGCTCTTGTTTATTTTCAACAATTACTTATGAGATTTCTACAGCAAAATCACAGTATTCAGTAACGGATTTGTTTTGAATGTAATCAAAATGTAATTTTTCCAAGCTGGTTTATGAATTTTTTATGAACTTCGTAACAGAAAATTTACAAAAAATATGTGCATTTTGCCAATACTCAGCGGGCTTGTCTGCTGAAAGTTTGTTGACTTCATAGAAACGGTTTTAAAAAGCTTGCCATTCTAGAAAAAATATGTTATAATAGGCATGGCCTAAAGAAAGATAAGGCAATTAAATTTAAGATTAGAAATCAATTTTTCAATGTCAGAAAGGAATGAGTCGATGAACAAGGCAAAATTCGCAGCAATCAGTATGGGTATTTTCGCTTCATGCTTATTCGGAGGTTATGCAGTTACTGATGCAGCTACTGTAAGATTAGACGAAAGCACAACAAATACTCCGAACCTGCCTGAAACTTTTAATGCAACTTATAAAACCTATCAAGCTGCGGCAACCTCCCCTGTTGAAACTGTAGAAAATCATGTTTCTGCTGAAAAGCAGGATAAAAATAAAAATGTTATCATTGGCAGAACTGTCAGAATTGATAATACTTCTTATGAAGAAGAAATTCCGGAAGTTCCGGAAGCTCCTGAAACTCCGGCGGAAATCTCCGCTGTTGCTCCTGTAGAAAATTACGTACAGGCACAGGAAACCGCTCCTGCTGTTCAGGAACTGGAAACCATTCAGGAAACAACCCCAAATGCAGAAACTCCTGAACCTCAGCAGTCTACTGCTGTCACTGCAAGAGTTTTTGTAAAATCTAATGTAAGTACAAAAACAACTCCAGAAACAACTGCTGTTCAGGAAACACAAGCTCCTACAGCTCCACAGACAGAAGCTCCTACTGAACTTCCCGTCTCTGAAACAGAACAGCCTCAAACAACTCCCGAAACACAGCCCGCTGAAACTGTAAAGCCGGAAACAACAAATACAACTGCTCCTAAATCACTTACTGTAAAAGTAACTGTTCCAAGCATTTCTGCTCCTGCTGTTTCTAAAGTGGCTGAAACTACTGCTGAAACCACTACTTCCACCACTGATGAAACAACAACTACTACTTCAACAACTACTACTTCAACAACGACTACCACAACCACAACTTCCACTTCAACAACAACTACTACCACTACTGAACCTATCCTCACCACAACTGAAACAACCACTACTATCAGTGAAGCCGAAATTGTAGATGCTTCTGATTTCACTTTAGATGAGCTTTTAAGCGGAAACTTTGAAGAAATGGAAACTGCACAGGAATATGCTCCTGAAGTTCCTCAGGAAGCTCCTGTTGAAGTAGCTACTGAAAAAGTAGAAGAAACAGAAGCTGTTATAGAAGAAGTAGAGGAAATTTCTCCTGCTCTCTCTATCTCCAACAGAGAATACATTCTCCTCTGCAACTGTGTAGCACATGAAGCCGGTTCAGATGTCATCACAATCGAAAATAAAGCCAAAGTAGTAGAAGTAGTTATGAACCGTGTTGCTTCTTCTGAATTCCCGAATACTATTTACGGCGTTATTACACAAAAATATCAGTTCAGCGGTTCTTCTACCTATGCTGACTGCACTACCTATACAAGAAAAGTAACCGATAATGTAAAGGCTGCTGTAGATTTATACTTCGCTGACCCCTCTGCATTCAACCATGGTTATAAATATTTCTATGGTGACGGTTCTCAGAATCATTTCAGAGTTTCTTAATTTACTCTCTTTTGCAAATTTCTAACAGAGTATTGCTGATGCAGTACTCTGTTTTTATTATTTCCGACAAAATTTATGTTTCTTTTTGTTTTTTTTAGAATTCTTTAAAATAATAACAAGATTTTACTTGACGAATACTGAAAAATTCAGTATAATATAAGAGTAAGTTTTTTTTCATTTCCAGAAATTACAAAATGCAGGAGGTTCTTATGCAAACAATTCATGTGCCTGTCAACGATGCTTATGATGTGCTTGTCGAACGTGGCATTCTCCAAAAATCCGGAGATATTATTCAAAAACTTGTTTCCGCTGAAACTTGTGTGATTATCACAGATGATAATGTAGATAAATTCTATTCTCAAACTGTCGAACAGTCTCTCCAAAATTCCGGCTTTCGTACTGCTAAATTCGTTTTCCCTCACGGTGAAACTTCTAAAAATGCTGAAACGCTTCTTAAAATTTATACTTTCCTCTGTCAGCATGAAATTACCCGTTCCGATTGCTTAATTGCACTTGGCGGAGGTGTTGTCGGTGATATTACCGGATTCGCAGCAGCTACTTTCCTCAGAGGTCTCCCCTATATTCAAATTCCTACTTCTTTATTAGCGCAGGTAGACTCTTCTGTCGGCGGTAAAACAGCCATTGACCTCCCAGAAGGGAAAAATCTTGTCGGTGCATTCAAACAGCCTGTTGCTGTCCTCTGTGACCCCGATACCCTTAAAACACTCCCTGAACCTTTCCTGATTGACGGTATGGGCGAAGTCATTAAATACGGCATGATTGCTGATGCAGAACTTTTCCAGAAATTATCTTCCTATGACCTGCATTCCGTTCATGAACATTTTGACGAAATTATACCTGCCTGCATTGCAATTAAACGTGATGTCGTTGCTGAAGATGAACTCGATACCGGTCTCAGAATGATTCTGAATTTTGGCCATACACTTGGCCATGCCATTGAAGCTTATTATCATTATGAAACTTACACACACGGCTGTGCAGTCGCTGCCGGTATGTGCTTAATTACGAAAATACTCGGCAATGAACAAGACTACCTCAAATTAAAAGCCTGTGCAGAACGCTATCACCTCCCTACAGATGTGCCTGCACCTCTCCCTGCACTTGCTGCACTCTGCGGAAATGACAAAACACGCTCCGGTAAAAAACTCCGCTACATCATTTGTGACCCTATTGGAACTGCTGACATCAGAAGCGATTCTCTCTCTGACTTCCGAAATCATTTCGCTTCCCCGACCTGAAAGGATAATTTACATGAATATACAAATTCAACCTCATAAACTAAGGGGAAGAGTCAAAGTCCCCTCTTCTAAAAGCATTGCTCACAGAATGTTAATCTGCGCTGCACTCAGCAAAGGTACTTCTGAAATTTCCGGCATCAGCTTTTCCAAAGATATTGAAGCCACTATTTCCGTCATGAAAGCCCTTGGAGCAGAAATTTCCATTCAGGAAGATACCGTTTTCGTCACTGGGCTGACGGAACGTCCAAAAAAGGCTCTTGCAGACTGCTGTGAAAGCGGTTCAACTTTACGTTTCTTAATCCCTGTTGCTGCCGCTCTCGGTGCAGAAACCACCTTCACAGGACAGGGAAGACTCCCTCAGCGTCCCATTACCCCCTACTTGAGAGAACTCTCTCAAAAAGGCATTGCTTTCGACTACCAAAATACAATGCCTTTCACTATCAAAGGGCAGCTGCAAAGTGGTAAATTTCAGCTGGAAGGCGACATTTCTTCTCAATTTGTCACAGGTCTGCTGCTTGCACTCCCCCTCCTGAAAGAAGATTCTGAAATTTTTCTAACTTCCCCTTTAGAGTCACGCCCTTATGCGGATATGACAGTACATTGTATGGAACAGTTCGGTGTATGTGTCAAAGAACTTCCGAACAGCTGGCATATTTTCGGCAATCAGCACTATCATGCAAAAACCCTCTCCGTAGAAGGCGATTTCTCTCAGGCTGCCTTTTTCTACGTTGCAAATGCAATCGGCAATCAAATTGTTCTTGAAAATATTCCTCCCAAATCCGTTCAGGGTGACAGAAAAATTGTGGAACTTATCGAAAAAATATGCTACCAGAAAAATGACAATCAGGATAAATTTCTAATTGATGCTAAAAATATTCCTGATTTAGTTCCCATTCTTGCTGTTCTTGCCACGTTCGGCCAAAAGCCTACTATTATCTGTAATGCACAAAGGCTCTGCATAAAAGAAAGTAATCGTCTTGAATCCACTGCTCACATGCTTAACGCACTCGGCGGAAAAGTTAAAATTCTCCCCGATGGTTTGGAAATTTACCCAGCTACTTTGCATGGCGGCACAGTCGACAGCGCAGGCGACCATAGAATCGCAATGTGTGCAGCAATTGCTGCTTCCCGTGCTTCTGAACCAGTAACCATTCAAGGCGCAGAATGCGTAGAAAAATCTTATCCAACATTTTTTCAGGACTATCAGAATTTAGGAGGTATTATTCATGGCGTCCATTTGGAATCATAACATTTCTGTTTCTGTATTCGGCGAATCACAAGGACCTGCTATCGGTGTGACAATTGACAATCTCCCCCCAGGTGAATATATTGATTCAAATCAACTTTCTCAGTTCATGGAACGGCATGGCACAGATGAAAATGGTCACCCTGCTTTAAGTCAGGTGATGTCCGGCATTCTGAATCACAGAACAACCGGTTCGCCCTTATGCGCTTTCATTCAAAATACTAGTCAACCCGTCCAAAACCTTTCACAAATTAACCGTCTCCCCCGCCCCGGCCATGCTGATTATACCGGCACGCTCCGTTATAAAGGCTTTAATGATATCCGTGACGGCGGTCATGTCTCTTACTCTATGATGACCCCCTTATGCTTTGCCGGTGCAGTCTGCGCTCAAATCTTGGAACGAAGAGGCATTTACACAGGGGCGCATATTGAAGAAGTACACGGCATTCATGACAGAACATTCAATCATGTCTCCGTTACAAAAGAAGATATCCTTGCTGTACGCTATAAACAATTCCCCGTCATTCAAAACGCTCAGGGCGAGAAAATGCTTGCAGATATTCAGGCGGCTGCTAACGGCGGTGAAACCCTTGGTGGTGCAATTGAATGTGTTTCTGTCAATGTTCCGGCTGGTATCGGTTCTCCCGTCTTTAACGGTCTCGAAAATACCATTGCACAATTATTATTTGCTCTTCCTGATATTCGTGGCTTGGAATTCGGTGCTGGCTTCGATGTCACTGAAATGACAGGCAGTCAATGCAACGATTCTTACTATGTAGACAAACACGGCCATATTAAAACCGCTTCCAATACACATGGCGGTATCCTTGGCGGTATCTCCTCCGGTATGCCCATTACGCTCAAAGTCGCTTTCCGTCCGCCTGCTTCCGTTGGAAAAGCACAGAAAACAATTAACCTTTCCAGCATGGAAACAGAAACACTTCCGCAACCTTCCGCTCCTGAATCCTGTATTCTTCCTAAACTAGTTCCCTGTGTGGAAGCTGCTGTCAATATCGCTTTACTTTCCCACATGCTGGAATATCCGCATTTCTGCTGATATCACTCAGAAAGGCCTACATCATGCGTGATGAAAATTTACACAAAATTTCCGAACTTGCTGACCGTACTATTTCCGACCCCGTCACTGCAAATATTCTGCTTTGTTATCTCATGCAGCAAATCGCAAAACCTCTTGATGCAGATATGCTTTACGATATTGCCGTTACCAATGGCATTATTAACTATTTCGCATTTCAGGACGCTTTGCAGACAATGGAAGAAACAAATGCTATTTCCTGCGTGCAGAAAGATGACGGAAAATATTATTCCTTAACTGAAAAAGGTATCGAACATGCTGAACACTTTCACCATCTTATCGGAAAATCTTACCGTGAACGTATTACTGAAATTGCTCAGTCTGCAGTAAAACGGCGTAAATTAGAAGAACAACTCAAAATTTCTTACGAACCGTTAGAACAAGGCTGTCATTTACACGTCCGCTTAGTTGACCATACACTTGTTCTTTTAGAATTAACCCTCTTTACCCCCGATGAACATCAAGCTCACCTTCTGGGAGATAAAATTCTTTCCAATCCGACTGCGGTCTATCATAAAATTCTCCGTGCAGTCATACCAGAACAACAAGCTTAATCAAAAACTCTGCAATTTTTCATGCAGAGTTTTTCTTTTTGCATCATAAAAATAAGAAAAACCTCCTTTTTACGGGAGGTTTTTCAGATATCACTGTAAATTTACAGATTATTCCTTACCAGTCATACCATTAAATTCGCCAATTTCCTTTGTATACTTCGGAAGCGGGCTTGTTAATGTGTCATACCAGTTCGGGTCGTTACCAGCACCCTGGTTAGCAGCGTATACGAGCATGAAGCCAGCATCGTTTGCACGCAGAGGTGAGTTCACGGTTTCGGAAATTGCATCAACTGCACCATTGGAAGTAGCACCATGGTCTTCAGATTCGCCGTTGACATCGCTCAGGAAGTATACGAAATCTTCCAGAACAATCTTAGCATTTACTGCTTCTTCCAGTTCAGATAATTTCAGCTCTTCTTCTGTAATATCTTCAGCAAGAATCTTTGCTTCATTACCTGCACCGAAGTTCGCAGCATATACCAGAACGGATGCAGCATCCTTGGAGTTTACAACACCGTTCAGCGTTGTATCGCCCTTTACACCGATGTAAACAGTTCCTGTTACAGCTGCTGCATCATCTGCAAGCTCTTCTGTTACATTGCCGTTTTCATCTACATTGACAAACTTCCAGTCAGGTGCATTTTCCATGTTAGCAT
Organism: Oscillospiraceae bacterium; assembly: GCA_045541055.1. Lineage (GTDB taxonomy): Bacteria > Bacillota > Clostridia > Oscillospirales > Ruminococcaceae > UBA3855. The sequence continues at coordinate 10,940 of JAZQIL010000183.1, forward strand.
AATCTGCATTCACAGGAACAAATTTCAGTGTACTCTTGAAGTATGCATCATGTTTATTGCTGTTTGCATTGGCAACGATATAATCTCTGTACTTATCGGGTACCATTTCAGGGAATTCGTTTTCAAAGACAGCCTTCGGATTATTCAGGTCTTTATTCACCAGTTCAAAATCAACCAGTTCATTGACAGTAGACCAGTCGCTGACATGCGGATTTTCAGCAGTATTATCACTGTAGATTTCACGTCTCTTCAGTGTACCTACTTCAATCAGGTCATTCTTCAGGTCAAACGGTCTGTTGTCATGTGAGAAGTAGAACTTCTTCTTGCCCTGAATATTGTACTGATACTGAACAACGGTAGGAACAACGTCTTCCGCCAGAACTTCAATATAGCCATCTACTTCAGTAACAGCAACTTTATTGTCGTTGACTTTGATTGCTTCTACTGTGTCGTTTACACCAGGTTCTTTGAAGGTGATTTTGTAGACATCAGCTGCTGTACCTTCTGGAACGTCAAAGTTCAGATATACAAGAATAGAGTTATTTGCAGCCTGTTCTTCATCTGCTGCACCAGCAAGTGTACCTGCAAACTGATTTTCAGTACCTTCTGTGATGTTCATCAACTTGTAAGAAGTACCAAGCGTAAAGCCAGTATACTTCGGACCTTCTTCGCCAAACTGGAAGTCAATATCAAACTTGAAGGAGTTCAGTTTCAAAGCTTCCAAATCTTCAGCAGTAATTGTAATCGGAACGGAAACAGATGTGCCAGCATGTGTACTCTTGTTACCAATTTCCCATGTTGCTGTAAGGTCGCTGATTACTGGAGGCAATGTGTCAGATTCAGTAGGAACTGTTTCAGAGCTGTCTTGTGTCGGCTCTACAGAAGGCTCAATGCTTTCATTTGTCTGGTCAGCAGTTTCGGAAGTATCTTCTGTAGATTCAGAAGCCGGTTCACTGGAGGGTTCTGTAGATTCAGAAGCCGGTTCACTGGAAGGTTCTGTAGATTCAGAAACCGGTTCGCTGGAAGGTTCTGTAGATTCAGAAGCCGGTTCACTGGAAGGTTCTGTAGATTCAGAAGCCGGTTCACTGGAAGGTTCTGTAGATTCAGAAGCCGGTTCGCTGGAAGGTTCTGTAGATTCAGAAGCCGGTTCGCTGGAAGGTTCTGTAGATTCAGAAACCGGTTCGCTGGAAGGTTCTGTAGATTCAGAAACCGGTTCACTGGAAGGTTCTTCAGAAGAAGGAGCAATGACTTCAATCCAGCCAGGCTGCTTTTCAGGTGTCAGTTCAGCCATGTTAATGTCATAAACAGACAGGTCTGCAAAGGTCAGGTCATACTTGCCCGGTTCCATCGGAGCTGTGAAGGTTACATCAAATACAGTTGCGCCATCTTTGGAAAGTGCAATATTTTCTTTTACAGTTGTATTTGTCGCTGCAAAAGTCATGTTGTCAAGATTGGATACAAATTCCAGACCAGCATAAGCATCACCGTTTGCTGCTGCTGTACCATTGGTTAAGCCGGCAGCCAGACCCATCTTCATGATGTAGCTGTTAATACCGTTCTTGTCACCCTTTACAGTAACAGGAATTGTAACGGTTGCACCAGGCTCTACAGTTGCTGTACCAATAATCCACATACCAGCATCGCCGATTTCAATTGATTCTTCTGTGCTTTCGGTAGGAGCTTCTGTACTTTCGGTGGGCTTTTCTGTGCTTTCAGCAGGAGCTTCTGTACTTTCAGTAGGAGCTTCTGTACTTTCAGTAGGAGCTTCTGTACTTTCTTCAGTAGCTTCACTGGTAGGAGCAATAACTTCAATCCAGCCAGGCTGCTTTTCAGGTGTCAGTTCAGACATGTTAATATCATAAACAGACAGGTCTGCAAAGGTCAGGTCATACTTGCCAGGTTCCATCGGAGCTGTGAAGGTTACATCAAATACAGTTGCACCGTCCTTGGAAAGTGCAATATTTTCTTTTACAGTTGTGTTTGTACCTGCAAAGGACATGTTGTCAAGATTGGATACAAATTCCAGACCAGCATAAGCATCGCCGTTTGCTGCTGCTGTACCATTTGTTAAGCCATCAGCCAGACCCATCTTCATGATGTAGCTGTTAATACCGTTCTTATCACCAATTACAGTAACAGGAATAGTGACAGTTGCACCAGGTTCTACGGTTGCTGTGCCAATTACCCACAGACCAGCATCACTAACTTCACTAGGTAAAACTTGTTCACTGGTTTTTTCAGTAGTTTCAGTGGGCTTTTCTGTGGTTTCAGTAGGCTTTTCAGTAGGAACTTCTGTGCTGTCCGCAATCTTTTCAGTAGACCTTTCTGTAGTTTCAGTAGGAGCTTCTGTACTTTCTTCAGTAGCTTCACTGGTAGGAGCGATAACTTCAATCCAGCCGTTCTGCTTTTCAGGTGTCAACTCAGACATGTTAATGTCATAAACAGACAAGTCTGCAAAGGTCAGGTCATACTTGCCAGGTTCCATCGGAGCTGTGAAGGTTACATCAAATACAGTTGCACCGTCTTTAGAAAGAGCAACATTTTCTTTCACAGTTGTATTTGTACCGCCAAATGTCATGTTGTCAAGATTGGATACAAATTCCAGACCAGCATAAGCATCACCGTTTGCTGCTGCTGTACCATTTGTCAGACCGGCAGCCAGACCCATCTTCATGATGTAGCTGTTAATACCGTTCTTGTCGCCCTTTACAGTAACAGGAATGGTGACAGTTGCACCAGGTTCTACGGTTGCTGTGCCAATAATCCACATACCAGCATCGCCGATTTCAATCGTTTCTGCTTCTGAAGTTTCTTCACTGGAAGGAGCGATAACTTCAATCCAGCCGTTCTGCTTTTCAGGTGTCAGTGCAGACATGTTAATGTCATAAACAGACAGGTCATCAAATGTCAGGTCATACTTGCCCGGCTTTGTCGGTGCTGTGAAGGTTACATCAAATACAGTTGCGCCGTCTTTAGAAAGAGCAACATTTTCTTTCACAGTTGTGTTTGTACCGCCAAATGTCATGTTGTCAAGATTGGATACAAATTCCAGGCCAGCATAAGCATCGCCATTTGCTGCGGCTGTGCCGTTTGTCAAACCAGCTGCCAGACCCATCTTCATGATGTAGCTGTTAATACCGTTCTTGTCGCCTTCTACAGTAACAGGAATGGTGACAGTTGCACCAGGTTCTACAGTTGCTGTACCGATAATCCACTTGCCAGCATCACCAACTTCAACTGGAATTGACTCAGTTGTATCATCTACAACTTCAATCCAGCCGTTCTGCTGTTCAGGTGTCAGTGCAGACATGTTAATGTCATAAACAGACAAGTCATCAAATGTTAAGTCATACTTGCCCGGCTTTGTCGGTGCTGTAAATGTAACATCAAATACAGTTGCGCCGTCCTTGGAAAGGGCAACATTTTCTTTCACAGTTGTATTTGTACCGCCAAATGTCATGTTGTCAAGATTGGATACAAATTCCAGACCAGCATATGCATTGCCATTTGCTGCGGCTGTACCGTTTGTCAGACCAGCTGCCAGACCCATCTTCATGATGTAGCTGTTAATACCGTTCTTGTCGCCTTCTACAGTAACAGGAATGGTGACAGTTTCACCCGGTTTTACAGTTGCTGTACCGATAATCCACTTGCCGGCACTTTCTGTAGTCGGAGTTTCATCTACAACTTCAATCCAACCATTTTCCTTTTCAGGAGTCAGTTCAGACATGTTAATGTCATAAACAGACAGGTCATCAAATGTTAAATCATACTTGCCAGGTGCTGTCGGTGCTGTAAATGTAACATCAAATACAGTTGCGCCGTCCTTGGAAAGTGCAATATTTTCCTTCACGCTGAAGTTTGTACCACCAAATGTCATGTTGTCAACATTGGAAGTAAAGTCAACAGAAGCATACGCATCTCCGCCGGAAGCAGCAGTTGCATTTGTCAGTCCTTCTGCTAAGCCCATCTTCATGATGTAGCTGTTAATACCGTTCTTATCCCCTTCTACAGTAACAGGAATGGTAACAGTTGCACCGGGTTTCACGGTCTTTTTACCGATAATCCACTTACCAGCATCACCGACTTCAGGCTTATTTTTCACCTGAATCCAGCCATCTTCCTTGGAAGGAATCAGCTGATTCATATCAATGTCTTCGAGGTCAATATCTGCAAACTTCAGGTTATACTTTGTACCTGGTGCAGCATCGGACGGAACTTCAAATTCCATATAGAATACATCGCCGTCAGCAGCAACAATATTCTTCTTCTGGTCGGAATTTGTACCGCCAAATGTCAGATTATCTTTATTTGCCTGGAAGCTGAGTTCAGAATAAGCAGAGCCAGCAGTTGCACCAGTAGCTTTCGGACCAGCGTCCTGTGTAATCTTTACAAGGTAGCTGTTCAAACCGTCTTTATCGCCTTCAACAGATACCGGAACTTTTACAGTTTCGCCGGGTTCTGCTTCTACCTTGCCGATAACCCACTTTGCAGCAGTATCTTTCTGATTGTGAACGAATTCTTCGTCAACAACTTCAATATAGCCATTTGTTGTCTTTGGAACAAGCTTGGTCATATCAATGTCATAAACAGAAAGGTCAGCAAATGTTAAATCATATTTGCCGGGAGCTGTCGGAGCTGTAAAGGTTACTTCAAATACAACTGCATCATCTGCTGCAACAATATTCTGTTTTTTGCTGTTATTTGTACCAGCAAAAGACATATTGTCAGTATTGGATACAAAGGCTAAGTCAGCGTATGCACTGCCGGCAGCAGCAGCTGTGGCATTAGATAAGCCCTTTGCCAAGCCCATCTTCATGATATAGCTGTTAATGCCGTCTTTATCGCCCTTTACAGTAACAGGAATGGTAACAGTTTCGCCCGGTTTTACAGTCTTATTACCAATAATCCATTCAGCATCAATTTCTTTCTGCTGTTCTGTGAATTCAGTTGTTTTCTGAGTTTCGGTCTGCTTCTGAGTTTCGGTCTGCTTCTGGGTTTCAGTTGGCTTTTCTGTAGATTCGGTTGTCTGACCACCAGGAATTGTGATAGAACCAGCAGTTAAAGTAATGTCTTTATAAACATTCTTTTCATAGTCAGCGAACTTATAACCTGTAGAAGCAAATGTAATCTTATAAGTAGTGCCAGGGACAAATGTATCTATTGTTGTGCCTTCTTTTGGAATAAACTGAAGCTGAACAGCAGATGCACCATCAGCAGCTTTGTCATTGCCTTCGCCATTGAAAGAGATAGCAATGTCACCAGTTTCCAGATTCGGCTGAAGTGTACCAATCTTAGCATAACCGCCGCCGTCTACTACATCATAGAGTTCAAACGGACAGCTTGGGTCAGAAATTTCCTTGCCATCAACTAAAATCTGGAACTGCGCACCATAGAGACCAGGGTCATTATTTACAAAAATATCAACATCAACTTCATCTTTAGAAAGGTCTTTGGGAGTATATTCCACATCTGCAATATCCCATTCATAACCCTTGGAAGCGGCAGGTTCTGTTTTATCAGTTGTTTTCTGAGTTTCAGTTTGCTTCTGAGTTTCAGTCTGCTTCTGTGTTTCAGTCGGCTTTTCCGTAGATTCGGTTGTCTGACCACCAGGAATCGTGATAGAACCAGCTGTCAGAATAATATCTTTGTAAACATTCTTGTCATAGTCAGCGAACTTATAGCCTGTAGAAGCAAAGGTTACTTTATAAGTTGTACCCGGTACATAGTCTACACCTTCCTTAGGAATCAGCTGGAGCTGTACAGCAGCTGTACCATTTGCAGCCTTATCATTGCCTTCACCAGTGAAGGAGATAGCAACATCACCTGTGTCAAGGTTTGGCTGAAGTGTGCTAATTTTGGCATAACCGCCACCGTCTACTACATCATAGAGTTCAAACGGGCAGTCTGGGTCAGAAAAGTCCTTGCCGTCAATCAGAATTTTGAACTGTACGCCATAAGTACCAGGGTCGTTGTAAACGTTAATATCAAGGTCGACTTCGTCCTTAGCGATATCCACAGGTGTATATTCTACATCTGCGATGTCCCATTCGTAACCCTTGTCATGTGCAGAAGTGTCATTTGCAGCTGCAATCACTGTATCCACTGGTGTCAGGGCATTCAAAGCCGAAGCCGGAAGTACACCAGTCGCCATGGAAGCACACATGCACAACGCTGTCAATGCAGATAATATTTTCTTCATTGCACGTATTTCCTTTCTGAAATATAAATTTTCAGGACTTTAAAACCGTGTTCAGACGGAATCCGCCTGAACACAGTTCGTAATTTTTGGAAAAATCCTGTAGGGTAATTAAGCAGTCGGGAGGGAAGCAACCAGACCAATCAGGTACTTCAGAATTTCAACGGAGTCAGCACCAGTCAGGTCAGCCTTCTTGGTATCAACAACGTCTTTGGTCTTATTACCAGCGCAGTTTGCAACTTCCATCTGGTTTTCATTCAGAGTCTGGTTGTCATAACCTGTGAGATATCTGTTGAGCATAACGATATCAACGAGTTCAACCTTGCCGTTCTGGTTTACGTCACCGTAGAGGAGGTCACCATCATCTCCTGATGCAGGAGCCTTGGTTTCTGTAGGTGTTTCCTTGGTTTCTGTAGGTGTTTCCTTAGTTTCAGTAGGTGTTTCCTTGGTTTCTGTAGGAGTTTCCTTAGTTTCTGTAGGTGTTTCCTTAGTTTCTGTAGGCTTGGTTTCTTCTGTAGCTTCTGTTGTATCTTCGCCGCCCGGAATCTTGATAGAACCAGCTGTCAGAACGATATCCTTGTAAACGTTCTTGTCATAGTCAGCGAACTTGTAGCCTTCTGTTGCAAATGTAACCTTGTAAGTAGTGCCAGGTACAAATGTTTCAGCTGTTACGCCTTCCTTCGGAATGAACTGTAACTGTACAGCAGCTGTACCATCAGCAGCCTTGTCATTGCCTTCACCGTTGAAGGAAATAGCAATGTCACCAGTGTCGAGGTTCGGCTGAAGTGTACCAATCTTAGCATAACCGCCGCCGTCTACTACATCATAGAGTTCAAACGGGCAGCTCGGGTCAGAAATTTCCTTGCCATCAATCAGAACCTTGAACTGTACACCATAAGTACCAGGGTCATTGTAAACGTTGATATCAACGTCAACTTCGTCCTTGCTCATATCAACAGGTGTATATTCTACATCAGCGATATCCCATTCATAGCCCTTGTCATGGCTTGCTTCTGAAGGCTCTACCTTTTCAGTAGGAGTTTCCTTGGTTTCTGTAGGAGTTTCCTTGGTTTCTGTAGGTGTTTCCTTGGTTTCAGTAGGAGTTTCCTTGGTTTCTGTAGGTGTTTCCTTGGTTTCTGTAGGTGTTTCCTTGGTTTCTGTAGGAGTTTCTTTAGTTTCTGCCTGAGCATCGCCAACTACGATAGTGATACCAGACATGCTAGCAGGAACAACAACATCCTTTGTACCTACGTTTACGAAGGAAGAAGTAGTTTTGCCATACTGCTGATGGTCATAGGATTCAGCATAATCTACAGTGTAAACACCGTCTTTGATATCCTTGTCGAGTTCAATTGTAAATTCTGTTACAGGGAAATCATCGGACTTTGCACCGAGGAATGCAGCAGTATCCTTTGTTGCACCATCGCCCTTACCGGACAGATTGTACATCCAAATCCAGAGCAGTACTTCAGGACCTGTGTAAGTATCAGCCCATGCCCATTCAGAGCTGTGAACGTATGTGATAGAGCTTGTATTGTCAGCATATGTGCCTTTTCTTGAATCAACATAGCCAAATGCACTAACAAAGCGGTCTGCTGTAAAGTCACCGGATTTTGCAGTGTAAGTAGCTTCTGCATCACCTGCTACAGCCTTGCTGAGGTTTGCACCACTCTGGCCGTCGCCACTGGGGTCATGCTGAATGTGAACGTTCTTGCCGTCAACTTCTACCAGACCGCCAACGGACTGTACAGACGGGCTGGAAACATCTGCTACCATGTAAGCATCAATACCGATTTTTGCACCAGCTGCATCTGCTGCGCTTGCAAATGTGATGGTCTTGCCATCTTCGGAAACTGTGAACTTAGCATCCTGTGCCTTCTTTGTGATTGTGCCGGATACATCATAATAGGAATCCGGATTCACTCTCATAGTAAAAGCGATATCGCTTGGACCATAAACAGCAAACGCAGACATTACGCTTGCAGACATACTTGCTACCATTGTGGCAGCTGTCAGTGCAGAAATTACCTTCTTCATAACTAATTAATTCCTTTCTGTTTTAGTGGTCAGACGTTTGTCGCCGTCTGCCAGATAAATAATTTTTTTCCTAAGATGTCTCAACAAAAGATGTCAGAATTGGCGGACATTTTTTAAAATCAAAGGTCAGCTTCTGTAATCATGCCAACAATCAGTTTCAGAACAGACATAGATTCGCTGGAATCCGGCTTGCTGTTGCCATTGAAGTCAATGTTCTTGAGACCTTGTTCAGTCAGATTTTCCTTACCCATGATTGCCTTATTGATACTGATAACGTCAAGAATATCTACTTCACCGTTGCAGTCAGCATCACCTTTCTTACCTGTAGCAGGAGCTACATCTGTAGGCTTCTGTTCGGTAGTATCTTCAGCCTTACCAACAACAACTGCGCCGTTTGTAGACTTTACAGCATAACCTGTAATTGTGCCGTCAGCACTCATTGTACCGATGTTGATATCGCTGTTTGCTTTGCCTGAACCGTCATAGGTTTCACGGCTGATAGCCTGGAACTTAATGTCGTAAGTACCATCTTTTGTGCCGTCTTTTACTTTACCGTTCAGTGTCAGGAACACACCGTCTTTTGTTACCCAGTAAGTGCTGTCATCTAATGCAACACCATAAGTAACAGTAACAGTACCGTCTACGGAATAGTCAGCATCAAAAACGGTAACACCTTCAAAGCCTTCTTTTGCAGAAGCACCAGTATTTACGATTGCACCAGCTTCTGCACCAGTAATTGCAATTGCAGCAGAATCATAGGTCAGTTCAAATTCAACAGCATTCACACCAGCAGCAGGAACACCGCTCAAACTAATTGCCATTGTAAAATCAGAGCCCGCAGTTGCTTTCACCTTTTCTCCGCTTACGGTAACAGTGTCAGCAGCAAAAACATTTTGTGCTGCGATGGTGGTCAACATGGAAACGGCAGCCAAAGCGGCAGCGATTTTCCTTACTCTCATAATTGTCTTTCCTCCTTCATTTGTTTGGAAACATAAAATTAAATCATACGTGTATATAACGGGTGGAAGAACTTCCTTCCCTATTATATTCTGTGACAGGACTGCCCCACATCTACTTATTGTTATTATAGGACAAAATATCACATAAGTCAAGAGAATTTCCTACATTTTGTACAAACTTCCAAAAACTTAATACAGCCTTTGTGCATTATGCCGAAACTCATGAATGGCATTTCAGGAAATGGAAAAATTTTACCCATCTCAAACATCATATAAAACGTTTTCTGACATTTTGCGGAACATTTTCTCCTGCAATTATTATTATACACTATAATTTTAAAAAAGTAAATAGTTTTTTCGTTATTTTTTTAAAATCATTGTTTTATACAAATTTCAAGTCAGTAATTCTAAATTTCTCACAAAGGCTGGGATTTTTTAAGGTTTTTTCAACCTTTTTTCAAGAAAAGAGCTGTTTAATCGTCATCATTCTCATCATCATAATCATCATCGTAATCATCATCGTCTTCGCTGACAGTACCGGCATGTCTGGTATAATTTCTCCGGAATTCTTCGGGAACGTTTTCTTCTATAATTGTATCAATGACACCCCAGCTCCATTCTTTGTGCGTACCGCTGGGTGCATAGGGAAGGTAATGGTTTTCCACAAGTTCGTCTGTATACATATCATAAGGGTATACACGGACATTTGTCATATCAGAATCATAATGTGTGATAATCGGTGTCACACCAGCATCTTTAATTGTAATATTGCCTTCGGTATCACGGCAAATATGAAATTCTCCCAGTCCGCCGACTGCATTGAAATTATCTGTCTGACCGGAAATGAAATTTCCTAATGAATAAAATACAAAGCCTTGTGTGCCGTCTGCTCTGGTTAAATACTCCATAGACTGGAGTGTGTGAGGCCCTGTGCCAATAATCACATCTGCGCCCCAGTCTACCAGCTTCTGAGAAATTTCCTTCACAGAATCTTCAATTTCATGAGTATCTTCTTCGCCCCAGTGCATGGATACCACAACACAATCCGTTTGTTCTGCAAGTTCCTGCACCTGTGAACGCATCAGTTCTTCATCTGCCATATACGGAATAATCAGCTCTGTATCTTCCGGCAAAACATAACCGTTTGTATGGTCTGTATATCCAAGCCAGCCAATTTTTAAGCCTTCTTTTTCTGTAATGCGATAATTATTCATATCTTTCTCATTACGATACGTTCCTAAAACAACTACATTTCTGTTAGCTTCCTGAATCTTGTCCCAATAGTCCAGCGTATATTCAATTCCTTCTGTGCCTTTGTCCAGTACATGATTATTCGCCATATTGAACACATCAAAGCCAATATCTACTAAATTATACCCCAGTTCCACCGGAGAATTGAAATTTAAATTCGAGCCGGATAATTCTAACTTTCCGTCACAAATTAAAGTTTCCTGATTCACAAATGCTAAATCTGCTGCGGCAATTCTGTTTGCAATGTTCTGATAGCAATAGTGAAAATCATAAACAATTCCGTCTGCTGCATATTTAGAAGCCGTTTTATAAACACAGGTATGAATTAAATTATCTCCCGCTGCAACAACGCTTACTTCTGCCGGCTGAAACAATGGTTCTGTAGGCGGTTCTGTTTCTGTTGGAATCCCCACTGACTCCATATCAATTACATTATAACTTTCCTTTGTCTTATCCAATGCCGGTGCAGCTGGTGCAGAATAATTCCCTGACTGCATCGGAATACTGCTGGAACAGCCAGCAAGCGAAACCATCAAAACAGCTGCTGTCAATATCATTGTTTTACGAAATTTCATATTCATTTCCCTTCTAATTTTGAAAAATTTTAATTATTTATATTATACCACAAATTATGATAAAATGCAACTATTTTTTTCACATTCTTGGCGAAAGAACTGCATAATTTTTAAAAAGCCGGACATGCTAATTCAGGAGGTGAACCGCATGACAAAAAATCTTTCCGGCACATTGGAAGAAATGCTTGCTGATGTCCGTACTATCTGTGCAAACAGTTCAGATATTTTAATCAACAGAATTACAATAGGAGGGATTTCCTGTGCTTTACTTGGCTGTGAGGGCATGTTGTCCACTGCCATTATGACAGATTTAATTATCCGGCCATTAATAGAAACTCCTCCCCAAAAAGACAGCAATCATTTATTTCAACATATCCAGCAACATTTATTATTATCTCTTGACAGACCTGTTGTCAGAAACTACGATGATTTATTTTGTTTTTTATACTCTGGCTTTGCAGTACTTCTGGCGGAAGGTCAGAATATTGCCCTTGCCTACGGTGTACAAGGCTATGATAAAAAAAGTATCAGCGAACCTTCCGGAGAAGCCAATTTATTCGGCGCACATGACGGCTTAACAGAAACCGTCCGTACAAATATGTCTCTTCTCCGCAGAAGAATGAAAACGCCCCTCTTGAAATTTGAACTTTCCAAAGCTGGAAAATTAAGTCAGACAGATATTTGTCTTTGCTGGCTGACAGACAGAGTTCCTCCGCAATTACTGTTCCAAATTAAAAAAGAATTAACCTCTACTGAACTGGATACAATTCTTTCTACAGGCTATTTACAGCCGTTTCTTGAAAAGTGCAGAGGGAGTTTGTTTGACAGTGTCAGCTTAAGTCAGCGACCTGATGTCCTTTGTTCAAAACTTCTGGAAGGCAGAGTCATTCTGTTAATAGACGGCACACCATTTGCTTTGGTCATTCCCAAATTATTTATTGAAAATTTTCAGACTTTAGACGATTATAATCACAAGCCTTACTATGCTGCATTCAGCAGATGGGTGAAATACAGTGCATTTTTTATTGCTGTCTTATTACCAGCTTTATATATTGCTGTCAGTATGCACCATCCGGAACTTTTAAACAGCACTTTACTTTTTATCTTAACAGATGCAGAACAGAAAGCACCTCTTTCACTGCCCACTGAAACAATTTTTGTTTTGCTTATGTATGAAATCATTCGGGAAGCAGGGCTTCGCCTTCCGAAATCTGTCGGCGGTGCAGTCAGCATTGTATCTGGTTTAATTATTGGTGATGCGGCTGTCAGTTCAGGTCTTATCAGCACACCAATGCTCACCGTCACGGCTATTTCAGTAATTGCCGGATTTGTGACACCTGATTTAAATGCACCTGTTACAATTATGAGATTATTATTTATTCTGACGGGCGGTTTATGGGGGCTATTTGGAATCGGACTGCTTGGCATGGCAATGCTTTATAATCTTTGTGCAACGGAAACATTCGGCTTTCCGGTCACTGCACCATTAGCACCTTTTTACAGCCGTGCCATGCGTGATGTCGCTACCAGAGTTAATTTTCACAGAATGCAGCTTGGTAATTTCACTGTGGAGGAATATCATGAGCAAAATTCATAATCATCAGCTGACTGCAATTTTATTTCTTTCTGGTGCGTGGTCAGTGATTTGTATCCCCTCACTTTACGGAAACGGGCAAATGACCGGAACAGCTTTCGCCTGTCTGCTTCAAATTTTATTATGTCTGCCCATGTTAGCACTTCATTCAGGCACTTTCACAAACCAGATTCAAAAGCATAAATTATTAGGCATTCTTTATATTTTATTTTTCCTGATTTGTGGTGCAAATGGTTTCGCTCAGTTATGGGAAGCTGCACCGCCTCAGCTTCTGCCCTCTTCCGGAAAATTAACAGCTGCTGTGTTAATCGCTCTGACCTGTTTTTATACAAGTTCTGCCGGATTAAGAGCCACTGCAAGAGCCGCCCCCATTGTCATGGGATTATTTATCATTTCACTGCTTGTTTTAATTCTAGGAGCTTGGAAAAGAGCTGATTTAAGCCGTATTTCCTTTCAAACAGAAAACTTTCTCCCCAGTATCAAAACTTATTTTTCTTTAAGCGGTGAACTTGCTGCTGTCTGGATTTTAACAGACCATATCCGCAATCATCATAAATTCAGTGCTGTAAATTTCTATTTAATTGCAAAAGCTTTATTTTGCATTTTCATTTTATTTTTCAGTATCAGCGCAGGCGGAAGGCTGATTCATTTAAATGGCTATCCATTTTTCACGCTGACAGCCCTTTCCCAGCCTTTACAAGGTCAGAGAGCAGATGCCTTATATATTTTAGTATTTGTCATGCTTCACATTATGCATACAACTTTACAAACCGGCATCGTGGAGCATATCGCTGAACAAATGTATCCTATTGCTGAAAAATGGTCTGCTCCTGTTTCTTTAATCTTCATGTTAATTCCGGCTTACTTCTTTAAAAGTGACATGCTGGAAAATATCATTTTCTGGTCACTGCCAGTTTTTATATTTTTCATTCCCCTATACCTCAGAATCCGGCAGTTTTTCCGGAGTATTCAGAAAAAGGAGCAAACGCACTATGAAATGTCTTAAATTTTTACTGCCTTGTATTTGTATATTCTTCACTGGATGCAGTTCTGAAATGATTTCCGACAGACTTTACACACAGTCTGTCGGGTTCACCTGTGACGGGGAAAATTTAAGCTTTTACACAGAAGACTTTCATCAAACAGTTTCTTTTCCTGTGGAAGGGGTCAGCATTTCAGAAGTTTTAAGACAGGAAGAAGCCTCTAATGGCGGAAAAGTGTTCATTGGGCATACAGAATTATTATGCCTTGACGGTACTTGCACTTTAAATCCGGCAGAAGAATTGCTTTTTGATAACGGTCTTTCCCCTGCCTGCAAAGTCCTTTATGCGAAACCGGAAGAATTCTTTCAAAATCCGGATAATGCTTCTTTCATTCATGTCATTCGCATGTCAGAACAAAATGGTTTGCTCAGTACAACTGAATTAGCTTCCGCTTTAAGCGAATGGCATGGCATCTGGGAAACTGCTTTGCTTCCCATGCAGAAAAAACAGCAAACTGTTCCGGCTTTGGTATTTCTTCATAAAGACGGCAATTTTAAAGAATTATCCGATTCTGCTTCCAAAGGCATGTACTGGCTGAGAAGAAATTCCGGCAACTTTCATAAAACCCTTCAAACTCCTGACGGCGAAAAAGATATTTTAATCAGAAGCTGCCGTATCGAAAAATCAATTCAGAATCAAGAATTATTTTATCACGTCATTGTCAGAACTGGTACTCCTGCATTAAATACACTCCTTCAGGAAGAAATCGAAATGCAATGCCAAGCTGCTATCTTTGAAATGCTTTCCGCTAAAGCAGACGTTATCGGAATGCAGGATTTATTTGAAAGTCACGGCATTCAGCCAGATAAAGAAATGAACCTGAAAATCAATTTAACAGTTACTGTAAATTAAAATAATTCTTTTTTCAGATAAACAGAATCCTGTTCAGTAATTTTCCGAATCACTTTACAAGGATTTCCAGCTGCAAGCACTCCAGCCGGAATGTCCCTCGTCACAACGCTTCCAGCCCCTATAATAGAACCTGCTCCAATTGTCACCCCTCCGCAAATCGTCACATTACTTGCTATCCAGCAATTGTCCCCGATGGTAATCGGCTTCGCATATTCTAAATCATATAAATCCCCGTTTTCACGGTATTTCATATTTCTTTCTTCAAAAAGAAATGGGTGCATCGGTGTTGCAAGCGTACAGTTTGGCGCAAAAAATACGTCATTTCCAATTTTCACAGGCGCACAGTCCAGCACTGTTAAATTAAAATTCGCAAAACATCTGTCCCCAAACCATGTGAATTCCCCATAATCAAACTGTATCGGTGACTGTAAATACAATTCCTTCCCAGCATGTGGAATTAACTCTTTTAAAATTTGCGCTCTTTTCTCGAATTCGTCTTCATAAGTATCATTATAATCTTTTGAAAGTTTATGTGCCTTTCTTCTCATCAAAGTAAGTTCTTCCCCAGAAGCATCATAAAGCTTTCCAGCAATCATTTTTTCCTTTTCAGTCATTTCAAAAACTCCTTCCAAAAAAGACACCCCAGAAAGTCCGGAGTGTCTGAAACTATTTATTTCTGGTTCATGGTATACTTAATATGTTCAATAGCCGCCTGTGCATAATCATTCACTTTTTCGGAGCTATTTGCATCAAGGGCTTTCTGATACCATTCTAAAGCCTTTTCCGGCTGCGCTCTCATACCGCCGCTGCCGTTCAGATAAATTTCACCAATGGCAAGCTGTGACAATACCAAACCTCTGTTAGAAGCTTCTGTATGCCATGCAATCGCTCTGTCAGGATTCTGTGGGAATGGATATGTTCCATTCTTGTAGCTGTCTGCTACTTGGAACATAACATGCAGCAGCACTTCACGTTCTTTCTGTTCAAGTGTGTCAATCTGCCCTTTAATTTCACGGAGGAAACTCAGCATACTAATCATGTAATTCTTTGTTCTGGGCTTGCCTAAGAATGTCCAGCTTCCCATTTCGTCCATTTCGGAAACGGTGAAAATTGCATAGTCTACTAAATCGTCCAGATTATCACGAACTGGTGCAGGTGCAGGCTTGGGAGCTTCTGCCTGCTGTACCTTTTCCGGAGGCGGAAGTGTAGATGCTAAAGAAGATGTTTCAGCTGCCGGAGCTTCTTCGGGAGCTGGTGCAGGTGCAGGCTTTGGCGCATTTACTTTTTCAGTTGTATGTGCTTTTTCCATGCGTTCATAAACCAGATTGTCTTTTGCATTTGTAATCTGATTCATCAATTCTCTGTAACGAGCCTGTCTTCTTTCATCTCCTAAGAAACTTGCACGGCGTTCCTGCATGAGAATATAATCCAGCATATGAATGCATCTTTCCATAGGTTCAATTGCTTCCATTTTCGGTGCCATGTAAGCAATTTTTTCAACGATGATAGAATATAAGAACATAGATTTTTCCATATGTCTGTTATGTTCTTCACTTGTGCCGAGTCTGCCCTGACGGTATTCTTCGTCAGCGAGTTCTTTGAGCTTATCCACGCTCATTTTATCTGTGCCTTTGCGCCACTGATGTGCGCCGCAGTTTTTGCAGCTAATCTGATTATTTGCCAGTCTTGCGCCGCAGCTGTAACAAACTTTCTGTGCCATATTTTGGACTCCTTTACATAGGATACGTAAAAAACGTTGTACCCTGAAAATTTTATTATTTTAATTATAACACAGCTACCGAAAAATTGCAATCCCCTAAATAGATTTTGTAAATTTCACACAAAAGAAAATTCTGTTTTTCAGCATAATTTACAAAAAAATCTGCTTCCCTGAGCAAAGCAGAGGAGCAGAGGGGATTTTAAGCGTTAAAGTCCGTAATGATACCAACAATATATTTCAGGAGGGTGAGTGCTTCATCAGAATCGGGCTTGCCGTTGCCGTTAAAGTCGATTGCTTTCAAGCCGTTTTCTGAGAGGTTTTCTTTTCCGAGGATAGCCTTATTGATGGTGATAACGTCTAAGATGTCAATTTCTCCGTTTCCGTCAGCGTCACCTTGTTTGAGTTCTTCTGTTTTGGGTTCTGAGCCGATTAACTCAAATTTCCGGTTATATTTTTCAGCGTATGCCTGAGCGGTGGAATTTTCATAGCCGTAGATTGTACCGTCAAATGTAAGTACAGTAAAACCATTTTCATATTTAAAGCTATTATAAATGCTATCATTCTGAGTACTTTCAATTTCACAGTCAGGATTTTCAAAAGTGACAGCCTTTAAATCAGGGCAGGAAACAAATGTTAATCCGCCAACTTTTGTCACTGATTTTGGAATGGTCACAGAGGTTAAGTTAGAACACTGAAAAGCATGTACACCAATTCTTGTAACACTTTCCGGAATGGTGATTTCTTTTAAAAGACAACTGCTAAAAGAACCAGCCTGAATATTTGTCACAGAATCCGGAATAGTATAGGAATCGCCTTCTTTTCCGCAGGGATAGCTAATCAATTCCGTCTTGTCCTTATTGAACAGTACACCATTTTCACTGGAAAGACCTGTATTATTTTCTGAAACATGTATTTCCTTTAGATTAAGGCAATTCACGAAAGCATGTACGGCAATACCATATGAAGTCCCCCCTGTTATAGCTATAGTATAAGCTACATACACAGGGTATCTGGTAGTCCAAAATATATCGCCTGAAACTTTTGTGATTGTATCTGGAATGGTAACAGAAGTTAAATTCTGGCAATTTTGAAAAGCTGAAGTTTGAACTGATTGCACACTGTCAGGAATCCTATATTCTGTTCTCTCACTATTTGGCGGATAAAACAGCAATTCTGTTTTATCTTTGCTGAATAAGACACCATCTTCACTTGCGTAAACAGGATTATTTTCAGAAACTTTCACAGAAGCCAGCACGGAATCAACAAATGTATCAGCAAATGCAGTATTACTGATAAATATCACACTGTCTGGAATTGTCACAGAAGTTAATTTAGAACTAGTAAGTGCTTTACTGCTGATTCTTTTTACAGTATCCGGAATAATGACATCTCCTGTACAGGCTGAACCATCAATTAAAATTCCATTCACAATAACAAAAGGATTTTCTTCTTGTTTCGCTTTCAGCCACGGAGTACCAAAAAAAGCTCCTGCTTCAATGGTTGTGATACTGTCTGGAAATGTAACAGAAATCAGGTTAGAACAGCGGGAAAAAGCATTCCAGCCAATTTTTGTAACAGGCAACCCATCAATTTCTGCTGGAATTATAATTTCTGTCACAGAAGTATCTTTCACACCAGAAATCCAGATACTTTCTATCCGCTCATTTTCAATAGTGCGTTCCCATTGCTTAGAGTAATTGAAAAGTTCTGTACTATCTTCTGCACTTGCTTCAATGCAAGCACTTTCCTGAACAGGAAGCACAGGAAGAACTGACCCCACCATGCATAAAGCAGATACAAAAGCAAGTATTTTTTTCATTTTCACACATTTTCCTCCTAAAAAATAAGCCCTGCCGAAACAGGGCTTTTTATGAAAAATTACTTATTCAGATTTGCTTCAATCTTGTCTAATACATCTCTGAGAGCCTGCGGAACACGACCGCCCTTTGCTGCAATGTCTTCATCATAATATCTGCGCATTTCAGCAATTTCTTTCTTCCAGAGGTCAGCATCTACATCAAGCAGCTTGTCCATGATTTCAGGTGTGACTTCATCTTCAATGCCTTCTGTGTTGATGTCGCCCTTCTTCGGCAGATAGCCAATAGCAGTTTCATCAGCGTCTACAGCATCTTCACATCTCTTGAGAATCCAGTCAAGTACTCTCATGTTGTCGCCAAAGCCCGGCCAGATAAAGTTGCCGTTTTCGTCCTGCTTAAACCAGTTTACATTGAAAATCTTCGGTGCTTTGTCGCCAAGCTTTTCGCCCATTTCCAGCCAGTGAGCCCAGTAATCGCCTACATTGTAGCCAATGAACGGCTTCATAGCCATCGGGTCATGTCTTAAAACACCTACTGCACCTGTTGCTGCTGCTGTTGTTTCAGAAGATACAGCAGAACCCATGTAAGTACCATGTGTCCAGTCAAAAGACTGATATACCAGTGGTGTGGTAGAAGCTCTTCTTCCGCCAAATACAATTGCAGAAATCGGCACACCATCAGGATTATTGAATTCCGGTGACAGACAAGGACAATTTTCAGCCGGTGCTGTAAATCTGGAATTCGGATGTGCTAAAGTCTTTTTCTTACCGGTCTTTTCGTCAACTTCGTTTGTATATTCTACACCATTGACTTTTTTTCCAGTCCATTCAGTAGCGTTTACAGGCGGTTCTTTTGTCAGCTTTTCCCACCAAACTGTATTATCATCATTATTTAATGCAACGTTTGTGAAAATAGCATTTTTCTTAGTTGCTGCTAAAGCGTTGAAATTAGACTTTTCATTTGTACCCGGTGCAACACCGAAGAAACCATTTTCAGGGTTAATCGCATACAGTCTGCCGTCTTTGCCCGGTTTCAGCCATGCAATGTCATCACCGACAGTAAATACTTTATAGCCCTTCTTTGTGTAAACTTCCGGCGGAATCAGCATAGCCAGATTGGTTTTACCGCAAGCAGACGGGAATGCTGCACAAACATACTTTGTATCGCCGTCAGGCTTCTGAACGCCTAAAATTAACATATGTTCAGCCATCCAGCCTTCATTCTTGCCCTGGAAAGATGCAATTCTTAAAGCAAAGCACTTTTTGGAAAGAATAACATTTCCGCCGTACGCAGAATTGATAGACCAGATTGTATTATCTTCAGGGAACTGTACAATATAACGCTTTTCAGGGTCAACGTCAGCCTTGGAGTGCAGACCTCTTACGAAGTCATTGGAATCGCCGAGCTTGTCAAAAGCAGCCTTGCCCATTCTGGTCATAATATTCATGTTCAGTACGACATAGATAGAATCTGTCAATTCAACACCGACTTTAGAAATCGGAGAAGTAACAGGACCCATGCTGTAAGGGATAACATACATTGTCTGACCCTTCATAGCACCATCATACATAGGTGTCAGCTTTGCATACATTTCTTTGGGGTCCATCCAGTTATTTGTAGGACCAGCATCTTCTTTTGTTCTGGTGCAGATGAAAGTTCTGTCTTCTACACGAGCCACGTCATTGACAGCGGTTCTATGATACAGACAGCCGGGGAGTTTTTCCTCGTTTAAGTGCCACATTTTATTGGGGTCGCCGTCCGGAAGAGAAGTTACTTCCTTGATAAGTTCGTCAAGCTGTTCCTGAGAACCGTCAATCCAAACTACCTTGTCGGGTTTACACAGGTCAATGCATTCCTGTACCCAGTCGAGAACTTTCTGATTGGTGGTCAGTGCGCCTTCTAATGCCATAATAAAAAACCTCCTTAAAATATATGTATTTCTGAGAAATACACCTGTCAATTTTCTGACATATTTATTTTAACATAAACCGAAAAATTTGTCAATAGCCTGTTAGCCATTACACAAAAAATACACAAAAGTTTCCGGAACACGAAAAAAAGAAAAGCCCTCCGGAGAGGACTTTTTTAGATTAAGCATGAAAATCTGTAATTAGACCGACAATATATTTCAGGAGGGTGAGGGCTTCACTGGAATCGGGCTTGCCGTTGCCGTTAAAGTCGATAGCTTTCAAGCCGTTTTCTGAGAGGTTTTCTTTTCCCATGATGGCTTTATTGATGGTGATAACGTCCAAAATATCAATTTCTCCGTTGCCGTCAGCGTCACCCTGTTTGAGTTCTTCTGTTTTGGGTTCTGAGCCGATAAGGGCGAATTGATAGCCATATTTTTCGGCATAAGCCTGAGCAGTTGAGCCTTCATAGCCATAAAGTGTGCCAGTGAATTCACGTTTTTTTGTTTCATTATTCCATCTGTTTGAAAATGTATCTCCATCACCATGCTCATCAATATTACAATCTGGATTTTTTATTATAATAGAATCCAAATTTTCACATGTTGAAAATGCACTATACCCAATTTTATTTACGCTTTCTGGAATAGTAATAGAGGTTAAACTAGAACAGTTATCGAATGCCATTGCTCCAATACTTGTCACATTATCTGGAATTATTATAGAAGTTAAATTAGAACACCCATTGAATGACTCATCTCCAATATTTATTACACTTTCAGGAATTGTAATAGAAGTTAAGTTAGAACATCTGGCAAATGCACCAGCTTCAATGCTTATTACACTATTTGGAATAGTATATTCTTTTTCAGCTTTTTTGAGAGAATACCATACTAATGAAGTTTTATCTTTATTAAATAAAATGTCATCTTCAACAATATAAGCAGTATTATTTTCAGAAACTGTAATAGTTAAATTGGGACAGTTAGAAAACGCACATCTCCAAATACTTACCACACTATCTGGAATCGTTATAGAAGTCAATTCAGAACAAAATCTGAATGCACCACTTTTAATACCTATCACACTATCTGGAATAACTACAGAAGTCAAATTTGAACAATACGCAAATGCATTATATCCGATATTTGTCACAGGAAAGCCATCAATTTCAGCTGGAATGACTGCTTCTGTGATTTTCTTATCTGTCACACCAGAAATTTCTACATAATCTGCATATTTTTCATACTTCAGGTTTTCATATGTACCTTCTGTATATTCTACATCTTCTCCCTCTGCATTCGCTGAAATGACAGCACTTTCCTGCACCGGAAGCACCGGCACAACAGCCCCCATCATACATAAAGCCACTAACCCTGCACAAAATCTTTTGAGTTTCATCATACATTCTCCTTTTTCAACAAAGTTTCAACATTTCAAATGTTGAATGTTTAAAACCTATTATACTCAAAAAAAAAAAATACAATACTTTCCGGAAAATTTCTCCTAAAAACCTATTTTTTCAACAAAAAAGCCCTGCCGAAACAGAGCTTTTTGTTTATTTTCTTAAATACGTTTCAATATCTTCTTCTCCCCCTGCCCCTGCAAAAGCAGCATATCTTAAAATTCCTGCTGCATCAGAAGCATTCACAAAACTGTCATGATTCACATCTGCATAATATTTTTGCATTCGGTTCAGAATTTCTTCACTTCCTGCACCCTGACAGGCCGCATTCACCAGCACTAATGCCGCATCTTGTGCATTTGTGCTTATGTCCCTGTTGATATTTCCGTAAGTATACAATGGCATTAAATCTTTCCCGTCTGTAAATATCTGCACCCAGTAAATACCATCTGTACCCTGTGCAACCCCTATTCCAATCGCTCCAAACGATTCGTGAAGAATGTTGTCACGATGATGTTCTGAATTCATCCAGCCATTTACAACTGCTTGCTCATTCTTAAAACCAGCAGCAATATTTTCGCCTACTTCCCAGTAAGTACCGCCTAAATCTGTCACTACTGTAAAACCTCTTCTGCCGTCCGGCCGTTCATGAGAAAAATTTTTTACAATTTCCTCCGCCCGAATCTGTGCAGCCTGATTCAGCAATTCCGATTCAGAAAGCGCATTCAAGCCGTATAAAGCCCTTTGTTCATTGACAAGCATCACAACTTCATCTTTTTGATTCTGATAAGAATCTTCTGCTTTTACAGGCATCACTGCCAAGCCTGAAAAAAGTACAGCAATCACTGCAATGGCAGCTTGCTTTTTTTTCATAGTCATCACCCCTGATAAATTACAAACCACAGCCAGCAAATATCTCAATATCCAAATGCATAATTTGGCGGATTTGTTTCTGTCTCTTTGGTTGTGTCGCCAGTGTCTGTTTCTTTTTCTTTCAAATATGCTTCTAATGTTCCGTTAAAAGCACCTGAACCATATTCAGCAGCATACTGTAAAACGATAGCTGCATCTTTGGAATTGACAACATTATCCTGATTCAAGTCAGCAAGATTTCTGATTTTATCCTGTTCTTCCCAGCTAATTTCATAAAGTGTTCCTGCACCGGCATGAGCGGCATATACAAGGATTCTAGCAGCATCTGAGGCATTTACATTACCGTTGCTGTCCACATCGCCCCAGTTTTTAGTTTGAACTGGTTCAGTTGTTTCTTCTGTCGTGGTTGTTGTTTCTTCTGTTGTGGAAGTCGTTGTAGTTGTAGTCGTTTCTGGTGTCGTGGAAGTCGTTGTAGTAGTTGTTGTTTCCGGTGTTGTGGAAGTCGTTGTAGTTGTGGTCGTTTCCTCTGTTGTAGTTGTTGTTTCTTCTGTTGTAGTTGTGGTTGTTTCCTCTGTAGTAGTTGTTGTTTCTTCCGGTGTAGTTTCTGTATATGTTGGTTCAACGTCCTCCCCTGTCGCATCTGCAAAAAGTAAAGCCGCATAATAAAGCCCATTTGAAGCCTTTGTCACACCAACCCCCATGAAATTAAATCTCGCATTTATCATTTTGGATTTTTCGGTGGACTGCCCTGCTAAAAAATTATACATCTGGTCAATTGTAGAACACTGCCCCGCAATACTACAAGCTCCTGCTCCATAATTGATGCCATAATCTTTCATAATAGTCGCACCTATCTGACCATTCGGACGCTTGCTCGAAAATAATTGTAATGCTTCCTGCACTCTTGCATCTGCCGCTTCCTGCATCAGCGGTGTTGTCTGAAAAGGTGTTAAACCATTCTGTTGACGCAGCTCATTTATCAGTGAAAGCATCTGCTCTTCTTCTGATTCATACGCTGCACTGACTGCTAACGGCTCATAAACTGGTGTCATGCTCATGCCAACACTGGAAAGCAATATCCCTGCTGAAAGTAATACAGCTAATTGTTTCTTCATTTTCAAAAACCTCCTGTATATTTGAAATAATTACTAATTTTATCATAGCAGATATTTCCGGAAAACACAAGCATTTTTTCTGTTCAAAAAAAAAATCAGCTGTCTGCACAAATTGGCTTTTTAAAATTTTTGCATATCTTACAAAAATCCCCTGCTGTTACACAGGGGATTTCAAGTTCAAATTATATATATTATAATGTATCATTCACACCGACAATATATTTCAGTACTTCCAAAGAGTCTCCAGCATCCGGCGCACCGTTTTTATTCACATCCGCAGAACTGCATTGTGCTTCTGAAAGTGTTTCCTTGCCGAGGCAAGCTTTATTCAAAACGACTACATCTAAAATGTCTACATTTCCGTCTGTCATGACATCCCCAGGGGCAACTCCAAGACAGATAAAATAACCAATAGCACTGTGTACAGGGAAATCTTTCAGCTGTTCAGGCGTGACTTCTGCATAAATCTTTCCATTGATGATGTTTCTAATTTCAATGCCGTTTTCTCTAAGGCGGTCAGGTTCTGCCTGTGTGAGTTCTTCTCTTAATACGTTGAAATATTTACTTTGTTCCTGCACAATCTGCTGAACCTGATTTCCAAGTTCTTTGCTGATAGGAGTTTGATTTCTGTCGGCTTCATAGAACATTTCCATAATTTGCGCATAAGTCTGACCGTCCATTTCATGTGAATTCAAGAACTGTTCTCTTTCTTCCTGATAGGCTTCACTGTATTCTACATCAGGATACATCTGAATGACAACACCAATTTTCACTTCCGGAAATTCTTCCATAATGCCGTTGACAAGTTCACTGCAATCAAATGTCCCAGCATTCGGCACATATTCAGCTGCAATGAAATCATCTATTAAACGTCCGTCATCTGTGATGTAAGTGCTGTAAGCTGTATTGTTAATAATGCCATATTTGCCCTCATAGTCTCTGAGGTCAGCTACACCCTGATTAAATGTATGTTTTGCTTCTT
Source organism: Oscillospiraceae bacterium (assembly GCA_045541055.1). Lineage (GTDB taxonomy): Bacteria > Bacillota > Clostridia > Oscillospirales > Ruminococcaceae > UBA3855. Next base: position 35,269 of record JAZQIL010000183.1, read on the forward strand.
CCACAGGGTCATATATTAAAACTGGTGCAAGGGCAATTAAATAGCAAAAATGCGAATTCGCTGGGAAATTTTTAAGCTGTTCTGCTGTGATGTAAGCTTGCTTTTCATATAGTCCGGGTTTGGATTCCAGCATTTCAAAGCCATTTTCTTTAAGGCGGTTTTCTTCCTCTGAAAGTTCTTCGCTGATAATATGATTGACATAATTTTTTGTTTCCTGAAGAACAAATCTTCTTTGAATGGACATTTCTTTATAATTGTCTTCAAATGCCTGTTCTCCTACAGAATTTCTGATTGCTTCTGCTTCCGCCATAAATTCCGCATAAGTTTTCCCCTCAATGGTATGTTCCTGCTGGTAAGCGTCTGTTAATTTCTGACGTTCTTCATTGGAATAGTGATAACTTATCCGAACAGAAAACTTTGCATCCGGATATAATTCCATAACCTTTTCCAGCAAAGGGGTGAGTTCATAAGTTCCGCCCTTTGCATCAGCGTTTGGAAATCCGCCGTCACGACAAGTTTTCAAAGAAAAATATACTAAATTATCTTCCGTGACAGCATGAGATTCTTCCAGCGTGTAGCGATTGTTTACAAGATACTCTGTACTGCTTTCTGCATCTGCAAAAGTTTTCACATTTGGCATACTGCAAGTTATGAGTGCTAATGCACATAAAACAGAAATGATTTTTTTCATAATGATTCCTCCTTTAAAAGCGTTTAGAGTTGTTTTTCTGCTTCTACTCATAAAGACGGAATTTTATTGCATTTCTGACAGCTTTTTAAAAATTTTTTAAAAATTCTTCTGCCATTTTCTGTGCTTCTTCGTAAGAGTTTAACTGATAGCATTTTGAGCGGAAACTTGCAGCATTTTTCATTCCGGTCAAATACCATGAAGCATGTTTTCTTGCTTCTCGAATGGCTAACTGAGGGGGTTTCTGGCTATGGTCAATTATCATTTTAATATGTCTTAACATCAGATTCATACGTTCTTCTGGAGTTGGCGGTGTGTAAGGCTGATTTTCATAAAATGCTGTAATCTCTTTAAAAATCCAAGGATTTCCATAAGTTGCCCTGCCGATTGCTACTAAATCCACACCGGTTTGTTCGTACATAGCCTGACAATCCTGTATATTTTTGACATCTCCGTTTCCAATGACTGGAATTTTCACAGCATGTTTCACTTGCTGAATCACGTTCCAATCTGCATGACCAGAATATAACTGCTGTCTTGTTCTGCCGTGAACTGTTAATAAAGATGCGCCTGCTGATTCGCATAACTGAGCGAATTCAACAGCGTTAATCTCTTCTTTATCCCAGCCGATACGCATTTTGACTGTGACGGGAACACTGGATTCTTTCACAGCCGTCTGAATACAAATTTTCGCTAATTCCGGTGTTTTCATCAAAGCAGACCCTGCGCCGGTATTGACGACTTTCGGGACGGGACAGCCCATATTTAAATCAATCCAGTCGGGCTGATATTCCTGCAACAAATTCACAGCCTTTGCAATAAATTCCGGTTCACTGCCGAATAATTGCAGTCCCATCGGTCTTTCTTCTGGTGTAATCCGGCAAAGTTCCGCACTGCCTTTGCTGTCGTAGCATAAGCCCTTAGCGGAAATCATTTCGCTGACGGTCATCACTGCGCCCATTTCAGCACAAAGCGTTCTGTAAGAAGTATCTGCTACTCCTGCCATTGGTGCAAGGCAAGCGGTCTGATTCAATTCAAAATTCAATAATTTTATTTTCTTCATGATGTAAATCTCCTGTTTTCAGTTATTTCTATTTTGACACAAAATTCAGGATTTGTCAAGCTTTTTGTAAAACTGGAATAAATTTGTTCACTTGTTCTAACAAAAAATCATTGACAAATATTGTTCTTAGTGCTATAATATAGAAAATATCAAAAAGGAGGGTATTGTTATGAAAAAATTAACATTGGTAACTGCTCTTACAACAGCAGTAGTGTGCTTGTCTGCTTCTGTTACTGTTTTCGCAGTCGGATATGGTGTTTATCCTGATGACGGTTATACAGTAGAAACGGAAACTTTCAAGTATTGGACTGAAAATGACACAACATATGGAAATTATGGAATGAGATTGGAAACCCTTGACAACTCAATAGATTTCAAAACTTCTGATGTCGTGACAGAAGGGGTTTATTATATGGTAGCTGGTGTTTTCTATCAAAATGATATGCCGTATTCTTATGTGTTGTCTCCTATCAATACAACATGGACTGACAGAACAGATGTTTTACATGAATATATTGTACCTTTCCTGAAAGAAAATCAAATATTACAGCTTGGAGATATTCTCCGTGCACCTCTCGCTGCTTTGGAAAGTGATGAGCTAATCTTGAGTACTGATGCTGATGTAGAATTTGCCGGAAATGGTGTAGATTTCTTTGGTGATGAATTTATAAAAGTGATTCGCCATGAGTTAATCACAAAATCTAATTTCGGAACACTAACTCCAAATATGACCGGAATAACTACGATAAAAGGCGATGCTACCGAAGACGAAGACGTTAATATCGTAGATGTCATTGCTGTCAACAAGAATGTCCTCGGCAAAGAAAAAATGTCCGCTTATGCACAGTATGTCTCTGATGTCAACCAGAACGGCACAGTAGATTCTGGTGACTCTCTCGAAATTCTCAAATATGTTGTCGGTCTGAATGAAACCCTTTAAAATAATTCCATAACATATCCCCTGTTCCGGCAGGGGATTTTTTGTATTTTTTCCTTTTTTCAGGAGATACTACTCAGGAAGAAAGGAGTGCTGTACATGACCATTGTGTTAATTCGTTCATTTATTTTGTATCTGGTTGTGATGTTTTCTATCCGGCTTATGGGAAAACGTCAGCTCGGTGAACTCCAGCCCGCTGAACTCGTTGTGACAATTTTAATTTCTAATATTGCAACGCTCGCCCTTGAAGATATTGAAATCCCCCTGCTTCATGGCATTCTGCCGATTTTAGCCTTAGTCTGCTATGAAGTTATCGCTTCTTGGATTTCTTTAAAATCTGTCAAGTTCAGAAGATGGATTTCCGGCAGTCCGAAAATTATCATTCAAAACGGCATTATCGACCAGAATATGATGAAAATTTTAAGATTCTCTGTCGATGATTTAATGACCGCTTTAAGAATGAGCGGTGTATTTTTTATTGAAGATGTGCAATTTGCTGTTGTCGAAACAAATGGCAGTGTTTCCGTTTATCAGAAATCTGCTGTCCAGCCTGCCGAAAAACAGGATTTAAATGCTGTTCAGCCCTGCAATGACCCTCCTCAGACTGTCATTGCTGACGGTAAATTAAGAGAACCTGTGCTTTCTGCACTTGGTCTTGACAGACAATGGCTGGATACTGTTTTGCAACAGAAACAGTTAAATATTAAAGATATTTTTATCCTCACTGCGGATACTTCCCGTCAGTATCAGCTTATCCCAAAAGGGGTGAATGCTTCATGAACCGCTGTAAAATCAGTATTTTTGTGCTGTTAAGCTTAATTTTCATCTGTATTTTTTCGCTGTTTGAACTGCATCAGCAGTGTGAAAATTATTTATCTCTGACAGAACAAGTTTCACAAGCCTTTGAAAGCGGTGATACGCTTCAAGCCTTATCCGCCTTTGACGAACTGGAACGGAATTGGAAACCCTATCACGATATTGCAGGAATTTTCGTCAATGGCAGTGAATTGGATTCCATTCGGGAAATCATGTCCGGTATGCGCCCCATGATAGAACAGCATCACCCTGAAACCATTTCCGAACTGCTGAAAATGAAAAATTTCATTCTTTCCGTCTATGAAGAAGAACTCCCTGAATTATGGCATATTCTGTAAAAAAATCACCCCTTTTTCAGGGGTGAACAAAATTTAAGCATATACCGGTTCAAATTCCAGTTCCGGAATTTCTCTGTGAATTCTGCCTTCCAGCATATGAATCACTTTCTCTAATGAGTAAAAATGCCAGATTTCGCTTGCTGCACAACATTTATCAGCAATTGTAATAATATAACTTTCCCGATATTTCGGCAACGGAAAACATAATGGAAACATATGCTTCCGAATAATATCACGTTCAATTTGATTCAGTTCAAATTCTTGTTCAGCGTTTTTTAAAGCAACTATCGGGTGCATGAGCGTGTGAAATTTACAAGCCGTTTTCTTATCATGCCAGTCATACAGAAAAAAATCATGCAATAAGCACCCACGCACCAAACTTTTTTTATCAATTTTTTTTATATGTAATACTTCTGCGACTTTTAACGCCATATAAGCCACACAAATAGAATGCGTGAAACAGTCTGTTGTACCGTGCTGCATAAAGTTCCGTTCTGCCTGCATATTAGAAGAACGAAGAATATCTGCACCGTATTTCAGTACCTGTTCTGCTAATGTTTTATCTGCCTTAATATACCACATGCCCTTATATCCTTTCTTTTTCAAGGTTCATTTCTGACTATATTATACACCCATCTATTAAATTTGTCAAGTTTGTGTTTCAGGGGTTTCTGGCATTTCCTCCGGTTCTTCCGGAAGCGGTTCAGGAAGCTGTGCTAATTTCCGTTCCTGCTTTTTCTTCTGAAGCCATGGCAAAAGCCGTTCTCCGTAAAGCATATCCGCCACAGCCACAACCGGAATTGCTAACAAAATTCCTAATATGCCAAACATTTTACCGCCTAATATAATCGATACCAGCGTCAGCACAGGTGACAACCCCAGCGAATTACTAAACAGTTTCGGCTTAATCACATAACCGTCCATCGCTTGCAGTATCACTGTGAAAATTAAAAAATACAATGCATGTACCGGATTCGTTAAAAGCAGAAACACTGCTCCTAATGCACCACCGATTAAAGGGCCAAATGTCGGAATTAAATTCGTAATGCCTACTATTAAAGAAATTAAAGTAATATTCTGCATCCCCACAATTGCCATGAAAACTGCATTCGATACACCAATAATACATGCATCTAACAGACTGCACCCAATATATTGAATGAAAATACTATTACACCGACTCCAGAATTTATTCCCTGCTTCAATCCTTTCTTCATCTATTACGGCATTTCGCAAACGACAAAAAGCATTTTTTAAATTCTTCTTTGCCATCAGGAAATAAACCGCTAATACAAAACCAATTACAATATTAAAAAAAGATGACCCAATGTCTCCGATTTTCCCCATTAAAGAAGTTAATATATTTTTTAACCCAGTAAATACTGACCCGATTAACTGGTCAATATAGGCTGAAATCTGTGACTGTTCAATCTGTATTCCCTGCTTCATCAAGAATGCATTGACATTCTTGATTAAATTCAATACATTCTTATAATATACATCATAATTTGCTACAATTCCGGTAATACTTCCCGTAATTGCCGGTACAACCATCAAAATTAAAAGCGTCAGCAATAAAATTACACAGCCTACTGTCAATATCACAGAACATGCATGACTGCTTTCTGCTTTTTTAATTTTTTTAAAAATCGTCCGCTCAAAATAATTCGCAACCGGATTCATCAGGTAGCAGACAATCAGTCCAATCATAATCGGTGAAAAAATTGTCCATAATCCTCCCACCCATTTGAAGAAAATCCCAATATTGGCTAATATCATATATAATACTACTGCTGAACAAGTTGCTATCGTATAAGCTGCCCATTTCTGCTTGAACAATTCTTTTAATTTCATAAAATACCTTCTTTACAGAATTATTTCAAGTGTATTATATCATAGAATCTTTTCTCTGTCAAGTGCTGAAATCAAAAACGTCCTGACAGAAATTCTATCAGGACGCTGAATTCTTTTTCTAAACAGAGCAGAATTAATACATTCCACCAGCAGGCATTGGAGGTGCAGCCGGTTCAGGTTCTTTAATATCTGCTACCAGAGATTCTGTTGTCAGAACCATTGCTGCAACAGAGGCAGCGTTCTGAAGTGCGCTTCTTGTTACCTTAGTCGGGTCAACAATACCAGCAGGAATCATATCTACATAAGTTTCATTGTAAGCATCAAAGCCATAACCTACTTTCTCTGCATTGACAATCTTATCGATAATAACACTGCCTTCCAGACCAGCATTTAAAGCAATCTGACGGAGCGGAGCTTCCAGAGCTTTACCGATAATCTGTGCGCCGGTCTTTTCATCGCCTTCAAGTGTTTCAATTAAAGCGTTGACAGCCGGAATGGCATTGATTAAAGCTGTACCGCCACCAGCTACAATACCTTCTTCTACAGCGGCCTTTGTAGCTGCAAGTGCATCTTCAATTCTAAGTTTCTTTTCCTTCATTTCGATTTCAGTAGCTGCACCGACTTTGATAACAGCCACACCGCCGGAAAGCTTTGCAAGTCTTTCCTGAAGCTTTTCCTTATCGAAATCAGAAGTTGTTGTTTCAATCTGTGCTTTAATCTGAGCGACTCTGTCTTTAATTTCATTGGAATCGCCTGCACCGTCTACAATGATTGTATTTTCCTTCTGGATAACAATCTGTCTTGCACGGCCGAGCTGAGAAATCTGTGTATCCTTAAGTTCGAGACCGAGTTCTTCTGTAATCACTTCTGCACCGGTCAGGATAGCAATATCTTTCAGCATTTCCTTTCTTCTGTCACCGAATCCCGGAGCTTTGACAGCAGCACACTTAAATACACCTCTTAAATTATTCAAGATAATTGTAGTAAGTGCTTCGCCTTCAATATCTTCTGCAATGATGACTAATTTTTTACCAGACTGCACCAGCTGTTCCAGCAGAGGGAGAATTTCCTGAATGTTGCTGATTTTCTTATCTGTAATCAATACAAACGGGTCATCATAAACTGCTTCCATTTTCTCAGTATCTGTTACCATATAGGGAGAAATATAACCTCTGTCGAACTGCATACCTTCTACGACTTCGGAATACGTTTCAGCAGTTTTGCTTTCTTCGATAGTAATCACACCGTCAGAAGTTACTTTTTCCATTGCTTCTGCGATAAGTTTACCAACGCTTTCATCAGCGGAGGAAACTGTACCAACTCTTGCAATATCTTCAGAACCTTCTACAGGCTTAGAATTCTTCTTGATAGTTTCAACGGCAGTATCCACAGCTTTTGCAATACCCTTTTTCAGAATCATAGGATTTGCGCCGGCAGCGATATTTTTCATACCTTCATTGATAATAGCCTGTGCCAATAAAGTAGCTGTTGTTGTACCATCACCAGCAGCGTCATTGGTCTTGGTAGCCACTTCTTTTACAAGCTGTGCGCCCATATTTTCAAAAGCGTCTTCCAATTCAATATCTTTTGCAATTGTCACACCGTCATTTGTAATGAGGGGTGCGCCAAACTTCTTGTCAAGCACAACATTTCTGCCCTTAGGGCCTAACGTAATCTTAACAGTATCTGCCAGCTTATCAATACCAGCCTGTAATGCTTTTCTGGCATCTTCACCGTATTTAATATCTTTTGCCATGATAAATCGCTCCAATCTGAATTAAACTCAATTATTCCACAATTGCAAGAATATCATCTTGTCTTACGATTGTATATTCTTCGCCGTCCACCTTAACTTCTGTACCGGAGTACTTGCTTGTGAGGACTTTATCGCCTACTTTCACAGTCATAGGAATCAGCTTGCCATTTTCGTCATATTTACCTTCGCCGACTGCAACAATTTCAGCAACCTGCGGTTTTTCTTTTGCAGAGCCGGCTAAAATAATACCGCTCTTAGTTGTTTCTTCTGCTTCGGTCATCTTAATGACAACTCTGTCAGATAAAGGTTTAATCATCATAATTCATTTCCTCCTTTAGGATTTTAGCACTCTCTGTCTTTGAGTGCTAATTCTATTTTATCAGCTTTCTGAAAAAAATCAAGTCTATTTTGAAAATTTCTCAAAAAATCAGCTTTCTGCACAATTTTGTTGATAATTTTAATACAATCATCACAAAATTTTACAAAGCGTTGCTTTTCTGTTTCGCCTGATTTTTACGATTTATTCACAATTTATTCACATTGTGTTCATATAATAAATGCATAAATCATGTATAATTATTATGAGAGATTTTCTTATTTTTTAAATTTCTGAATTTTTACGTGAATCATCAAACAAAGGAGTGTGTGCTTTATGGCTCTAGAAAAAGTATTAGTCGTAGATGACGACCAGAATATTTGTGACCTGTTAAGAATGTACCTCGAAAAAGAAGGGTATAGTGTTATTATCTCAAATGACGGAAAAGAAGCTGTCGTGAAATTTAATGCACTTAATCCGGATATTGTGCTTTTAGATGTGATGCTTCCCTCTATGGACGGCCGTGGCGTTTGCCGTGAAATCCGTAAAAGTTCCAATGTTCCGATTATTATGATTTCCGCCAAAAATGAAACGTTTGATAAAGTGCTTGGTCTGGAACTCGGCGCAGATGATTACATTTCCAAGCCGTTCGATGCAAAGGAAGTTATCGCCAGAATTAAAGCCGTTGCCAGACGTATGGGCGGTGGCACTGTTGAACCGGAAACCAAAGAAGTCCGCTATGATAAACTGGTTGTCAATATGACACGCTATGAACTTCGGGTGAATGACAAAGTACTGGATACCCCTCCTAAAGAACTGGAATTATTATTCTATTTAGCATCTAATCCCAATCATGTTTATACCCGTGACCAGCTTCTGGACGAAGTCTGGGGCTTTGAATACTACGGTGACTCCAGAACCATTGATGTGCATATTAAAAGACTGCGTGAAAAACTTGCTGATGTCTCCCCGCACTGGGCTTTAAAAACTGTCTGGGGGGTCGGCTACAAATTTGAAGCAGATGAAGAATCTTAATCATGAAACTGTTTAAAAAACAAAAAAACAGTGCAATTTCTCAAAGTTATCTGAAATTATCCGGCGGATTGCTCCTGTTTGGAATTCTTCTGACAGGTGTGATTATGATATGCAGTGCTGTCGCTTCTTATCGTGAAACGATTCAAACTGTAATCCGCCAGAATTGTGATGCACTTGTTTCTAATATCAAAGAAAATTATCATCTTCCAGATGATATTTCCAATACAGGAATCCGCCGTCTTGTCCGAAATGCAGAAATAGAATATGGTTATCATATCTTTATGTATGATGAATCCGGAAAAGAACTTTACCCTGGAGAAAGTCACGAAAATAATATTTTAACCCCGACTGTGCGTTCCCACATTTCCAGAGATGATTTTATTCAAATCGGCTATTATACATCAGATGCCACAGAAGCGCAAATCTGTTGTGCAATCCGTTTTTATCTCGAAGACAAAGACGGCAATGTTTCGCAGTATTATTTAGCTTCTGTCAGCAATGCCGGAATGGTACAGGAATACAGCTTTATGCTGACAAGAAATTTAATTCTTTGTCTGCTGGCTGTGACAATTATTTTCATGGTTATCTTTCATCTGGGTGCAGGCCGTCTTGACAATCAGCTGGACGAAATTACAAAAGTTGCCAATCAGTACGCAGAGGGAGAATTTTCTGCCCGTGTCAATCTTCCTGAACAGGCGAATTTATACCCCTTAGGCCATACCCTCAACCGCATGGCCGAATTTATTGAACAAAATGAAACCTCCAGACGAAATTTCGTTGCAAATGTTTCACATGAACTCCGTACTCCTATGACCACAATCGCTGGCTTTGCTGATGGTATCCTTGACGGCACGATTCCCCCTCAGCAACATAAAAAATATTTAAAAATTATCACAGAAGAAATTCATCGTCTTAAAACGCTTGTACAGTCTATGCTGAATTTAACCAAATTTGAAGCCGGTGAAATGCAGATTCATCTCGCTGAAATTGATATTGCACAGCTGTTAATCCGGACTGTTCTCATGTTTGAAAAACGCATTACAGATAAAAAAGTAGATGTCGAAGGTCTGGAAGATATTTCTTTAACCGTCCGTGCAGATGAAGATTTAATGTTTCAAGTGTTGTATAACTTAATTGAAAACGCTGTCAAATTCGTGAATCAGGGCGGTGTTATCAGTTTTCAGCTTTATACAGAAGACGATACCGCACATATTTGTATTAAAAATACTGGTGAAGGTCTGGCAAATGATGAACTTCCAAGAATTTTTGACCGCTTCTATAAAACAGATGCTTCCCGCAGTCAGGATAAAACCGGTCTTGGCTTAGGCCTTTCCATTTCAAGAAAAATTGTGCATCTGCATCAGGGACATATTGTCGTGAAAAGCGTCAAAGGTGAATATACTTCTTTTGAAGTGCAGATTCCTGTTGCACTCAGCAATGAAACTTAAGGTGATTTTATGGAAGAAAATAACTTCAATCCGCATCCGCCCTCTGAACCGGAAATTCCAGAAACTTCTGAAATTCCGAAAATTCCGTCTTTTTCCAATCAGGAACAGCCTCATTATTCTGCTCCGCCTCCTCCGGTGTATCCGCAGAATTATCCTCCGCCTTACTACGGAAATCAAAATTATACAAGCTATCCTCCGAATTATCCTCAATATCAGAATCAATATCCGATGTATTACCAGATTTCTCCCTATCCGCCAAATTATATGCCCCCACCTCCGCAGAAAACAGCTCCGCCACCTCCACCGGCTGAACCAATCCCCATGAACCGGAAAATTTTTACCATGTGCGGTGTGATGGCTGCAATGATTTTTCTGCTTTGCATGTACTGTATTATTTCAGATGTCATGCACGGCGCACTTTCAGGCACTTCAGGTGATATTTCTCCTACAGTTGTTTTACAGATGCAGGAAAAGCCTGACCTTGACCCCGATGATGAAAACGTCACCGCTGACGGAGAATATACCGTTCACGGCGTGGCAGAACTTGTAAAACCTTCTATTGTAGAAGTTCTTGTATATGATGAAGCCCATTCCCTCAACGGCAAAGGCTCAGGCATTATTGCTTCAGAAGACGGCTATATCATTACAAATGCACACGTTGTACAGGGCAATGATTTTTCCGTTATGCTAGACGATGAAACAGAATATACTGCACAGCTCATTGGCAGTGACAACAAAACAGATTTAGCTATCTTAAAAATCAATGCTTCTGGTCTGACACCGGCTGTACTGGGCGATTCTGATAAAACTTATGTCGGTGAAACGGTTATTGCAATCGGCAATCCGGCAGGGCTTACCAATTCCGTGACACAAGGCATTGTTTCCGCTGTAAATCGTCAGATTCGTGCGCAAAGCAGCAGCTTTCGCATGGAGTGCATTCAGACAGATGCTGCTATCAGCCCCGGAAATTCCGGCGGAGCTTTAGTCAATATGTATGGTCAAGTCATTGGCATTACTTCTTCTAAATACGCTTCTCAGTATGAAGCTACTTATGAAGGCCTTGGCTTTGCCATTACCACCAAGCAGGCTCTCCCCATTATTCAGGACTTAATTAAAAACGGCTATGTTTCTGGCCGTTACAGAATCGGTATCGTCTTTATGCCGTCTGCTTACGCTGGAGAACAATTCCAGAATACCTTCCATGAAGAAATTCCGGAAGAACTGAAAAATGCACTCTGGATTACAGAAATCAGCCCTGACTGTGATATTTCCAATACTGACCTGAAAGCAAATGATTTCATTTTATCCATGAACGACCATTCCGTTTCTGATTATGACAGCGTACTGGATGCGCTTGAAGGTTGCCAAGGCGGTGACACTGTTACAGCTCACTGCGCACGCTATGAAAAAGGCAAAATCGTTTATTTTGATATTACCTTCAAACTGGAAGAAGACACTTCCGGAAATTATTGATTCGTTTTTATCCCTGTATTTCGGTACAGGGATTGTTGTTTTCTACAAAAAATGCAATATTTTTTATAAAAAAATTTCCGTTTTTATTGACTTTTTTCAAAAAAAGAAGTATAATAAAACTATAAGCTCTGCGATTCAATGCGGCTGAATGCACTGCTGTGTTTAAGTTCAGATAATGGGAGGTAATCACTGCGCCGCCGGTGTATTTTTATGCAAAATAATAAAAACTTGATTTTATGGGTAGAATTACTTTTTGCGCTTCTTTCATTTTGGGTACTGCTGATTGTTCCCTCTTATCCGGAATATACAATGATGGTACTGCGCATTTATATTTTAAGCATGATTATTTTAACTGTCTCTCTGGTGTTAGTTGTCAGAAGATACCAAAGTCAGCACAGTTCCGTCGATATGAACCGGATTTTCGATATGGTTGACCGGATTGATGAGCCGGCTTTTATCTGGTCTTCTGATTTATCCATGATGTACGGCAACCATGCTATGAATGAATTGCTTAATATTGCAGAAGAAGATAACAGCAGCCACGCACTTGAATTAAATAAATTTTTCCATAATATCGGACTTAGCCCTAAAAATGCCGCTGAAATTATGAGCAGCCGGACTTATCCTACAGGCTTGCAGGTCTCCGCTGATAAAAAACGTTATATTAACTGGTCAACTTCCCTGATGATGAAAAATGATGTCACTTCACTTTATTTTTCTATCGGCTTTGAAACAACCAAGTTTGAAGAAGCAAAACAATCCCTCAGCGAAAAAACAGAAACTTTAGCCGTTTCTGAAAACCGCTATGCACTTTCCATGAAGCTTTCCGGTGTCGGCTTTTTACTCTGCGAAACAATTCACAACGGCTGTTATGATGAATACTACGTTTCCAAAGAAGCACAGGAATTTCTGGGAATTGAAAAAGACCATATTTCTTTTCATGAATTCCGGAAAAAAATTTATTCAGATGACCGCTATAAATTTGATAATTACATTCATGAACTGGAACACCCTGACCCGAATGCAGAAGCTGTCCCCCGTGTCATGGAACTCAGAATTCACCCTGAAATGAGTAAACCCTTTGTCTGGTATGCTTATCATTATCATGCAAATCTTTTCGATAAAAGCGGTATCCCCATTGTCGGCGGTGCGCTCGTCAATATCGCTCAGGAAAAAGAAAAAGATGCTTTACTCGAAAAATACGCTTATCAGGACGAAATTACTGAAATTTCCAACCGTAAAAAACTGATTGAATACGGCAAGGAATGCTATGCTGCTTACGAAAAAGAACATAAGCCTTACTGGGTCATGGTACTGGATATTGACCGTTTTCATTTAATTAACGATTCCTGCGGTTATGCAAGCGGTAATAAAGTCCTCAGAGAATTCGCTTCTATCTTATCCAAATACCAAGACCAAGGCAAACAGGACAAACCCGGACTTGCTGCCCGTCTGGGTGCAGACAATTTCGCACTCCTGATGCATGATTATGAAGATGAAGCACTCCCGAAACATAAACTTGACCTTATCCGCAAAGATTTTGCAAAGCTCGAATCCGGTGAATTTGCTTCCCTTTCTTTAACCTGTTCTGCCGGTGTTGCACATCTTCCGAGAGACGGCAAAACGTTTGAAGAAGTTCTGGAACATGCAGAATTTGCACTCACAATCTGCAAGGGCGAACTTGCTTATATGATGGGCTATGATGCAGAAATGCATCAGGAAATCTTACATCAGGGCGAAATGGAAAAAGCTCTCTCCGATGCAATTGAAAATCATCATCTTCAGCTTTATTATCAGCCGAAATTTGACCTGCATACTGAAAAAATTATGGGTGCAGAAGCCCTTATCCGCTGGATTAAGCCTGACGGCACAATGATTTCTCCGAATGTCTTTATTCCGATTGCTGAAAAATCAGGCATGATTTCAGATATCAGCAATTTTGTACTTCGTGAAGCGTGTCAGCAAACCGGCTTATGGCAGAAAGAAGGCCTTTCTCCGATTGTCATGTCTATCAATTTCGCTTCCGGCGACTTTTATCAGGCGAATGTTTGTGAAGTCGTACAGCATGAACTTGACGCTGCCGGATTAGAACCAAAATATCTCGAACTTGAACTGACAGAACGTCTTGCACTTGGAGACATTAACTATACAATTGAGCAGATGAATGCGCTCCGTGCAATGGGTGTTTTACTGGCAATGGACGATTTCGGCACAGGCTATTCTTCTTTGAGCTATATTCAAAGACTGCCTCTGACGCTTTTAAAGCTTGACCGTTCATTTATCATTGAAATTGAAACCGATTCTGTTGCACAAGTAATTGTTTCCGCTGTTATTCAAATTGCAAAATCTATGAATATGGAAACAATTGCAGAAGGCGTAGAATATGAAAAACAGTCTCAAATCCTGAAAGATATGGGCTGTGATTATATTCAGGGCTATCTTTACGGAAAGCCTATGCCGGCGGAACAGTTCCATAAACGTCTTGAAATTAACACTTACGGGAAGGAAGTGTCTTAATCATGACAACGATTCAAGAGAAAAAATTCAAGCCTGCACCTGTTTACACGCTTGGAGAAGAAATTTTTAATTCCGTTTCTCATGGTGTGGGCGCACTGCTTGCCATTGCGGGCTGTGTGGTGTTAATTGTTTTCTGCGCTTTGAACAGAGGCGCAAAAGAAATTGTTTCTGCCTCTATTTTTGGTGCATCTATGATTATTCTCTATACCATGTCCACACTCTATCATGCTTTAACCAATCAAAAAGCAAAGCATATTTTCCGGATTTTCGACCATGCAACAATTTTTCTGCTGATTGCCGGAACATATACCCCTTATGCGCTTTGCTGTATTAAGCCGTTATGGTTAGGCATTACCATTTTAAGTTCCATCTGGGCAGCGGCTGCCATTGGCATTATGTTCACTTCGGTCAATCTTGAAAAATTCAGTAAACTTTCGACAATATGTTATATTTTAATGGGCTGGGCGATAGTTTTTGCGATTAAACCCTTATATGAACAGCTTCCCATGATTAGCTTTATTATGCTTTTTGCTGGTGGTCTGATGTATTCAGGCGGTGTTTACTTCTACAAGAAAAAATCTGTGAAATATTTTCATTCTATCTGGCATTTATTCGTATTAGCCGGAACAGTAATGCATTTCTTTTCTATTTTCTATGCAATCGGATTTTAAAAATATTATTTAAATTTATTAAATTCTAAGGAGGAATTTTATTATGAAAAAACGTATTGGCATTTTAACCAGCGGTGGAGACTGCCCCGGACTGAATGCAACCATCAGAGGTGTTGTAAAAGCTTGCTATGAACGCTTCGGAGAAGACAATATTCAAATAGTCGGTATTTCCAACGGCTATTATGGATTGATTCACGGACTTTGCAGAGATATGCAGCCTTCTGAATTTTCCGGCATTCTCACACAGGGCGGTACAATCTTAGGTACAAAGCGTCAGCCGTTCAAAATGATGACTGTCATTGGAGAAGATAACATTGACAAAGTCAAAAGTATGAAAGAAACTTACAAAAAACAAAAGCTTGACTGTCTGCTGACACTCGGCGGAAACGGCACACATAAAACTTCTCATCTGCTTGCAAATGAAGGTTTAAATGTAATTGGACTTCCCAAAACGATTGATAATGACCTTTATGGTACAGATGTCACTTTCGGATTTCATACTGCTGTAGATATTGCAACAGATGCCCTTGACAGACTGCACACCACTGCTGCAAGCCATTCCAGAATTATTGTCTGTGAAATTATGGGCAATAAAGCCGGCTGGCTGACACTTTACTCAGGAATTGCCGGCGGTGCAGATATTATCCTGCTCCCTGAAATCCCTTACGATATTGACAAAGTTTGTGATGCTGTCGTCAAAAGAGCGCAAAAAGGCAAGACTTTCTCTATTCTTGCTGTTGCAGAAGGTGTCTTTGACACAGAAACTGCTAAACTCAAAAAGAAAGAACGTGAAAAGTATCGTGTTGAAAACGGAAATGATACTTCTCGCATTGCCGCTCAGATTCAGGCAAACACCGGCATTGAAGCCCGTGTTTGTGTTCCGGGTCATATGCTTCGTGGCGGTTCTCCAAGTGCTTACGACAGACTGCTTGCAACACAGTTTGGTGTACACGCTGCGGAACTCATTGCACAGGAAAAATTCGGCCGTACCGTTGCTTATGTCAATGGTCAGGTAACTTCCAACAAGCTGGAGGACATCGCCGGAAAGAAAAAACTGGTTGACCCCAAAGGACAGGAAGTACAAACTGCCCGTGATTTAGGCATTTCCTTCGGTGACTAATATTTCATTCTCATTTAACAGGCTTTCTGTGTGAATACAGAAAGCCTGTTTTTTTACTTCAAATATTCCACAGATGTTTCTTTTCAGCCGATATGTACAAAAATTATATCAATTTTTAGTTT
The DNA here is from genome assembly GCA_045541055.1 of Oscillospiraceae bacterium. Classification (GTDB taxonomy): domain Bacteria; phylum Bacillota; class Clostridia; order Oscillospirales; family Ruminococcaceae; genus UBA3855. The sequence goes on from JAZQIL010000183.1 coordinate 51,423, forward strand.
GTTCCCCCTATGCATAAATGGTTGACAATTCTAAAAAAGTATGCTATACTGGTAAAAGAATGATTTGACGTGAGAGGAGTTTGTTCCCATGGAAGAAAAAATTGTCATTACTTACGACAGCGGTCTTGATGTTGACCCTGAAATTGTAAAAAAATATGGTATCAAAAAATTACCTATTATCCTTAAATTAGGCGTAAATGAAAGCCTTGATGATGGCAGTGTGACTCCAGATGATATTATTGAATATTTCAAAAAAGAAAATGAACTGGCAATTACTGCGCCTCCAACTGTGCAGGATTTATTCCGTTTCTTTACAAAATTCGTACATATGGGCTATACTGTCATTCATATTGCAACTTCTTCAAAATTATCCTCTGCATATGACTATGCAAAAGCCGCTGCGGAAAGTTTTAATCGAATTCATATTATTAACAGTAAAGCTTACTCCATCGGCGGTATGCCAATTGTTTTAAAAGCGGCTGAAATGCTGGAAGAAGGCAAATCTACTGAAGAAATCGTGAAATACTGCACAAATATGGCTGACAGAATCCGAATGCATGTTCTAATCAGCAATCTGAACTATATTCACTCCGGCGGACATATTAACATCAGCCAGAAACTGCTGCTTTCTGTATTCGGCATGGTGCCTACTGTTGCGGTAGAAGATGGCTATTTCTATGTGAAAAAAAGCTATCGTGGTCATCTGGATAAATCTTCTATTAAGTTCATTGATGATATTATGAAAACTGCTAAAGGCGTGGACAGAAAAAATTTCTTCCTTGGTCATACTGGGCTTCCAAACTCTATTCTGGAAGATGCAAGAAAAGAAATCAATCAGGTTTCAGACTTTGACCATATCATTACAACAAGATGCGGCTGTAGTGTCACAACGCATTATGGTGACGGCGGTCTGTTGCTTTGCTGGGTGTCACAAGAATAATTAAAAATACTCCGGAGAGATTTCCCTCCGGAGTTTGCTTTTTAAGAAAATTTCGGCTCACAAGTTAAATTCACACCTAACCGCTTGAAAATTCTTTCATCTACTGCGGATAAAATAACCGTAGAATGCACTTCACACCCCCAAAGCTTAGAAATTTGCTCCATTGCTTTTTTTGCATTTTCATCTGTATTGGCACATATGGAAAGTGCAAGCAAAGTTTCATCTGTATGCAGGCGGGGATTCTGATTTCCTAAATGCTGAATCTTTAAATTTTGAATCGGTTCAATGACATGCGGAGACATCAGTAAAATTTCATCTTTCAGACCGGCGAAATGTTTCAGTGCATTCAAAAGCAGTGCAGAACATGCGCCTAATAAATCGGAAGTTCTTCCGGTTAAAATTGTTCCGTCCGGTAATTCCATTGCGGCAGCTGGTTCACCAGTTTGTTTTTCACGTTCTAATGCAGGTGCAACGACTTTTCTGTCCTCAGGTTTAACACCAGCCTGTTTCATTAAAAGCTCCAGCTTATAAATTTCTTCTTCTGTGGAAGTGCCTTTTTTTCTGCCGCATAACGCTGTATAATAACGGCGGATAATTTCATCACTTGCGGCTTCACAAACGGCTGTATTGTCTACAATGCAGTTACCAGCCATATTGACTCCCATATCTGTGGGGGATTTATAAGGCGATTCTCCTAAAATCTTTTCAAACATTGCATTCAGTACCGGAAAGATTTCAATATCACGGTTATAATTCACAGTTGTTTTATTATACGCTTCCAAATGAAACGGGTCAATCATATTCACATCATTCAGGTCAGAAGTTGCTGCTTCATAAGCAATATTGACCGGATGTCTTAACGGCAGATTCCAGATTGGAAATGTTTCAAATTTCGCATAGCCGGCATTCACGCCTCTTTTATGCTCATGATAAATTTGTGAAAGGCAGGTAGCCATTTTACCGCTTCCCGGCCCTGGAGCGGTCACAACGACTAATTTTCTGGAAGTCTGGATATAATCATTTCTTCCATAACCTTCTTCACTCATAATCAGTTCTAAATTAGATGGATATCCTTTAATAGAATAATGATGATATACTTTCACGCCCAATGCTTCCAGACGGCTCTGAAATGCATCTGCTGTCGGCTGATGTTCATATCTGGTCAAAACTACACTGCTGACATATAAGCCGATTTTCGTGAAAACGTGAAATAAACGAATCACATCAACATCGTAAGTAATTCCCAAATCTCCACGGGTTTTATTTTTTTCAATATCTCCGGCATTGATGACAATGACAATTTCCGCTTCATCTTTCAGCTGTAACAGCATTTGCAGTTTGCTGTCCGGTTTAAATCCCGGCAACACTCTGGAAGCGTGATAATCATCAAACAGCTTTCCTCCGAATTCCAGATAAAGCTTATCCCCGAAATGGGTGATTCTTTCCCGAATATGTTCGGACTGCATCTGTAAATACTTTTGGTTATCAAAACCGATTTTTCCTGAACTCATGATAGCTAATTCCCTTCTTAAAAAATTCTCATCTTCTATCATAGCATAATTTTTATAAAATTGCAAGAGAAAATCGAAAAAATCATTTTTTCCTGTTTTCTGTTTCCAGAGCTGCTTTAATAAAATCAGCAAATAATTTTTGCGGACGGTTTGGACGGGATTTAAATTCAGGGTGGAACTGCACACCAATAAACCAAGGGTGTTCCGGACGCTCTACAATTTCCACAAGTTTTTCATCTGGTGAAAGTCCGGCAATTTTCAGACCTGCTTCGGAAAGTTTCTGACGATAAGCGTTATGATATTCCCATCTGTGGCGGTGACGCTCATAAATTAAAGCTTCCTGATAAATAGCAGAAACTTTAGTATCTTTGACCAGTTTGCACGGGTATAAGCCTAAACGCATTGTACCGCCTTTTTCAGTAATATCTTTCTGTTCGTCCATAATGTCAATGACATTCTGCGTACCATCTGGATTAAATTCAGAAGAATTTGCTTCTGTCAAGCCTGCCAAATGGCGGGCTGTTTCAATGACCATCATCTGCATTCCTAAACAAATGCCGAAAACTGGAATTTTTTCTTCTCTGCCCCAGCGAATGGCTTCAATCATGCCTTCAATTCCTCTGTCACCGAATCCGCCCGGAATGATAATTCCCTGACAAGGGGATAAAATTTCTTCAGCTGTTTCAGGGGTAATTTTTTCAGAGTCAATCCATACAATATTGACTTTCACATCATTAACGATTCCGCCATGTCTTAACGCTTCTGCTACAGAAAGATAAGCGTCCTGCAAAGAAACATATTTTCCTACCAAGCCGATTGTAATTTCTTTTTGTGCTTGCTTCTGACGTTCGGTCATAGCTATCCAGTCTGCCAAGTCAGGTCCTCTGTTAATTAACCCCAGATGATAGCAAACTTCTTTTGCAAGACCTTCTTTTTCAAGCATAACAGGCACTTCATACAGAGAAGGCGCTGTCATATTCTGAATAATATCTGCTTTCCGGACATTGCAGAACAAAGCAATTTTTTCAGCGACTTCAGGAGGAATCTGCTGTTCTGTCCGGCAAACAATAATATTTGGCTGAATTCCTATGGAAAGCAGTTCTTTTACAGAATGCTGTGTAGGTTTGGACTTCAATTCATTAGAGCCGGATATAAACGGTAATAAAGTTACATGAATATACATTGCATTTTCCCGTCCGACTTCTCCGACAAATTGCCGGATAGCTTCTAAAAACGGTGTACTTTCAATATCGCCGACTGTTCCGCCGATTTCTGTAATCACAATATCTGCATTACTGTTTTTGCCAACACGGTAAATTCTTTCTTTAATTTCGTTTGTAATATGCGGAATCACCTGTACTGTACCGCCTAAATAATCTCCTCTTCGCTCTTTGTTGAGGACTGTCCAATAAATTTTTCCAGTTGTTGCATTATTATTCACAGAAAGATTTTCATCAATAAATCTTTCATAATGCCCTAAATCCAAATCTGTTTCTCCGCCATCTTCCGTAACAAATACTTCTCCGTGCTGGTAAGGACTCATTGTTCCGGGGTCAACATTGATATAAGGGTCAAGCTTCATAATTGTTACTTTATACCCTCTTGCTTTCAGTAACCGTCCTAAAGAAGCTGCTGTAATGCCTTTGCCTAAGCCGGAAACAACACCTCCGGTTACAAATACATATTTGGTCTGATGTTCTTCCATAATTATTTTCCTCCGTAATTATAAATTTTAAATATATATAAAAAGCAAGCTTCACACAGCCTGAAATCATTCAGACTGCATGAAGCTTCATTGCTTCTTTTATGAAATTATAACTTCATCATATTCTGTTCAGGAATACCGCCGTTCATATAAAAGTTTTTCAGTAAAACTAATGAACACCCGCCTAAAAAATCCGTTTTGCCTTCCACACTGCTGCAAACTAAACGTTCTGCAATATCATCACCAGCAAACTGCTTGATATAACGCCTGAATACGCCAAAGCCCTTTTCTGTCAGTTCAAAATGATGCAATACAATCTGTTGTGCCTGAAAACAACATACTAAATTATGCAACAGCACACTCCAGTCCTGCATAATTTCATTCACAACAGATTCACAGCGCACATCTCCGGAAGAAACTGCCTGATACATCTGTTCCAATGTGACCCGTTCAATATAGCCGTCAGTGGCTGTATATAAAAATGGTGTGCGCTCTCTGCTGTAAACTTCTGCAATTCTTGCCTGCATTGCCTGTACAGATAACTGCGCCCTGACTGAACCAGCCGGATAACCGTCCTGTTGCCTTCCACCTGGGTGTACAATACAACGTTCTGTTAAATAACTGTAAGTTAAATAATCCCGTTCAGATTTTTCAGCTTTCAAAAGGGCAATGTGAATATGACTGCCTAAATGCAGATAAATCTGATTTGCAGTCGGAACACCGTTTCTCTGTAAATCTGCATTGGCAAGTGCCTGAAGCCAGACTGCATTTCCACAAAATACAGGGGGCATCTGCGGAAAGGCAGAAAGTGCTTTTTTCAGTTCTGTGAAATCTAAAATACCATCTTTATAAAATACTCTCATTCTGCCAATCATAATTGGCATAACGCCTACGCCTAAGCCAAGTACTTCCTGTTTTGTCAGACAGCTGTCAGCCATCATCTGTTCAGAAGATGCAATAATAAATTGAATAATTTCTTTTCTGCTGGTATGCTCATTACAAGTCAGACAAGCTTTATCCAGAATATCCATATGCATGGTACAAAGACCAACAGTCACTTCCTGTTCGCTGATAACCGCACCAAGTACAAATTTATAATTTGCATTGACATCTAGAAGAATTTTTCTTCTGCCTTTTGGAAGTCTGTTATCCTGATTCTGATAAGGTGCTTCTCCGATTTCCATGAGAATCCCTTCTTCAATCATTGCATTTGTAATTTGTGTTACAGAAGCACGGGTAATCTGCAACTGCTGTGACAAATCCACTCTGGAGACAGGACCAGCCTCCCAAACAGTACGGAGTACCTGCATTCTGTTAATTCTTTTCAGGTCTAATTTACTGATACCACTCTGCATAAACACCTTCCTTTCCAGAGAGAAAATTTCTATTTTTATTATAACACATTCCTGCTAAAAATGCAAGCATGATTTTCAAGTTATTTGGGGTTGACATGTATCATAATATGCTTGACATCTGGAATTTCCTGTTCTACTTTATCATGCACCTGATGGGCGATTTGATGCGCTTCTGCAAGCGTCATCTGCCCATCAGCAGAAATTTCAAGGTCTACATAAATCCGATTAGCAAACGTTCTTGTTTTCAGCAGGTCAATACTTAATACACCATCTTGCTTTAAAATACATTCTTTGATACGGGATTCTGTTTCTTTGTCACATGCCTTGTCAACCATCTGATTGACCGCATCTCTGAAAATTTCATAAGCTGCTTTGAAAATAAATACACAAATTATCAGACAGGCTATCGGGTCAAGAATCTGTAAACCGTGTCTTGCACCTAAAATGCCCAGCAACGCCCCAACAGAAGAAAGTGAATCGCTTCGGTGATGCCATGCATCTGCCATCAATGCGCCGGAATGAATTCTTAATGCATAGTATCTTGTATACCAATACATGGCTTCTTTTGCCAGAATGGACAAAATAACCACTATCAGCGAGAAAATACCTGGTTGCACCAAATCCTGAGCATTCTGTGATGTAATGTCCGAAAATGCCTGATATCCAATAAAAATTCCTGTTATCAGCAGTAAAACAGATAATATAATTGCTGCTGCACATTCTAAACGCTCATGTCCGTAAGGGTGGTCAGCATCTTCTTCCTTGGCAGAAAGTTTCACACCAATTACAACAACTGCTGAACTGATTAAATCAGAGGCGGAATGAATGCCATCACTCACCAGTGCAGAAGAATGTGAAAAAATTCCTGCAACAATTTTCAATACAGAAAGCATTAAATTTCCGATAATACTGACAGCAGCGGTTCTGACCGCAATTTTTGCATGATATTCTTGATTCTGTTGGATATCCATACAATCACCTCGGTACAGGAATTAAATCAGATTTTTAAAAATTTCCCCCCGAATAAATCAGGGGGAAACAGATATTTTTGTTTATGAGAAACGATTTAGAAATTACTTTTTCTTTCTCTGTACAGCAACACCTGCAAGCAATGCAACGGCTGCTGCACCTGCTACAGCTGGGATATTTGCAGAATCAGCAGTTTTCGGGGATTCTGTTTTACCAGTTTCTGTTTTCTTCGCTGTAGTTGTTTCCTGTTTTTTCGTAGTAGATTTCGTAGTTGCTGTAGTAGCTTTTGTTTCTTCGGGCTTCATGCCGTTCAGGTAAACTGTTCTTTCAGCCCATGCGCCCTTTTCGCCGTCTTTCAAGGCTCTGACTTTCACAGTTGCTTTGAGGGGGTCTTTGCCGAAATCAAACTGGAAAGCAGTTTTTGTAGTAGACGGGATAGAAGTAGAAGTTGCCTTTCCATTGGAAGGGGTCTGAACTAACTGAATTTCGTAGCCAGTCGCACCTTCTACAGCAGTCCATGAAATCACGGCACTGGAAGAACTTTCACCGTTTGTGACGATAAAATCACCTAATTTCGGAACAGCAATGTTTTTGTTAATGGATTCGGCAGTAGTAGCAGCAGTTTCCTTTTCTGTTGTAGTAGTAGCAGTTTCTGACGCACTAGATGCACTTTCTGCTGTTGTCTGTGTACCTTCAGTAGAGACAATTGTTTCAGGAGCAACAGTAGCAGGAGCGGCTGTTTCTACAGGAGCGGCTGTTTCCACAGGAGCAGTTGTTTCCACAGGAGCGGCTGTTTCCACAGGAGCAGCTGTTTCCACAGGAGCAGGAGCTTCTGTTTCAACCGGTGCAGGAGCTTCTGTTTCAACTGGTGCAGGAGCTTCTGTTTCAACTACTACAGGTTCTTGTTCAGAATTTTCTGTATCTTCTGCATTTACAGAAATTGCTGTCATACTTGCAGCCATAGCCAATGCCATTAAAGCAGATGTAATCTTTTTATAAGTCATAAGAAATCCTCCTTCTGTTATGCATACGACCAAAATAAAAAGCTTTCGTATGTTTACATAATATTATAGCAAACTCAAATCCAAATTACAAGACCTTTTTTATGAACATTCTTAAAATATTAAAAAAATTGTCGCTTATGCATAAAATTTCATTTGAAAATTCTACATATTTCATAAAAAAATTTTTATAACCGCTCGTATAAAATCATCATTAAGGGCATTGTTCCAATGGAAAAAAGCGTTGTCACTCCAAACAATTCCGATGCATAAGCCGCATTTCTGTGATAATTCAAGCACTGCATTGTACAAATTGCAGCACTTGGCGCAGCTGCTGCCGCTAACACTGTCATTTCCACTGTCTTTTCAAACGGGAATGCTTGAAACGCTAAAATTGTCAATACAGGAATTAACAGCAGTTTCAGAAAGCAAATATAAAATACTCTCGGCTTTTGAAATACTTTTAATAAATCTGTCTGTATAATAGTTGCGCCAGCTACAATCATTGCAAGCGGTGTGTTCAGACTGCCGATTTCTTTTAATGTTTCAGCCAGTACTTCCGGCAAGGTGATGCCTGCAAAAAATAATATCATTCCCAGAAAAATGGCAATAATCGCCGGTGAACGCAATACTTTTCCTAATGATTTCAAAGATTTCTCTCCTGACATCTGCATAACACCGTGTGACCATACTAATGTATTGAATACTGTCAGAAATGCCGTTAAATAAAATACCCCTTCATAACCAAACATCGCCTGTACTAACGGAATTCCCATAAATCCACAATTTGAATAAATACAGGAAAACCGTTCTATTACAGTTTCTCTGCCTTCTTTGTCCCGTATGCAAAGATATGCAATCAGCATGGCAATGATGTATGCTGTAACAGATAAAATAAATGTGAATCCTAAATTTCTGACTAAATCCTCCCTGAATTCCCTCTGATAAGCCATTAAAATTACTATTGGATTTACGACTTTCAAGACGAATCCTGAAATCTGACTGACTGTTTCTTTTGATAGCAATTTCAATTTGAAGCATAACGCCCCTACCAAAATCAGAATAAACATGATAATTGCCTGATGTAATACAATTTCTGCCATATGAAAAACACCTCATGTTACATGATACCACACCTCTAAAAAAAACGCAATTGACAAATTTCACAAAAAAGAAACAGCAAAAACTATGCTGAACTTTTCCGAAATTTATTTCAGAAAAATGAATTTTTTATGAATGAGTGCAAAATTTTACTATTTTTATCAAAAAAATGATATTATTTTATGCTTCTTTCTGGTATAATCATAACTGTAAACAGAGAATTTTCATAACATTCCCCTGAAAATTTCTTCATATAAGCCGCATTAGAAGCAATGTCAGATAACTGCCCCTTTACATCTGGCAGGCTTCTTTTGCCATACATAGAAAAAACTGCATTTTGTCCACCAATTATGCATAATATGAGTTGATTTCCCTTACATAATAAAGTATAATATGTATAATTTGTGAATAAGTAATGTACGAGTTTTTATATTTTATTTTTAACAATAGGAGGGTTCTCTATGAAATTTAAGAAAATTTTAGCTGGAATGACTGCTTTACTGTGCTGTACCGGCGCATTGGCTTTCTTCCCTGAATTTACTGAAACCGCTCAGGCCAAAGAAGTTGTAAATAATGATTTTGAAATCAGCTATGGCGGCTGGTATGCAAATGAAGATTATATGAATCTTGAAGCTGTCGAACATGCTGGTGTTGACGCTTCTCGTGGTATGCTCGTAACAGGCCGTCAGAAAGTTTCCGATGGTGCAAGCTCTTCCAAAGGTCTCTATTTATACGGCGGTGTGAATTATCACTACTCTGTGAAAGTGTTCAGCGAACAAGCTGAAAATTTTAAGCTTTCCCTGTTATGCATCGATGAAAATACCGGTGAAGAAACTGTTACAGAATTAGCTGCTGTTTCTTCCAATGCAGGCGAATGGACAGAACTTTCCGCTGATTTTAAAGCTCCTAAAAACAGCTATGAATTTAAATTAACCATTACTGCTGACAGTACAAATGATTTCATGTTCGATAATGTACAGATTTCTTCTGAAGATTATGAAAGTTTAACTGCTGTTGCTGCTACAACTGAAGCAGGCTTGAAAGACAAGTTTGGAAACTATTTCAGAGTTGGTAATATTCTCAACGGCGGTACTGTCAAAAATAGTGCTATTATCGCTAATATTCTGAAAGACTGCAATTCCGTGGAATGCGAAAATGAAACAAAACCAGATGCTACTTTAAACCGCTCTCAGTGCAATGGAACAAATATTGCAGTTTCTTTAAACAGTGCAGCTGCGATTATGGACTTCTGCTCACAGAATGGCATTGGTATGAGAGGACATACTTTTGTATGGCACAGCCAGACCCCCGGCTGGTTCTTTAAAGAAAATTTCAGCGATAACGGAAACTGGGTTGACAAAAATACAATGGATGCCCGTATGGAAAGCTATATCAAAAACATGTTCGGCGCAATTAAAACACAGTATCCGAATCTGGATTTGTACGCTTATGACGTTTGTAACGAATGCGTTTCTGACAATGACCAGAGAACCGCCAACAACGGCGGCGCAAGAGAACCCGGCGACAATAACGTAGAAGGCGGTAAATCTGCTTGGGTACAAGTTTATGGTGATAACAGCTTTGTGGAAAAAGCGTTTACTTATGCAAGAAAATATGCTCCTGCTGGCTGTGACTTGTATTATAATGACTACAACGAATACTGGGACCATAAAAGAGATTGCATTTATAATATGTGTAAATCTCTTTACCAGAAAGGCTTATTGGACGGCGTTGGTATGCAGTCCCATGTACCTGCAAATGCTACTGGTTTCGCCGGAACAGATTCCTATATTGAAGCAATGCATAAATATTTATCTATCGGCTGTGATGTCCAGATTACAGAGTTAGATATTTCCCTCGAAAACGGCAAATACAGTCTGCAAGACCAGGCAAACAAGTATAAAGCCATTTTCCAAGCTGCTATGGACTGGAATGCAAATCCCAAATCTGACGGCCGTGTGACTGCTGTCTGCATCTGGGGTCCTAATGATGCAAACTCTTGGCTGAAAGCTGGCTCTGATGCATTACTTTATGATAAAAATAATCAGCCTAAATTAGCATATACTACTTTAATGAACATGGAAGTAGACGGAAGCACATCTGTAGAAGTAAAACCTGTTGAGCCTAATCAGTATGGCTGGTATTTTGCTGACGGATTTGAAGGCGATTTATGCGACTGGCAAGGTAGAGGCGCAGCAGATGTTTTAACAAGCGGAAGAACTGCTTTTGTGGGAAATGAATCTTTATTAGTAGAAAATCGTACTGCTGCTTGGAACGGTGCAGCTAAATCTTTAAGCCCGAGAGTTTTCGTTCCGGGTAATGAATACAGTTTCAGTGCAATTGTCAGCTATTTTGACGGCGACCCCACAGATACATTCTATCTGAAATTACAGTATACTGATGCTAACGGCGATACACAATACGCTACTGTAGCAGAAGGCACTGGTGTACAGGGCAAATGGGTTCAGCTTGCAAATACAAATTATTTAATTCCTTCTGATGCTTCCAATATGCAGCTTTATGTTGAAACTGCTGAAACAACAAATAATTTCTATATTGATGAAGTCATTGGTGCAGTTGCCGGAACTGGAATTAAAGGTCCTGACCCTGTAGAAATTCCTTCTGCAACAGAAGCCGTTACACCTTCCGGAGACTCCCATAAAGGTGATGTCAATCATGATGGTGTTATCAACGTTTATGATTTAATCCTTGCAAAACGTGCATTGCTTAAAGGCGAAAATAATGCTGCTGCTGATGTTGACGAAAGCGGTAAACTTGAAGTCGCTGATATTGTTCAGATTCAGAAATTCCTGCTTGGTCAAATTAAAACTTTCACTGTTGTGGAAAAACCTGTGAATCAGGTAGATACTGCTAAAATGGCACAGTTATTCTCTTCTGTCAGCCCTGTGGCAAGCTACAAAAAAGACGGCGAAGGAAATCCGCTTTACACACAGCGTTTCGGTGCTGACCCTGGTGTTATGGAATATAACGGCCGTGTTTATGTTTACATGACAGATGACACTATTGAATATGATTCCAATGGTAAGGTAAAAGAAAATGGCTATGGCTTAATTAACAGAATTAACTGCATTTCTTCTGATGATATGGTGAACTGGACTGACCATGGTGCAATTCCGGTCGCTGGTAAAAATGGCATTGCAAAATTTGCCAATAATTCATGGGCTCCCTGTGCAGCTCACAAAACAATTAACGGAAAAGAAAAATTCTTCTTATACTTCTGCAACGGCGGAAATGGTGTATGCGTTCTGACAGCAGATTCTCCTACAGGTCCTTGGAGTGACCCGCTTGGAAAAGAATTAGTTACCAGAGCTGTTCCGAACTGCGGTAATATTCCGTGGCTGTTTGACCCAGCAGTATTTGTAGATAAAGACGGTACAGGCTATTTAACATTTGGCGGTGGTGTTCCGGACGGAAAACAGGCTATGCCTTCTACTACAAGAGTTGTAAAACTCAGCAGTGATATGATTCATTTAGACGGTACACCAGCTACAATTGATGCACCTTATGTATTTGAAGATTCCGGCATTAACAGAATCGGCAACAAATATTATTATACTTACTGCTCCAACTGGAGTACAGGCGGTAATCAGTACGGCTTATCCAATGCAGGCATTCAATACATGGTATCTGATAATCCTCTTGGTCCGTACACTTACGGCGGTGAATTCTTCAAGAATCAGGGTAATTTCTTCCCTGGCATGACTGGAAACAATCATCATTCTATCGTAGAATTAAATAATCAGCTGTATCTGTTCTATCATTCCCGCCCTGTAGAAAAAGCTATGGGCATTGACGGCAACTACAGAAGCCCTCAGGTTGATAAAATTACCATGAACGGCGATAAAATTGCTTCTGTCACAGGTACAATGGCTGGTATCGCTCAACTGAAAAAAGTAAATCCTTACGCTGTAAATCAGGCTGAAGCAATGTCTAATCAGTCCAAAGATATTTCTGTATTCGGTTTAGGTGATACTACTGTGAACTTCAAGAAGGGCAGCTGGATGAAAGTTTCCGGTGTAGACTTCTCCAAGGGCGCAAAAACTTTAACTATTAAAGCTTCTTCCACAAGCGGTGCAGCTGTGAAGGTTTGCACAAAGCTTACTGGTGATGCAGTCGCTTATGCTGAAATTCCTGCTGGTGGTATGACTGAAATTTCCGTACCAGTAACAGGTTCTATCAGCGGAAGCAATGACTTATACTTCTTGTTCAGCGGAGACGCTGCATTTGATGCATGGTCTTTTTCATAAGATAACCTTTCTTAATTAAAAAATTCTCCTGAATCATTCAGGAGAATTTTTTATCATGTATTGACTTGAAATAAAATTCTTAAAATAAATAAATCTTCATCTGTCTGATACTGAAATGAACCGCCTTTTCTGCCGTTTTTGGCTTCAAAGATTTTGGCATTCCAGAACGCTTTCTTTTCAAAAAGGTCTTTCACAGCCGTCTGAAAAGATTTTTTATCATCAAACATCAGTTCTATTCTGCCGTCTTTCAAATGTGCTGTGAAAAGCTTGTCTATCTCAGAAAACTGATAATTTTTAAAATAAAGCTTATTTTTCACGAAATAATTTTCTTTCAGCGAGTGGCAGGCAGGTATGAACGCATCTGATTTAGAAAGTTTTCTGGTACGGAACAGAAGTTCATCATTGATTAAAAAATAATTATGCTGTACCCACTTTTCAAAACCGTTGCTTCTGCCGTGATAAACAGGGTCGTCCCAAGTAACATCTATCCAGTAGTAAGACATACCCAGTTTCACATAATTCCAAGCGTGAGACTCTTTTCGGGCGATTCCTGAACAGATGCCACATTCAATATGCAAATGCTTCATCAAAAGCTGAAAGGCTTTGGAGTAGCCTTCACAAACAGCTTTTCCCTCTGCAAGACAGCCATAAGCTGTATGCTGTAAAGTTTTATTTTTAGAAACCGGCTTCTGATAGTCCGTATGCAATACAAGATAATCATGCACTGCTAAAATTTTTTCATAAGCTGTAGGTTTATTGACTGTTTTCAGAACTGCCTGTACTTTTTGCTTTAATGTGTTCTGCATTTTCCGGAGTGCGTCCTGACGGTAATGATTTAAAATTTTAAAAGTCACTTCTGCAAAAGTTTTGTTATAGCTGACAGAGTAGCCTTCCAGCCAGAAAATTTCAGGATAATTTCTTTCCAGCATTTCAAAGGCACTGGAAATATTTTTAATATCTACTTTTTTCTGAAATGTAATCCCATTCTGAAACTGAGCAAGTGCCTGATAAAATTCTTCACATAATACTTGTACTTCCAAATTATTTTTAGAAATCATAAATCCTCCTGTTATGCATTGACGTTAAAATATAATCTCAAAATACACATTTCGTCATCTGTCTGATAGTTAATTGTTCCGCCGGCTTCCTGAAAAACATCTGCTGTCCAGACGGTTTCACTTGTAAACAAGTCATTGATTGCCATTTCGTAAGCTTCTGGTGTGGAAAACATTACTTCAATTCTGCCTTCTTCCGCATGTTCAGACAGTCGGCTGTTAATTTCAGAAAAATAATACTGTGTCAGATAATTCTGATTCTGAATGAAATAATTCTGTTCAAGTGAGTCGCAGATTGGCACAAAATCATTATTTTCATCAAATGTTCTGCTTCTGGAAAGCATTGCATCATCTATTAAAAAATAATCATGATGAATCCAGTCATTATTATTTTCTGAAACAGGGTCGTCCCAAGTCACGTCCAGCCAATAATATTTCTGATTTAACTGAATGTAATTCCATGCATGTGCTTCTCCTTTGGCATCGCCGGAACAAATGCCACATTCTATTCCCAGCCGGTTCATTAAAATCTGATAAGCCTGTGAATAGCCCTGACAGACAGCTGAACCGTTAATTAAACAGCCATAAGCAGTACTCCAGATACCTTTTCCCAGATTGACAGCAGACTGGTCATATTCTGTATTTGCTACAAGATAATCATGAATGTATAATGCCTTTTCATAATCAGAACTGTTCTGGCTGATGGTACGGCAAATTTCTTCTGCTTTGGCAAACATTTCATCTGACATCTGCCGGAGTGTATCTGGATTATACTCGTTAATCACTTTAAACGTAATCTGTGCAGAAACGTCATTATATTGCAGGGAATAGCCGTTAATCCAGAAAATTTCAGGATGTGTCCGTTCAATTTTATTGACAGCAGCCGAAATTTCTTCTGTATCAATTTTCTTATGAAACTGGATAATATTATGAAACTGACTGAGTTCTGTATAAATTTCATCATAAATGGAAAGTTCCGGAACAGTTTCTTTCACTTGAGGGAACGTTTCTTTATGTTTTGGAGCAGTATTTTTCATTTCTGAAACAGAAGCTTCCGTTTCAGAACCCATCGTTGCAGCAGGAACAGTATTTAAATCTGCTGTGTCATAGTTTTTATAGGAACATGCTGACAGCAGTATTGTCATACAAAACGGAATTATCATAGCAGGCTTTTTTTTCAATTTGGTTTTCCTCCTGTCATAGATAAAAGCAATCACTACTGTTTTTAATATAACATATTTTTCAGCAATTGTCAAGAGAATTTCAGACAGCATTTACAATGTGAAACATGTCTTTTTTTGTCGGATAAAGAAAACTTTTTCCGGAGTACTTGCATTTTTTTTGAAGTCATGCTATAATAATAGAAACAAAAGGCGGTGCTGAAACAAGTACCGTCTGAATCTGTTATGCCTGAAAGGAGTACTTGACAATATGGGAATCATGGAAATTTTTGCACAGCTGGAAAATCAAAAACACTCTGCCGGAAAGCCGGAATGGTTAATTGTCGGCTTAGGAAACCCCGGCATGGTCTACGAAACAACTCGTCATAATGCCGGCTTTATGGCAATGGACTATTTAGCGAAACAGGAACAAATTGATATTAACCGTATGAAATTTAAATCTTACTGTACAGATGTGACTTTGGAAGGAAAACGCTGTCTGATTTTAAAGCCTCAGACTTACATGAATAACAGTGGTGAAGCGGTCGTACAGGCAATGCAGTTTTATAAGCTGGATATTCAGCATGTGATTGTCGTATTTGATGATATTTCTCTTTCTGCCGGAAAGCTTAGAATCAGAAGAAAAGGCAGTGCCGGCGGTCATAACGGCATCAAAAGCATTATTGAATTAACCGGTTCAGAAGAATTCAGCAGAATTAAACTCGGTGTCGGTCAGAAACCTCATAAAAATATGAATCTCGCCGACTGGGTGTTAAGCAAATTCACAGAACAGGAACTCCAAGAAATGCAAACAGCCTGCGCCCATGCTTATGAAGCTTTGAAACTTATGGTAAATGAGAAAACTGACCAAGCTATGAATTTATATAATGCCTGACAGGAGCTGTAGCTATGAATTTTTTTACAGATACATTTGAAGAATTACCCGATTGGAAACGCTTAACAGAAGCACTCAGGACAAGAGAAACCCCTGTATGTGTCACAGGTTTGTCTTTGATTCACAAGGCACAGCTTGCTTTAACAGCTTCTAAAAACAGTACAGAACCGATTTTACTGCTGACTGGCTCAGAAGCTGAAGCAATGAAATTATGTGCTGATATGAACGCAATGGCTGGCGAAACTGTTGCTTTGCACTACCCTGCTAAAGAAATGCTTTTCACTTCCGCTGAAAGCAAATCTAAAGAATATGAACATGAGCGTTTACATGTATTAAATGCCGTCATCCAAAATCAAATTAAAATTATTGTTTCCGGTACGGAAGCCGTATTACAGCCGACTATCCCTCCTGAAACACTTAAAAATGCATACCAGATACTGCATCATGAAGATACAATTATATTAAATGATTTTATTCAAAAGATGATTCATGCAGGCTATATACGCTGTGAAACGGTGGAGGGAAAAGGTCAGTTCTCTGTCAGAGGTGCTATTATAGACATTTACCCTGTGCAGATGCTCCAGCCGGTCAGAATAGAACTCTGGGGTGATGAAATTGACAGCATTTCCTATTTCGATACCGAAACACAGAGAAGAACTGAAAAATTAGATTCTGTTATCATTTCTCCGGCTTCTGAATTATTATATAACCCTCAGGAACTCAAAGAAAAAATTCTCACCCTTTCTTCTAAAGTCCGTGGAAAATATAAAGACCTCATTCAAGCAAATTTTCAGCACGATATTGACCGTCTTGAAGCCGGCTTGGAATTGATTAACACAGATAAATATTACAGCTTAATCTATGAGAAAAATTATTATTTAACCGATTATGTTTCAGGACTGGTAATTTTATGCGAATATGCAGACATTCACCGCCATGCACAGGCATTAAGCGCACAGCACAGGGAAGATTTGCAAATGCTTTATGAACAGGGCATTTTATACAGAAACCTTCCTGACGGTATTCTTGCATTTTCAGAATTTCAAGCGCAGATTGCAGAAAGAAACTGCATTTATCTCAGTCAGTTCTTACAAGGCAGTGAAAGAATCGCTTTCAGAAAAATTATCAGTATGCAAACAATGCAAAATGCTCCTTGGGGCGGTGAAATCCGTCAGCTTCTGGAAGATTTGCAGGAATATATTTCTCATAATTACAGAGTTGTCTTAGCAGTCGGCAGTGAAAAAACACTCCCCATTTTAGTCAACGACTTGCAGGAAAGCGGTATCCGGTGCAGTATCGCTCAGGAACAGGATACTTGTCCGGAAGGCTTCGTTCTTGTCACAGCTAAAAGTATTTCAGGCGGTTTTTCTTATCCTGAAAATAAAACTGCTTTAATCGTTCAGACAAAAATGCACAGCTCCAGAAAACGCCGTCATAAACATAAGGCCGGTATGGAAATTCAAACACTTTCCGACTTGCATACAGGAGATTTAGTCGTTCATGCCATGCACGGCGTAGGACGCTTTCTGGGGATTCACAAGCTCGAAATGGAAGGCATTGCAAAAGATTATATTACAATTCAGTATGCCGGCACGGAAAAGCTTTATGTGCCAGTTACACAGTTAGATTTAGTTTCCAGATACATCGGCGCACAGGACGAAGGCAATGTGAAATTAAACCGCTTGTCTTCACCCCAATGGCAGAAAACTTGCAGCAACGTCCGGAAAGCCGTCAGAGATATGGCGGAAGAATTGATGAAATTATATGCCAAACGTGAAAAAAGTCAAGGTTATGCATTTTATCCAGATGATGAAATTCAGCACCGCTTTGAAGAACGTTTTCCTTACGCTGAAACAGATGACCAGCTGCAAAGTATCAGCGAAATTAAAGCAGATATGGAACGCACTCGCCCGATGGATAGGCTTTTATGCGGAGATGTCGGTTTCGGGAAAACAGAAGTGGCATTCCGTGCCGCTATGAAATGCGTGTTAAGTGACAAACAATGTGCGATTTTAGCCCCTACTACTGTATTGGCTTTACAGCATTACCGGACGGCTTTACAGCGATTTGACCAGATGCCCGTCAGAATTGAAATGCTTTCCCGTTTCAGGACACCAAAAGAACAAAAGAAAATTCTGGAAGACTTAGCCAAAGGAAAAATTGATATCATTATCGGCACACACAGACTTGTGCAGAAAGATGTCAAATTTTATGCTTTAGGGCTTGCTGTCATTGACGAAGAGCAAAGATTTGGTGTCGCTCATAAAGAAAAATTTAAAGAAGTTTTCGCCGGAATTGATATTTTAACGCTTTCTGCAACACCGATTCCAAGAACGTTAAATATGGCATTATCCGGTATTCGTGACATGTCTGTACTGGCTGAACCTCCACAAGACAGATATCCTGTGCAAACTTACGTCACAGAATATCAGGAAGGCATTGTCATGCAGGCAATTTCCAGAGAATTAAAGCGTGGCGGTCAAGTATATTACATTCATAACCGCATTGATACAATTCAGAATTGTGCTGCTAAAATTCAAGGCTTATTCCCTGAAGCAAGAATTGCTGTCGCTCACGGAAGACTTTCAGAAGAGGAAATGTCTGACATCTGGCAGAAAGTCGTGGAAAATGAAATTGATATTTTAGTCTGCACAACGATTATTGAAACCGGTGTAGATGTGGCAAATGTAAATACTTTAATTATTGAAGATTCTGACAGATTAGGATTAAGTCAGCTTTACCAGCTCAGAGGACGTGTCGGACGTTCTAACCGGAGAGCTTACGCTTATTTCCTGTTCAAGCGTGATAAAGTTTTAACTGAAATTGCTTCCAAACGTCTGGAAGCAATGCGAGAATTCACACAATTTGGTTCAGGCTTCCGGATTGCTATGAGAGATTTGGAAATCAGAGGCGCAGGAAGCATTTTAGGCGGTCAGCAACATGGCCACATGGAAACAGTCGGCTATGATATGTACATGCAAATGCTCAATGAAGCCATTGCAGAAGTCAAAGGCGAAAAAATTCCCAAACCTTCCAGCTGTGCTGTAGATATTCAGATTGAAGCCTACATTCCGGAACATTACATTCAAAGCGATGCTTCCAGAATTGACATGTACCGGAAAATTGCTACCGTCCGAGATGAACACGATGAAACAGAACTGATTGACGAACTGATTGACCGATATGGTGAACCGCCTAAAGCAATTTTAGGCTTAATTAAAGTTTCTTTATTAAGAAATTCCGCAGCGGCTATGGGCATTACTGAAATCACACAGCGAAACGGCACATTGCAATTCTATATTCTCTCCCCCGAAAATGAACAGATTGCAGCCTTATCCGCCAAATACGGCAGAAGAATTTTATATTCCTGCACCGGAAAGCCCTTTATCGGTGTGAAACTGCTCCCCAATCAGACCGCTTCTGACTTAATGCAGGAAGTTGTCACTACTATGAGAAATGCTGTTGCTCTTGTCTAAAAAAAATAAAATACCGTCCGTTTTCCGGACGGTATCAAAAAAAGGATGTGATTGAAAAAACCGATGCGAAAAGCACCGGTTTTTATGGTCTGAGTGACGGGACTTGAACCCACGGCCTCTACCACCCCAAGGTAGCGCGCTACCAACTGCGCCACACCCAGACCTCTTTCAGGGGTATTGATGGCGACCCATCTTTTATATAATAGCACATTTTCAACCATTTGTCAAGTGTTTTTTCAAAAAAAATTAAAAATTATCCCAATCTGAAAAATTTGCAGAAATTTCAAAAAAATACTTGACAAGCTCAGAAAAAACAGTTATAATATAAATTGTATGGCATTGCAGAGTAACCAACTGTCAATGCTCATGTTTGTTGTATCAGATATCCCCGTGTCTGGACATATGCAAACATGTCATCTCTTTCAAAAAATAATTTAAAATGGAGGAACTATTCATGTCTACTACAATGCCTAAGGCTAACGAAATCAGCCGTAAATGGTATATTTTAGATGCAACAGACAAGCCCCTCGGCCGTGTGGCTGCTCAGGCTGCTGTTCTGCTCAGAGGCAAGCATAAGCCTACTTTTGCACCGTATGTTGATTGCGGCGACCATGTAATTATTATTAACTGCGAAAAAGCTATCCTGACTGGTAAAAAACTCGAACAGAAAAAGTTCTACTGGCATACCGGCTGGATTGGCGGCATTAAAGAAGTTTCTTATAAAAAGCTGATGGCTCAGAACCCTGAAAAGGCTATGACTATCGCTGTAACTGGTATGATTCCGCATACCACTCAGGGCGCAAATCAGCTTAAGCGTCTGCGTACCTTCAAGGGTGCAGAACATAAGCACGCTGCTCAGAAGCCTGAAGTTTACGAATTTTAATCAAAGGAGGGAAACAACATGTACGAACCTAAAGTTGCTTATCACTATGGCACAGGCAGAAGAAAACATTCCGTATCCAGAGTTAGATTAGTTCCCGGCAATGGCAATATCACTATTAACGGCAGAACAATTGATGATTACTTTGGTCTGGAAACATTAAAGTTAATCGTTCGTCAGCCTCTGAATCTGACTGAAACACTTGAAAAGTTTGACGTTATCTGCACCGTAACTGGCGGTGGCGTAACTGGTCAGGCTGGTGCAATCCGTCACGGTATTGCAAGAGCATTGCTTCAGTATGATGCTGAACTTCGTCCGGTACTCAAGAGCGCAGGTTTCCTGACTCGTGACCCCAGAATGAAGGAAAGAAAGAAATATGGTCTCAAAGCTGCCCGCCGTGCGCCGCAGTTCTCCAAGAGATAAGTTTCTTATTTTAGA
Organism: Oscillospiraceae bacterium; assembly: GCA_045541055.1. Classification (GTDB taxonomy): domain Bacteria; phylum Bacillota; class Clostridia; order Oscillospirales; family Ruminococcaceae; genus UBA3855. The sequence goes on from JAZQIL010000183.1 coordinate 72,177, forward strand.
ATTTATCATAGTTCAGCCCCTCTTGTCATTGGCAGGAGGGGAAATTTTAATATCTATTAAAAAATGGCTGAGTTTTTACACTCAGCCGTTTTTGAAAATTTGAAATTATACTGTGAACAGCAGGTCAATATAAGACGGAATAGGCCATTCTTTTGCAGAAACATTCGTTTCAAGCTCATCTACTAAGCAACGCAGATTCTGCATCGCAACAAAAACATCAGAACGGCAGAATTTTGCAGCTGCTTCTGTATTTTCAATTCCCTGCGCTGCAATGACTTTCTCGTCCAGTACACGGACAGCGTCAGAAATGCCGGAAGTTAAAGCGGATAATCTGGAAGCATAGCCCACTTCAAAGGCATTGTCAATATTAAGTTCTTTTTTGGCAAGAGCTGCATCACAAACGTCTTTTGTACTTTTCACAGCAGCCGGAATGATTTGTTTTCTCGCCATATCAAGCATTGTTAAAGCTTCAATATTGATGACTTTCGCATAGTTTTCGAGAAGAATTTCTGTTCTGGATTCCAGCTCAATCTTTGTGTAAACTTTGAATTTTTCAAAGATGGAAACATATTCCGGTCTGGTGTAAAGCGGTACACAGTCTACAGTTGAAACTAAATTCGGCAGACCACGGCGTTTTGCTTCTTCAATCCATTCATCAGAATAACCGTTGCCGTTAAAGATAATTTGCTTATGTTCCTTAATTGTTTTTACAAGCAAGCTTTTCAGGGCTTTGTTAAAGTCGTCTGCTTTTTCAAGTTCATCTGCAAACTGGCTGAGTTCTTCTGCCATGATGGTATTCATAATTGTATTGGTGCAGGAAATGGAATCTGCTGAACCAAGCATTCTGAATTCAAATTTGTTGCCGGTGAAAGCAAACGGAGAAGTTCTGTTTCTGTCTGTGGTATCTTTTTTAAAGTTCGGAAGTGCATCTACACCAATGTCAAATTCTGCTGTACTTGAAACATATTTTTTACCATTTTCAAGTGCTTCAATGACTTCTTCCAGTTCTGAGCCGATGAACATGGAAACAATTGCAGGAGGTGCTTCATTTGCGCCAAGTCTGTGGTCATTGCCGGCAGAAGCAGCACTTAATCTTAACAAAGGTGCATATTCATGAACGCCTTTCATAATAGCGCACAGGAATGTTAAAAACTGCATATTTTCCTGAGGTGTGTCACCGGGGTCAAGCAGATTCTGACCGTCATTTGAGGACATAGACCAGTTATTGTGTTTTCCTGAACCGTTAATGCCTGCAAAAGGCTTTTCATGAAGCAGGCAGACAAGACCGTGCTTTAAAGCGATTTTCTTCATCAGTTCCATTGTAAGCTGATTATGGTCAGCAGCAATATTGGACGTGGTGAAAACCGGAGCTAATTCATGCTGTGCAGGAGCAACTTCATTATGTTTTGTTTTGGCATAAATACCCAGCTTCCAAAGTTCTCTGTCCAAATCTTTCATAAAGTCGGAAACTCTCTGCTTGATATTGCCGAAATAATGGTCTTCCAGTTCCTGCCCTTTTGGAGGTTTTGCACCGAATAATGTCCGTCCGGTAATGACTAAATCTTCACGCTGGTCATAATATTTCTTATCTACGAGAAAATATTCCTGTTCAGGGCCTACTGTTGTCATTACACGGGTTGCCTTGGTATTGCCGAACAGTTTTAAAATACGGAGTGCCTGTTCATTGACTGCTTCCATAGAGCGGAGCAAAGGGGTTTTCTTATCCAGAATTTCCCCTGTATAAGAACAGAATGCAGTCGGAATATATAAAGAATCATCTTTAATAAATGCATCAGAAGTCGGGTCCCATGCAGTATAGCCTCTGGCTTCAAATGTGGCACGCAGTCCGCCAGACGGGAAAGAAGAAGCATCTGGTTCGCCTTTAATCAGCTCTTTACCGGAAAATTCCAGAATTACCTGACCATGGGGCGCAGGTGTAATAAAAGCATCATGTTTTTCAGCAGTGACACCTGTCATAGGCTGAAACCAGTGTGTATAATGTGTTGCACCTTTTTCGATAGCCCAGTCTTTCATGGCATTTGCAACCACATCAGCTACTTCAGGGTCGAGTGCTGTGCCGAACTGTTTGGTTCTGACAACTGCTTTATAAGCATATTTGGGAAGACGTTCTCTCATTGCAACATCATTAAAGACATTACAGCCGAAATATTCTGTGACATTGGAATTTACCTGCATGATAAAAAACCTCCTTGAAATAAAGACAATGGCGTTCCGGACAGGCAGGACAAGCATAAATTTTTCTATCAGCTTATCATTCTGCACATCCGGAACGCCATTGTTCCGTTTGTTTGAATTTGTTTACATTGATTATCATACACTAAAACAGCAGATTTGTCAAGCGATTTCTGAAATTTCGTCAGTTTCACAGAAAAACGGGTATGTCCTCTTAAAAAAATAAAGCAGAAACACGATTTTTCTTTTTATTTTTAAGAAAATCATCTATTTTAAGCATATTTTCTGATTTCTGCTGAAAAATAAACAACAGCCAAATATTTTTTTAAAACTTACTTGACATTTGGTAAATTTTATGATATAATATTATCATACGTTAAATTTTTTGTATTTCTTGACGTAAAATTTTATTTTAAAGGAGACTGAAATCATGCCAAAGATGGATACAGTTGATATTTACGAATTTGAGTATGCAGGCAATGCAATTGTTGTAGAGAATTATGAAATGGCAGCAGCAATTGCTCTGAAAATTAACGGCGAGGAAAAGGCAGCTGCTACAGGTATTAAGGCTGTGACCGGTATCGGCGCACTGGAAGCAAAATTACCTTCCGGCGAAATCGTCAGCGCAAAGATTCAGAAAATTAAACTCGGCGACAGTGAATGCAAAGTCACCGTCAACGGAAAAGAAATTCCTCTGAAAAATTCCTCCCACGACAAAAAAGAAATTAAAGAAGGCGCAGCTGAAATTGTAAACGCTGTCAAAGACGAAATCCAAAATAAGTAATTTAAAATGCTGTCCGGAAAAATTTCCAGACAGCATTTTTTTATAAAAACTTGCTTTTGTGGCATACTAATTCTGATTTCATAAATAAGGAGTGAGCAATTTGGAAGAAGAAATTACCAGCCCTGTGGAAAATGTCCTGAACGGCTACTATAAAAATGCGGCTGTCGGTGCTTCTGCTATTCAAAGTTTGCTGAATGCTGTGGAAGACAGAAATCTTCGGAAAGAATTATTCTATCAGAAAGATTATTATGAACATCAGAAACAGGATTTGACAGAACAAATGGCGGAATTTTACCAGATTCCCGTGAAACAGGGAACACTTGCGAAATTTTGGACAGATATTTCAATTCGTATCAGAAATGTAAAGGGCATTGATGTGCATGAAGCTGCTAAACTTATGGTGCAGGGAACAAATATGGGCATGATTCAGCTGCATCAGGTATTAAATCAAAATCCTGAAATTCCTGACGATATCCGCCAGCAGGGAAAGAAAATTCTTTCCCATGAACGAAATTATCTTGACCGTATTACCCCTTATCTCTGATTACTTTGAAAGGAGCAAATTTCATGAATGATACCGATGTGAAAATTTATATCCCACAGCCTTCTGACACTGAACGGCTGAATGCACTTGCTTGCAGTGATGCCCCTGTCAGAATTTACACACCGGCAAAATAATGCCGGTTACTTAAGAATTTTGTTTTTTACGGCATTCTTCGCAAATGCCATATAAAACTGTTTTAGACTGGTCTATTAAAAAGCCGTGATGTTCTAAAATATGTTCTTCCAGTTCGCATAAATGCTCACAGGTCACATGATACAGCTTTTCACACTGCATACATTTCAAGTGAAAATGTCTGTGGCATTCTTCCGCATCAGGAAGATATTCATAACATGCGCCTGTCCTGCTGTCGATTGTATATTTCCGGATTGTTCCGTCTGAAACAAGCTGGTCAAGTTGTCTGTAAATTGTTGCTGTTCCTACCGTTGTACCGTTCTGATTCAAATGATGAGAAATTTCCTGTGCTGTAATATGCTGGCTTGGATGAGAAATTAAATATTGTAAAATTGTCTCTTTTTGTTTGGTTTTATAGCCTCCGCCGTTCTGTTTCAAGTGTAAAAAGCCTCCTTTTTATCCTAAGCTTTCCAGAAGTCCGACAATATATTTTAAAAGCATTAACGAATCTGTGGAATCCGGAACATCATTCTTGTTAATGTCTGATGCTTTTATTTGTTCAGCAGTGAGTATTTCTTTTCCAAGAACTGCTTTATTGATGGTAATGACATCTAAAATATCTACTTCTTCGTCGAGTGTCACGTCTCCAAGCATAATTTCACTGTTGACAACAGTAATTTTCGCTGAAATGGTTTTACCATTGTCGAGCATTGCATAGATAGTTGCTGTACCGGCTTTCACGCCTGTTAATGTGCCGTCAGTATCTACAGCAACGATTTTTGTATCAGAGGAAACCCAAGTGACTGCACCGCTGTAATCTGAAATGGTTAAAGCTTTTTTCTCGCCTGTTTTAATCGTGGTACTTTGGGCGAAAATAGCAGGTTCAGAAGAGTCTGTTACTGTAATTTTACAAGTGACAGAGACATCACCAGCCTTTGCAGTGATAACGGCTGTACCAGCGGAAACGGCTGTAATAATGCCTTCATTATCGACTTTAGCGACTTTCTCATTAGAAGAAGACCAGTCTGCAATCTGGTTATAGATTTCCTTATTATTGGAAGAGTGAAATTCCGGCTGTCTCTGTTCACCGACAGAAAGTGTATATTCCGTTTCATTCAAGTAATAATCATAAGAAACTTCCACAACAGTTTCAACACGCTGTTCACCGCAAATTGCATAAATTACCGCCTGCCCGTTGCCGACAGCGGTCACAACCCCATTTTCGACAGTGACAACATCTGTATTGCTGGAAAGCCAAGTAATTTCCCCGTCATAATTGACGGTTAATTTTGCAGTTTCCGTATATTCCGTTAATTTAAATATTTGTTTCTGAGGTGTTGTTTCCTCTGCCTGTGCCGTCAATGAAACTGTTGAAATAAAATTTTCACCGGCATAAATTCCGCCGGAAATTAACAAAACTGCTATGACAGCAGCACAACATTTTTTAAACATTCATAACATTTCCCCTTTAAAAATCATTTTATATCTTGATTATAGCACAATTCTCACATTCTGTCAAGAAAAAATCCCCTGAAAACAGGGGATTGAAAATTTTAATAGCTTTTAATTGTATCTGCACTGAAAAAGCTGTCGCTTTCGGTGAAGTAATCGTTCTGTTCCATTGTATTGCCGAATTCTTCCTCTTCGTCAGGGTCAAGGAGTTTTGCACCGCAAAGGTTGCAGTACTGGAATTTCTGGTCAACTTCGGCATCACATTTGGGGCAGATTTTGAAGCCACGAATGCTGTTGAGTTCTTTTCTCATCTGCATAATTCTTTTTCTTCTGGTGTCCACGTCATCACAGAGGACTTTCAAAACAGCACGGTCTTCATCAGGATTTTTATAATATTTTTTACCGATATCAGCGAATACTTCTACAATACGTTCTTCCTCGTAAAGAATTTTCCGCTTGAGGTTATTGACTTCGGCAGCATTTTTTGCATTTTCGCTTACGCCTTTTGTTGCGCTGTCAAATGTACCTCTGATTGTGTCAAAAATATTAGGCATACAAATTCACTCCTATAATAATATAATTTTGAATGGATACTGACCGGTATCACGATTCATACTTATCATTATTTCTATTTTATCATAAATCACAATAGTTGTCAAGAGATTTCAAAAAATTTTTATGCTTCATACAGAAGCAGAAGAAAAAATTTTCAAATATAGGATATTTTTTATATTATCATTTTTTATTTAAAT
>JAZQIL010000184.1:0-15331 GCA_045541055.1 Oscillospiraceae bacterium
AGCATAATGACGTTTGTATGCTCGAAGATACAAAAATAAAATAGGATCATCCTTGACCTTATCGGCATATTTTTTCGCTACTCCAAAGTCACGACAAACTTTTCCATTTGTTCCCTCAACAGGTCTGGTACACGAATTAGCATAAACTGTTCGTTCTAATAAAAAGAACCTGCCACAATAATTACATCTTCTGGGAAGATAATGATTTTGCAAGCCTTTGAATAGTTCAATATACAGAAATGCTCCGATAGTGGTAAAATGGTAATATTCTGCCAGAACTGTATGCTCCTTTATTTTGAAAGGCTTATAAGAAAGTGTCATTGTGCCAGAAGGCTGTAACATTTCATAACTTCTTGCTTTTAATCCTATTTCTTCATCAACATTTGCAATTAATTCAGCTATCTCCTCATTAAATAAAAACCTATTTTTGCTATGAATCCGTTCCAATAACGGAATATAAACTTTTATCGTACGAAGTGCATCTTCAACGAAAGTAAGATATTGCATTGTCAGTTGCTCTAATGCCTCATTAAATTTTAACCCCTCATCAATCATATCTGCACAAGCAAAATCTTCTATATATGTATCTACTTCAAATCGCTCATAATATTCACATTCTGTTCCATCATCTTCATACTCATCCACGAACATCCACCGGTGACTATTCAGCAACTCATAAAGTGCATCACGTTTCATGGTCATTGCAGAATACGGAGGTAATGAACCAATTAAATCCTCAACATCGCTATAAACCATAACTGCACGTCCAAATTCGCTACCAAAAATAAAACGCTCTCCCTCTTTTTCTGGATAACGCAATATTTTACAATACCTTTTGCATTCATGATATAAATCTAAAAGTTCAAAATCATCTTCCTCAAAATAAGATAAATATTCTAATAATATCTCACCAAGTTTGTATTCATGCCCATTTTCCAAATAAAACTTATCTTTATAGAAATAAACATTTACTTCAGTCATTATTCTGAATCTCCGTTCTTAATAAAAAGTTTACAATTTATTCATTGAAAGTTTTCGCAAAATAGATGATGGCGTTAAATAATAGAAATATAGCCAAAAACTATTGACATTTCATCTGAAATATGATAGAATAATTTTAGGGTTTTATTTCTAAAACTTCCAAAATGAGAAATGAAAGGGTGACAGCCATATCCAATGAGGTAATTTGGCATGAAATGACTGTTCAAAATATCAGTCCTCATGTCTTAGCTGATTCTCTCGGCATCAAAGAAGAAACACTAATGCAATTATTACGCTTTGAATTAGCCGAAACAGAGCAACTACGAATATTATGGTTAGTTCAAGAGTTAGCAAATTTTCATAAAAACTCCGCTTAACCTATATAAATTTTGCAATAAGCAGTTCCAATGATTGACTTATTGCCTAAAATATGATACAATATAATAGTGAGTAAATGCTAAAAGAGTGCGAATGCTCCAACATTCACACTCCCTGACAGCGATAAACTTTGGATTCCTACCCCATTGTTTATACTCCAATTATAGCACATAACCGTTTATTTGTCAATATGTATATGAAAAAAATGACTAAACAAGGGATAACTATGTGATTTTGGAGAGCCTGTCAGAGCATGAAGTTGTGGCAGGCTCTTTTTTCATTTGCCAATAAGCACATAGGAGGTTTACACTATAATGGAAAAATACGACTTGGATACGCTGAAAAGCTATCTCCCTCAGTATGTCACTGAATGGACAGAAAAACGTAAATATGGGAAATACAACTGCCCATTCTGCGGAAGTGGTACAGGAGCAAACGGAACTCCTGCTTTCGAACTTTATGAAAGCAATACGAAATTCAAATGCCAGTCCTGTGGTATACAGGGAACTATCATTGATTTCTACCTGACGATTCATGAGATGAGCAATACACAGGAGAATGTATCGCAAGCAATTAAGGCACTTTCAGAAGAATTTCATCTGACAGCAAATGCAGCCCCTGCAACATCTCCCAGAAAACCGAATACACCTAAAGTAAAGATTGACGAACGTCAGCACATTTATAAAAATGCAGATGGTAGTATCTTCGGTAAGAAAATTATTAACAAGTTCTCTGATGGCAGTAAAAATGCTCAATGGGTTTTATTCAATCCTCAAACCGGAACTTTCAATGACAGTTATGGGTTAGACGGACAAAAAGCCCCTCTCTACAATGCCGATTTACTGCAATCCAATCAGGACGAGCCTGTTTATATCGTTGAGGGTGAAAAAGATGCTGATACCCTTACAAACTGGGAGGCTGTTGCCACCACATTCCCGAATGGAGCAGGATTTACACAATGGATTCCGCTGTATAATGAGGGATTGAAAGACAGAGAAGTGATTATTTTAACTGATAATGATAATTCCGGTAGAAAATATGGCAATACAATTGCAAGAAATCTTCTGAATATTGCCAAATCTGTTAAAATCGTTCCTGCTACTGCTATCTGGGATAAATGCCCAGAAAAAGGCGATATTACAGATATTGCACAAGCTATCGGAGAAGAAGAAACGCAAGAATTTTTGATTTCTGCAATTCAGCGAACAAGTTTCTGTACCCCTGAATCACTCCCTAAAATCAACGAATCTCCCACTATACACCAACAAGAAATTGAATATCCTGTTATCAGATTGTCTGAAGTAAAATTTGAAAAGCAGGAATTTTTATGGAATCCGTATCTTCCTATTGGAGAAATCACTGTCATGTATGCTGCCGGAGGAACGGGAAAATCCTATGCTACAATCGGAATCGCTGCTGACATTACAACAGGACGTTCACTTCCCAAATACGGAATTGAGCAAGTGATGGTAAATCCGGAAAAAGTTCTGTTCATTTCGGCAGAAGATAATGAGAGTATCATCTTAAGCCGAATGAGAGAAGCAGGAGGAAATCCCGATAATTGTTTCGTTTTGAAAACTCCTAAAACAAGAAAAGACCTTAAAACTGACAGCTTTCTTTTACCACAGAATAAAGATGATACTATAAGAATTCAGGCTTTTGCCAAACTTTTAGAAAAGGTTCATCCAAAATTAGTTGTAATTGACCCGTGGAGCGTGTATATTGGCGATGACAAAAACATGAACAAGGCGAATGACGTTCGAGGAGTAACTAATGTTCTGACTGTCCTTGCCAAAGAATACAACTGTGCCATTCTGATTGTCGCTCACGTCAACAAAATGCCACAGACAGAAAACGCAAATAACGCTGTTTCCGGTAGTACAGCTCTCATTGATGCTTGTCGTTCTGCACTTTGTATTCGTTCATTTGGTGCGGATTCTGACCGCCGTGTGATGATTCAAACAAAGTCAAACTATCAGAAAAAAGCCAAATCTGTATGCTATCAGATTATCAATCAGGGTGAACACCATACCGCAAAATTTGAATGGGCAGGATTTAGTGACCTGACAGAAGATGATTTGACAAAATCTGCACGTACCGGAAAAAGCTTGTCTGATATTGAAAATGATAACTCTGATGAAGAAGGAAACAAAGAAACTGCTATGGAAGTCATCAAACGTTTATCTGTACATGGACAACATATCAATATTTCTTATGACCGTTTCAGAGAAGAATTAAAAAATGAATGCGGAGAAGATTTTTTACCCAAACGTCCAACAAAATTTATGAACTCACTTGTTTCAGATTTAAGAACCTGTGGAATTGGAATTGAATTGAAAAAAGTCAAAGGCATTTTATCAAATGGAGAATACGATACAATATCAAGAACAGGTTTTATTATCCACTGTATGACTGATGGACATTTAATGGCAGAGGCAATGCCAAAATAACAAATAGCTGAATTATGACACACTTAGAAGACTGCTGATTTTCCTGTCAGTAGTCTTTTTTGTAACCGTTTTGTCATATTTTCGGTTGCAGAAAAATTTTCTATAAAATACTTCTGCAACTTCTGCAACTTCTGCAACTGAGTACAAAAAGTATAGAAATATCGTAAAAAACTTGGTTGCAGAAAATTTTTCTAACACACTTTTTTCTGCAACTGGTGCAACTATTCTGCAACTGGAATACAGTAAGTATTAAGCAATAGATATAAGGCTTTATATCTTCGGTTGCAGAACTTTTGTTTTTTTATTTTTTCTGCAACCAAAAAAAAGTGCATATAATAGCCGTTTTTTACTTCTGGTTGCAGAAGTTGCAGAAGTTGCAGAAGTTTGTCAGAGCAAGTTCATTTTCAGAAAATTTTTCATATTGGTACACCCTCGTGATTCAATGAAAAAATGTATCATATAAGTTAGTTTTTAATTTTGGAATATATTATGAAACACTTTTAACTTAAATGAAACACTTTCTTGACATTTTTGCAAAAATGGTGTATACTAAGTATATACAACAGGAAAGGAGTTGTTTTTTATGACAACGAATATTCAGAAATGGGGAAATAGTCAGGGATTGCGAATCCCTAAAATTCTGCTCGATACGCTGAACTGGACAGAAGGTCAGCCAATTGAAATTATCCTCGGAGAAAATGAAATTGTTCTCAAATCTGCCAAAGCAAAGAAAAAATCCATTCAGGAGCTTTTCGCAGATTATCAGGGCGATTATCAGCCATCTGAAATGGATTGGGGAGAACCGGAGGGAAAAGAAATATGGTGAAACAAGGTCAGATTATCAGAATTAACTTCAATCCGCAGTCCGGACATGAACAGCGTGGTACTCGTCCTGCTCTGGTTGTCAGCAATGATTTTTTCAATGAAAAGACCAATATGACGATTGTTTGTCCGATTACTAACACAGACAACAAGTTTCCGCTTCATGTTCCGCTGGATGAACGGACTGTTACTACGGGAGTAGTACTTTGTGAACATATTCGTTCAATGGATATTCAAGCAAGAGGTTATACAGTTATAGAGGAACTTCCGGCTGATTTGCTTGAAAAAGTCCTTGAAATTGTACAGGCTCAACTTGAAAAGGAATGAATCAATGGCGGAAAAGACCTATATTGGCTATGTTCGTGTATCCAGTATCGACCAAAATGAAGCACGACAACTGAAAGCCTTAGAGGATTTCGGAAAGCCTATGCACCGGATATTTATTGATAAGTGTAGCGGAAAGAATACTGACCGTCCGGAACTGCGGAAAATGCTTGACTATGTGCGTGATGGTGATGTGGTAGTAGTATCAGAGTATGCCAGACTTGCCCGAAGCAGTGCCGATATGCTCCGTATTGTGAACGATTTGCAGGAAAAGGGTGTTGAGATTATCAGTCTGAAAGAACAGCTTGATACTACCACACCGCAAGGCAGATTCATGCTGACGGTCTTTGCAGGACTGGCAGAATTGGAGCGTGAAACGATTCATGAACGACAGAAAGAGGGCATTGCTATTGCAAAAGCTCAGGGAAAGTATAAGGGCAGACAGCCCATTCCTGTGGATGCAGAGCGTTTCAAGGTTGAGTGTGCCAAATGGCGAGCCGGACAGCAGACTGCAAAAGCAACTATGAAAAAATTCAATATGACACCAAGCCGATTCTATCGGAAAGTCAAGGAATTTGGTTTGTAAAGGGGGAATTATTACATCCCCCTTTTTTGTAATTATGCTTGAAAAATTTTTCAGGCTTTTTTTATTTTTTTCTGTTTTCCTATTGACAAATGATTGAGTTTGTGGTATAATTTCTGAAACGGTTTACATTTTTGTAACTCGATGAAATGACGGTGTGAGTAAAACTCATACCGTGAAAAAATTATAATTCTATAAATTTTTTTGAGGTGCTTTTATGAAATATGAAATTGAACATTTTGAGTTTGAACAAAATCGTGTACGCTCTGTTTTGAAAGATGGTGAACCATGGTTTGTACTTTCAGATATTTGCAAAGCATTAGATTTAACAACTCCTGCCAGAGTAGCACAGCGACTTGATGAAGATGAACGCTCTGTTTATAATTTAGGTCGTCAGGGCGAAGCAATTATTATCAATGAATCAGGTTTATATGCTGTAATTCTTAGAAGTAATAAGCCAGAAGCAAGGAAGTTCAGAAAATGGATTACATGGGAAGTCCTGCCCTCTCTGCGGAAAACAGGCAGTTACTTGCTAAGCAACGCTCCAGAAGCCGAACTGCTCCGAGAACTCCAGAGAACCAACCAGAAACTTGATATTCTCATCGCCCAGAATCAGCAGAAGAACAGTAAAAAACGGCTTCCGACAGATTCCGGAATGCCTGATGCTGAAAAGCTGATGATTATTGAAACTATCACAGAACTTGCCAGAGAGGGAGAAAAGGTGTCAGTCTTTTTTCCTGAAATGCATGAAATTATCAGAAAAAAATATGGAAGTGATTTCTTTCCTCCACGTCCGACAGCTTTTTTGAAAGCTCTTGAGCCTGAACTTCGTGAAAAAGGAATTATTTTGCTGAACATTGGGAAAAAAATCAGAAGAAAAGAAGCTATTTCAAAGGGGTTTGTGATTGTTACTTCAAATGGCGTGCCGGACAGCAAACTGCAAAATTAACTATGAAAAAATTTAATATGACACCAAGCCGATTCTACTGGGAAGTCAAAGAATTTGGTTTATGAGAAATGTGTTTGGACAGTACAAATTTTTATTTGTGGCTCTGGACATATTCTGAAATGTGTGATATGATAGTAAGTGAGCGAAAATTAAGGAAATGAGTGCTAAAAGAATATGGGAGAAACACGGTTAGCAAGCTCGGTACTTTGTGCCGCATGACGGCAAAAGTACACCGCTTGTTAGGGGGAATTTTTCCCCCTAAGACCCCCATTTGAATGAACATTCACCAGAGCGAAAAAGACAATTGAGAGGGGTAAATTTATGACGAAAAAACAGAAAGAAAAATTTCATAATGCGACTGTTGAGTATCTTTACAACGACTTGAAAAATGATGAATCAATACCAGTAATATGCGATATTGAGAAAGATAATCGCCGAAACCATACTCTGAATATTCGTTTCAATAATACAGAGTGGGAGCAGTTAGAAAAAGCCGTTCACGAAAATGATTATAAGAGTAAAGCCGAGTATGTCCGAGCCTGTCTGAAAGCAAGAATGGATGTCAGTCTGGACAGGACGGATTTGGTCAAAGCAACTCATTCTATTCAGACGGTATCCAGTAATATCAATCAGATTGCATTGAGGGTAAATCAGACACATCGTATTTTTGCAGATGATATAGAGCAGTTGAAAAAAGGGGTAAACGAAATATGGCAGTCACTAATATCCATCCAATCAAATGTACGATTGGTAAAAGATTACAATACATCGTTGATGGAGCTAAAACCAGAAACGGCGACCTTGTGGTCGCTTTTGGTTGCTCGACAGAACCAGAAGAAGCAGTCAAACAATTCCGACAAATCATAGCCAGCGGAACTGGAAGAAGTACCATCCTTGCCCACCACATAATTCAGAGTTTTGCTCCGGGGGAAATTTCTCCGGAGGATGCTATTCTTGCCGGACAAGAATTGTGTAGAAGACTGCTGAAAAATCAGTATCAATATGTGATTGCTACCCATGAAGACCATGAACATATTCATAATCATATTATTTTTAATAATACGAATCTTTATACTGGACGGACTTTTGAAACCGAGGAAGACCAAGGAAGTAAAAATGCCCGTGTTTGGAAACGGCTTATGGATATAAGTGATGATATTTGCAGAGAATTAGGGCTATCTGTGATAGAAAATCCTGAAAAGCATAAGGGGAAGAGTCATTACGAGTGGGATATGAACCGTCAGGGAATTTCATGGAAAACACGTCTGAAATGGGAAATTGACGAATGTATCAAGGCAAGTAAAAGTTTTGAAGAGTTTCTTGAGGTCTGCAAAGCACATAATATTGAGGTTGTTTACAATCCAGAACATAAGATTGACCTGAAATTTCGCATGAGTGGTCAGCAGAAGTTTGCAAGAGCCAGAACTTTGGGCTGGTATTACGAAACAGAGCAAATCAAGAAAAGGATTGATTTATATCAGAATGAGTTTACATATCAGCCAAAAACTAATATCATTGATACTACTCAGCAAAAATTTTTAGATTCTTACGGTCTGAACCGTTGGGCAGAGATTCAAAATATGAAAGAGGCATCAAGAGTTATCAATATTTTGACGAAATATCGTGCTGAATCAGAAACACAGCTCGGAACGGCGGCTATGGTTAATATGATGAAGCGTGGAAGTCTGGTCAGTAAGCTGAATGAGATGCAGAAAAAAATTGACATTCTCACTGACCATATTAAACTGCGTAAAAAATGTGAGGAATATAAGCCTTTTTATGAAGAATGGCAGTCTAAGTCAAAATTTTTCAAAAAAGGCTATGAGAAGAAATATTCGTCACAAATTGCAGAATATAGGGAATCTAAGGCAACATTGAAGTCAGCTTACCCAGATGAAAAAGTTCCCACTATTGAGGAGTTGAAAGAAAAAAGAAAAAAACTTATGCAACAGCGTTCTGAAATGAATGTTCAGTATAATGAAATGAAAAAAGCAGAGCAGGAAATCGAATTTGCACGAGCTACTTTAGAAAAGTACTTGTTGCATCAGCATAGTATGGAACAGCAGAAGAAACGTAAGCGTGGCGATTTGGAATAAAATAAAACTGCTCTCAGCATAATGCCGAGAGCAGTTTTTCAGGGGAATTATTCGTTATTCATTGTAAATCAGCTTTCTCTTTGCAAGACAGAGGTCATACACATTCACATTGCCATCGTTGTTAATGTCGGAGGCGTATGCCTGACGCTCGTAGAATGTATCAGTAGCCAGAATGTATCTCTGGAGTTTGATAATATCTGTTACACCGAACTGTCCGTCATCATTGGAATCGCCATTCAGATAGACAAAATCTTTATTCTGCACGTTGTTTTCAGGATTTTCAGAAAAGTCAGATATCACAGAGATTTTTACAACATCCTGCCAGAAATAATTTTCAGTCATGTAGTTTCTGATAGTATCTTCATCAGACTGTTCTTTGACATAAATTTCTACGCAAGTATAGGGGACATCTGGATGTGATTCGTCAAAACCCGTAGTCAGATAGATGTTAGACAGAATTTCATTCTCTTTCAAGAAAGATTTCAGAGCAAAATAGCCATCAGCTACAATTACATTGACTTCGTCAAAGCCTTTCTGTCCACCAGTAGGCACACGGTAGTCGTATTCAGGGGCAAGAATAACATCTACCAGAGTTTCTTCAATGCCGTTTTCTCCGATAAAATTTGTAACTACATCATAGACAGCTTGTGTCTTCGTGAAAAGTTCGACAGAGTGTCTGTTCCATTTCAAGGAAGCATAGGCAGTTTCATCAATGAAATTCTGTTCAGATAAGAACTGTGCCAGAGTGTCCCGTGTCAGCAGGAGTTTTTCAAGTTCATCATTTGTGACCGGAGTAAAATCGCTTCCATCTGTCATTGTCGTATCGTAAGTTTCGTCAAGAGTGAAGATAATCAGGTTTTCATTGAGATTGTTCTCTTTAGCGAAATTGCGTACATTTTCGAGGTCATCATTATTAGTGCATACAACTTCAATCAGCTTTTCAGGATTCAGAGAAGAATAGCCAGCAATGTTGTTTGTGTACATATAGTTGCTGATTTTTCTTGAAACTTCAGCAATTTCCGGATTTAGCACCAGACTAGAATCATAATTCTGCGTTCTGTCCATGCTTTCAGCAGAAGTTGTCAGCATACTCGGAACTGCGATTGTTTCTACGCTGCACAATACAGCGGCAATAACTGCCAATAATTTTTTGTTTTTCATAAAAATTCACCTCATTCAAAATTTTAAGCTAATGTGGATAAGATTTCTTTTTGTCTGTTTTCGTCAAGTGAAATATCGAGATATATAAAGAAATCTGGACATTCTTCAAACCTGACTGCTATTACCTCCCATTCTGAAAATCCCTGAACAGCGTAAACGGCTGTATTGCAATGATAGTAAGTGTCGCTATTGCTGTCATAGCCGTCCATGTAAGCAGAACCGAGCCATTCTCCTGTTTGCTCTGCCGAAATTGTCCGGTTTGTGTTCATATACCACCGAACGGGTTCACTAAATTCAGCCATATTATATTGCTGATTGATTGTCATTTCCTCCCAAGACAGGCTTGTTTCTGGATTTGTTGATGTTTCTTCATCTGGAATTTCCGTTGTTTCAGGTGTATCAGTTTTTTCCGACGAAGTTGTCTCTGTCATGATTGGGTGTTCAGTTGTCTGAATCGGTTCTGTTAAAGTTTGTTCAGTTATAGCTTTAAACGGCTCTGTTTCTAGTAATACTGTTATTTCTGTCCAGTCTGTTTCTACCGGAACAGGTTCAAGGGATATTGTTTCTGTGATAATACTGCTTTCAGGAACT
The DNA here is from genome assembly GCA_045541055.1 of Oscillospiraceae bacterium. Taxonomy (GTDB): domain Bacteria; phylum Bacillota; class Clostridia; order Oscillospirales; family Ruminococcaceae; genus UBA3855. Next base: position 10,336 of record JAZQIL010000184.1, read on the forward strand.
GTAACAATAGAAGTTGACTCTGATTCTGAGGAATCTGTCTGTTCTGTCATAGCTGATTCTGTTTCAGTCGGAATATAAAAATTTTCTGTTGTGTCAATAAATTTTTCAGTCGTTGATAATATTTCAGGTGAATGTTGCGTTGCTGGCTCTGATGTGTCTGTTGGTATTGTGGGAGGCTCTGTTGTATCAGGATGGACTGCCGGAATTTGCTCCTGTCGATTCCATACTCCAAAACCTATCAGAACAACAAAGCAGAAACTTGAAACTATGGGGATATATCGTCTTGCAAGTTGTTTCTGCTGTTGCTTTTTCTGGTCATACGCATCACGAGCATCAAGAATATTCTGTATCATTTCTTCATAACTCTTCATAACGAAAGCCTTCCTTTTCAAGTTCTGCCTTTAGTGATTTTTTGGCGTTATACAGGAGATTTTCAATCTGACGTTTGGATTTCTTCATAATTTCAGCCGTTTCTGCATTACTGAAATTTTCAAAATAGGTCAGATATAAAACTTGCTGATAGTCTTGTTTCAGCTTTCGGATTGTGTGATGCAGCATAATTTTTTGTTCTTCGACGAAGTAGTTTCTTTCTAAATCCAGTTCATCAGCGATATTTTCACATTCTTCAAGAAGAATATCATTATGCCGGACAAGATTTCTGATATGATTTTTAGCGATATTCCTGCCAATTGCATAAAGCCAAGTCTTGAAAGAACTCTTGCCACGAAAAACAGGCTTCTTTGTGGCAAGTTTGATGAACGTATCCTGCACACAATCTTCTGCTAAGCTGAGGTCATTTGTATAACTGTTGAGATACAGCAGAAGTCCGTTTCTGTATTCATAAACAAGTTCTGCCATGCCTTGGTCATCACCTGAAAGGAAACGGCGGTAGCTACTTTCACCGTTATCCATGCGGAAACTCCTTTCCAAGTTTTATTCTTCTCTGCACATTAGACACCAGATAAAACAAAAACTCTAAGCAAGAAAATTATATTTTTTGCACAAAGTTAATCTTGAAATTTTGTTAAAAAAGTAGAATTTTATTTTTCAAAATCAGGATTAACGTAAATAACAACTGTATTCTCACATTCTGCAAATATCGTATATCCGGCACTTTCAAGATAAGGAACTGCATCATTCCAACGGTTCAGAACGTAGAAGTCATAGCGTTCCATATCTTTCAGTCCGATAATTTCATCACCGTTCTTTTCAAAATCCTCATCACCGAAAAGATAAATTTCCTCTCTATCGGCAATATGAGGCAGATAGACAGTATCTGAAATAACAGAATATCCATCTGGAATTGTATCAAGACAGGATTCTATTGCTTTGAAGTGTTCTTCTCGTTCATGATAATTTTCATAATATGAAATTTTCCCACTAATCAGGGAAAAAGCTGTTATTATAGATACTGCTCCGACAACAATCATACTGACAGTTCGCCTTTCTGGTACAAAGTCATCAATATTGATGAGTGTCAGATAAATCAGCAGAGCTGCTGTCCCGAATGTGTATTGATACCCCATTTCCGCAGCGTAGCTATACCCTGAACCAATTACCAGATTCATGATAATAAACGGAATCATAAGAACATAGCGATATATCTTCTTTGTCATAAATGGAACAAACAGCATCGGCAGGAGCATTTCAATCAGGAACAGAACTGTACTTTCCTGAACAAATAAGCTGACAAAATAACTTGGATTAGAAAGAACATTATGAATAATCCCGATAAATCCGTCTTTTTGGTCAATTGTCAAATTACCGAATCGTGTAGACATCATCATAGAGCCGTCACCGTGTTCCGTAAGCCAGTTAGTGATAAATACAAAATATCCAGTAGATAAGCCAAAAATAAGAACACCATGCAGACTTTTTCTGCTATGTTCCTCAAAAATAAAGTACAGAGCGATACACATCACATAAAGCGGAGCATCTTCCTTGACGATACAGACAAGCACTGATATGATGTAAAGTAACGGATAATTTCGTCTTTCAACTGCATATAGCAGCCATAACAGCAACGTTGGCAGAAAACAGTTCTCGTGAAAATGATAATAACATGGGGCAAGCAGTCCATTTGAGAACAGATAGAGAATACAGGCGAATAATAACGTAAATCCCTTAAAATTTCTCTGTTTTGAAATCAGGAACATCGGAATAATACCGGAAACTGTCAGAATTGCCTGTGCAGTAAACAGAGTATCCTCATGCGGAAACAAGGCATAGAACGGCACAAGAAGATAGAAGATATACGAAGCATGGACATGAAAATGGGAGAGGAACATATCACGTTCGCAAGTTGTGACTGCTGTCAGGTTATGTGCCAGAGAATGAAACATCTGCACAAAGATACCCATATCAAAGCAAGTTGTTCCAAATGCCTCATGTTTAGCGATTGTTGTCATGCAGATAAATCTGATAATGATAACCGAAAATAATATTATGATAGCAAAAATTATCTTTGACGAGATATTTTCAAGATATTTCGGATTCAGCCTTGCTGTACCATAAACAATAAATGCAATAGAAGTCAGACAAACGCCGATACACAGATAAAAATTATCATTTTTCCACATAAGTGAGCAGGAAAAGAACAGTGTTCCGAAAATAAGCAGAACAGAATCCAATATTTCAGCAATTGTTGACTGATGTTTTCTGAAAACTTCAAAGAACACCGAAACAAAGCCAAAATAAATGATGAATTGAAATAATGTTCCTTTTAGAGGATATTCTTCAATAAAAATTTTCCAGTCATCCAGTACATTCATATCATTTTTTCTTGCTTTTATGATATAAATCCCTGATAAAAACAAATAAATTCCAATACCTCTTGAAAAGAAATTATCCGGTATGCCGTATCTGGTTAGGATATTTGCAATGTTGAGCTTGTACTTTCTGAATGTTTCTGTCATGATGATTCTCCTTTATGGGGTTTGATTTTCCATATATTAGACACAACAATTCAGAAAAAATCTAAATAAAAATTCACTTCTGCCCCAGTGGGGCAAAAGTAAAAATCTCCGTTCTGCACAAAATTTTATGTTTGTGTTTGTGCAGAACAGAGAAATTCATTTTCTTATACGGTAGCTTCTATCAGTTCCTTATCCTTGTAGATAATATGTTTTACGCCAATTTCTTTTTCCTGATTGAAATTAAATGTAAGAAGATAGCCTTTTTTCAAATGCTGATAGTCCAGATAATCAGATAATTGCTTTTCACCATCTTCATTATATTGCTCTCCATGCCAGATTTTCAATTCAATAATGTGCTGCTCTTTGGCATAGGTGACAACAACATCCATTCTGCGGTCATTTCTGGTTTGAGGTTCGATATAATAGAACCCCGTTCCGTTAATAATGGGGCGAAGATACAGCAGAAACAGTCGTCTGCCGACCTCCTCTTTGAACTTTTCTTTTTCATTGCCATAGACCGCATCAAAATGAATCACAAATTTTTCAAGGATTTTCTCCATATCTAATCTTCCGTCAGGTTTGATGAACTGTGATTTATCTCCAGCAGAAAAGGCTGAAAGTTCACTTCCGCTTGTCAATTCAACAGAAATCAGCCAATTATAGATTCTTGTTTCAAAAATTCGGTTGAATATGACAAGTTTTCCGTCCCGATTCGCAACAAATCCATACATAGCAGCCGTGTCAATGGCATCGTTGTCAGCATTATAGGGAATATCCTTACCGATAAAAAGAATTTGCAAGACCAGATTTTTCAGCGTTTCACTCTCTTTGAGCTTGTTCATCAGACTTTCAAACAAAGGCGTTTTCTCTGTCAAAAGTATTCTTTCAGCCTGTAAGAACGATTCTTTTGTCCATACTGCTCCAAATTTTTCATCCATCAGCTTGCAGAACGAGGACACCAGAACCGGATAACCAGAAGTATCATCATAGATTAACTGAGCAATTTCCTGAATATTCATGCCTGTATGATGGTCTGATTCGTATTCTGTTAGCATTTCTGCGATTTCTTCTGCTGAAAAACTCATATCCACATCAAATGGTATAGCAATATTCCAAGGACTGTTATGCTTATGCTCTGCATCAGGTCTGATTTTCTGTTTCAGATTGCGAATATCATGCACTCCAGCCAAAATGACAGACTGAAATGTTGCAAATTTGTTTCTATTCAAGTAATAATATCGAAGTTGTGCCAAAAAATCAAGAAAAACTTGATTATTAGATGCTTGGTCTACTTCATCAATCATCAAAACAATAGGCTTTGAAGACTCTGCACACAAGTCACTTAACATAGAAAACAGCTTGACAAGACGGAAACGGTCACCCAATTTTTCAATTTTCCTGTCTATTTCCTTTATTTGGTCTTTCAATTCTGCATAATATTCCGTTCGTTTCAAAGCTCTTTTCATTGCATCAACTAAAGCAGTAGAAAATTCATACTGATTCTCAAACTCTGCTTCACTCATATTTCCCTGAAAATCAAGACTAATTACAACATATTCTGAACTTAAATAATTCTCTAAGGCAAAAAGTGTTGTCGTCTTACCATACTGTCTGCCCCGATTGATAGTAAAATACTGTCCCCTGTCCACAAATTCTTTGATTTTGACAAGCCGGCTTTGAAGATTCACCATATAATGTTCCTCCGGACTGCATGAACCAACAATATTGAAAAACTTAGCCATAATCTCACTCCTATACAAGAAAATATATGTGTTACGTGTTATAACACAACGTGTTCAAAATGTGTTATATCATTTCTTCATTTCTTTTTCATATTCTTCAAAGCTCATCTCATTATCTTGTGCTTGCTGCCGTATCTGCAAGGCATATGCTGCCCATTGCTGAAATTCTACTTTTGTAATCCGCTTTTTCATATATCGAGCATAATGACGTTTGTATGCTCGAAGATACAAAAATAAAATAGGATCATCCTTGACCTTATCGGCATATTTTTTCGCTACTCCAAAGTCACGACAAACTTTTCCATTTGTTCCCTCAACAGGTCTGGTACACGAATTAGC
>JAZQIL010000185.1:0-51868 GCA_045541055.1 Oscillospiraceae bacterium
ATTCAATAATGGCAACATTGTCTTTACCTTTTCAATTATTTTTTCTTTCATTCTATTTTCAGCTCCCTTCTTATTTATGATAGCATTTTTCACTTGTTTTGTCAATCTATATCGACTAATTTATTTTTGCACAGTTCCTTAATCTCTCGCCGTATGATTCGGCGAGAGCTTTTGCTATCTGGGACGCATTTTATTTTACGCTTACGACAAAATATTTATTTAGCTAAAATATTGAAAAATAATGCTTGACTTTTTGTAAATTTGTGCTATAATAATAAATAGAATATATTTAGGAGGTCTCAGTTTATGAGAAAAAATTTAGGTGTACAACCGGCTTTGTTCCCAATGCCTGTTGCAATTGTTGCTGCTTATGATGCAGATGGAAAAGTGAATCCGATGAATGCCGCTTGGGCAATGATTAGTGATATGGATAAAATTGCATTGTTCATTGATGAATCCCATAAAACAACAAAAAATATTCATCAGACAAAAGCGTTTACTGTTGGTATTGCTGACGTTCCCAATATGAAAGCTGCTGATTTCTTTGGTATTGCCAGTGGTAATGATATGACAGATAAATTTGAACGTTCCGGCTGTCACGCTGTGAAAAGTGAATTTGTGAATGCACCAGTTATTACAGAATTTCCTGTTACTTTAGAATGTGAACTTGCTGAAGTTGTCAATGCAGATAATCTTCATGCTGTTGTTGGAAAAATTATTAACGTCAGCGCAGATGAAAAAGTCCTTGATGAAAATGGAAAAATTGACCCTGTTAAGCTGAATGCGTTAATGTTTGACCAATTCCAGAACGGATATTATTCTGTTGGTCAGAAAGTCGGTCAGGCTTGGAATGCCGGTCAGGAACTTATGAATCAGTAATTTTATAAAGGAGAGTGTCTGTTTTCAGATACTCTCCTTAAGTGATTATGGCTGAATATTTTGATAAAGCAAACCGCATTTTTTACAGTACCAGATAAGCCGGCCTGTTCTGCAAAATGGCAGTCTTTCCTGTAAATTCCATTCAGGATACTGTTTGCTGAAAATCATTGTATGTTCATTTAAATAGGCAACAAAGGAAATATAATGTTCTTTGGTCATTTCATGGTCAGAAGAAAGAAATAATTCTCCGTCAATATGTTCTATTGTAAGTTTTTGATTTTCTTCTGCTTTCTGAGGTGTAAGAAAATTTAATTTTTTCCCGCAGCAGGAAATAGCTGCTTCAGAAGTGGAGGTAATGAGATTACCGCACTCTGGACAGACATAGAATTTTATTTTTTTCATGTTTCCAATCTCACTTTCTTTTTCAATAATTTCACCGGAAAGAAGTACATCTGAATTTACATGAAACACTTCTGACAATGCAGGGAAAAGAGAAATATCCGGACAGCCATTGCCTGTTTCCCATTTAGAAACGGCTTTATCGCTGACATGAAGTAATTCTGCAAGCTGTTTTTGAGTTAAGTTCTGTTCTTGTCGAAGTGTTTTAATTAAATTTCCGATTTTTGTTTGATTCATGACGATTGCTCCTTTCTGATGTAATTTTATGATAACATGAATTTTTGAAAATGTCAATCCACGCTCCGTAGAGTGTGCAAAGCGTTTAAAAATTTTATGAGAATTTTCTTCCGCACTTGCTTTTTTTTCTGCATTATGATATAATAGAAAAGAGTAGAATATTTAATAAGCATAAGGGGGATTTTTTACATGATTTTTATCACAGGAGATATTCATGGGGATTATGATATTCATAAATTTTCATCAAGACGGTTCACACTGCAAAAACAGCTGACAAGAAATGATTATATGATTATTTGCGGAGATTTTGGTTTATTATGGGACGGCTCAAAATCTGAAAAATGGTGGCTGAACTGGCTGGAACATAAACCTTGGACAACGCTTTGGATTGATGGCAATCATGAAAATTTTGATATGCTGGACGCTTATCCTGTGACCGAATGGAATGGAATACAAGTGCATCAGATTACAGAACATATTTTTCATATTTTAAGAGGGCAATGCTTTGAACTGGAGGGGAAAAAGTTCTTTGCATTCGGAGGTGCAGAAAGCCATGATAAGGCATTCCGAAAATGGGGGATTTCTATCTGGAAACAGGAAATTCCCAGTATTGCTGAAATGAAACGTGGCAGAAAAGCCCTTCAGCAGGCAGGCTGGAAAACAGATATTGTGATTACACATTCTTTGCCTCAGCATTTACAGCTGGATATGTTCGGCTGGGAAGCGTATAACCGGAATGAATTAACAGATTATTTTGATGAAATTGATTCCAAACTTGATTTTAAACTTTGGTTCAGCGGACATTATCATTTATCGATGCCGTGTGATGAAAAGCATTTTCTGGTGTACAATGATATTTTGAAATTAACAGATGAAGGGTTTGAATGTGTGTATTCGCCGTTTATATAAACAAAAACAGACAGCGGTTTGAAATGCTGTCTGTTTTTGCTATCTTTAAGGAGTGTAAGTGTCGCCTTTTGACCATGCCATGTCCCAGAACTGATATTCATACTTACTGCAAATTTTAACAATTTCTTCAAGTTTCTGAATTTGTTCTTCGGAAAAGCCTTTTGTAAAGCGGTCACACATGGCAATCATGGTATCATTTGCATCACGGAAGCCTTGAGAAGTGTAAGTATTCACCCAGTTTGCATAGAAGGGGTCATTTTTGCTGTCGGGGAAATGTTTTTCGATATAGTCGCCAATCAGCTTATAACTCCATGAGCAGGCAAGTACCGCTGCTGCGATTTCGGCAAGACCGCCTTTAAAGCCGATGGAAATCATGTAATTTGTATAAGATTGATTATTTAAGCACATTGGTGTTTTATCAATGATTTCCTTGCTGAGATTAAATTTTGCAAGATAGCTTTGATGCACAGCATTTTCCGTGTCAAGGGTGGCGGAAATCAGACCGCTGAATACTCTCATATCGCTTTCAAGTTCGGAACGAATGACACCTAATGCAAATACTTTGGCATACTGCAATAAATATTTATGGTCTTGAATCATGTAGAATGCAAATTTTTCATGTTCAAGTGTACCGTCAGCAATGCCTTGTACAAAGGGGTGTGTGTAATAGCTTTCCCAGATAGGCAAAGCTGCTTGATATAATCTTTCTGAAACTTTCATGAATTAAGCCTCCTCAGTGAATTGGTTTTGAATTGCAAATGCATGATTCATAGGGCCTGCACCTTTTCCGAGGTCAAGCATGGCACTTAATGCGCCGGAAATGTAAGCTTTTGCACGGTTGACAGATTCCGGAACAGAAAAGCCTTTTGCTAAATTAGAAGCGATTGCGCTTGAAAGTGTGCAGCCTGTCCCGTGGGTGTTAGGGTTATCAATGCGTTTGCCCTCAATCCAGTAAGCATTTCTCTGATAAATCAGGAAATCATTTGCATCATTTAAAGCGTGACCGCCTTTGAGCAGAACTGCACAGCTGTAATCTTCTGAAATTTTTTTAGCAGCTGTTTCCATATCCTGAGCAGTTTGAATAGACATACCAGTTAATTCCTGTGCTTCGGGAATATTAGGGGTAATGATTTCTGCAAGCGGAATGAGCTTTTCCTTTAAAGAAGCAATTGCTTCTTCACTGATGAGCCTTGCACCGCTGGTTGCAATCATAACAGGGTCAAGTACAATATGTTTCGCCTGATAATGATGTAACTTTTCAGCGATGACTTCAATCAGGGCAGAAGAAGAAACCATGCCGATTTTCACCGCATCCGGAAAAATATCTGTAAAGATACAGTCAATCTGCTGTGCTAAGAATTCCGGCGTTGATTCTAAAATTCCCTCTACTCCGGTTGTATTCTGAGCCGTTAAAGCCGTTACTGCGCTCATAGCGAATACACCGTTAGCCGTCATAGTTTTGATATCTGCCTGAATGCCAGCACCTCCGCTGGAGTCACTTCCAGCGATTGTTAATGCAGTTCTCATAAATTAAATTCTCCTTTCTAATTTGAGTTGCACTAATTTTATGAAACGACAAAAAGTGGTGTTCCCGATTTGCCGTTATTAACAGAAATTCTCTGCGATAAATCAGAATTTATCAGTTATAACCTATTTTGTTCAGCGTCAGCATTAAGCCAATTAAGGCAGCGAACAATTTTTTCATATGCTTTATCAGAATTGCCCCACCAGTCCCATTCCGAATTTTTCATTCGTTTTAAGACAGCAGGCTTAAATACTTTCTGTACCCTGAAATTACACACATACTTTCTTGCTATTACAATCTCAATATATTTTGAAGAATGTCTGGGCATTCCAATGACAAGTATTTTTTCATGTCCCATTCCGCCATATACGAGGTTAATAAATACTTTTGCATTTGGTCGGAATTGCTTGTTTCCATACTTAATTAAGTGTTCTTCTCCATATTCATGTTTTTCTACAATATTTCCGACAAGACACCATTGCCATTCTTTTTCTAAATCTAATGTATTGATTTCGTTGTCCATTTCACACCTCTAAATTCCGATTTATCACAATAATTATCTTAAAAATGATTCAGTGACTTGTTCAGCAAGTGCTTTCAATTCCTGACAAGTCTGTTCAATATGAGGAGAAGCAAAAATTGCTGATGTTAAGGCAATCCCAGCCATGCCAAGCCCTTTGAGCTGTAACATATTTTCCTGTTTGATTCCACCGATTGCAACAACGGGAATTTCTACCGTTTTACAAATCTCTGTAAAAATTTTATAATCAATCTGATAAGTATCTGTTTTCGTGAGCGTTTCAAACATTGCGCCTGAGCCGAGATAATCTGCACCGCCGTTTTGAGCGTTTAAAGCCTGCTCAACAGTTTTCGCAGTCACACCGATGATTTTATTTTCTCCGAGGAGTTTTCTGACTTCTTGCACAGGCATATCCTTCTGACCGACATGAATGCCGTCAGCATCCGCTTTTAAAGCGACTTCGATATTATCGTTAATCAGCAAAGGCACTTGATATTTCTGACAAATTTTTTTAATTTGAATCGCTTCTTTCAAAAAGAAATCTGTATCAGCGTTTTTTTCTCTGAGCTGAACACAGGTAACACCGCCTTTTAAAGCCTGTTCAACCTGTTCAGCAAGTGTTTGATGTTTCAGCCATCTTCTGTCTGTCACAGCATAAAGCCGGAGCATTTCAGGGGTAATGTTCATAATGATATTGCTTCTTTCTGTAAAATTTTAAAATTTGCCATATTATCAAGTATTTCAGAGGTTAAGTGATATACAGCATCAATGATTTTATTCCGGTAACTTGCATTGCCTTCTTCTGCTGTCAAGTGAGAAAAAGCAATTTCACCGCATACACCCATCGCACAGACGGCAGAAGCAACGGCTTCAAGCGGTTTATCCGGATTTGCTGTTAAAAATGCTGCTGCTAAGGCGGAAAGCTGACAGCCTGAACCGGTAACGCTTTTCATCATGGAACAGCCGTTTTGAATACAGTAAATTTTAGAGTTATCTGCAATGATATCTATCTGACTGGTAACAGCAATAATTGTATTTTGCTGTACAGCAATTGTTTGAATCAATTTTGCCATTTCAAGGAAATTTTCTTTTGTAATACAGTCGGCATTATCTGCATCTACACCATGAGAGTGTGTACCTTGACAAAATAATGCTTTTATTTCAGAAAGATTCCCACGGACGGCATCAAAGTGAATTTCTTTTAAAAGTTCCTGAATCGCTTGTGTGCGCCATTTAGAAGCTCCAGCTCCTACAGGGTCAAGCAGGACAGGCCGTTTCAGCTGATTTGCAGTTTTGCCGGATTTCAGCATTGCAGAAAGCTTATCGGGATTCAAAGTTCCTGTATTCAGCAGCAAGCCATTGCATAAAGTGGTAATTTCTTCAGATTCTTCGGGGCAGTCCGCCATAATTGGCGCACTCCCCAAGGCAAGCAGAATATTTGCGCAGTCATTTGCGGAAACATAATTTGTCATACAATGCATATGTGGTTGCTGCTTCCTGACATTTAATAAATATGTTCCAAACATGTTAAGTTTCTTTTCCTAATTTCAGTACATTCGCCTTTCTGAGCGATTCTACAAGAATGACGGAAAGAATTGCGCCTCCTCCAGCGGAAATTAAAAACGGAACGACATAAGCGTAAAATGCAATTTGACCGGCATCTTTTCCCATGATGAAAATTGCAATCGGATAAGCACATAAACCGCCTAAAATGCCTGAACCGATTGCTTCTGCAATGTAAGTCAGCCAAGTGCTTTTCGTCTTTGCATAAAGGAAACCGCCTAATAATGCGCCTATCATACTTGTAAAAGCTAAAGGTGTGCCAAGTCCTAACAGATTTCTGATGAGACTTGCAACAAATGCAACACCGACACCCCACCAAGGGCCTAACAGTACAGCACAAATAATATTCACCATATGCTGTACAGGTGCGCATTTACTGCCGAATACGGGGATAGAAAACATACTTCCGACAACAGCCACGGCGCAAAGAATGCCTGCAAATACAATTTTTCTGGTTTTGTTCTGATTCATGATTTTTCTCCTTTAGTGAAATTTGAGAGAATGACAAAATTACAGCATCATTCTCTCAGAATAAAATAAATTATCCTGTAAAGACAATCGGTCGAAACTTGATGGTTTCCTCTCACGCCGGAACACGGCTTCCCTCGCTGTAATTTCAGACAGAAGACGCTCCTCAGCTGTCTGTTTTGTCAATTCTCCTCCTTTCAAAAGAAAAGAGACATTCTGTCATAAGAATGTCTCCGTCATCATCATAATACTGTGACTTCCTACGGCGGCATTATCCGCATCAGGTAAAGGGTCGAAACTGTCTGTTTCCTCTCAGCCTGTCTGACAAGCTCCCCTGCATAGAATTAGTTTATAGCATTTCCGTGATAAATAAATGAAATTTAAGTGTTAGTTTTGTGAAAGGATTATTTTTTTCTCAATTCCCAAAAAGCCACAGCACTTGCTGCTGCAACATTTAAAGAATCCACTCCATGAAACATAGGAATTTTAATAGTATCATCACAAGCCTGAATAGTAGATTCTTTTAAGCCTTCGCCCTCTGTGCCTAAAATAATTGCTAAATGAGAAAGTGATTTGAAATGTGCATCATCAATCGTTCTGGTATCATTACGCAATGCCATAGCCACAGTATAGAAATTTTGAGATTTTAAAAAATGCACATATTCTGGTGAAGAACCTTCCAAATATGCCCAAGGAATTTGAAAGACTGTTCCCATGCTCACCCGAACAGAACGTCTGTAAAGGGGGTCACTGCAACCGGAAGTCAATAATACTGCATCAATGCCAAGCGCAGCAGCAGAGCGGAAAATTGCACCGACATTTGTTTGATTCATAATATCTTCTAAAACAGCGATTCTGGAAGCATTTTGACAAAGTGACAAGGCAGAAGGTAAAATTTTTCTCCGCATGGCGCACAGAACACCCTGTGTTAATTTAAATCCCGTCAATTTGGTTAAAAGTTCAGAATCTGCTGTATAAATTGGAAGCGTTTCGCATTGTTTCATAATATCTTGTGCCTGTCCTGAAATATATTTTCGTTCACAAAGCAGTGAAATCGGCTCATAGCCAGCTTCTAAAGCCCTTCGGATAACTTTAGGGCTTTCTGCTATAAAAATTCCTTGTTCCGGTTCATTCCAGCGCAACAGCTGTACTTCATTTGTGCAGGCATACGGTTTTAAGTCAGGAAGTGTGAAATCTTTAATTTCTATTATCATAAAAATGCCTTCTTTCTGATTCAGCAAATTTTTAAATACTATTTTACAGGTGCGGAAAATATAAAAACTCACAGAAACGATACGTTTCCGTGAGTTTCATGGCAGGGGCAGAAGGACTTGAACCCTCGGCACGCGGTTTTGGAGACCGCTGCTCTACCAACTGAGCTATACCCCTATTTTTTATTGCCTGACGACTTTATTATTATAGCACAGAACAAAATATTTGTCAAGAGTTTTTTTCAAAAAAATAAAATATTTTTTCAGATAGAGATAATTTCAACAAATTCTTTACTTTTTCGTTAAGATATGCTATAATTTTTAGTATAAATATTATATTGGAGGGTATATCATGAAGATTTCAGATTATGAAAAACAGATTGACAGGGTTCTGATTTCACAGGAAGAAATTCAGCAGGCAGTCCGGAAAGCCGGAAAGTATATTGATGCAACATATGCCGGAAAACCGCTTTTATTAGTGAGTGTTTTAAAAGGTGCATTTATTTTTCTGGCTGACCTTTCGAGAGCAGTTTCGATTCCGTGTGAAATTGGTTTCATGCAGGCACAAAGTTATTTTGAGGGAACAGAATCTGCCGGAGAAGTGGAAATTACATTGGATTTAATGCAAAATCTTTCAGAATACCATGTTTTGATTGTAGAAGATATTATTGATACAGGGCGGACACTTCGCCTTATTATGGAAAAGCTAAAAGAAAGAAATCCGCTTTCTTTAAGAATCATGACACTGCTGGATAAGCCTGCACGGCGGGTCACTGACTTGAAGGCGGATATATCACTTTTTACAATTGAAGATGAGTTTGTTATTGGTTATGGTCTGGATTTTGCGGAATATTATCGGAATCTTCCGTATATAGGGGTGCTTCGTCCTGTTCAATGATACCAACTAAAATGCCTCTTGCATCTTCAAATTCAAATGTACAGGTGGAAAGCAACAGCAAATGCAGATTTTCAGCTTGTTTTAAATCTTGTTCAGATATTTGATAGGTATAGTCAGCAGACGAAAAAAGATATTCTAAATATTCTTGCTGGCCGGTATCTGTGACAATCTGATAAATAGGCGCATCAGAGGGAAGATTCAGATAAGCGAAAAATTGAATACGATATTGTCCTTCTGGTGTGGTCAGATAACCGAAAGAATGGTTTTCTATAAAATGGCTGTCTTTATACAGGGCAATGTCTGCAAACATGCGCTGTTTTGTCATATGGTGCGCATATACAATAGAGTTGAAACCTTGAAAATTTTTTTCACAGCGACAATCTAAAAACGGACAGCCCAATTCATAATTATAAGTGCCGTCAAAACCGTGATGCAGGTAAAAATCATTATTATCGCATTGTGCAACAGGATAATCTATATTTGTATCTGGAATTGTAATCCAGCTGACAGTTTCAGGGTTGACTTGTTCAGCGGCTGAAAGGGGATTTGCATTCAGCAGGGGCGCAGGAACAGTTTCTGCCGGTATTGTTTCCGGAATTTCCGAGAGTTCTGGGGAAACAGTATCGGCAGTTTGCATTTCTGACGGGGCGGACGGCTTTATTTGTTCAAATAATATTTTCTGCTGAATATCCGCAGAATTTAACTGCTGTTCAGGCTTAATAATTTCCTGATAGTACCGCCAGCCGCAATAAAGCCCGATTGTGACAAGAAGCCCAAGCAGTATTTTCATAATATGCAGTTTCATTTATGTTTCTTTCTTTTCTTTTTTTCACGGTGCATTAAAATTAACAGAATGACAATTCCCAAGCTGACAGCTCCGATGCAAATCAGCCATATTGTGCCGTCTTTAGCGAGATAGCCTGTAAAAGGCGAGAAGAAAGTGCTGAATGTGTTATTGTTTGAATGATTTGGAGTAGAGGGTGTTGTTTCTGAAGAAATTTGATTGGAGTTAACCTTTTCTGAATTGGAAGGCTCTGTATGATTTGTTTCGTCTGTGGAATTAGATTCATCTGTACGGGATTTCACATCGGTAGGATGTTCTGTTTCTGGAAAGCTTTCAATGATATCCGTCACATCTGTTGTATCAAGTTCATCACTGGCAGAAGAAGAAATTTCATGTACAGAAGCAAAGAAAATCCATTTAAATTCAATTTCGCCTTCTGCATAACCAGATTCATCTGGCCCTTCGAGAACGTGTTCACCGTCTTTGTCTACAAGCCGGTGACCATTGTCAACATTGCGAATCACATCAATGTCATTCCATGTAATATCACAGCGCAAAACGTGAGAATCTCCCGGAAGATAATACCCACAGCTATAATATTTTCCGGTTAAGTCAATATTTCCTTTTCCGTTGACATCGCCCTGATAAAACATATCCCCGTCAAGGAAGAATTTACAGTCACATCCTTTTTCAAGGTCAATTTCACCAGATTTATAAAGCGGTTCAACATAGAAATAAATATAATATCCGTGGTCTTCTCTCAGATTCATAAGCTGAATATTTTTTGTATAGGTCTGTCCGTACTGCATATTTTCGACATGAAAAAAATATTCTCCTGTAGCGGAATTGACAGCATTTCCTTCATCGTCAAGAGCTGCCAGACGTTCCGGCAAGCCTTTGACTGCGCCTTCTGGAAGCTGAATCTCTGCAAATGCTTCAACTGGGAGAAGAAATAAAAGCAGGAGACAGCTTACCAGAGCGATAAAAATATGTTTTACGCTCATTCCGCCTCCTCCTTTCCATTTTTTACTAGAAATTTTATAGCAAAAATAATAATATATAATTTAATTATATCATATTTAGAAATAGCTGTCAATTGATTTAAATAAATACAATTGTAATTTTTCTATGAATAAGTTTTGAAATAATTTTTATTATCTTGGTAGCAAATCATAAAAAATGCGTGCATAAGCTTGACAATTTTATGATTTTGTGGTATGATAAAATTATTATTAAGTGTGCTGTTTTCCGGCACACATTCCTGAACGGAGGTTTTACACATGGGTTTTTTTTCCAGAATGATTGATATCTTCAAATCCAATGTCAATGATTTAATTGACCGAGCGGAAGACCCTGAAAAAATGGTCAAACAAATCATCGCTGATATGCAGCAGGAGTTGAATAAATCGACACAAGCTCTCGGAAAAGCTGTCGCCAGTGAACGCCTCGCTCAAAAGCAATTTACTGAAGCACAGAAAAAATCTGCTGACTGGGAAGCCAAAGCAAAAGCTGCCCTTGCTTCCAATAATATTGACTTAGCCAAAAGAGCTTTGAATCTTAAAGTAAAAGCAGATGAAGAAGTCGCTGCTTACAAAGAAATGTATGAAACAATCAGCAGTCAGACAGAAGCTATCCGAACACAGGTTGAAACACTGAAATCTAAACTTGCAGAAGCTAAAAGCCGTCAGGCAATGCTTATTGCTCGTTCTCAAATTGCAGATACAAAGAAAAATTTAGCACAAACTGTCAGTGGTGTAGATACTTCCAGTGCCTATGAAAAACTGAACCGCATGGAGGAAAAAGTTGCCCGTAAAGAAGCCGAAGCAGACGCTTTTGCTGAAATTGTCGGTGCTGCTTCTTCTAAAGATTATGAAACATTTGAACAGCTCCAGAATGATGCCAAAGTCGACAGCGAACTGCAAAGACTGCTTGCAGAAATGGGTCAGGTGCAGCCGGCAGAAGGAGAACTCTCATTAGAAGAACAGATTGCTGCTGCCGAAGCTGCCGCTGCTGCTGCTGTTGCTGAGGGTGCAGTGGATGGAATGTCATCTAAATAAAATTTCCTGCACTCTTTCTTAATATTAAGAAAAGAGTGCAGTTATTTGTTTTAAAACTATTTTACAGGAGGAACATAATTATGCTTTCTGATATCGAGATTGCACAGGCTGCTGAAATGCAGCCCATTACTAAAATCGCTGAAGAATTAGGGATTCCGCAGGATAGGTTAGAGCCTTATGGATACTATAAGGCAAAGCTCAGCGAAAAATTATTCTCTGAAATGGCAGACAAGCCGGACGGAAAGTTAATTCTTGTAACAGCGATTAACCCGACTCCAGCCGGAGAAGGAAAAACTACAGTCAGTGTCGGCTTAGGACAGGCTATGGCGAAAATTGGTAAAAAAGCAGTATTAGCTTTAAGAGAACCTTCTTTAGGGCCTGTATTTGGCATTAAAGGCGGTGCTGCTGGTGGCGGTTATTCTCAAGTTGTCCCTATGGAAGATATTAACCTGCATTTTACAGGCGATATTCACGCTATGACAGCAGCGAATAATTTGCTTTGTGCTTTGCTGGATAATCACATTCAACAGGGCAATGCGTTAAGAATTGACACAAGAAGAATTTTATTCAAACGCTGTTTAGATATGAATGACAGAGCATTAAGAAATATTGTCATTGGTATGGGCGGTAAAATTAACGGCGTGCCACGAGAAGACAGTTTCCAGATTACAGTTGCTTCTGAAGTAATGGCGATTTTATGTTTAGCATCTGATTTAGCAGATTTAAAAAAGCGGTTAGGAAATATTTTAGTCGCTTACAATTTAGACAATCAGCCTGTTTATGCGAAGGATTTACAGGCAGAAGGTGCAATGACAGCATTATTGAAAGACGCTATCAAGCCGAATTTAGTACAGACATTAGAACATACACCAGTATTGATTCACGGCGGACCTTTTGCAAATATTGCACATGGATGTAATTCTGTCAGAGCAACAAAATTAGCTTTAAAATTAGGTGATTATTGTATTACAGAAGCCGGATTCGGTTCAGATTTAGGCGCAGAAAAGTTTTTTGATATTAAATGTCGTTATGCAGGGTTAAAGCCTTCCTGTGTGGTGCTGGTTGCAACGGTCAGAGCTTTGAAATATAACGGTGGTGTTCCAAAAACGGAACTTTCTGAACCTAATCTTGAAGCATTAAAAAAGGGTATTGTGAATTTAGGTGTACACATTGAGAATATGCAGAAATATCACATGCCAGTAGTTGTTGCAATTAACAAGTTCTATACAGATACTGAGGAAGAATTAAATTATATTGCAGAATTCTGTCAGAAACAGTATGGTGTACAGACTTCTATGTGTGAAATTTTTGCAAAAGGCGGAGAAGGAGGAACAGATTTAGCACAGAAAGTTTCTCAGATTGTAGATAATCAGGAATCTGAATTTGAAGTGCTTTACTCTACAGAATTATCTATCACTGAAAAAGTAGAGAAAATTGCAAAAGAAATTTATCGTGCGGATGGTGTGGAATTCCAGACAAAAGCGTTAAAAGCTTTGAAAGAAATTGAAAGCTTAGGCTATGGAAATTTACCTGTCTGCATTGCAAAAACGCAGTATTCTTTATCAGATAATCCTGCACTGCTTGGCAAGCCTGAAAACTTCAAAATTACAGTCAGTGATGTAAGAGTTTCTGCTGGTGCTGGCTTTGTTGTTGTTTTGACTGGCGACATCATGACCATGCCAGGATTGCCGAAAGCTCCTGCTGCTCTTAAAATTGACTGTGACAATCAAGGCAATATCAGCGGTTTATTCTAAGCATGAAGAAAGAATTTATTACGCATTCCCCAGAAGAAACTATTCAGCTTGCGGAACAGTTTGGAAAATTTCTAAAAGTTGGTGATGTATTAGCATATCTGGGGGATTTAGGTGCAGGAAAAACAACTTTCACAAGAGGGTTAGCTTTAGGTCTTGGCTTGAAAGATTTAGTCACTTCTCCAACATTTGCCTTAGTGCATGTTTACGGTAAACCGCCTTTACAGCTGTGTCATTTTGATATGTACCGGATTGCAGATGAAAACGAACTTGAAACAACAGGCTTTTATGATTATGACCTGAGTGAAAGCATTTTTGCAGTGGAATGGTCAGAAAATATTCAAAATGCTTTGCCTGAACATACAATTTTTATTACGTTAGAACGAATCAGCGATGAGGAACGTAAAATTATTTTAGAAACGCAGGAGGAACAACGCTTTGAAGATTTTAGGGCTTGACACATCAGGGAAAACTGCATCTGTTGCAATTCTGGAATATGAAGAAGAGACAACGCTTTTAGGAGAGCATACAGTTTATACCAGCCGGACACAATCTCAAGTCATTATGCCAATGTGTAAAAATCTTTTAGAAGAATGCAGACTGACTTTGAAAGAAATTGATTGTATTGCTGTTTCTGTAGGTCCGGGGTCTTATACTGGTTTAAGAATCGGAATTGCTGCCGTTCAGGGAATGGCTATGGTGAACAATACACCTTGTAAAGGCGTTTCGACTTTGGCGGCAATGGCTTGCAGAGTTTACGGAGAAAATCCGGTTCTGTCTATTATGTACGCCAGAGGGAATTTATTTTATTATGGCATTTATGAGGATAATTTGGAAGGCTTTTACTGTGTGCATTCTGACAGGCTGGCAGAAATTCAGGAAATTATTGAAGTTATCCAAAATTATGAAAAAATTATCATTGCCGGAGATGGCACAGATGAATTTTTAAGGCAATCTGCTTCAATCAGCAAAGAATCTTTCCCATGCATTTCTTATCCGCCTCAGATATTAAGATTGCAGTCTGCTGCTGGAGTGTGTCTCTATGCTGCTTATGAACAAAATTTTGAAACAGCTTCTGATTTAACTGCAAGCTATTTGCAGGCTGTGCAGATTCAGAAAAAGAAAACAGATTTATAATGACAATGAAAAAGCTGTTAAAAATATTAAAATGGACAGGAATCGTTCTTGCTGGGCTGATTATTTTAGTTCTTCTTGTTCGTTTTATCGGAAAGCTTTATTATAGCAGAACACCTGACAACGGTATCAATGAAACGATGTACATTGATGTCAACGGTCAGGAACAATGGATAAATATTTACGGCGAAGATAAAAATAATCCTGTAATGCTGTATTTACACGGTGGACCTGGAGGTTCTACCAGTCCAATGGATTGGGTGATACTGCGGAAACTTGCAAATGATTATACTATTGTCAACTGGGATCAAAGAAACTGCGGTAAAACACAGATACATGATTTTCAGGATAAGCTGATTACTCCTGAACTCATGCGAAGTGATATCGATACAGTTGCAAACTATGTTCTTGATTATATGGGGAAAGAGAAGCTTGTTATACTTGGCCATTCGTGGGGGACTATGTATGGCGGAGATTATGTGATTCGTCACCCCGAAAAGGCAGATTGTATTATCGACCTTTCACTTTCTGTTGATAAAGATTTTAATGCAATGCTGAACAAATGTGTTGAAGATTATATCTCAGGAGAAATTGATTATCAAACTGCTATTGATAAATATGGTTATTTGCCGTTTCTGTACTACAATTTTTTGAATGAGAGTTCCTGTCTCGACAGCAGTGAGAAATATAAGAAATATTTTGAAGCAGTTAAACAAATCCTGACAGATTGGACAGCAAACAGCGAAGATGACCGCATTCTTGCTGAACAGTTTAACCCTGATGAATTAACAAAGTTTATGTCCAGTTCGTCTGAAGATGATGTTAAAAAAGCACGCCATATGTTTGGTGAAAGCGTTCTGCCTTTGACGGATAAGTATGTATACAATAATGACGAAAACGTGTCTGACAGTGATGTAAATGAGGTTGCAGCGGTTTTCTTTAATCCATATTATTCCATTGCAGATTATGTGAAGTACGCTTTTCCAGAAGAGGAAGCTTATTCTCAGCTCATTGACCCTACAGATGAGAAAAGCACTGAATGCGATGTGCTGTTAGATGATTTCGATTTAAGCGAAAAAACAGAATATGCAGTTCCAATTTATGTTTTGCAGGGCAGTGATGACGATTACTGTGGTATTATTAAGTCTTATTTTGACAGAATCAATGCGCCTGACAAGGAATTTCAATATATTGGTGGCGGACATGATTCCACAATGCTCCAATCAGAGAAACTGGCACAGTTCGTTCATGAAATCGCTGAAAAACAGAAGAATAATTAAATTTTGATTTATTATAAAACTATTTAGAAAGATTGGTGAATAGTATGATAGCTATTGGCTGTGACCATGCAGCAGTAAATTTAAAAAAGGCTGTAATGGCGCATTTAGATGAAAAGCATATTGCTTATGTAGATTTCGGCACAGATGGAGAATCCTGTGATTATCCTGATATTGCTGAAAAAGTTTGTAATGAGATTATTTACGGCACTGCGGAAAAAGGGATTCTTCTTTGTGGGACTGGTGTCGGAATGAGCATTGCTGCCAATAAAATAAAAGGCATTCGTGCAGCGGTCTGCAATGACTGTTTTTCTACGAGATATACCAGAAAGCATAATGATGCAAATGTGCTTTGCATGGGTGAGCGTGTTATCGGAACAGGGTTAGCTTTGGAATTAGTTGATATTTTCTTAGAGACAGATTTCGAGGGCGGTCGTCATCAAAGAAGAGTAGACAAGATTACAGAACTTGAAGTCAAATCCATGTATGATGGCGATGAAAATTACGAATAATCAGAAAGGGTTTTAATTATGGCAAAATTACACATTATTGACCACCCGTTAATTCAGCATAAGATTTCTTTAATGCGTGATAAAAATACGGGAACAAAAGAATTTAGAGAACTTGTCAATGAAACGGCAATGTTAATTTGCTATGAGGCGACCAGAGATTTACCTTTAAAGGAAATCGAAATGGAAACACCTTTATGTATGGCTCGCACAAAAATTGTTTCTGGTCGAAAACTGGCAGTTGTGCCGATTTTAAGGGCAGGTTTAGGCATGATTGACGGTGTGACTTCTTTAGTACCGGCTGCGAAAATCGGACATATTGGCATGTTCCGTGACCCTGAAACGCATGAATCTGTAAAGTATTACTGCAAACTTCCAGATGACATTGCAGAACGTGACGTAATTATCGTTGACCCGATGTTAGCTACTGGTTCAACAGCTTGTTCTGCAATTACAGAACTGAAAAAGGCTGGTGTCAAGAACATTAAATTCATGTGCATTTTATGTTCACCGGAAGGGGCTTCCAATATGATTAAAACTCACCCTGATGTAGATATTTACTGTGGTGTGATGGACGAAGGCTTGAATGAAGATAAATATATTGTTCCGGGGTTAGGCGATGCCGGAGACAGAATTTTTGGTACAAAATGAGTTTGTTTAAAAAACATCCTTATCTTAAATTAAATATGGGGCTTGTTGAGGAAAATTTCACGATTTCCAAGAAAGTAGACCAGAAATTATGGGAAGAAAGAGGCTTTCAAAAAATTCGGAAATATCCAATATTTCACTATAAGCCAAACCCTGCGGAAGTGATAATGCTTGGCAAGCCTTTGACGATTTCAGAATTTGGAACGGAAAATTTCATAAACAGTAAAATTTTAGATTATACGCTTTATCAAGGTTCTTACGGCATGGGCGGAGCAGGATTTTTCGGCTTGAAATTAGAGGGAAAATTTGGCATTCGCTGGATGGTGTACTGCATCTGGAGTTCTGGAGAGCATGTTCTTTTAGATAATAAAATTTTAGAATGTCATCCGAAGTTTATAGAAAAATATCAGCCTTGGATTATCTGGGGAAATGATATGCATGAAGCCTATGAAAAAACTTGTCAGGATTTAAAAAATTTATTATCCGGTTTAGAAATTTTAAATATAGATTTGCAGGAACATGCTTTAAAAATTCAGCTTTCCGGAAATCATATGCTTGAAACGTTTCAAAAATCAGATAAATTCCCCGAACAAGCCGGAACTGGTGTAAAAAGACTTTCTTATAAAACAGGTAATATGTCAGACTACTGGCTGGTTATTTATGATGAAACTTATTTAACTGTTTAAATGTGAGGTGACAGCAAATGTTATTCTTTGCCGGCAGAGGTTCAGCTTTTGCAAAAGAACATAATTCTGCATTTTTCATTGAAAAGCAGGAACTTGTATTGTTAGATTGTCCAGTAAGTGCATTTCAGAAGTATAAAACTTTAAATTTTGATTCTATTGAAAAAATTTATATTTTAGTCACGCACACACATGGCGACCATGTTGGTGGAATCGGCTTAATGATTCAATACATGTGGTTTGCTGTTAAGAAAAAAATTCCGGTGACAGTTGTTGCGCCTTCTGAACGTGTCAGAAAAAATTTATATACGCTTCTGACTAGAATTGAAGGCTGTGAAAAAGACTGGTTTAAACTGCTCAGAGCAGATGAACTTCAAAAAGACTGGCTCATACAAGCCATTTCTACAACCCATGCCACACAGCTGGAGGGGAAATGCTTTGGCTGGCATCTCAAAGTGAATCATAAAAATATTATTTATACGGGAGATACTGCAACTTTAAAGCCATATTTGCCATATCTTAAAAAAGGCAGTATTTTATATACAGAGATTTCTTACTATCAAAAGAAAAATGATGAAAATGCTGTGCATCTTTCTTTAGAAGAAATGAAGCCGGTTCTGCTGAATTTCATTCAAAACGGGATAGAAGTCTATTTAATGCATTTAGACAATGAAAAGAAAATTATGGAAGAAATTCAGGGAACAAAAATTAAATTAGCACCTTTGTATCCGTTCCGGAAGCAGTTTCCGATACGGCTGGTAAGAATGAATTCTTCTGAACTTTCAAAAGCAAAGTATCTCTATGAGCAGGCATTTCCGCAGGAAGAGCAAGCCCCCTTTGCCTTGCTGTGTATAAAGCATCATTTCGCTGATGTAGATGTTCTTTCTATCTATGCCGGAAAGCAGTGGGCAGGATTTTTCTATATTGTCAATTATAAAAATTTATCTTATCTATTTTATTTTGCAGTCCGTCCGGAATTTCGTGGAAAGGGTATCGGCAGTCAAGCGTTGCAGAGATTAAAAAAATTCTATCAGGGAAGAAAACTTTTTCTTGCTATCGAACAGATTCATAAAAATGTCAGCAATTATGAGGACCGTGTTAGCCGGAAAAATTTCTATCTGAATCAAGGCTTTCAGGAACTGCATAGAAATGTACAGGAAGGCAATGTGATTTATGAGCTGTTAAGCATCGGCGGAGATGTTACTCCTGAAGAATACCGAAATTTAATCCGTTCTTTTACAGGCAGATTTTTATATCATAATATTACAATGAAAGTTCTGGAAAATGAGTGATTTTCACTTGACAAAAGTTTTAAAATATGCTATAATAAAATCTGCTCTAGAAAAATTCTATGCTGAATACAGCATGTCTGCATAACCGTGTGTTAAAATGAAAGCCGGCTGCTTTGCACGGGTGCGCCGGAACTGCTGAGCCATCAGGCGGACGGATACGTTCACAAGGTGACTTTGAGAATGAAATAATGTGGTAACACGATTTTTCAGAAGACTGAGAGAAATCCTGTCAACAGAGAAGACGCAGCGCATGAGGTGTATGTAGATGTAAAGCATTCTGAACGACTGTCCCTCGCAATAGACCGCCTCCGTGGGGAGGAAGAAGCCTGTAAGACCATGTGTGGAAGCATGAGCCGCCACAGGTAGCCCGCAAGGACGACCAGCTAAGAGGGAGTGCCGATACTGTGCGGCGAAATCCGTACAGCAGTTGAAGGAAGTATACTGCCGTAAGGTACATGATTAGATGAAAATCTGATAGGAATTTATTTTTTCTGAATGCTGTGGTGGTATTGCAGGTATAAATCCTGTCTGGGCTTGGCGTAAGCAGGGTAAGAAGCAGCAGGTCGCTCCTGTCTGCTCAGACTTATTCTCCCAGTAGCTGAATACATTGAGAAGCTGTCCATGTAAGGTGAATAAAAGCCTGTGCAGATGTGTTGTATTCAGTGTAGAATTTTTTTGTCAGACAGGCTTACAAGGCTTGACAAATTTTTAAAAATATAGTATAATAAATTCAGTGGCATAGTTTTTATGCTTTTCCCTTATCAAGAGTGGCTGAGAAAACAGGTTCTGTGAAGCCCGGCAACCTGACATTTTTGTCGATGGTGCTAAATCCTGCGGTGTTACCGAAAGATGAGGACTGATTCAAGTATGATTCACAGCGTTCGGTGCAGTCCGGACGCTGTTTTTAATGTCACATGATGAAATTTTTTGTCAAAATAGGAGGCTTTTTTATGAAAAGAGTATTTACTTCGGAATCTGTAACAGAAGGACATCCTGATAAGATTTGTGACCAGATTTCAGATGCTGTACTGGATGCGATTTTAGCCCAAGACCCGTTTGGACGTGTTGCCTGTGAGACAGTAACCACAACAGGCTTAATTATGTGCATGGGCGAAATTTCTACTAAGGCAGATATTGATATTGCAAAAATTGCCCGTAAAGTTGTCGTGGACATTGGCTATGACAGAGCGAAATTTGGATTTGATGGGCATACCTGCAATGTGATGATTGCAATGGATGAACAGTCTCCTGATATTGCAATGGGTGTGAATGAATCTTATGATACACAGGAAACCGGTGCAGGCGACCAAGGGTTAATGTTTGGCTATGCTTGCAATGAAACACCGGAACTCATGCCAATGCCGATTTCTTTAGCCAATAAGTTGGCGATTAAACTGACAGAAATTAGAAAGAATGGTACTTTACGTTATTTAAGACCTGACGGCAAAACACAGGTTACTGTTGAATATGATGAAAATAATCAGCCTGTCCGGATAGATGCGGTAGTCATTTCTACACAACATGCGCCAGATGTGACAACTCAGCAAATTCGGGAAGATATTAAAGAACTTGTAATTGATGCAGTGATTCCTGAAAATTTAATTGATGAGAATACTAAAATTTTCATCAATCCGACAGGACGTTTTGTCGTTGGAGGCCCTCAGGGTGATAGCGGTTTGACCGGACGGAAAATTATTGTAGATACTTATGGCGGTTATGCACGTCACGGCGGCGGTGCATTCTCCGGTAAAGACCCGACAAAAGTTGACAGAAGCGCAGCTTATGCCGCAAGATATATTGCTAAAAATATTGTTGCTGCCAAACTTGCAGACAAGTGTGAAATTCAGCTTGCTTATGCGATTGGTGTTGCAAATCCGGTTTCTGTTCGGGTAGACACATTCGGAACTGCAAAAGTAGAAGAAGCAAAAATTGAAAAGGCAGTTCTTGAAATTTTCAAGCTTACTCCAGATGGTATTATTGAAATGCTTGACCTTAGAAAGCCACAGTATCGTAAAGTGGCTGCTTATGGACATTTTGGACGGGAAGACCTCAATGTTGCATGGGAAAAGACAGATAAAGTACAAGCTTTACTGGACGCAGTAAAATAATAGCAGACATGAAGCAGCTTAATATGTGTGATATTACAGAACACTGTTATCATGATGGTACTGTGACAAGACTGAATCAGCATTATTTTGAAGGAATATTTCCGGAAGAGGAAACAAAAGCAACTGGTCTTGTCACATTCCGCATTTACTTTCAGTTTGAGGAAGTGCCGGATATTTTAAAAAATCTTCCTGATGTGAAAGATGCAGATATTTTGTCATTCACAGTGACCCCTTGTGAAAATGGCTATGATGTTAAGTTATGCATTTTAGCTGAGGAATTTCAGGCGATTGCATTTCAATGCAGGAATATGCAGTATAATCTTTATCGCTATAAGGGAAAATCTTATCGGAATATTTATAATGAAATTGATTTTTCTGAAATTTCTGATTATTTTACAGACGAATGGTACGAGGGAGAGGAACAAATTTCTATTGCAGATGATTTGAACATGATACACAAGAAATATATTTTTAAAAAATATAATGCTGAAGGAATTTTAATTACAGGGCATAGTTTCGGAAAGTATCAGGTTTTGAAAAATGGCATAGAAATATATTCTTTTGTGAATGATGATGACCAAGTGACATTGAAAAATCCGTTAATATATCATAGTAACGGACGGCGATATTTAGCGTTTCATGTAGGGTTATACGGGATTAGTTATCTTGAGCCTGACAGCGGTGAAGTATACAATTATATTCCGGAAGGGTGTACACATGATTATCGTCTTCCATATGGGGAATCATTTATTATTACGGACATTCATTATGATGAAAAATCTGATTTTGTAGCATATGGGGGCTGTTACTGGGCAGGGCCGTCAGAAGTGTTTGTTGGAGATTTGCGGAATCCGTTGCAGTATGACCCGCATTTAGTACGTATTCATGAACTGCTTGACCCTGAATGGGAAGAATTTGACGATATTGATTTTGTCCGCTGGGAGGAAGAAACATTCGTTTTGAATTGTGATGGAAAGGAAATTTCCGTTCCGCTTGACAAGCTCCGGAAAGCTTTTAGAAAAGAGGTGTGAAGCTTTGGAAACTGCATTTTTTCAAATGCAAAATGACTTAAAAGAAAAAGTCACTTGTACAGACAGTTTTCAGATACAAGATTTAAAAACTGTTGCAGGGGTGGACTTAGCCTACTGGAAAGAAAATCAAAAAGAATTTGCAGTATGCTGTATTGTTGTGCTGGATTATCAGACAGGAAAAATTTTAGAGAAGCAACAGTTTCATGATGAAATTAAAGTGCCGTATATGCCGGGATTTTTAGCATTTCGGGAACTGCCTTTAGTTCTGGAAACAGTCAAATTATTGCAAAATCAGCCGGATTTATATATTTTTGACGGAAACGGCTATTTGCATCCGAGACATATGGGAATTGCTTCACATGCTGGGATTCTGTTAGAAAAACCTTCTATTGGTGTTGCAAAAACGTATTATAAAGTATTTGATACAGACTATATCGAGCCGGAACAAACAGCCGGAAGCTATACAGATATTATCATTCAGGGCGAAATTTACGGTAGAGTATTGAGAACACATGCAAATGTGAAACCGGTGTTTTTGTCCGTAGGGACAGGCATTTCTTTAGAAACAGCAACTGTTATTATTCAGCATTTTGTTACTAAAGAAAGCCATATTCCAGCTCCTACAAGGTTAGCAGATTTAGAAACACATATTGCAAGAAGAGAAATTTTAGGATAAATTTAATTTATTGCTTCGGTTTGTGCTGGAGCAGTATTTTTTTGAAATGCCTCTGCAATCTGCTGTTTTTGTTCACTGACAATTTGAGCCACTTCCTGTTCCGGTTCAAAGATGGAATTATAGCTGTAAAGTGCAATACCAGTTACATTTTCAAGCGTTGCAATATAGTCTAATTCTCTTGCAATGACAGAACTGTCTGTTAAGAATTCAGATTTTCCTGAGCCAGCCCATTGGTCAGAAAATCCGGTTTTATAAGCTCCTAAGCCAATCACTAATTTTGGAATAGTGACTATTTCAGACCATAAATCAGCTGTTTCAGCAAAAGGGCAGATATCATTCTGAAAGCCGTAATAAATTTGCGGAATGATAATATCACAGTAACCAGATTCAGAAGCCCATAATTTGACATCAGCATAAAGTTCTTCATAATTGACTTTAAAATTTCCCTGCGGACTGATGCTGAAAGGCATTTCTGAATTGAAATTTTTGACGGATTGATAAATTAGTTTTATTAGTTCGTTGCAGTTATTTCTTCTCCAGTCAGCCAAATCTGAAGCAGAACTTTCAGAAAAGGCTTGTCTGTCAAAATCAGGGCTTGTTGTCGGATAAAAATAATCATCAATATGAATGCCGTCTACTTCATAATTTTCAAGAATTTCTGTAATGCCGTCTGCAATAAGCTGACGTACTTCCGGATAAGCAGGGTTTAAATAATATCTGCCGTCATAGTTGACAAGATATGTTCCGTTTTTAGCAGAATCGTCATACCACTGCCGAAGCAGAAATTTTTCATCTAAAGAAGATAATTTTTCAGCGGTCTGCGCTCTGAGCGGATTGACCCAAGCATGAACCGCTAAATTAAAACGATGCGCTTCTTCTGTCATGATTTGCAAAGGGTCATAATTTCCTGTGAAGTATGAACCTTTTGGAAACAGTTCTGAATTGTAGTATGCATCACTATAGGCTCTGACATGCAAAAAAATGGTATTTAATCCTAAATCTGTACAATTTTGAAAGGCATTCTGCACAGAATCCCGAAATTGCGTTTCAGATTTGCCGTTAAGCCAGTGTTCATAAATCATAAACGGAATCCAGACAGCCCTGATTTCAGTTTGTTCAGGAAGATTCTGCACAGCATCTTCTAAATGCAGTTGTGCAATTTCCTGAGGAGAATAATTTTGCTCAAAATCGGAATTTTCTGAAATCGGACTGCACCCGCAGTTTAAAAATAAAATTAAAATTGATATGCATAATAATTTTAAATACATAGAGTATCCCTCCGTTCAGAAACAGTCTATGCAAATATAGAAATCCTCATGCAGTGTATATTTTAAAAAAAATTGCAGAAAATGTAAAAAAAGTCTTTTCTTTTTTTGAAACTTATGTTATAATAATACTATATTGGTAAAAATGCTGTGCTAGGCAGAAAGGAAGAGAAGTATGGCAGAAAAGAAAAAAGGAAATGGTGCGGCAGTTTTTTTTGATGTGATTTTTTCTCTGGCACTCATTGCTGGTGTAAGTTATGGCGGTTATTATTTAGTTACACATGGAAGTGCTGTTGAACAAAAAGAAACGTATGCTGAAAATTTTGTGGAAGAAACGACAGAAGAGCCTACAGAAGAAACAGATATTCTCTATACAGAAATTGCAGTTTCTACACAGGAACTACACAATGGCAGTTTGATTCTGGTCAATGAAGAAGTACCTTTTCAAGGCAGCACGGAAGATATTGTTATCCTTGCTGACGAAATGCAAATGCAGGATTGTGAAAGCTTCGGCGTGAAAGACAGAACAGTACAGGCAAAAAAAGAAGTTTCTGATGCAATGATTGCAATGTTTAATGCATTTTACGATGCAACTTCTAAAGATGATATTGTCATTCAGGAAGGCTACCGTTCTGCAGAACGTCAGCAGGAGCTTTATGATGCAGAGCGTACCCCTTTACAGGTAGGCTACAGTGAACATCAAACAGGACTTGGAATCAATTTAACACTGCTGGAAGCCCAGTATGACGGAACAGGCGATTACAGCTGGATAAATGAACACTGTACAGAATATGGTTTTATTCTGCGTTATCCGGAAAATAAAACCAGTGTTACAAAAATTGATTATGAGCCGGAACATTATCGTTATGTTGGAAAGCCTCATGCACAGTATATCATGCAGTCTAATATCTGTTTAGAAGAATATATTACTTTGCTTTACGGTTACAGTTATGAAAAAGAGCATTTACGGATTATTGATGCAGAAAATAAAATTTATGAAGTGTATTATTATCCGGCAGATACG
The DNA here is from genome assembly GCA_045541055.1 of Oscillospiraceae bacterium. Lineage (GTDB taxonomy): Bacteria > Bacillota > Clostridia > Oscillospirales > Ruminococcaceae > UBA3855. Next base: position 24,849 of record JAZQIL010000185.1, read on the forward strand.
TCCGCAGAAACAACATCTGTTTTTGTACCAGAAGGTAAAAATTATATTTTATCAGGAAATAACAGAGATGGCTTTATTATCACATTTGATACTGGTGAAACAGCTGTTCCGGAAGAGGTACAGGAAACAGAAATACCGCCGGAAGCAGAGGAAATCGTGGATGAATCAGCAAATTTGTAAAAATATACAGAATATTAATTCAATTTGTGATGATAATAAACAAATTTCAGAAATGACTTGCTATTTTTCTGATATTGTGCTATAATAAGATTAACATAAAAATATGCAGTCAGAAAGTTGGTGAATCCGTATGATTTGTCCAAATTGCCAAATGCAGCAGCCTCAGAATAATCTTGCCTATTGTGTGAGGTGTAATTATCCGCTGCAATCCAGACAACAAGGTTTTTTTTCAAAATCAGCGCAAACCGGTTATTCCAAAGCTGATGCCTATGCTGCTGCAAGAAGGGGACAGCCGCAGCCGGCACAGCAGATTCCTTATCCGGCACAGCAGCAACCTGTTGTTCAAAATAATAATCCGATTCAAGTAATGCGTGATGCAAATGGAAATCAGATTTATGTACAGCTTATGTATGACCGTACCGGAAAGCCAGTTTATGTCCAAATGATTCCACAAATTGTTGGACGGGACGCAACTGGAAAGCCTGTTTATGGTATGGTGCCGATAAGTAATTCTCAGCAAATGCAATCTCAACAGATGCAGTCTCAACAGATGCAGTCTCAACAGATGCAATCTCAACAGATGCAGTCTCAACAAATGCAATCTCAACAGATGCAATCTCAACAGATGCAGTCTCAACAAATGCAATCTCAACAGATGCAGTCTCGACAGGTACAGCCTCAGCAAAAATCTATTCCGGTTTCTCCTAATAATGCTTTTGCTCCAAAAAATGCTGCTGCTCCGCCACCTGTCCCAGTCATGCCACGCCCCGGTGAACAGCCGGAACAGCCGGTTTCTTCTGTTCCGGACAGGCCAGCAATACGGGCTTCTAATATTGCTTCCTCTATGTATGCCCAGCAACAGAATGTGCCTGGAACAGGTTCATTCTTCGCCAGAATGCAACAGCAAAAACAACAGTACTATTCTAATGATGCACCTGTTAATGCACAAGATTTGCTCCGTGAAGAGGCACGAACTGCTTTTGCACCTGAACCAGTCAATGAAAATGATGTGCTAAAACGTATTTTTGAAAGCAAATCACAAGAGTATCAGATGAACACTGGCTATGGAAATTCTACTTTTGCGGTAGATGTCAATCCAAATGATGTAGCTAGCGTTTCGGAAAAAAATGTTTATAAACCCCCTCAGAAAACAGCTCCCAAACTTCCACGCTATATTCCAGAGCCTGACCCTGAGCCAGAACCTCCGCCAAAACCTGAAAAATCAGAGCCTCGCAGACTCTTCGGCGGTAAAAAAACAAAGGAAAAAGAAAAACCAAAACATAAAACGATTATAGTCGACCCTGATGAGATTTTCGGCGATAGTAAAAAGCATAAAGTCGAGATGCTCGGCATTTCTATTGATGGTGATGATACTGCCGTTGACCAGAAAATCAAAGAGATGAAAAACGGCGGTAAAAAATCAACCCGTTCCATGATTGCAGCAGATGTTAGTCTGGAATCTATGGTAGATGACCCTCTTTCCGGCGATGCTGCCAGAAAAGCCCTCACAGATGAAGCCGTTCAGCAAGCCTATGATTCTGTGGAATCTGCCGAAATTGCAAAGGCTCTTGAACAGCTGAATCAGGGAATTTTCCCAAAAAGCTTTAAATAATGATTCTGAAACAGCTTTGCCTGTTCTGAATATAAAGTTATATTTAAATAAAAAGGAGATTTTTACTTATGGCAAATGAAAGCAAAGCGAAGGATTTAGCTTCTGCTGGTGTGGAAAAAGCAGGCGGTTTCCTGAAAGAATTCAAGGAATTTGCACTCAAAGGCAATGTTATGGATATGGCAGTCGGTGTAATTATTGGTGCAGCATTCCAAGGAATTGTAACTTCTTTGACAGAAAATTTCATTACCCCTTTAATCGGGCTGGCAACAGGCGGTGTACAAAAAGATGAAGCCGGAAATATTATTGTCTCCGGCGGAAAATGGGTTATCAATGGTGTAGAATTCGGTTATGGTGCATTTGTCTCCGCCGTTGTGAACTTCTTAATTATCGCCCTGATTCTGTTCTGCATTATTAAAGCAACAAATGCAGCAATGGCAATCGGTAAAAAGAAAGAAGAAGAAGCTGCTGCTGAAACACCTCCAGAACCAACTAAAGAAGAAGTGCTTCTGACGGAAATTCGTGACCTCCTCGCTGCACAGCAGAAAACAGAAATTCATAAATAAAAATGCAAATTTGAATATTTTCAGCCGTTCAGCAGTGTAATATATTGAACGGCTGTTCAAATTTTATTAAAAATTTAAGCTTATTTTCAGGTTTTTTTCGTATAGTAAAATATAGAAAACGTACATAACAAAAACAATCCGCCGAATTTGTGAAAAATCACAAATTTCACGAAAACGATTGACAATTTTATATAAAAGTGTTAAAATAAAATAAATTATTCAGGTCAGAAAGGGGAATTTCTATGAAAAATATTTTAAAAAAGGTATTTGCAACGGCTTCCGCAGTGTGTATGATGGCATTACCTGCCGTTCCTGTTCATGCAGCAAGCAGTTCAGCTTTGCCTGATTTTTCTGGTTTAGGTGCAATTGGTTCGTATTCAGAAGCCGAAACACAGCATATTGCAGAACAAATTTATACAGGTCTGCTGAATCATGAAGATGCGATTACACTTGATGTACAGTGGAGTACTATGTTGGAATGGGATGACCTGGCATATATTTATCGTGCAGTGCTTTCCGGATGGGATGCCGGAATCATGACTTCCCGTGCATATGGAAACTGGAGCGTTGCCAAAAAAGGCAGATATTATTATGTACAGATTGTGCCGACTTATTTAGTAGAAGATGCAGAATATGATGCACGTTATGCAGAACTGATGCAGAAAATTGATGAAATTTTTTCCGGTATGGACGACAGCTGGTCAGATGCTGAAAAAGCCTTGTACTTACATGAATATCTTGCAGTATATTGTAATTATGATTATGACAGACTGAATGAAGAAATTTCACACATGCCCTACGAAATGTTAAGTTCGGGTTTAGGTGTCTGTGAAGCTTATGCACGTCTTTATAATATTTTGATGCACCGTGCCGGCATTGAATGCGCTATGGTAGAAAGCGAATCTATGGCACATGCATGGAATTTAGTAAGATTAGATGGTTATTGGTATCATGTGGATATTACATGGGACGACAGTTACCAGAAACATGCTGGATTGGTAAAGCATGTGAATTTCTTAAAGACAAGTGATGAAATGCTGGAGACAGGTCATAGTTATGATTCTGTGAATGAATGGGTTTTAAGCAGTGGGCAGATTGTCAATCAGTTGCCAACTTCTGATTTTTACAGTGATGCCTTTTGGAATGACTGTAACTCAATGATTCAGCCTTATGAAGGTGAATGGTTTGCGATTCACTGCGACCCGAAAGCAAGTAATCCAACTGCATGGTTTGATGTATGTGATTATGATGCTTCCAGCGGAACAGCAGAAATTACACATTTGAATTCACTGGATGCGAAATGGGCAAAATGGTATGCATTCGGAGAATCTGGCTATTATCTGGGAACTTACATTACACCGGCAATTGCAGGGGATACGATTTATTATACAACGCCAAGTGCAGTGTTTGCTTTAAAAGACCAGCAAATAGTATGGCTGTTTAATCTGGATGAAGAACAGCAGACAATAGGCTATATTTACGGCATGAACAAAGAAGGCAATGCATTACATTATTATGTTTCTCCGACACCGAACGGTGAACCACAGGAATATATTTATGAACTGTTTGAAGAACCGGAAGAAACCACTGCTACCACTACTACGACTACTCCGGAAACAACAACAACTACCACTACTACAACTACTCCGGAAACAACGACAACTACCACTACTACAACTACTCCGGAAACAACGACAACTACCACTACTACGACTACTCCGGAAACAACGACAACTACCACTACTACGACTACTACAGAAACAACAACTACAACCACTACCACGACTACTACAGAAACAACAACTACCACTACTTCGGAAACAACAACAGCTTCTGAAACAGAAATTGTAACAGAAGAACCCTCCGAATCAGAAATAGTTCCTGTTTATGGCGATATGAATGGTGATGATGAACTGACAGTTGATGATGTAATTATGCTTCAGAAATATCTGCTCAATCAGGAAACACTCAGCGAAACACAGTTTTTCCTTGCAGACATTACAAATGATGGTGATGTGAATATTTACGATTTTATCGCTTTGAAACAAACGATTTTCAATCAGGCATAATCATAACAGTCCGACAGAATTTCCTGTCGGACTGCTTGCTTTTTCTTTTAAAATATGGTAGAATAATTATGCATTACGTTTCTTGTGAATGCTGTCTTCACTGATTTTAATCAAATTCAGCAGGGAAGAAGAATATTCCGGATAGGTCTGGGACAAAATAGCAGTAGTTAAATATAATACTTCTGAATCTTGTACACAGTCATTATCACCAATCGGAATTCCGCTGGAAGCGGCTTTAATATTGGCTTCATTCATGCTAACAATTGCGCTGGCATCATCATTTGCAACTACTTTCGGAACAGAAAATAATTTCTGGTCATTATGTGGATTCGCATTATAGACAATTCTGAAAAGTTTGTAAACATTCAGCATCAAATAAGAAGAAATTTCTTTAATCAGTGTAATGCTGTTTGCTTTCTGCGCAAGAGAAAACAGCAGGCTGATAGAATTATTGATAATTTTTCGATTGAATGCAACGACTTCCGGACTAGGCATACTGTTATTGCCGTCATCATCAGGAATATCTTCAATAGAAATAATTTTGCCTTCTGGTTCGGGAGTTCTGCCAAGCAGGTAATCACAGGAAACGTTATAATAATCTGCAATTTTCACGAGAAAATCCAAACCACATTCTCGGATACCCTTTTCATAGTGTGAAAGTAATGCCTGAGAAATTCCTAGGTCAGCAGCAGCCTGTTTCTGGCTGATGTGTCTTTCTTTACGCTGTAGAGCAATGATTCTTGGAAAATCGGAATTCATAATAGTAGAATACTCCTTTCTGAACAGTCAGTATATTTTAACACTATTATTATTATATTACAAATTATACTATTTGTAAAGTGGTCATGTCGTGGAAATTAAACCTGCTTTTCAGGGCAATATTGTGCAAAAAAACGGACAAAACAAAAAATGTGTAGAATTTTTCCGTTTTTTGATAAAAATGATAAAAGGTGGAATAGTTTATGAAAGGTTATCGATTAAGTTTATATCGTCATGGTCAGACAAAAGCGAATGAAGAAGGAATTTATATTGGAAGTACAGATTTCCCTTTATCAGACAGGGGAGCAGTAGAACTTGCCGGAAAACTGGATTTATATGAATATCCCAGAGTACAGAGAGTGTATAGCAGTCCTTTGTTAAGATGCACTGAAACAGCTGAAATTTTATTTCCAGATGTGCCTATGTTTGTTACAGAAGAGCTGAGAGAATTAAATTTCGGAGATTTTGAAGGGAAATATGCTGTAGATTTAATCGGCAGAGAGGATTATAGAACTTGGCTGAAAGGCGGTTCACCAGATTTAAAGCCTCCGAATGGGGAAAGTGTGGAAGAATTATGCATCAGAAGCTATAAAGTATTATATCGGATTTTAATGGATATGATGGAAAATGATTTTTCTCATTGTGCAGCGATTACCCATGCAGGAGTGATTAGCAATATGTTAGCATGTTTCGGCTTGCCAAAGGTTTCACCGAAAGAATTACACTGTGAACCGGGGGAAGGATTTGAAATTTTGTTTACAGCGCAGATGTGGCAGAATGCACAGGCATTTGAAATTTTAGGAATGACACCCTATTCAAGAAATTAAGATTACATATCTTGTAATCAGGGGTGATTTGATGAAACTCAGGGAACTGAGAAAATTTTCCGTTGCATCTGTGAAATACTGTCGGAAAACAGCTTGGTTTATGGCGTTTAGTTATCCAATAGTCTGGCTGATTTTGAGAATGGTATCAGATGCAGTTGCAGGAGCGTTAATTTTTCAGACAGAAACAACGCCAAAAGAAATTTTATACAGTCAAAATGTATTCTGGGCATTATTCAGCTTATTATGGAATTTATTCACATTTTGCATTTTAGTGCCAATGTTGTGCAGTATTTGTGCATGGTTTTCTGGAAAATTAGGATTTCAGAGAAGTCAGGAATTTTATGTTCATGGGAAAAAATACTGGAAATGCTTATGGTTTTTCGGACAGGTGGAAATTATCAGATTTTTCATGCTGTTTCCGTGCATGTTGTCATTCTGGCTGATGACGAAATTTTTCTGGAAAGCGTCTTTCATGGAAGAAGCTGGAATCTGGCTGTTTTTAACAATTCAATGTTTTGTAATCGGCATCTGGACAGGAGTGTTTTATATCCGGTTCTGCGTGAGTTTGAGTGCAGTGCCGTTATTATTTCTGGAATATCCGGAAATGCCTGCAATCCGTGCGGTAATCACTTCAAGAAAACTTCTTGAAAAACGGCATAGAAAACTATTTCAAATCCTATTTGCAGGGTGGACTTTGCCGAATATTATCAATATGTTGATTTTATTTATCCAAATTCGGATGAAAGAATATTTTCAGGAAAAAACAGCTTGACTTTTCCTGAAAAGTATGCTATACTATTAAAAAATCTGTCTGATGCAGTGTATCGGATACTTCGACAGTAGCAACAGATGTTTTCACAGGTTCGACTCCTGTCTGCTGAGTTCAGCAGTAGCCTAGCGGTCAAAGGCACTATTTTAAATCTCCGGTGCTGAAATTCTCGGACAGATTTTAAAAATAGAATATGATTCTGCCTGATGCAGTGTATCGGATACTTCGCATAGTGGTTTATGTTTTATCGTTGGTTCGAATCCAGCCGTTTTTTCTCCGGTGCAGTATTCTCAGGCAGTACATAAAAAGCTGCCTGATGCAGAATATGCAGGTACTTCGACTTATAATCGGCGTGTCATTGGTTCGACTCCAATCTGCCCCAGTTTCGGGGCAGTAGCTCAGTGGGTAGAGCAGCAAGCCTTCGGGCTTTCCTGCTGTTGACATTCTCAGGCAGATTCTTGAAAAATTTCCGTCTGATGCGGTAAATCAGTTACTTCAAAGCGGGCGCATAATATGGTATGTTGAAAAGGGTTCGATTCCCTTCGTCAAAAAATACTGATTTGAAAATTCTCAGACGGTCTTTAAAAAAATAACATGTCTGATGCAGCGTATCCGGCTACTTCGCTCGGTGCATATGAGTAATGTTTACAGGGTTCGATTCCCTGCGCCATGTTCCGGTACGATATCCTTAGACATGAAATGCCTGATGCAGAGAAACGGTTACTTCGTCTAGGGTGACAGTCACATCGGTTCGATTCCGGTCTGCTTTTGCAGTCGTCTAATTGGTAAGGACGCTGAAGAAAATACCGTTTCTGCGATTCTCAGACATTTTGTTTAAAGATTTAATTTGATTCACAAATAATTTACAAAATATTTTCATAAAATTCAGAATACCCCTTGACATTTTCTGAATTTTATGCTAAAATATATAAAGTCCAATAGAGTTGGATAAATGAATATGCGCAGAAGCGGAAGGTTGCTGGCGGTTTGTCAGGGAATTTCCGTGGAGTATGTCCGGTCTTTGAACCGGTCGGCAAGAAATGATGACACAGTATGTGCAGACAAGAAAGTTTTATTTTTCTGAAATAAAATTCTCTTTGTGTGCGTTTGTGTGCCTGTTGCCGGAATCTGCTGAAGATTGCCGGTTTTTGTATCCGCTTTTCAAGATACACACGGAAACGGGATAACATTATTTCTGAACACTGCGCCCCCCAGAATTTTGATTTTTTAATTTAAGGAGGCGAATTTCAATGGCAGTAAGCGAAAAAATCAGAATCAAAATCAAAGGCTATGAACACGCTACAGTTGATGCAGCTGCTGCAAAAATCGTAGAAGCTGCAAAAAGAAGCGGTGCAAGCGTTTCCGGTCCTATTCCGCTCCCCACTGAGAAAGAAATTGTAACCATTCTCCGTGCGGTTCATAAATACAAGGACAGCCGTGAACAGTTTGAACAGCGTACACACAAGAGATTGATTGATGTTGTGCGTCCTACCGCTAAAACAACAGATGCTCTTCAGAAGCTCGAACTTCCCGCTGGCGTGGATATCATGATGGAAGTAAAATAATCACGCTTTCCCGATTGCTTTTGCTTTAAAGCAGTCAGGTCATGTCGGAACACTCCGACCAATAACCATAAGGAGGAATTTCTCATGCAGAAAGGCATTATCGGCAAAAAAGTCGGTATGACACAGATTTTTGACGAAAACGGCAAAATGATTCCGGTTACTGTTGTAGAAGCAGGCCCTTGTCAGGTCGTTCAGGTCAAGACAGAAGCAAATGACGGCTATAATGCTGTTCAGCTCGGCTTCGGTGATAAGAAAGCAAACAAAGTGAATAAGCCTGAAAAAGGTCACTTCGATAAGGCAAATGCAGGCTATAAGAAAACTTTGAAAGAATTCAAGTTTGATGACTGCAATCTGGAAGCTGGCAGCCTCATCAAGGCTGATGTTTTTGCAGCCGGCGACATCGTTGATGTTTGCGGCACAAGCAAAGGTAAAGGCTATCAGGGTGCTATCAAGCGTCATAATCAGCACAGACTGAAGGAAACTCACGGTACAGGCCCTGTACATCGTCAGTCAGGTTCTATGGGTGCATGTTCTTCCCCGTCCAGAATTTACAAGGGCAAGGGAATGGCTGGTCACATGGGTGCAGAAAGAGTTACTGTACAGAACCTTGAAATTGTAAAAGTGGATGCTGAAAATAATCTGATTGCGATTAAAGGTGCTATTCCCGGACCTAAGGGCGGTATTGTCACAATCGTGAACAGCGTAAAGGCATAAGAAAGGAGGAAACGTAAATGGCAACTGTAAAAGTATTTGATATGAATGGCAGTGAAATTTCTCAGACAGAACTTTCTGATGCAGTATTTGGAATTGAGCCGAATGTTTCCGTAATGCACGCTGTTGTTGTGAATTACCTCGCAAACCAGCGTCAGGGTACACAGTCTACGCTGACTCGTACAGAAGTAAGCGGCGGCGGCAGAAAACCTTGGAGACAAAAGGGTACTGGTAACGCAAGACAGGGTTCTATTCGTGCGCCTCAGTGGAGACACGGCGGTGTTGCAATTGGCCCGAAACCCAGAAGCTACAGATATACTTTAAATAAAAAAGTTCGCAGACTGGCTATGAAATCTGCACTTTCCCAGAAGGTACAGGAAGGCAATCTGATTGTTCTGGATACTCTGACAATGGATGAGTACAAGACAAAGACAATCGTAGCAATGCTCAACGCACTCGGTGTTGAAAAGAAAGCTTTGATTGTGACAGCAGATGCTGATCAGAAAGTTTATAAAAGTGCTGCAAACATTCCGGGCGTGAAAACTGCTCATGTAGGCACACTGAATGTATATGATATTCTGAATGGCGGTAAATTTATCGTTTCTAAGAATGCCATCGCAAAAATCGAGGAGGTGTTTGCATAATGAAAGCACCGCAGGATATTATTCTTAAACCGATTATTACGGAACAGACCATGGATGAACTTCCTAACAACAAATATACTTTCAAAGTAGCAAAAGATGCTAACAAAATTGAAATTAAAAATGCTGTGGAAGAACTGTTCAATGTAGAAGTTACAAAAGTAAACACACTGAACTGCCGTGGCAGAGATAAGAGAGTGGGTAGATTCGTTGGTAAAACTGCTTCTTATAAGAAAGCAATTGTTACTGTCAATCCGAACCCTGTCAATGAAAAAGGTACTAAGAAAGCGGATAAGAAGAAGGGTACAATCGAATTCTTCGACGGCATGTATTAATTTCATTGAATTTCTAAACAGTATGGGATATACTCCCGCAAAAGTATGAATTAAGGAGAGTAATCAAATGGCAATTAAAAGCTATAAGCCGACTTCTCCTTCCCGCCGTCAGATGACAGTAACAGATTATTCTGTACTGAGCAAGGACGGTCCGGAAAAAAGTCTGCTTGAACCGCTCAAAAAGAAAAGTGGCCGTAACAGCTATGGCCGCATTACCGTTCGTCACAGAGGCGGCGGAAACAGAAGAAAATATCGTATTATTGACTTCAAGCGTGATAAGGAAGCAATGGACGCTAAAGTGCTCACTCTGGAATATGACCCGAACAGAAGCGCATTTATTGCACTCGTTCAGTATGAAGATGGCGAAAAGCGTTACATTCTCGCTCCTCATGGCCTGAAAGTCGGCGATACAGTTCGTTCCGGTGAAGATGCTGATATCAAGCCCGGTAACACTCTGAAATTAACTGATATTCCGGTTGGTACATTCATTCATGCAATTGAACTTTACCCCGGTAAGGGCGCACAGCTCGTTAGAAGTGCCGGAAATATGGCTCAGCTGATGGGTAAAGAAGGCGGCTATGCATTGATTCGTCTTCCCAGCGGTGAAATGAGAAAAGTTCCGGTTGGCTGTAAAGCTTCTATTGGTCAGGTTTCTAACATTGACCATGAAAACGTAAATTATGGTAAAGCCGGCAGAAAGCGTCATATGGGCTGGAGACCGACTGTTCGTGGTTCTGTTATGAACCCTTGCGACCATCCGCACGGTGGTGGTGAAGGTAAATCCCCTGTTGGTCGTCCTGGACCTGTTACCCCTTGGGGCAAGCCTGCTCTTGGTTATAAAACCAGAAAGAAGCACAACCGCACTGATAAATATATCGTAAAACGCCGCAACGGCAAGTAATCGGAAAGGAGGAACTAAATCATGAGCAGAAGTATCAAAAAAGGTCCTTATGTGCAGGAAGTTCTCCTGAAGAGGGTCGTTGCCATGAACGAAGCCGGCGAAAAGAAAGTGCTGAAGACATGGAGTCGTTCTTCTACAATCTTTCCGGATTTTGTCGGACATACCTTCGCTGTGCATGACGGCAGAAAACATGTGCCGGTTTATGTAACAGAAGATATGGTTGGTCATAAGCTCGGTGAATTTGCACCTACCAGAACTTTCAAAGGTCATGCAGGTTCTAAGACATCCAACAACGGCAAGAAGTAATAGCGGAAGGAGGAACTACAGATGGAAGCTAGAGCATCTCTGAGCAATGTCCGCATCTCTCCGAGAAAAGTACAGATTGTACTGGACTTAATCAGAAATCAGTCTACAGAAAAAGCACTGGCAACACTTCGCCTCACACCTAAGGCAGCAAGTCCGATTCTGGAAAAGCTTTTGAAGTCCGCTATTGCAAATGCAGACAATAACCACAGCATGAATAAGAACAATCTCTATGTTTCTGAATGCTATGTGACACCCGGTCCTATCATGAAGCGTATTATGCCAAGGGCACAGGGCAGAGCTTACCGGATTCTGAAAAGAACATCTCATATCACAATTGTGGTAGCAGAAAAAGAAGACTAATCCCCAAGGAGGTTAAGTAATGGGCCAGAAGGTTAATCCGCACGGTCTCCGTGTCGGTGTAATTAAAGACTGGGATTCCCGCTGGTATGCAAAAAAGGCTGACTTCGGTGATATGCTGGTCGAGGACTACAACATCAGAAACTTCATTCTCAAAACTTTGAAGCCGATGGGTGTACCTCGTGTAGAAATCGAACGTTTTGCAGAAGATAAAGTGAGAATCCATATTCATTGTGCTAAGCCCGGTTTGGTAATTGGCAAAGGCGGCACTGAAATCGAAAAGCTGAGACTCCAGCTTGAAAAAATGATGAAAAAACAGGTTGCAATCAATATTCTTGAAATTAAGCAGCCTGATATGGATGCACAGCTCGTTGCTGAAAAAATTGCTCTCGATTTAGAGAACCGTGTTTCTTTCAGACGTGCTATGAAACAGTCCATCAGCAGAGCAATGCGCTTAAATGCAAAGGGTATTAAAGTAATGGTTTCCGGCAGATTAGCTGGTGCTGAAATTGCACGTTCTGAAAGTTATCATGAAGGTACAATTCCGCTTCAGACAATCAGAGCAGATATTGATTATGGCTTTGCAGAAGCAGATACCACTTATGGTAAACTCGGCGTAAAAGTTTGGATTTACAAGGGCGAAGTTCTCAAGGGCGATGCTGCTAAGGCTATGGCTGCAAGAGAAAAAACAGAAAGAAAACCTCGCAGAAACGGTGATTCCAGAAACGGCGAGAGAAAACAGCGTGATGACCGTCGTAATGGTGGTTTCCGTGGCGAAAACAGACGTGCTTATAACAATGCACGCAGCGCAAAAAGAGAAGGAGGTAACAAGTAATGCTGCTTCCAAAGAGAGTTAAGTACAGAAGAGTTCACAGAGGTCGTCTGACTGGTAAAGCTTACAGAGGCAATACTGTCACATACGGTGATTTTGGCCTTCAGGCTTTAGAACCTGCTTGGATTACTTCTAATCAGATTGAATCTGCTCGTATTGCAATGACCCGTTATATCAAGAGAGGTGGTCAGGTTTGGATTAAAATTTTCCCTGACAAGCCAATCACTGAAAAACCTGCTGAAACTCGAATGGGTTCTGGTAAAGGTTCTCCTGAATACTGGGTTGCTGTTGTAAAACCAGGCAGAGTATTATTTGAAATTAAGGGCGTTCCGGAAGAAACTGCAAGAGAAGCTATGCGTCTTGCAATGCATAAGCTGCCTATTAAATGCAAATTTGTAACCAAAGAAGCCCAGACCGCTGACGCAGAATAAGGAGGGGAGTTACGCATGAAAGCAACAGAAATCAAAGAGATGACTGTCGAAGAAATGAACCAGAAGCTTGTCAGCCTCAAGGAAGAGCTTTTTGCACTCCGCTTCCAGCTTGCTGTCAATCAGCTGGAAAATACAGCAAAAGTTAAGGCTGTTAAGAAGGACATTGCACGTGTGAAAACCTGTCTGCGTGAAGCAGAGCTCGCACAGAGCGCAAAGTAAGATAGGAGGATAACGCTGTGGCAGAAAGAAATCTGAGAAAGACAAGAACCGGTCTGGTTGTCAGCGACAAAATGGATAAAACCGTTGTTGTTGCAATTATCGACAACGTAAAGCATCCGTTATATAAGAAAATCATCAAGAGAACTGTTAGACTCAAAGCTCATGATGAAAATAATGAATGCAGAGTCGGCGACCGTGTCTCTGTTATGGAAACACGCCCGCTTTCTAAAGATAAAAGATGGCGTGTAGTCAACATCATCGAAAAGGCTAAGTAATCAAGCAATACTGAGAGGAGGAAGCATCCATGATTCAGATGCAGACTTATCTGAAGGTTGCAGACAACACCGGCGCAAAAGAGCTGATGTGTATCAGAGTATTAGGCGGTACACGCAGAAGATATGCCAATATCGGTGATGTTGTCGTAGCATCCGTTAAGAAAGCAACACCCGGCGGTGTGGTAAAAAAGGGCGATGTAGTCAAGGCTGTTATCGTTCGTTCCGCTAAGGGTTTGAGAAGAGAAGACGGCACTTATATTCGTTTTGACGAAAATGCTGCTGTTATCATCAGAGAAGATAAAAACCCCAGAGGTACTCGTATCTTTGGGCCGGTTGCAAGAGAACTTCGTGAAAAAGATTATATGAAGATTCTTTCTCTCGCTCCGGAAGTTCTGTAAGGAGGTGCAGAAGATGAGTGCAAAACTGCATGTCAAAAAAGGTGATACCGTTATTCTGCGCACCGGTGCAGATGAGTATAAATATAAAAATCCCGATAAGAAAGAAGAAGGTCGCCTTACTTCCAAAATCGTGGAAGTAAGCCCTAAAGAAGGTAAAGTTATCGTGGAAAATGTCAACATGGTAACAAAGCATCTCAAGCCACAGGCTATGGGTCAGTCCGGTAATATCGTCAGAGCAGAAGCTCCGATTTATGCCTCTAAGGTTCAGCTGGTCTGCCCCAAGTGCGGAAAACCTACCCGTGTAGGTCATGTCGTTGAAGACGGCAAGAAGCTCCGCCAGTGCAAAAAGTGCGGCAAGTCTTTCGAGTAAAGGAGAAACGCAGATGGCAAGATTAAAAGAACAGTATGCCAATACCGTTGCGCCCGCTCTGATGCAGAAGTTCGGCTATAAGAGTTCAATGCAGATTCCGAAGCTGGATAAAGTTGTCATCAATGTTGGTGCAGGTGAGGCAAAAGAAAATTCCAAAGTCATTGACGCTATTATGACTGACCTCGCAGCAATTACAGGTCAGAAGCCGGTTGTTTGCCGTGCAAAGAAATCTGTTGCTAACTTTAAGCTGCGTGAAGGTATGCCCATTGGTGTAAAAGTTACACTCCGTGGCGAAAGAATGTACGATTTCGTGGATAAGCTCTTTAATGTCGCTTTCCCTCGTGTAAGAGACTTCAGAGGCATTAACGGCAACTCTTTTGATGGCAGAGGCAATTACTCTACTGGTATCAAAGAACAGTTGATTTTCCCTGAAATTGAATATGATAAAATTGATAAAGTACGTGGTATGGACATCAATTTCATCACAACCGCACAGACCGATGAAGAAGCCAAAGAGCTGCTCAAGCTCCTCGGCGCACCGTTCGCTGACTGAGGGAGGGAAATCAAATGGCTAAAAAAGCAATGATTAACAAGCAGCAGAGAACACCGAAGTACTCTACCAGAGCTTACACCAGATGCAAAATCTGCGGCAGACCTCATGCTTATCTGAGAAAATACGGTATTTGCCGTATCTGTTTCAGAGAACTGGCAAACGATGGTCAGATTCCTGGTGTAAAGAAAGCAAGCTGGTAATTTTAAGAAGGAGGTCTCATAGGCATGCAAATTTCAGATACTATCGCAGATTTGCTTACAAGAATCCGTAATGCAAGCACTGCAAAGCACGCCACGGTTGACATTCCTGCATCCAATGTGAAGAAGGCGATTACTCAGATTCTCGCTGATGAAGGGTATATCAAAAGCTTCCAGATTGTGGATGACGGCAAACAGGGCATTATCAGAGTCACTCTGAAATATACAGAGGACAGAACTCCGGTAATCTCCGGTCTGCGCAGGGTTTCCAAACCGGGTTTGCGTATTTACTCAAGCTGTGAAGATATGCCGAAGGTTCGCAAGGGTCTGGGCATTGCAATCGTATCCACATCTAAGGGCATTATGACCGACAAGAAAGCAAGAGCTTTGAATGTCGGCGGTGAAGTCCTTGCATACATCTGGTAAGGAGGATTTATTATGTCAAGAATTGGCAGAATGCCGATTACTGTTCCTGCCGGTGTAGAAGTTAAGGTGGAAGATAATTTCGTAACAGTAAAAGGCGCAAAAGGTACACTCAGCCAGCAGTTCAGCAAAGAACTTGGTATTGAATTAAAAGACGGTGTCATTAATGTAACAAGACCGTCTGATGATAAGAAACACAGAAGCCTGCACGGTCTGACAAGAACTTTAATTCATAATATGATTGAAGGCGTTGTCAACGGTTACAGCAAAACCCTCGAAATTGATGGCGTTGGTTACAGAGCTGCAAAATCAGGCAAAAATGTAGAATTAAACCTCGGCTTCTCTCATAAAGTCATCATTCCTGAAACAGAAGACATTCAGCTCGAAGTTCCGCAGCCGAATATTGTCATTGTAAAGGGTATCGACAAGCAGAAGGTTGGTCAGTATGCGGCTGAAATCCGTGAAAAAAGACCGCCAGAACCTTACAAGGGCAAGGGTATTCACTATCAGGGTGAACATATTATCCGCAAGGAAGGAAAAGCCGGTAAGGGCAAGAAATAAACAGAAAGGAGTAAACGGTTATGATTAAAAAGTTCGACAGCAATAAAGCTCGTCTCAAGAGACACGCTCGTGTCCGCACCAAAATTTCCGGAACTCCTGAAGTTCCACGTCTTTGCGTATTCCGCAGTGCAAAGCACATCTATGCACAGATTATTGATGATGTGAACGGCGTAACACTCGCAAGTGCATCTAGTCTGACAAAAGATTTTGGCGAAAACGGCGGCAATATTGAAGGTGCTAAGAAAGTCGGCGAACTGGTTGCAAAAGCTGCTGCTGACAAGGGCATCAAGGACGTTGTATTCGACAGAGGCGGCTATCTCTATCATGGCAGAGTACAGGCTCTGGCAGAAGCTGCCCGTGAAAACGGTCTGAATTTCTAATCAAGAGGAGGGAACACGATTGGCTAATATTGAGGCAAAGGATACAGAATATCTTGAAAAAGTTGTTCATATCAACAGAGTATCCAAAACCGTAAAGGGCGGACGTATTATGAAGTTCTCTGCTCTTGTAGTTGTCGGTGACGGCAATGGTACAGTCGGATTTGGTATGGGTAAATCCAGCGAAGTTCCGGACGCTATCCGTAAAGGCATTGAAGATGCTAAGAAAAATATGGTGAAAGTTCCGCTGAAAGGCACTACCATTCCGCACGAAATTGTTGGTAAGTTTGGCGCAGGCGAAGTTTTGATGCGTCCGGCTGCTCCTGGTACTGGAGTAATCGCAGGTGGTCCTGTCCGTGCAGTCATTGAAGTGGCTGGTATTAAGGACATTAGAACAAAGTCTTTGCGTTCCAATAACCCTTGCAATGTTGTAAGAGCAACCATCGCAGGTTTGACTGGCTGCACAACAGCAGAAGAAGTTGCTGCAAAGCGTGGCAAGACGGTAAAAGAAATCTTAGGCTAAGGAGGGGCATATTTATGAAGAAAATTACACTCGTAAAAAGCCTCATTGGCTGCAAGAAAGACCAGATTGCAACAGCTAAGGCTCTCGGTCTGAAAAAAATCGGTGATGTGACTACACAGCCCGATAACCCCTGCACAGCAGGTAAGATTCATAAAATCATTCATCTGATTAAAGTAGAAGAAGCGTAAGCGGGAAGGAGCAGACTAATGCAAATTCATGAACTCGTACCAGCTCCGGATTCTAATAAGCCTGTAAAGCGTGTCGGTCGTGGACACGGTTCAGGTAACGGCAAAACCGCAGGCAAGGGACATAAGGGTCAGAAAGCCCGTTCCGGCGGCGGTGTCAGAATCGGATTTGAAGGCGGTCAGATGCCGCTTGCAAGAAGAATTCCGAAAAGAGGATTCAATAATATTTTTGCAAAAACTTATGCAACTGTCAATGTCAGTGACCTGAATAAATTCAAGGAAGATACTGTTGTTGATGCAGAACTGCTTGTCGCAAGCGGTCTGGTAAAAAAAGTTTGCGATGGCGTAAAAATTCTGGGCGATGGAGAACTGAATGTGAAGCTGACTGTAAAGGCAGCAAAATTCACAAAATCTGCGTCTGAGAAGATTGAAAAGGCAGGCGGGAAAGCCGAGGTGAT
Organism: Oscillospiraceae bacterium; assembly: GCA_045541055.1. Taxonomy (GTDB): domain Bacteria; phylum Bacillota; class Clostridia; order Oscillospirales; family Ruminococcaceae; genus UBA3855. The sequence continues at coordinate 42,246 of JAZQIL010000185.1, forward strand.
CTGACTTGTTTCAGACACTGAAAAATGCCTGGAGTGTACCAGAAATCCGTAAAAAGTTTATCTATACACTCATCATGATTATCATTTTCCGTATTGGCGGTGCAATTACAGTTCCGTTCCTGTCACTGGCAGCAGTGCAGGAGTGGATGAGTTCAAATGCGACAGATGGTAACTTTCTGGAATATTTAAATATCCTGACTGGTGGTCAATTGTCGAAAGCGACTGTATTTTCACTGTCAATCACACCTTATATTAACTCGTCTATTATCATTCAGCTTCTGACCTATGCGTTGCCTCCGCTTGAACGATTGCAGGAGGAAGGTGAAGAAGGACGGAAAGTTTTGAATAAGATTACGGCATATGTTGCGCTGCTTCTGGCAATTTTCATGTCTGTTGCATATTATCTGACACTTCGCAACAGTGCGAATGCCGTGCAGTACACATCTGGTGCATACGGCTGGTTTGCAGCGATTGTAATTATCGCATGTTTTACAGCTGGTGCAAGCTTTGTTGTCTGGATGGGCAACCGTATCAATGACAAAGGAATTGGAAACGGAATTTCTATTTTGCTGTTCGCAGGCATTGTAGCAAGATTCCCGACTGATTTAGGCACATTATGGGCATTATTCCAGATGGATAAAGCAAAGTATTTCTTTGTAGATATTGCTATTCTGATTATGTTCGCTGCAATGATTGTGTTCATCGTATTCATGAACGAAGCAGAACGCAAGATTCCGATTCAGTACGCAAAGCGTGTGATTGGCGGCGGAAGAAGACAGATTGGCGGACAGAATACACATATTCCGGTAAAAGTCTGCATGAGCGGTGTAATGCCGATTATCTTTGCAATGTCCTTTATGTCTCTGCCGAGTACCATCAGCTTGTTTGTCAAGCCGGTGGAAGTGATTGATGAAACCACTACCGCAGGACAGAAATTTTACTATTATTTCATTGATTTTTTCAAAACAACCAGCTGGGGCTATGCAGTGCTGTATTTAGTGCTGATTATTGCATTTAATTATTTCTATGTGGCAATGCAGTATGACCCAGTAACGATTGCAAACAACCTTCGTCAGAGCAATGGCGGTATTCCGGGGATTCGTCCTGGTAAGCCAACTGCGGATTACATTCAGAGAGTACTTTCTAAAATTACTCTGGTTGGTGCAGTATTTTTGGGAATTATTGCAATTTTCCCGATTGCACTGGGGTGGTTTGACAGCAGTCTTCGTTCACTTTCCATGGGCGGTACTTCCATCTTGATTGTAGTGAGTGTCGCACTGGAAACAGCAAGAACTTTAGAATCTCAGCTGATGATGCGTCATCATAAGGGATTCTTAGGATAAAGGAGGCATGTATATGAATTTGATTTTACTTGGTGCGCCCGGCGCAGGCAAGGGTACACAGGCAGAGGCGATTTCTGAAGCACTCAGCATTCCGCAGATTTCCACAGGCAATATGCTTCGTGAAGCGGTCAAGAACGGCACAGAATATGGTCTCAAAGCAAAAGCTGTCATGGAAGCCGGCGGTCTGGTTTCTGATGATATTGTAATTGGTATCCTGAAAGACCGTATTGCTCAGGATGATGCGAAAAACGGCTTTATTTTGGATGGTTTCCCAAGAACTGTTCCGCAGGCAGAAGCACTTGATAAAATGGGTGTACGCATTGACAAAGTCGTAGAAATTTTTGTTCCTGATGAAACGATTAAGGAAAGAGTTTCCGGCAGAAGAGTTTGTGAAGGCTGTGGTGCGTCTTATCACATTCAGTACAAGCCCTCCAAAGTGGAAGGCGTGTGTGACAAGTGCGGTGCAAAAACTGTCATTCGCAAGGATGATGAACCGGCGACTGTCATCTCTCGTCTGGAAACTTATCACGAACAGACAGAACCGATTAAAGCTTACTACGAACAGCAAGGGAAACTGGAAACTGTCATTGGACAGGAAGAAGTTGCTGATACCAAAAAGCTGACGCTCAAAGCTGTGGGGGCTGAAATCGAATGAGTATTACAATTAAATCTAAGACAGATTTAGAAAAAATGCGGATTGCCGGCAGAATCGCCGGTACCGCCTGCCATAAAGCAGGCCGTGCGCTTGAACCAGGTATGACCACAAAAGAAATTGATAAGATTGTACATGATTACATTGTCAGTCAGGGAGCTGTGCCGTCTTTTTTAGGATACGGCGGATTTCCGGGCAGTGCATGTGTGTCAGTCAATGAAGAGGTCATTCATGGTATTCCAGGTTCTCGTAAAATTAAAGCCGGCGATATTGTCAGCATTGATGTTGGTGCATATATTAACGGTTTTCACGGAGATACTTGTTATACATTCCCTGTAGGAAAGATTTCCCAAGAAGCGCAGGAATTGCTGGATGTGACTAATGCTTCTCTCTATGAAGGCATTAAAGCGGCAGTAGTTGGTGCAAGACTTTATGAAGTTTCCGGAGCAGTTGAAAAATATTGTGCTTCCCGTGGTTACGGCATTGTCCGTGAATACTGCGGTCACGGTATTGGAAGAGAGCTGCATGAATCTCCGGAAGTTCCTAATTATGTACAAGCTGGCAGAAAAGGCATTCGCCTTCAGGCTGGCATGTGTATCTGTATTGAACCGATGATTAACGCAAAAGGTGATGCAATTCGTGTATGCAAAGACGGCTGGACTGTCCGCACAAAAAGCGGAAGCCTTTCAGCACATTTTGAACATGCAATTGCAATTACGCAGGATGGACCTGTCATTCTGACAGAACCTGAACTGTAATGCAGTTACAAGTTGGTTTAATCGTCCGTGCCTGTGCTGGCAAGGAATCAGGAAATTTTTACTTGATTGTCAGACAGGATGCAAATTTCGTCTGGCTTGCAGACGGCAAATATCGGACTTTGCAGAATCCAAAACGTAAAAATCCGAAACACGTCCAGCCCACTTCTGTGAAATGGGAACTGGATGGTTTAACGGATAAGGCTCTTCGCCAAAAACTGCATCTGCTGAAGGAGGGAAATAAATTTGTCTAAAGAAGATTTGATTGAAGTAGAGGGCGTTGTGCTGGAAGCACTTCCAAATGCAAATTTCCGTGTGGAACTTCCGAATAAGCACGTCATCCTCGCACATGTGTCAGGAAAATTACGAATGAATTATATCCGTATCGTTCCGGGAGATAAAGTCAAAATTGAAATGTCTCCTTATGACCTGACAAAAGGGCGTATTACTTGGCGAGCAAAGTAATATAAATTCTTTGTTATCATCTAATCATATTTTGTTTTTATTAGTTAAGAAGATATTTCTGTTATCAAAGTGCAATCCATTAGGAGTGCAAACGTTTAGGAGGTATTCTCATGAAAGTAAGACCTTCGGTAAAACCGATTTGCGAAAAATGCAAGGTCATCAAACGCAAGGGAAAAGTCATGGTAATCTGTGAGAATCCCAAGCACAAACAGCGTCAGGGTTAATCTGACAGCATTGGAGGTGTATTCAAAACATGGCAAGAATTTCAGGTGTTGACCTGCCCAAGGAAAAAAGAGTTCAGATTGGTCTGACTTACATCTACGGTATTGGCCGTCCGACTGCGGATAAGATTCTGGAAGCTACCGGCATCAATCCGGATACCAGAGTTAAAGACCTTACAGAAAAAGATGTTGCAAAACTGCGTGACTATATCGATGCAAATGTCACTGTAGAAGGCGACCTCCGTCGTGAAGTTGCTCTCAACATCAAGAGACTTATCGAAATCGGATGCTACAGAGGTGTTCGTCACAGAAAGGGTCTGCCCGTAAGAGGTCAGCGTACAAAGACAAATGCAAGAACTCGCAAGGGTCCGGTTAAGACAATCGCAAACAAGAAGAAGTAAGGAGGGCGAATTCTTTTGGCACAACAGAAGGGTAAAAAAGTAACTGCTGTACGCCGCCGCAGAGAACGCAAAAATATTGAAAGCGGTGCAGTACACATTCAGTCTACTTTTAATAATACAATCGTGACAATTACAGATACACAGGGCAATGCCATTTCATGGGCTAGTGCAGGCGGTCTGGGTTTCAGAGGTTCTAGAAAATCTACTCCGTTCGCTGCACAGACTGCTGCTGAAACTGCTGCAAAGGCTGCTATGGAACACGGCCTGAAAACAGTAGAAGTTTACGTTAAAGGTCCGGGAAGCGGTCGTGAAGCTGCAATCCGTGCATTGCAGACTGTCGGTCTGGAAGTCCGCATGATTAAAGATGTGACTCCGATTCCGCATAACGGCTGCCGTCCGCCCAAGAGAAGACGTGTCTGATTAGGAGGTTAGCAATCATGGCTGTAAATAAAGACCCGATTTTAAAAAGATGCAGATACTTAGGTATCAGCCCCGCTGTCATGGGCATTGACAAGAAATCCAATCGTAATCCTAATGCAAACAACCGTAAGAAGATTTCTGAATACGGTACACAGCTGAAGGAAAAACAGAAGCTGAAGTTCATTTACGGTGTCATGGAAAAGCCGTTCCGTCATTATTTTGAACTTGCTGAAAAAATGGAAGGCAAAGCCGGTGACAACTTAATTACAATTCTGGAATCCAGACTGGATAATGTTGCATTCCGTATGGGATTAGCTTCTACCAGACGTGAAGCCAGAGAACTGGTGACACATGGTCATTTCACTGTAAATGGTCAGAAAGTGGATATTCCTTCTTATCGTGTTTCTGTTGGCGATGAAATCGCTCTTGGCGAAAACAGCAGAAGCAGCGTACTGTTTAAAGGCAGTGAGCAGACTGTTGGTATTCTGGAAAAAACACAGGGCAGAACCATTCCGCTGTGGCTGGAAGTCAGCAATGACAAATTCTCTGCAAAAATTACCAGACTGCCGAATCCGTCCGATATTGACTACGAAGCAGAAACACACCTGATTGTCGAGCTGTACTCCAAGTAATACGTAATTGCTTGCGGACGCTTCACGATTCACAAAAACAAGTAATTACGAAATAGGAGGGTTTATATGCTTGAAAAAATTGAAAAGCCGGAAATTGTTCCCGAAGATTTAAGACCGGACGGAAAATATGGAAAGTTCGTTCTTTCTCCGCTGGAACGTGGCTACGGAACAACCCTTGGCAACAGCCTCAGACGTGTCCTCCTCTCTTCTATTCCTGGAGTAGCTGTGAATTTCGTCAAAATTGACGGTGTACATCACGAGCTTTCCACTATTCCGGGCGTGAAGGAAGATGTCACAGAAATTATTCTGAGCCTGAAAGGACTGACTGCAAAACTCTATGGCGATGGTCCTAAAACCCTGCTGATTGATGCTGAGGGCGAATGCGAAGTTACAGCGGGCGATATTGAAGCAGATTCTGAAGTGACGATTCTGCACCCTGAAATGCATATCGCTACTCTGGGCAAAGACGCAAAGCTTCATATGGAGATTACAATTGACAAAGGCAGAGGATATGTATCCGCTGAACGCAATAAGCAGCAGATGCAGGACATGCCGCTGGATGTAATTGCCGTAGACAGCATTTATACTCCTGTTTTAAAGGTGAACTATACCGTGGAGAATACACGTCTCGGACAGGTCACCGACTATGACAAGCTCACGATGGAGGTATGGACAGACGGTACTATCTCTGCAAAAGAGGCTCTGTCACAGGCAGCCAATCTCCTCAACGAGCATCTGAAACTGTTCGTCGATTTGTCAGACGAAGCGTGCATTCCCGAAGTTCTCGTAGAGAAAGACGACAAGGGCAAGGAAAAAATCCTTGAGATGACCATTGAGGAACTTGACTTGTCGGTACGTTCTTTCAATTGCCTGAAACGTGCCGGCATCAATACGGTAGATGACTTGATTAACAAGTCCGAGGAAGAAATGATGAAAGTGCGTAATCTTGGCAAAAAGTCATTTGATGAAGTAAAGGAAAAACTCCAGTCTCTGGGATTTGACCTTTCTTCTGAAGAAGACTGAGAGAACGCAGGATATTGAATTTTCGCAAAGGAGTGAATATTAATGCCGGGTACAAGAAAACTGGGCAGAACCACTGCACACAGAACCGCTATGCTGAGAGCAATGGTAACGTTCCTGCTGGAAAACGGTCAGGTAGAAACGACTGTTACCAGAGCTAAGGAAGTTCGCAGTGTGGCTGAAAAAATGATTACACTGGGCAAGAATACAGACCTGCACAGCAAGAGACAGGTGTATTCTTATATTACAAAAGAAGCCGTTGCTAAAAAGCTGTTTGATGAGATTTCTCCGAAATATGCTGACCGCAAGGGTGGTTATACACAGATTATCAAGACTGGTCCTCGTCGTGGTGATGCTGCTGAAATGGCAATCATCAAGCTGGTTGACTAATTTCTGATATGAAAAAGCTCCTGTTTTACAGGGGCTTTTATTTTTAAAATGGTACAAAAATGATAATTTATTTTTGTATATTTATACAAATATAATGAAATACTATTGACATTTATAAAGAAATATGATAGAATATAAGAAATCCGAAAGGGTAAAATTTTAGATGGGAGTTTGAAAATTATGTCCGTTTCTTTAGTAATGACACAGAAAGTTGTGAAACTTCTGGAAGAATATGAGGTAAAAGTCGGCGGTACAATAAAGTATAAGATTAAGAAAAAGGTAATTGCAGTAGGTGCAGATTTTGATGTATTCGATGCTGTTGGAAATAAGATTGGTTTGATTGACCAGAAAGTAGCGAATTTAGTTAAGACCTATGATATTTCTATTCAGGGACAGCCTTGCGGAACGATTAAAAAGAAATTTCCGGCACTCACAAAGGATATGAATTATGATGCTCGTGGCTGGAAATTAGACGGCGATGCACTTGGTATGAATTTCAAGTTTATTGACAGTGCCAAAAATGTGTATGCAACCGTAAAGAAAAAGTTAATTGCAATTGGCGATACTTATGAAATTGAAGTCATGAATCCTGATGATGAGCTGATTGTTGTTATGCTGACCGTTATTTTGGATGAAGCATTCCACAGCAAGCGTTCTTAAAAAACAAGAACTGCCGGAACATTCTGGCAGTTCTTTTTATTATTTGCGGTTATTATAGTCTTTGTCGATATTTTTTCGCCAAGCGTTGGAAACTTTACGGCTGATGCGCATTTCAGAAACAGAAGCAGAAACAGCCTCAAATAAATTGCCAGTACCTATTTTATCTGCATGATAATTAACGGCACGTTCTGCTGAAATGCCGAACTTTGCGCCTTCGGTGACAGCGTCAATATTTGCTCCAATAAAGATGAATTCCCAGCCAAGTTTTTGTTTTTCCTCAATCATAGATTTAATTTTGGGGTAGTTAAATTCACGGCTGGAATTTTCCATTCCGTCTGTTGTGATAATGAACATAGTTTTAGAAGGAATATCTTCTGAACGCATGAATTTATAGGTATTGCTGATATGATGAATAGTTGTGCCGATGGCATCCAGCAAAGCAGTTGAACCTCTGACAAAGTAGTCTTTATCTGTCAAGGGCTGAACTTGTTCTAAATTCAAACGGTCATGTAATTTTTCAAGTTTATCATCAAATAAAATTGTTGTAACGAAAGCTTTGCCGGTTTCTTTTTTTTTGTTTTTCAATCATGCTGTTAAAGCCACCGATAGTATCTTTTTCAAGACCGTTCATAGAACCACTTCGGTCAAGAATGAATACAAGTTCTGTCATTTGATTATCCTGCATGAGATATGCCTCCTTATATAAATTATTTAATTTTTATTATAGCATAATATTTTTGGAAAATCATGTGCAATTTTTTAAAATATTATGAATTTTCTTGACATTTTTCGTGAAATATAGTATAATAAAGAAAAATAAAAAAGGAGTTTTTTTATTATGCCCGAATATCAGGATATTTATGACATTCACAGAAATTTAACAGGGAGAACAGTACAAAGAGGAAAGCATAGAAAATCAGATGAATTTATTTTAGTGGTACATCTGTTGCTGTTCGATAAGCAGGGGCGTTTTTTAGTACAGAAGCGTGTGAAAAACAAAGCAAGCTGGCCGGATATGTGGGATATTTCACTTGGCGGAATTGCTCAGACTGGAGATGACAGCAGGCAGGCCGTTACTCGTGAAGCAGAGGAAGAACTTGGATTACATCTTGATTTCACAGATACAGAGCCGATTTTTTCTTTCAGGAATTATAATATCTGGGATGATTATTGGATAGCACAGATAGATTCTGAACATTTGGAATTAAAGCTCCAGCCGGAAGAAGTCGAACAGGCTCGCTGGGTGACTAAACCAGAATGGGAAGCGTTATTAAATACACATCAGGTTATTCCATATATGTTTCAATGGGTATTATTTGAACTTTATGAGAAGCATTTCCCTGGAACAAGAATTTTCCCGTTTGGCAGTCCGAAAGAAATCAAAGGAGCAATCTTTGACATGGATGGTTTACTTTTGGATACAGAGCAAGTTTGCTCTGAAACTTGGGACAAAGCTGCTGAAATTTTGAATTTTGAAGATGTACAGAGGGCGAAAAATGCCTGCATTGGCTTGAATCATCAAAGTACCATTGCTTTTTTTGAAAAGACTTATGGTGAAAGTTTTGATTATGAGAAATTTTTAGCATTGGCTCGTCAGTTGACAAAAGAAGCACTTGAAAAAAATATTCCTGTTAAAGAGGGAGCAGAAGAAATTTTAAAATTTTTGAAATTAAAAAATATTCGTTTGGCAGTGGCAAGTTCTACCAGAGAAGTGACCGTCAGAAAACAGCTTGAAAAAGTGGGATTATTACAATATTTTGATGAAGTCATGACAGGCGATATGGTGCAGAATGGTAAGCCAGACCCTGAAATTTTTGAAAAAGCATGTTCTGCTTTAGGATTAAACCCTGAAGTTTGTATTACATTTGAAGATTCTTTAAATGGAATCCGGAGTGCTTACAGAGCGAAAACCTATCCAATTCATATTCCGGACATTCAGCCGGAAAATCAGGAAACCATTGCTTTCAGCTGGAAAAAATTTTCCAGTCTGACAGAAGCAAAAAAATTTTTAGAGGAGTATTTATGAGACCTATTTTTTCAATCCTATTAGGGCTACTTTTCTGTGTTGCTGCATTAGTACTGTTTATCCATGATGCAGAATATATTTTTACAGGAAATACAGTCGATTTGAATCAAGTCTTTTTAGAGGACGAAGAACTGCCAAGAGATAAATTTGTCACATATATCTGTTACTCTTCATTAGGAAATTATGCTGAATCACAGGAATATCTTGACGGGCTGATTCCTCTGCCGTTTAAGTCTCAGGAATACGCTTTACTAATTGAAAACGGCTATATTATTTCTGCTGAAATTAGCAAAAAAGCTAAAATTCAGGAATTAGACCAGCTGACAGATGATTTTTTTAATAATGAAGACAATGCAGAAGTAGTACCGGTTGAAATCACAGGCTGTTTACAGACAGTTTCATCAGATATGCATAATTTACTGATTGAATACTTTGAAGATACAGACATTGAAGAAGAAAAACTGACTTATTATGTTATTGATACGACTAAAACAAGAGCTTCACAGGCGAGCTTATATCTAGCTTTATTTGCGTTAGGCGGATTTCTCATCTTTATAACAATTAAGAAAAAAGATAAGCTGCATTTTGTATAAAATATGAATTAGTTTCAGATTTCATTTTTTTATAAAAAATTTACA
>JAZQIL010000186.1:0-4309 GCA_045541055.1 Oscillospiraceae bacterium
ACGAAAATCGATATGAAAAAGGAATTAAAGTTTCGGATTCGGAATTTGATTCTTTGCGATTAGTTGGGGATGAATTTCACCCAAATTGGAATTATACCATCTCTCCTTTATATGACTGATTTATTTTTGCACAGTTCCTAATGTTGCTGTAAAGACAAACGGAACTCTTGACGGAACTAGATTTGATTCAAATATTTACGGTCCTGCAACCGAATATGATGGTTCTGCAACTGTGGTTACTCTTGCTGCTGGTAAGGGTACGAGTTATGGTGATGCTGTAAAGGCTGTTATCCGTGTATGGCTCGAGGGTGAAGACCCTGATTGCTGGAATGATACCGCAGGTCAGAACTGGTCTATTAACCTGAAGTTCCTGAATGGTACAACTTCTGATGGTAAGGATATCAATACTGCTTCTACATCCACACAGACTCCGGTAAACCCTGATCCGCAGCAGCCGTAACCTATTCTCTCCCTGTCCGATCTCTAAACATCCAATAAATCCCCCCTCCCACACGCTGGTGAGGGGGATTTTCAACCCCGCAAAACTACTGACTGTATTCATTAAAATACTGTGAAATTCATGTGAAATTATGCAGAAAAGCCCGAAAACCCCTTGAAAAAATCTGTGTTTTGTGCTATAATGAAGTAAGACTATCATACATTGTTATAATAAGGGTCTGTTGGAATGAACAGCAATAGCTGGTACTGTTGATTTGAACAGATATTATACAAAGAGTACTAAATTTTAATAATTAGGAGAGGTGAGCTGGAGATGAAAGCAGAAAAATTTAATCATCCATTGCTGAACATGATGAACAGTCCGTCTTCGGCTGCCGATGTGTGGACGAGAAAACAGCAGGAGACAGATGAAGAACCTGTGGAGAATACTGCACCTGTTCACACTTATGACGAATTAAAAAAATCCGTAAGGATGCTTATATCAAAATGGCTGTAATAACTGTGGTTGTCGTTACTGCATTGGTTTTCGGTTCGGTTGCTTGGTTCACTCAAAACAGAGAAGTTGAGGGAGCAGGGGTGCAGATGACGGCTTCAAGTGATTTATTTAGTATTGAAGCTTTGGAATCACCGGCTCATGTTGGAATCTATGATAATTCTAATTTGACAGATAGCTATGTAAGAAATCTTCTGCTGTCTGGAATTGGTAAAAGCAATGATATTATTACATGGAATATTACAGATGATACCACAGTGACAAATCAGGAAACAAATCAGAAAACTTTGGTCAAAGGAAAGAATATAGGAAATGCACCTGCTACAGGATACGAAGGAGGTATTAATCCTGGTTCGTCTGGAACGTTGCAATTTGTAATAGTCCCCATAGAAAGCATAGATGCAAAATTTACTTTTCACCTCTATGCTTTCACAGGTGGATATGATGAAAAAGGTGATGAAGACAAATCAACAATAGAGTACATCGATAGTAATTCTAATGCAGAAGCGATACTTGCAGATTCTCTCTTAAATGGTCATATTTTGTTGTTTTCTGAGATTGACAATTCAGGCAAGTATAGCGGATTGATAACATCTGATGCCGATTTTAATCGTATACTTGAAAAAACATATGCTACAAAAACAACCATCAGCCTGTATTGGGTCTGGCCGGAGACATTGGCAGAACTGATGCTTGACGACACATCCAATGAGCAAAAGAAGTATTTAAGGGGAAAGCCAAGCGTTTGTAACTCCTCTGGAAGACAAGAGGTTATCACATATTTTAAGAATCATGTTTCATGGTTTTTACTTGATCCAGATAATACAAATCATGATTGGCAATTTACTTCAAGCATGAATAATACAGCAATTATAAATGAAATTTGTACAAATTATAATTTATATAGTTCTTATTACAATGAGGCCGATCAGTGTATTGGAACATATGTGACCTATTTGTTTCTTGATATGATTGCAGACGGAAAATCAGCAAATTCAAATTGAGCCGGAGGTGAGATTTGCAATGATGAAAATAATTAATATTAAAAATAAATACAGCAACATGAGCAAATCTCATAAAGTGCAGTTTGTGATTGCTTTTCTTCTTACAATAGCAACTTTAATAGCTGTACCGGTTGCTGCATGGTTTTCTTTTCAGAAAGAGATGGGTGTGTCCACGAAAATCAATTCACCTGCTACACTTGAAATAAAGTCAGGTGGTCCTCCTGGTTCAGAACAGGATATTATTAATTTTGAACTTTCTGATATCGATACTGAGGACAAAACTTTTCCGAATTATATTGATGATGATGTTACATATTATTATAAAGATTTTGTATTTTGTGTAAAGGGCAAAGCGATTGATGCATATGACCTTCAGCTTGCACATACGACTAACATTGCATTCAAGTATGAAATTTACAGAGCAGTTGCTGATGATGACGGCTTGATTGTTTATATGCCAAAAAATGAAGATATTGTCTATTCACAAAAATATAAATTAGCTAGAATTAAGACAGATTCAGAAGGACCTGTAATTTCAAACAATGAGGTGGTTTACGAAGATTATGAAGAGCCATTGGATGGACAGTATGTTAATGTTGATATAGTTGGAAATCGAATTGTAGCCCATAAGGATAAGGCGTTGGATTTGACCTCCAGAAGCTATGATGTTGGAGAAAATGGAGATAACTTTCAAAAGTATGCAAATCCAGCTTATTGGATTAAAAGAAATATACCGGTTTATGCTATTGAAAAAACAGACAATGGATTTATACATTCCTATGTTCTGCGAATTAGCTGGGTTATGCCAACAAGTATTGATGATAATGAGCGTGAAGAAAATCTGGATATTGTACAAAATAACAAAGAAACAGATATGATTTATATAACTGCTAAGGCACAGGGATAATGGGAAAGGAGGCTGCCGGGATATGAATACATTAAGAAAATTTAAAGTATCATGGGTTACAATATGGTTGATTGCGGCAGCTGTTGCTTTTTCCGGAATAGTCGGTTATGCTGCATATACCCGTGTTACAACAGTAAAGCGAGTGGTTTCCACCCGTGCAGGTGCGGGAGTTCTTTTTTCTTCCAATTATATGTCTAATGGAGCGAAACCACAGGTTTCAATTGAATATGGGGATTACAGCGAATACACAGATATTGATGGAAATCCAATTGCAGATAACCCTGTTTACAATATGACAGTATGTAATTATTCACAAGGTGATAAAGCAACTTGGTACGTTGCAAATGATATTAAATATCAGATTACAGCAAAGTTATGGCTTAATGAAAAGTATACGGCAAGTGAATTGCCTGATGGAGATGAAAGAGTGGGAACATATAAACCGCCTACATCAACAGATTTAGGAAGTTTGAAATTTGGTATCAAGTATGAAGATGACAGCGATTATACTTATTTTACAAGCGAAAATTTGACCATAGATTTTCCTGTATCCGGCAGTTATACACTTAGTAAGTTAGAAGCATCTTCAGATATGTTTAGTATTCTGTTTGATAAAAGTGAATTACTGAACAATGTCCCAGGTTTCTGGATAGAAATAATAGCAGTGCCTGTTTCTGTTTCAGGCGGAGAGGTTGAGACAATACGGGGCTATATTGCAACTTGTAAAAGTGCGGCTGACGGAGCAAGATGGACTGGATATATTGAGGACGAAGACTATGATACAACAGATTATGATTCCTACAATTACATTGTTTCTGGGAATGGAAAAGGAACATTTTATTTTGCGTGGAACGATGACGAAGTGAAACCTAATGAATTTGCATTTCTTAATTATTCAGGTGATATTATAACACAAACTACAGATGTAATTTCTTGGGCAGACTATGAACAATATGGTAAGACAAATCCAATTTCAGGAACATGGAAGTATATAGAATTAAAAGTCAATTCTGACAGCCTTGCCAGATATGAATTTCAGCTGTACAAAACAAGTGGTGAAGATTACAAAGATGTAATTTCAAAGTATGTTGATTATTATTTTGTAGCAGAGTAGGTGAAGAGAGTATGAGAAATTTGTTATATGGAAGAAAAGAAAATAATAAAAGACACACTTTTTTGAAAAGATGTGTTTCAATTGTAGCAGCTGCTGTAATGAGTATGACATCAGTTCCACTTAGTGAATTGTCACCGGAAATCAAAAATTTATCTGCTATGATTGCTCATGCTGTAAATGAACCTCGCAGGGCAGAACTTTCCTATAATGATTTAACGGATTTTGCAACATATTCTTTGGAATACAGTGCCAGTCCTGACCTTTACTGTGAAGATATTATCACATTAAACCTGAATAAAAATGCAGTAATACTATTCCTCTAAATTACTATA
>JAZQIL010000187.1:0-6980 GCA_045541055.1 Oscillospiraceae bacterium
GGCTTGTCAAGTTCCTGAGCTGTCAGAAGTTCACGGGTAGTGTCACGGAGTTCAATAAATGCTTTCGCCCGTCTGTGATGTGAATTTGTCCGGTCAAAACGGAATGAGCAAACTCTGTCAGAAGTTTTGAAATAGATATGATTTTCATGCTCGAAAAAGCTGTAATTCCGCAAATTTGACGGGATTTTTACTTCTCCGTGTTCTGTTTTAGCGTATACGTCTCTTGCACGCTCATCGCTGATTGTCGCTGATAATTTTGATACAGCATTATGGAGCAATTCGCTCAAATCGGAATTTTCAAATGGAATCACCATTGTGCCGGATTTTCCATAAAGTTTATTGCCCTCAACTACTTCACCAAGAATCATATCGGGATTCTGTTCAAAATATTTGTTGATGGGCAAGCCGTTTTCTGTTTCACCCAGATGAACCCAGTCAGGAACATCCATCATTTCAGAAACGGATTTATTGCTATGTTTCTGCAAAAAAATAATATCTGTTGTAACTTCTGTGTTGGCATTCTGCTTAAAAGCTGTGCTTGGCAGACGAATTGCACCAATCAGGTCAGCCTTATCAGCAAGTGCCTGTCTAATTCGTTCATCAGCTTTATCAAGCGTTCCGGCAGAAGTCACAAATGCGATAATTCCGCCAGTTTTGACTTTATCCAGAGCCTCGGCAAAGAAATAATCATGCAGTTTTGTAGTTTGATGTTTATCATCCGTGAAGCACTTAAAAGGACACCCACTGTTAAATCAAGCAATCAACCATATTCGATGAATGTATAATTACACATTATAAGGCTATGTTTCCGCAATCGGTAAATGGAAGCATAGCCAATTTTACTCTTGAAATAATCTCTCGGATATGCTATAATAGTAAATGATACATAAAGCACAACCAATCGTGAGGTGATTGTTATGAATATCGCTATCTGCGATGATGAACCTATTTTTCTGAAACAACTTCATAAAAGACTTACTGATATGAAGATACCTGATTGTGAAGTACATGAATTTACAAGTGGCAGGGATTTATTGAGTTTTTATGTAAAAGGAATGTATGAAGTTGTCATTCTTGATGTTGAAATGCCTGATATGAATGGATTACAGACTGCTGAGAGAATCAGGCAGATAGACAAATCTGTTATTATTTCGTTCCTGACAAACTATGCTGAGTTTGCAGTTCAGGGCTATGATGTAGGTGCTTTCCGATACATCTTAAAAACCCAGCCTGATTATGTGTATGCTAAACAGCTCAGCTCTATTATTACTGAATGTGAACAGCGTTTCCGCACTTTCAAGTTCACGAATAAAAACCTGTCTTTTAAATTTAATCTGACAGATATTCTTTATTTTGAGGGGCATAAAAGAAAAGTTTCGCTTTTCACTTTAACAGGAGAATTAGAATATGGCGGAGAGTTTACAGAGGTATGCGGCAAATTGCTAAAATACAATTTTATTCTGATAAATCGGGGAATACTCGTTAATCTTGACCACATACAGAATATAAACAAATACGATGTGATTTTGAGTAACGGCAAGAAAATTCCTATTGGCAGAACATATAAAGATGAGGTAGTATCACGCTATCTTGACTATGCAACAGGGAGATGATAACATTGCCCGTCTGGATTGAGAACATCATTGAAATTGCCAATGTGACTGTGGAGATGCTGCTGGTTTTCCTGTATTTTTCTCTGTTGAGCAAGCGAAAAATCAGTAAATGTCTTTTTTATACAGCCTATATATTCGCTGCTGCTATTCTGTCTGCTGTGGTTATATCTGTTGATGATATTTTTCTGTATCTTGTTGCAACAACTATAATTATAAATTTAGTGGCATACCTTTGCTTCGATGATTCCATTCGTCATAAGGTATTTTGGATAGTAATATTTTTGCTTATTATTTCCATTTCAGAACCTATTGTAATAGGGCTGCTTTGTATCGCTAATTTGGGAACTCCTGATGAATTTTTACAGTCTGGAACAGGGCGGTATCTTGGTATGATAGGGACTAATATTATATATCTATGGCTCATTGGCTTAATGCACCGAATCATTAATAAAAGAATCCGTGATTTGCCAATTAAATATTGGATATTGATAATCACAATCCCTATCATAAGTATTTTTCTTTTGCAGACAATATTGGATGGTTTTGCATCAGATGATTCATATAACTATATTTCTTTGATTTTTTCGCTTGTTGGAATCATCTATATAAATCTTGCAATGTTCAATTTCTTTGAAAGCTACGAAGATAAAATCAAACTGAAATACTTTGAAACATTAAAGCAGCAGGAGCAAGAGAATTACAAACTTCTTACGCTGTCTTACAAACAGGCAAGAGAATTCAAACACGATATTGAAAATCAATTTTTGGTTCTGAATGATATGCTGGAAAATGATGATACCGATTCCGCAAAAGAATATCTTGTAAAACTGAGTTCATTTGTACGGCTTGCCAACAGGCTGTGTTATACTGGAAACAATGCTGTTGACTCAATCGTAAATATCAAAGGCTCACTTGCTCAGACCTATGATATTGAATTTATTTGCAAAGTCAATATTATAACGAGCATTAAAACTGATGAACTGGAGCTGTGCCGTATTATAGGGAATGGTCTTGACAATGCTATTGAGGGCTGTCAAAGATGTGATTCTCCCCATAAGCACATATGGATTAGCATATCGGAAGAACGGGAGAAACTCTTTATTGTCATTACCAACACATCAGATGAGGTTGATACTGCTGTTCTGTCATCTACAAAGAAAGAGAAAGGACTGCACGGCATAGGAATAAGCAGTATCAGAGCTTCAGTTGAACGTCTTGAAGGACTTGTAAAATTTGATTATGAGAATGGAATATTTAAGCTGAATATTATGGTTTGTAATTGTTTGCAAATTTAATTATTTGCATTTCGGGACAAGAAGACGACATTTGGGGACACTTTGCGACCTTTTTGTGTGAAACCTCTTTAAATTATTGACAGTATGTGCTATGATTTTTGCAGGAAGTGATTCAGAAATGATTTCAAAACTTGCAAAAAACATAGCACACTTTTTTGTGGTTCAGAACATAGCAGAAGAGTCCAAAGAGGTGATCTATGCCTATGGCGTGGAGCTGCTGATTTCCGATGTGCTGAATACCATTATCGTCCTGCTGATTGCTCTTATTTCCCATACACTGCCTGCGGTTATTACATTCATTGCCGTATTTATGGGCTTGAGACATTTTGTAGGCGGGTATCATGCAAACAGTCATCTGAACTGTATGTTCACACTTGTTGTTGTAATGCTGGTTTTCTCTTACGGCATTTGCAATATATCAGAGCAGTTTGCTCAGGCATTCAGTATCAGCTTCATAATGATAGCATTGCCTGTCATTTTCTGTATTGCTCCCGTTCCGCATCCGAATAAGCCGATGTCAGAGGAAAAGGGTGCTAAGCTGAGGAAACGAAGTATTATACTTTCTGTTGCCCTTTCCGCTGCTGTGATTGCACTGCTTGTATTTCAATATCGAAAAATAAGCCTTTATGTATCAAGCGGAATACTGCTGTCAGCAATTATGGCACTGCTCGGTCACTTCTTGAATTGGGGTGATAACAGTAAACGATGATAAGGAAAGAGAAAAAAGAAGTATTCTGGCAATTGTAATTCTTGCTCTTGTAAGGTTGGTGTTATATATCTCAAATGGCAGCGTTTGCGGTATTACGTTTTATCAGCCGAAAGAGCCTGACTTATCTGAGCTGTTTGAAAGGAGGGATTCATAATGAAAAAACTGATGAGCATCGCAAAGAAGGCTTCTGCAACACTGGCAGCACTTGCTCTGGTAGCAGCTACTACATCTGTTCCGAGTGCTTGTTTCCATTGGTTCGCTCAGCCTGTTGAGCCGGAGGAACTGAGAAATCTCGTGAACAATAAGTAAATCCAATTCTACCCTACAGAAAGGAGAAAATTCATGAAACTGAATCAGACGTTTAAGCGAGTCTTTTCTGGACTTTTAAGTACAGTAATGATTCTATTTGCTTTTCCTAATATTCCCGTTTATGCTACTACGGGAACTACTGTTTACACATATGACGGTTATGAGGTGAGCTATTCTGTCACTAACGAATGGAACGGCGGCCAAAATGTATCTGTTACCATAACCAATACTGGAAGCGATCCAATTCTTAACTGGGCACTAAAGTACGATGCAGAAGGTAGCATTACAAATCTCTATAACGCTGTTATTTATGACAGCTTCGAAACTCAGTATGTTGTCAAAAATAATAACTGGAATTTTGAGATTGCTCCTAACCAAAGTGTGAACTTTGGATATGATCTATACGAGGATAGCTTTTCTGTTCCTGCTGAATTTGAACTTTGTTCAGAACGCACCAATATCAGCAGTGGATATGAAGCTGTGGTGAACTATACAGGCACTTGGGATACTGGTGTTCGTGGCGAAATTACTATCAATAACACATCTGATGAGCCTTTAGAGGCTTGGAATCTTTCGTTTGACACAAATTTTACAATTGACAACGTATGGGATGGTAGACTTCTTATTTCTGACAATAATCACTATACAATTTCTAGCGAGATGTGGACTAATCCTATTGCAATTGATGCTTCAATAACAATAGGGTTTGTTGGCACAAAATCTTTAGATAATGAACCTCTAATTAACAACTTTACACTAACCTCGGTTAAACATATTTACGATTTTAACAAACCATATAGTACAGGTATGTACTTATATTCCGATACTAAAGAGGTTCTCGGAAATCAAGGTAGCCAAGATTTCATCTTTTACTGTGCAACCACTGATATAGTTCCTTCCATATCTTTAGTTGATTTCACTACAAGCAAAATCGTAGCAGAACTTGTCGATGATGGAAGATATGCTTTGAGTGGAGACGATATGAAAGGCGATGGAGTATATACTGGCAAGGTAAGTTTTGATACAAATGTTGATGAAAAGACAATTTTGACTTTTTATGCTACAGCCGATAGTATGGAAGTTTCAAATAATGTTGAAATTACTATTGTTCCTCCATTTACAGAGCAAGAATTGTCTGACATGGAATATGTTGATTCTATCATTGATTCTATTTTAGAAGAATACATCGCACCGGATACAATAACAAAGGGTCCACAAGATTATGTTCAAAATGGTTCCAATAAAGATTTCAATTATACAGAATTCTATATAAATAAATGTAATGCCATTAGTAGCGCATTGTCATCACTCCTATCAATGGGAAAGATAAAAGATTATATTTACAACGATGCTGAAAGGTTATTTCATTGTCATTATTCAAATGGGATTCCGTTTATAATCGTTCCAACTGATCTTTTAGACACGGATTATTTAGATACAGATGAATTAGTATTACCAAATGATAAGGATTATTCTGGTTATAATGCTGTTGTAATAAACGCTTTTGAGGATAAGAATTACAGAAAGAAATTCTACGAAAAATTTACTGATAACTGGAAAAATGAGGGAATGTCAGTTGATTATGATGATAATGTAACTGTTACTGAACTTGCTACGAAATTATCAAATAAAGACATTATTGCATTATGTGGTCATGGCATGGTGTCAAATGGACAATCTGTTTTTGTTTTAATGGACGATGATGTAACCGCTGCAAAAGATATAGCTTACAATCTTGACTTGACAGCTAACAGAATTGAAGGAGCTCAATATACAGTTGGAGGAATTAAGTATCACACCTATATAGTATATAGCGATTTCTTTACACATCATTATGGAACAAGCGGATTAGATGGTAGTTTTATCTTTTCTGAATCGTGTAACTTTATGGGAAATGAGGATAATATCGGTCATGATGAAACATTTGCAAACGCATTAATTGGATGTGCTGCTGAATCAGTAATAGGATTTGAAAATTCTGTTATGGCTGACTATTCACGAGAACTCATGTTGTATTACTTCGAGGAGCTATTAAGTGGAAAAACTTCTAATGAATCTTTTTCTAAT
Source organism: Oscillospiraceae bacterium (assembly GCA_045541055.1). Classification (GTDB taxonomy): domain Bacteria; phylum Bacillota; class Clostridia; order Oscillospirales; family Ruminococcaceae; genus UBA3855. Next base: position 5,994 of record JAZQIL010000187.1, read on the forward strand.
GCAAAGATAGAATACGGACAAAACGATTATGAATATAGAAAGCCCGGCTTCCTTACCTACCTTGCAAAATACATTATTTTTGAGGATGCATTTGAATCAATGGGAAATACTGCATTTCCATATTTGGTTGGTAATAAAGATGCAGTATTGTACAAAGAAATAAGAAATGGTGACTGGGAATTATTTGCCCAAGCGCTTACAGCTAACCCGTGCAAGTGGGAATATGATGGCGATTGTCGTGTTATAACATCGCAAGGAGATATTAAACCAACAGGATCAAGAATGGCTTTTATATCCACTGGGATAGGTTCAAAATCTGGCGTAAGTATGTCTGGTTCTCAAGGAAGCGTCTTATATCAATCTGTACGAAACATCGATAAAAATAATCTTGAATTTGATTATGATTTTATATCCGAGGAACCGATGGAATATGTTGGAAGTAGATATGATGACAAATTTGAAGTACAAATCTTAGATAAAGATAACAACTTATTATATAGCAATGTTTTAGAAAGCGTTAATTCTTCAAAATGGTATTCTGTAGGAGGTATTGATTTTGAGGAAGGAGATTCTACTGTATTCCATACAGATTGGAAAAATATATCAATCGATATATCTTCCTTTAAGAATAAAACTCTCATTATTAAATTTTTAGTATACGATGTAGGTGATTCTGCATATGATTCGGCAGTTGTGCTGGATAACATTAAACTTACATGAGTGTGGGAATATAATTATGAACAAACAGAAAATAATTATAGTCACTTTTTTATGGGTAATAGTACTTATCTCATTATGCTCATGTGGCTCTAATGACTCTACGAAAGTTCTTGATTCTACAGAATCATATAGTGTTGATAATTTTCCAAGTTCTGTCGATTTTTTTGAAACTCAAGAAGAAACTTCCGATTCTATTTTAAACAATACTTCGTTTATAGTACAGCGAGAGTATGTATATCAAAAAATTGACGAAATTCTCTCATTGGA
>JAZQIL010000188.1:0-8339 GCA_045541055.1 Oscillospiraceae bacterium
AGCAGGGGCTTGTTATATTTCAAAAGGGAAAAAAAGAAAAATTCTTCCGTGGTCTTACTTCGGAAGTTAGGATTTCGGGACTATCGGACGCTATGGGTAAGATACCACACCCGACAGAGCTTGACAAGGGGTATTCATAAACTTTTTGTGTCGGTGCCGAGATGGGGCGCATCGTTCATAGCCTCGCCGTTCTCCGAGCTTAGTCTTCTGAAGTTGTTGGGCGGACTAGGGACCCACCCAAAAAAGCACGTTGCGCCGTTCTCCGAGCTTAGCCTTCTGAAATTATTGGGCGGACTAGGGACCCACCCAAAAAAGCACGTTGCGCCGCTCTCCGAACTTAGTCTTCTGAAGTTGTTGGGCGGACTAGGGACCCCCCAGAAACGCACTCAAAAATACTTTAATCTTTAGATTACTATTCTAAGCCTAATCTACTATAATCGTTAACTTGAGAAGCGTTTCTGGGTCCCCCCCTCAGTCCTAGACTCACATCGAAAGTTCTGTTCAATATTTGGGGCGCAACGGCTTTTTCGGGTCCCCCCTCAGTCCTAAATTCACATTGAAAGCTCTGTTCAATATTTGGGGCGAGGCTGTGAACGATACTGCCCCAAACGGCACCGACACAAAAAGTTTATGAATACCCCTTGTCAAGCTCTGTCGGTTGTGGTATCTTACCCATAGAGACCGATAGTCCCGAAATCCTAACTTCCGAAGCAAGACCACTCAGAAAAGAGCAAGGGGGAAACTATGTTTAGAGACCTCCTGAACCCTCTAAGCCTTCATCCAAAGCAAACTTACCACTCAGTATAAATTTTGTGCAACTTTGAACAGAGATTCTTTCAGAACAGAAATTTGAGCTTAAAATTCTGTAAAAAATAGTTTTTTCACAAGTTATTTAAAATTAGTTCATCTGTTATGCACTTTCTCCACTCTATCTGCACATTGTGAGTTGTCAAATCAAATAAAATCATGTATAATTTGTTAATAAAATAGTTTTTTATACATAATTTTCATCAGGAGGTTTTATTATGAAACGAATCCTTACTGCTGTGAGTGCATTTTTCCTGACAGCTGCGTGCTGTGCTTCGATACAATCCTATGCGGACAATCCAATTGTACAGTCGGTTTATACATCTGACCCTGCGCCAATGGTATATGGAGATACGCTGTATGTATATACTGGCCATGATGCAGATAATTCAGAATATTATACAATGCCGGACTGGAAATGCTATTCCACAACTGATTTACAGAACTGGACAGATTATGGAACGATTCTTTCCTGTGATGATTTTAAATGGGCGGAAGCTAATTCAGCATGGGCTGCACAATGTATTGAACGAAATGGAAAATTTTACATGTATGTTACACTTGTTCCCTCTTCCGGAGGTGGCAGAGCAATTGGAGTTGCAGTAGCGGACTCTCCTACAGGCCCTTTTAAAGATGCACTTGGAAAGCCACTTTGTGGGCCTGACTGGGCATTTATTGACCCGACTGTATTTATTGATGATGACGGACAGGCGTATTTATATTTTGGAAATCCAAATCCTTACTATGTGAAACTGAATGAAGATATGATTTCTTATTCGGGAGATATTGTGAAAGTGCCGATAGATAACCAAAGTTTCGGCACAAATCCCAAGGGTGATGGCACAAGCTATACAGAAGGACCATGGTTTTATAAGCGAGGAGATTTATATTATTTGCTGTATGCTGCAAATGGAATTCCTGAAAATATTGCTTATTCCACAAGTTCCTCCCCTACAGGTCCGTGGACTTACAGAGGTGTGATTATGCCTACTGAAGGCAAAAGCTTTACGAATCACTGCGGTGTGGTGGATTATCAAGGGAAATCTTATTTTGCATATCATAACGGTGCATTGGAAGGCGGAAACGGATTTAACCGTTCTGTCTGCATAGAAGAATTTTCTTATCAGCCGGACGGGACGTTTCCTGTAATTAAAATGTCTGAGAAAGGACCTGCACAAATTCGTGCATTGAATCCATTTATTCGGCAGGAAGCGGAAACTGTCTGCTGGGAACACGGCATTGAAACTGAAGCTTGTTCCGAGGGCGGAAGAAATATTGCAAATATTGAAAATGGCGACTATGTAAAAGTAAGTGGTGTTGATTTTAGCGATGGTGCTGACAAATTTACAGCAAGTGTTGCTTCTGCCACAAAAGGAGGAACAATTGAAATTCGCCTTGACAGTACAGATGGTACATTGATTGGTACTTGTGCTGTCCCCTCTACAGACGGCTGGCAGAACTGGAAAGAAGTTTCCTGTGAAATTGAACCTGTTTCCGGAGGACATGATTTATATTTTGTATTTAAAGGCGGAAGCGGATTTTTATTTAATGTAGACTGGTGGAAATTTTCAGGTTCTGCTGAACCAGATGCAGATGGTTATTTGTTTCACAACACATTTGACAACAATTCTGACAGCTGGACTGGAAGAGGTGCTGCAAAAGTACAGACTTCTGACAAATTAGCTTATCAAGGCAAACAGTCTTTGCTGGTAACAAACAGAACAGCTGCATGGAATGGAGCTTGCAGAAAGCTGAATGCAAATACATTTATTGCAGGGAGTACTTACAGTTTTTCAGTGAATGTCTGCTGTACAGACTGTAAAGAAACAGATACTTTTTATTTAAAGCTGCAATATCAGGATGCAGACGGAAAAACACAGTATTCTGCTATTGCTGAGGGAATCGCTGCAAAAAATGAATGGATTCAGCTGATGAATACAGACTATCAGATTCCGGCAGGGGCTTCTGATATGTATCTTTATGTAGAAACTGCGGATTCCAAGAATCATTTTTATCTTGATGATGCTGTCGGAGCAGATGCCGGAACTGTCATTCAAGGAGCAGGCAAAAGCTCTGCCAGAAATATTTTAACAGGCGATGTCAACGGCGATGAACAAATTAACATTTATGATTTTATGCTTGCAAAGAAAGGACTGCTAAAAGGTTTTTCCAATACGTTCGATGAAAAGTCCGCTGATGTGAATCAAGATGGTACTGTGAATACATTGGATATTGTTCTTTTGCAAAAATATATCAAGGGAAATCTAAAAGAATTTCCGAAACCGGAATTACCTGACAATCTTTGGGATGATTATATTGAAACGGACTCCCCTGCTATGCAGAAATTTTATTCTGATGCAATTTATCAGTTTGGAAATACTTCCAGACTTTGGGATAAGATTCAGAAGGCGCAAAGCGGAAAAGAAACAACCATTGCTTATTTAGGTGGGTCTATTACAGAAGGCAATCACCTGCCCACTTGTTATGCACAGCGTTCCTTTGATTACTTTGCAGAAACGTTTGGTACAGGAAGCAATTGTCAATTTATTAACGCAGGTCTTTCAGGGACTTCTTCAGCGGTTGGCCTGATGAGAGCGCAAAGAGATATTTTGAATCATAATCCAGATATTATTTTTATTGAATTCTCTGTGAATGACCATCCGGAAGAAATTTATAAAAAGAGCTATGAAAGCCTTGTGAAAAAATGTCTTTCTCAGGAAAATCAGCCGGCAGTCATTTTACTGATTAACCGTGCAAAAGGCGGTTACTCCATGCAGGAACAAATGGCAAAAATCGGTGAATATTATGATATTCCAATTATTAGTATGGATAATGCGCTGACAAATGCATTTGACTCCGGTCTGCTGAAAAAAGAGGATTATTATACAGACGAATATCATCCTCATGCAGAAGGCTGTAAGCTGATATCTGACAGCATTGCTTATTTTTACCGTCAAGCTTTGAAAACAGAAAATAAAACTTCTGGTTATACTATTCCGTCAGGCGGTGTTTACGGTTCAGATTATGCAAATGGCAGTATTATTTCTTTGGAAGAACTGAAAAATTTCAAAGCTGGTTCTTTCAAAGCAGATAATTCTTATCCCCGATTTGCCTATGGATTTAAATTTGAGAAAAATTCCGGTAATACACCTATGACATTTTCTACAGAAGGAAAAGGAATTTTCATTGTATATCAATCCAATCAGAATTCCAGTCTTGGTGTTTTGAATGTCACGGTCAACGGCAAAAAAACTCAAATTAACGGAAACAGACTTTATGCATGGGGAGGTCCTGATGCAGAATGTGCTTATATGCAGTCAGCTTCCGGAACGTTAGATGTTTCCATCAATATGGAGAATGCTGGAACAGATTTCACTATCTGGGGCATTGGCGTAGTAAAATAAACAAAATAAAACTCAGCGGATACTGCACCGCTGAGTTTTTCTTATTCATCATCAACAACCAAAGCTGCTGAACCATATGCTTTCAAAGGTTTACCAGCTTCGTCTTTTTCAAGTGTATAGCGGACATGAAACGGCACTCTGCCGACTGTAAGCGGAATAATGGCTTCTAAGTATTCTACGCCTTGTTCCAGCTGTCTGTGCCAGTCCCGATACATGTCAGCATAATCCTGAGGGAAAATTCCAAGTTCAATGGCAGGTTCAGGATAATTTTCAAGAAGTGGCGGAAGATGCAGGTCTCTCATACAGCGGAAGCAAGGACGCATTTGTTTTGTTGCAATGATATATTCCCATGCATAAACGTTAATTTGTTCACTTGCAAAGCGGAAACGTTTTTCACTGTTATATAATGCCTGATACTGTTGTTTTTCAGTAGTAATATTCTGCACCATTGCATAAAACAAATATTGTGTTTCTGTTTTACCAATCATACGGATAAAACTTCGGATACACATTTTAGTTTCTCCGCAGATTTCGGAGCAGATTGTCCGCCATGTTTCACAGGATTCTTCGTCATTGGATTTTATAGCACGGAAGAGCGTATCTTCATAAATTTTACGGTTTTCCTCATCAAAGGCTCTCCATGGGTCATGACGAATAATTTCTTTTTCAGTCATGTTCATGCTTAATTCTTTGATATATTTCTCATTGACACGCAAAATTTCAACTTTTCCGTCCTGATAAGTAAAGATAACCGCACCGCCTACAAAGTGATTGAAAATCAGTGTTTCCAAAGAAACTGGATTCCAGAATTTTCCTGCATCCATCGTATGAATTAAATCTAATGCCGGCACCATAGGTTCATGTTCCAGCTGAGAAAGCTTTTTTCTGAATTCCGTTTCTGACACTGGTTTGGAATATAAATAGCCCTGAATATAGTTACAGCCGATACTTTTCATAAAATCGGCTTGTTCTCTGGTTTCCACGCCTTCTGCAACAACGGGTGTACCGAGCCATTTTGCCATTTGAATAATCGCACTGATAATTGTACCGCCACGGCCGTCAATATTGCCACTGAGAAAGCGCATATCCATTTTAATTACATCGACTTCCAAGTCTTTCAGGATATTAAGAGAAGAATAACCGCTTCCGAAATCGTCCATTTCTACAATATAACCATACTGGTGCAGTTTGTTCAAAGCATTGGAAACAAGTTCCATTCCGCCAATTGCGGAAGTTTCTGTAATTTCGACATGTAAATATTTAACAGGTATCTGATATTGCTGACGGAGTTTTTCAATCTGGTCAACATAATCTTTCCGATAAATGTCATAGCGAGACATATTGACGGAAATTGGTACAGGTTTCACCCCTTGTTCGAGACAGCTTTTTAAAAATTCACACGTAGACTGAAAGACATTCAGGTCAGCACGGTAAATTAAATCATTTTTTTCCAGCACAGGGATAAAATTAGAAGGATACTGTATTCCATAAACAGGGTGTATCCAGCGCATCAAAGCTTCTGCACCAATCATTCTTCCTGTAGAGTGGTTAATTTTAGGCTGATAAAATACTTGAAACTGTTTTGAAGCGAGTGCTTCTTCAAAACATGCAAGCAATTCTTGTTCATTCATTTGTTTCTGCATAGCTGAGTCCCCCTTTCTGACTGGCAGCAGCTTTACATTGTTTTTTATTCAAGTACATGCGCATGTCTGCACGTTCAAACACATCTTGCACATGAATGTCCTGTTCCGGATGAAAATCAGAAATACCAGAAGCAAGCAAGATAAGCCCATCCCGGCTATTTTCGTTCAAATATTTTGTCATCTCAAGCATCAGTTCTGTTCTGCTCAAATAATCCTGTCCTTTTAGAATGACAGCGAATTCGTCTCCGCCGATACGAAAAACAGGGCTGTGCTTGAATGTATTGCAAATGACTTTACAAGCACTTCTGATAAATTCGTCTCCGGCAGTGTGACCCTTTGTATCATTGACTTGTTTCAGACCGTTGACATCGCAAATGACGATTGCAAAAGCAAGATTTTCTTTCTCTTTAATCTGTTCATCAAGTTCGATTTCAAACTGTACATAAGCACGTTTATTTTTGACACCGGTCAAAGCGTCACGGTTAGCAATATCCATTGCATTTTGATAAGCAATTTCCATTCGTTTAGCAGCATCCACATTAGCAACGGCAATAATAATATGTTCTGAATCTTCTTTCGGGCGGACAGCGTAAAGCGAAACATACTGTGGTGTGCCGTCAATCATTAAACGATAATTCAGAATGGTTTTTCCAAAATTGGATAAACTGTTGAGTAAATTTTCTTTCTGCATTGCGACAGACATCATAGGAAAATCTTCCGGATAAATATCATGTTCCATATCTTCCTGTGATTGGAGAAAGAAATCATTTCCCTTTGCGCCGACTTTAAGGCGAGTATATTTATCGCTGGCACTATATTCAGAATATTCATTTGTAATGACATTGACATGATAAATGACTTCATATCGCTGTGCAAGAGCAGTGGCAATATCATTAAATGTTTTGCTGGTGGCTTTAATAGAGCGTTCATGGCGGATTTGTGCATCCATATTAAACACACCGACAATAATATGATGCAAATCATTTTTAGGCTGGACAATTGTCATATTCATATACTGATATCTGTCATCTAGCAGCTGCCTGTAGCTAAGTGAAATTGAACCGCTTTGTTTAAGATTGGCCATTAAATTATGTTTATCCAGATGTATGAACAATCTGTTTCTGTCTTCCGGATGAATATATTTCTGAATATCTTCTATGCAATCTTCAAAGAAAGTAATTCCCTCTTTCGTTGTACCAAGTTTTGCATACTGTTCACTGGCACTGTACTGTGTATAATGATTTGTATCAATATTGATATAATAAATCACTTCATAACGGCTGGCAAGCGCACCGGCAATATGAGAATATGTTTCAATAGCAGATTCCTGTTTTTTCTGTTCGTCAATATTTCTGACACCGACAACAATTCGTTCTTCATTATTTTTCAGGCGGAATGCAAGCAAATTCATATACTGTGTCCTGCCGTCCAGCACTTGTCTGTAAGTAACAGATACAGAAGCAGATTTTTTAAGCCCTGCAAGTAAAACGTCTTTTTCAAGCTGATGCATAACTTTACTGCGGTCATCGGGATGAATCACAGCTTGAATATCTGTTTTGGCTCTTTGAAAGAAATTTTCTCCGCTCTGTCCGAATCCAAGCTGTGCATAGCTTTCACTGGCACTGTATTCAGCATAATTATCTGTATTGACATCAATATAATAAATCACTTCAAACAAACTTGCAAGTGATTCAGCGATTTCGGAATAAGTTCTGCTTTTTGCAGCAGCTTCTAATTCCTTGCGTTTCTGGTCATCCACATCCTGAACACCAATAATAATATTTTTCCCATTCTGACGAATTGTTTTTAAAAAGAAATAGCGAGGTGTTCCGTCTATATTCAGTCGGTAAGTCAAAGAAAATGACTTTCCGTCTTTCAGAGCCTGTGTGACGGCCTCTTTTTGAAATGCATTTAAAAAATATTCTTGGTCTTCCTGCCATACCTGTTCATGGCAATCTTTGTAGACGGACTTAAAAAAATTTTCTCCGCTGGAAACGGGAATCAATTCTTTTCCCTCTCCGTTAGGGGCATATTCTATATAACTGTCATCTTCTGAATCAATGACAAACAGACGGTTATAGTCATCAGCAAGTGCAAGTGCAAGACTCACAAAAGTTAATGGTTGATGCTTTGAATATTTCATGTCAATAGACTCCTTGCATTTTTCGGTCATGGTGTGTATTTTTATTTTATTATATCATATTTCTTTCTAAAAATCAAGTTTTTATTGAAAAGATTTTTATGAAAAAGAAACAATTCCCTGTCACGCAAAATGCTTGGCAGAGAATTGCAGTATAGAGCATAATAACTGTCTGAATTTCATAAGATTATAATTAATGTAACATATTTTATTACATTTGTCAAGAATTTTTTCTATTGTTTTGTTATGTGGCTTCACGTACCTTTTAAAATCCAGTATATCTTCCTTGTAAATTTCTGCGCTGTACATATTCCTGCCCCTGTCAACAAGATTATGTGCCTCATC
>JAZQIL010000189.1:0-76921 GCA_045541055.1 Oscillospiraceae bacterium
ACAATACTTTCCGGAAAATTGACTTTTATTTTCTGCTTTTTAGATAAAAATGCACTGATTTTTCAGGAAATTTTTAATAAGATTTTTAATTCTTTCCAGCTCGTCAGAACCATCACCAGCATGTAAATTATCACTGCAATAACCAGCGAAATCAGAAAACCAATTCTCTGCGGAAAATCGCAAAAAATGCAGTCATAACAGACCCATGCGCCCCCTGCACAAAGAATTCCTCCCCAGACTTGAAAACCCAAAGGCTTCCATAAATGCAACGGCTCGCCAAGTTCTTTTTTCAGGAAAAATACTGCCAATACTAAAATAATTCCATAACAAAGACTTGTCGAAATCCCTGCACCAGCTGTACAATATTTCGGTATTAAAAACAGATTGCATACTAATTTTATAAAAATTCCTGAAAGCATTACTTTTACAGGTAAATCCTCTCGCCCTACTGCTTGCAACAGACTGAACGCCGGAAACGCTAAACATAAAAAAATTAACCCTGCTGAAAGACTTTGCAATCCTGCAACTGCTGTCTGAATTTCTGCTTCCCTCCCCGAAAATAAAAATGTCAAAATTCCCTCCGCTAAAGCGAAAATCCCAAATCCTGCCGGAATTGCTACTAATCCCGTCAGAAAGAAAACTTGTCTTGCATAGGAAGCAGCTTGTTTTTTGTCTCCCGATGCCCACGCCTGCGCTGTACAGGGTAAAACACTTTTCGCAAGCATATTCGTTAAAGATGGTACTAAATTAAAAACCGTCACGGATAACCCCATAAATGACCCGTATACAAAGGAAACTGCTTGTTCTGCCGGAATGCTTTTCACAAGATTCGCCTTTTGATAGAATGCTTCCGGATTTTCTGCAAGCATTTTTGAAAATAGTCTCATCATTGTGAATAAATCTATCAGTGAAGTCAAATTCGTTACCAATGCCCCTAATGCTGCCGGAATCATGATTTTAAACAATCGTTTCAGCATTTTCTTGGAAGAAGGAACGGCTTCTCCGGAAACACTGTTCTGTTTGAAAAATTGATTCCGGACGGCTAAATACAGCCATCCTGTCACTGTGGAAAGCGTTACACCCAACACCGCCCCAAATGCGCCTTTTGCTTCCGGTGTCATTTCACGAAATATCCAGAACTCCGCTTTTGTAAAAATTTTACAAAAAAATAACCCTGTGCTTAATTTCGTCACTGCTTCCACCGCCTGAGAAATGGCTGTCGGTGTCATACTGCAAAGCCCTTCATAATATCCCCTCTCTACCGCCGTTAAACAACAGAAAAAAATTGCCGGAAGCATTGCCAGTACTGCCGGATAGGCTTCCAGCGTTCCAGATGTTTCTAATGTAAAGTATTTCGCAAAACAAAACGCTCCTGCTGTCCCTGCCAGTCCCATGAGAAAACATAATTTTCTTGCTGTTTTCCGCACTTTCAGCGCACAGGAAAATTTTTTCTTTCCCACAAAATCCGCTACCGGCTTCGCTACTGCTGTTGAAAGCCCTGTTACAAATACTGCATACACCGGCAAAAATAACCCGTATGCACAGCTGAAATACCCCATTCCCGTTCCTCCAAGCATCGCTGTTAATGGCAGTTTAAACATCGCTCCGCAAAGTTTGGCAAATAATGCCGATACTGTTAAAAGAATTGACCCTTGTAAAAAAGTCTGCTTTTTCATGAAAAAACCCCTTTCAGATGCATTTCCAAAAAAAATTCACAGAATTACAGGATTTTTTTTTAAAATGCTATTGCCGAAATTGAAATTTTGTGCTATAATAATATCAGCACTCTGCAAACGGCAGAGAATTTGATACGCAAAAGGTGAAATGTAACATATGAATTATCAATTTTCTGAAAAAGTTTCTCATTTGCAGGCATCTGCAATCAGAGAGATTTTAAAATTTACTTCTGAACCGGGTGTGATTTCCTTTGCAGCTGGAAACCCTGCTCCGGAAGCATTTCCTGTAGAAACTGTCCGTGAAATTGCTTCTGAACTGTTTCAGAATGACCCCATTTCTGTTTTGCAGTACGGCATTACAGAAGGGTATCTCCCTCTTAGAAATCTTATGAAAGAACGCATGAAAGCACAGGGCAATTTCAAAGAAGATTCTGAAGAGTTAATTATTACTTCCGGCGCACAGCAAGTGATGGAATTAGCCTGCAAATCTATGTGCAACCCCGGTGATACATTGATTTGTGAAGCCCCCAGCTTTATTGGTTCTTTGAATGCTTTTAAATCTTATAATGTCAATTTAGTAGGCGTTCCGCTAGATGACGAAGGCATGAATCCGGAACTGCTTGAAAAAGCTCTCAAAGAAAATCCAAATACAAAGCTGATTTATTTAATTTTAAATTTCCAGAATCCAACCGGTAAAACAACTACCCTTAAACGCCGTAAGGAATTATACGCTTTAGCGCAGAAATATGATACTATGATTATTGAGGATAATCCCTATGGTGATTTAAGATTTTCCGGTGAAGATGTTCCTACTATGAAAAGTATGGATACTGACGGCAGAGTCATTTATGCAGGAAGCTTTTCCAAAGTTTTAGCCCCCGGTATCCGTGTCGGCTATGGTATCGCTCCTAAAGAAGTGATTTCTAAAATGGTTGTCTGCAAACAGGTTTCTGACGTACAGACAAATAATTTCGGTCAAATGTTAGCTTACCAGTTTATGCAGAAAGTCGATTTTGATGCACATCTTGCAGGTTTAAGAGCGATTTACAAGCAGAAAGCAGAAAGAATGCTCAACGGCATTGCAGAACATTTCTCGAAACAAGTCGCTTATACAAAGCCCGAAGGCGGTTTGTTCCTCTGGTGTACTCTGCCGGAAGGAAGCGACATGTCCGGCTTCTGTACAAAAGCCGTTCAGGAATACAAAATTGCAGTTGTCCCCGGTAATGCCTTCATGGTGTCTGAACAGGATATCACTTATTCATTCCGACTGAATTACTCCACTCCTACAGATGAAGCCATTGACAAAGGCATTGCAACACTCGGACAGCTCACAAAAACAATGTTTGGCGAATAATTTTTAATCAAGAAAGGATTTTTTATCATGGCAATTGTAAGACGTTCTCCTTTAGACCCTTATCCGGTCACACCCGGCTATTTAGCTACTCGTAACAGTGCTTTGCACATTCCGCCAGTGCAGTTCTCTAACATGAAATTCAAATCTGATGAAGTGTATGGTGTCATTGTAGACATTCCAATGGGACAGACTATCATGGTAACAATGGTATGTTTCATTAACGGTGCAGCAAATTTATATTTTAATAATGGCAATGAATATACTGGTGCTTCTACAAAGTATAAATCTGTTGTACAGGCTGCCAGAAATTTAGTTGTCAATTCCACTGCTTTAAAGCAGACTTGTAAAAGAACTTCTCAGTTCCCTCTGCCGGTAGCTGGTAAGCATTTTGTCTATATGCTCACAAAAAGAGGTATTTTCAAAACTGAAATTGACCCCAGAACCATTCAGCAGGATTCCAAAGAGAAAAGAGTTGTTTATTATTTGTATCAGCAGGTAATGGGCGCACTCAGAATTGCACAGCTCCGTGATGCTGAAAATCTGCCGGAAGGCGGTAACAACGCATGAGTGAACAGACTACGGAACAGAAAAAGTTAATTTTCAGCGGTATTCAGCCAACTGGTACTTTCACACTTGGAAACTATATCGGTGCAATCCGTAACTGGAAGCCTTTACAGGAAGATTACAGATGTATTTACTGTGTTGTCGATGAACATGCAATTACAGTGAAAATTGAACCTGCAAAACTCCGCCAGAAAACACTTGAAGCTTATGCTCAACTGTTAGCCTGTGGCATTGATTTAGACAAATCTTTATTATTCATTCAAAGTCATGTTCCCACACATGCCCAGCTTTCATGGGTGCTGAACTGCTCCACACAATTCGGCGAACTTTCCAGAATGACACAGTTTAAAGATAAAAGTCAGCGTCACCCTGATGATGTCAATGCAGGGTTATTTGACTATCCTGTTTTAATGGCAGCAGATATTTTAGTTTACAATGCGGATTTAGTGCCTGTTGGTGCTGACCAGATGCAACATTTAGAGCTTGCCAGAACCATTGCAAGACGTTTCAACGGCCGTTATGGTGATACTTTCACCGTTCCGGAAGGCTACGTTGCTCCGCTCGGCGCAAAAGTCATGTCCTTGCAAGACCCTACGAAAAAAATGTCTAAATCTGACGAAAATCCTAATGCTGTTATCTTAATCCTTGATGATAAAGATACCATTATCCGGAAATGTAAACGAGCTGTCACAGACAGTGAAACAGAAGTCGTATTCCGTGAAGGAAAAGACGGTATTAACAACTTGCTGACAATTTATTCCGCTGTTACCGGAAAAACCATTCAGGAAGCTGAAAAAGAATTCTCTGGTCAGGGTTACGGTACTTTTAAAGTCGCTGTCGGTGAAGCCGTTGCAGACCACCTCGCCCCCGTCCGTGAAGAATATGCTCGTCTTATCGCTGATAAAGCTTATCTTAAAGAATGCTACACCAGATGCGGTGCAGAAGCATTCCGCTATTCTCAGAGAATTCTGAATAAAGTTTACCGCAAAATTGGCTTTGTGGCTTCTGAAATCAAGTGAGGAAAGTTTTGCACTATGGTAGAATATACTCAGAAAGATTACTATAATATTCACGATTTGCAGGAAATTGTGAAATTACTCCGCAGTCCCGGCGGCTGCCCTTGGGATAAGGAACAAAATCATACTTCTATCCGGAATGATTTCTTGGAAGAAGCTTATGAAGCTGTAGAAGCAATCGACTTGCTGGATATGGCAATGATGCGTGAAGAATTAGGCGATGTTCTTTTACAGGTTGTATTTCACTGCACTCTTGCAGAAGAAGAAAAAGCATTTGACTTTGATGCTGTCTGTGACGAAATCTGTAAAAAGTTAATTATTCGTCACCCTCATGTTTTCGGGAATGTGATTGCAGAAGATACAGAAACCGTTCTGAATAACTGGGATAATATCAAGAAAGAAACGAAACATCAGGAAACTTACGCTGACACGTTAAATGCAGTTGCAAAGTCTCTTCCGGCTCTTTCCAGAGCGCAGAAAGTCGGCAAACGTGCCAAAAAAGCCGGTATGGATTTCCGCACGGCAGAAGATGCATTTTCCTGCATTCAGTCTGAACATGACGAATTGCAGACTGCTATCCAGTCCGGCAATCAACAGCAAATTCAGGAAGAATTCGGTGATTTGCTTTTTTCCTGTGTTAATATTGCCCGCCATCTGGGAATTGATGCTGAACAGGCTCTTTCTCAGGCGACTGAAAAATTTATTGACCGCTTTACCATGACAGAACAGCTTGTGACAAAATCCGGCAGGAACATGCCTGACCTGCCTATTGAAGAATTAGACATTTACTGGAATCAGGCAAAAAATATTCAAAATCATTCATAATCAGGAGGAATTTATCATGACTAAATCTGAACTTATTGCTATGTACGCTAAAAGCAGAGACCGTAAAAGAAAAGACGCTGAAGCAGATGTCAACTTTATTTTTGACACCATCTGTTCTTCCCTTGCAGAAGGCGAAAAAGTCGTTTTAACCGGATTCGGTACATTTGATGTCAGAGAACGTAAGGAAAAACGCTGTCTGAATCCCCGTACCGGTGACCCGATTCAGCTTCCTGCCGGAAAAGCTCCCGCTTTCAAAGCCGGAAGAGGTCTCAAAGAAGCCGTCAACCCTAAGAAGGACTGATTACATGATGCAGAATATCCTGAAAAAATCCCTTTCCTGCTGTCTGCTGTTCTGTTCTGTCCTGCTGTGCTGTACTGCCTGTGGGATAGAGCCGGAATCACCAGATACCCTTGAAGATATTCTCAATTCCAACCGAAAAGAGCAGGAAACGGAAACAGAAACAGATTCCAGCTTGTTCAGCTTTGAAACAGAAGAAACGACAACAGAATATCAAAGCATTTTATTTCCTGAAACAGATATTCCTACAGAACTGCCTTCTGCTTTGGAAGAAACAACTATGCCGACAGAGATTCCTGTTGTCCCTGTGACAGAAACAGAAACGCTTCCGGCAGAAACTGCAACAGATGTTTACAGCGAAACAGAAACGTTTCTTCCTGCTGTTACGACTGCACCAGTAATGGAAACACTTCCCGTTTATACACAGCCGGTCACAGAATTCACCACAGAATTTTCTGATACCGGTCTGCTGTGGGAAGATGCTTATTATGAATTTCTGTTCAGAAAAGAATATCAGCGTCAGATTTCCACTGATGTGCAGGACACGGATACAAAATTCTTATTGCTTTATCTGGACGAAGATAATATTCCGGAACTTTTCATTCAGACAACAATGGAAGTACTGATTTATTCTTATCATCAGAACCGTGTTGTTTTTATAGACAGCTTTTATCCCAGTCATTATACTTATGATTTCTACTACAGGCCGTATCATAACACCCTTGGCACATTGCAGGGGTCTGTCATGGGAGACGGCACTTATCTGGAAATTTACGAATTTGAAAATACCAGTCTTACAGATTCCGGTTTAGCTTTAAAATCAATTTACTGCTATCCGACAAAAGATTACAGCTATGCTGTCTATACAGAACGTGGCATGAATATTGATTTGGAAAAAGCTCCCGAACTGGATATTCACCCCGACAGAGAAAAAAATCTCGGTGCAAGCTGGATTACTGTACCTGATGTGCTTGCAAACAGCAGTTCCGTACAGCGTTATGAACTGACAGAAGAGTCACTCCATGCACTCTTTGGCGCAAAAGATTCCGCTGTTTCGGAAGAAATCATGGAAACACGGGAGGTCAGAAATGCGTTTAGATAAATATTTAAAAAATTCCAGACTCATTAAACGGCGCACAATTGCCAATGAAGCTTGTGATGCCGGTAAAGTCCTTGTTAATGACAAAGTCGCCAGAGCTTCCTATGATGTCAAATTAAATGACATTATTGAAATTCAGATGGGCGCAAAGGCGGTGAAAGTCCGTGTTTTAAACCTTGCAGAAAATGCTACCAAAGCAAACGCTGCTACAATGTATGAAGTTGTATAATCATATGAAAAGCTCCCTGTTTTTCAGGGAGTTTTTTAGTTATTCGTACAAAAATTCAAAAAATCCCCAATATTTTTCTTTCCAGATTGTTTTATTAGTAAATAACAATTGGAGGTGCTTACCTATGTGTAAAAATTTAAAAGCTGTACTCGCTGGAGTACTTTGTATCACTTCTTTAGGAATGTCCTGCACGGCTTGGACTGCCAATGCAAAAGACATCTCAAATTCAGACACTATCATTCAGACAGCAAATAATACACCCCGTCCATTTAAAATAAAGCCTGATGATGGTTATTTTGGCGGAAGCCTGACGGCTTATACATTACCAGACTACACTGACGAAGCAGAAAACTGGGACGCTGATTTCTTAAATCAGGCTCTTGGTGTCACAACCATTCAATCTGTAGATGGTACTTTCATTAACGACTCATCAAACAGACGTGAACTTTTCATTAAACTAACACAGGACGACAGACAAACCGCTTTTGAAATCGCTCAGAAACTCTACAATACAGGCTGGTTCTATGATTTTGCAATGACCTATGCATGGGATTCTGTCACAGAAGATACTTCTCTTCCGTTTAACGCCTCTCCTGATGAGAAATTTCTCAGCAATACAATACTGACACTTGTAAAAGCGAATTACAGTGCAGAAGCTGAAAACTGGACAGCAGATTATCTCAATCAGCTTTTAGACATTACAAATATTAAAGATGTCAACACAATGTTTACAGATGATTTCACCGGAAGACGCTGTTTATTTATTACTATGAAAGAGTATGACAGAGAAATCGCTTTTGAAACCGCTCAGGAACTTTACAATACAGGCTTATTCTACAGCGTGGAAATGAATGCTTCTGAAGAACTGACTACTAATGATGAACCCCTTCCGTTTGAAATCTCCCCTGACGGCGGTTATGTCGGTCATCTTGTCGTTGCATTTACATTATTAAATCACAGCGAAGAATCTAAAAACTGGGATGCTGATTTTCTCAATCAGGCTTTAGATGTGAATGTGATTGACTATGTAGACGGCGACCTCATGGGCGATAATGAAGGAAGACGTGGACTTATCATTTATCTGAATCAGGACGATAAGCAGACCGCTTTTGAAATCGCTCAGAAACTTTACAATACAGGCTGGTTTCATGATATTGAAATGAATTATCTTTGTGGAAATGACACCGCACCAAACACTGAATTCACAAAAGGAGACGTTTCCGGAGATGCTGACGTGAATATTCTGGATGTCATTTCCATCAATAAGGCAGTTCTCGGAAAAGAAACTCTCTCTCAGGAACAGAATCAGGCTGCCGATTTGGACGGTAACGGAAAAGTAGATGCTAATGATGCTTTACTGCTCCTCAAATATATTGTCGGTCTCGAAGAAATATAAAATGTACACAAAAGTTCCCATTATTTACGATTTGTTTTTAGCCATTTCATAGAAACTTAAAATTTTCAAAAATTTTTCAAAAAAAAGGCCAATATTTTTCCCATTTCGTTGTTATATAAGTGAAATCAAAATTCAGAGATTTCATGGCTAATCGCTTTTCGTAAAGAGGTAAACGGAATCGGCATTCCCAATGCGCAGGGGAATGCCTTTTCTATTTTTTTTGAAAAAAGACTTGACAAATGAAAAAAGATATGCTATACTATAAGCGTACTAATTCAAATAATACATATAGAACAACGAGAACAGAAAGAAGGTATGAAAAATGTTTGATATTGATTTAATGAGCCGTGTTCCTATCTATGAACAGCTTTATAGAAAAGTTATCGAACTGATTCTCAAAGGTGTTCTCACTGAACAGGAAAAATTACCCAGTGTTCGCAGTCTCGCTACAGAATTAAGCGTGAATCCCAATACCGTTGCAAAAGCTTATTCTCTCCTAGAACGTGACGGCATTATCTATTCCCTTTCCGGAAGAGGCAGCTTCATTGCGAAACCTGATAAACTTCTTGCACAGGAACGCATTTTAAAAGATTTCGATACCGCTGTCAGCCACGCTCTTGAAATCGGTATTGATGTCCAGACGCTTCAAAAGCGTATTCAAACCATTCAGGATACTCAGAAAGGAGATGCTCAATTATGATGCAGCTGAAAAATACTGTCAAACAGTTTGAAGAATTCAGAGCTTTAGACGGAGTCAACCTCGAAATCCCCAAAGGAACGGCTTTTGGTCTGCTTGGTTCAAACGGTGCAGGAAAATCTACTATTTTAAGGCTTTTCAGCGGAATCTACAGTGCTGAAGAAGGAGAAGTGTTAATTGATGATGCGCCTGTCTATGATAATGTCAGCGCAAAACAAAAAGTGTTTTTCATTAACGATGAAACTGTTCAATTTGGAGGATTTACGCTGATACAGCTGAAAAATTTCTATAAACAGTTCTATCCGAACTTCTCAGAAGAAATTTTTGACAGGCTGGAAAAAGTGATTCAACTCCCCATAAATAAAAAAATCAGTACATTTTCAAAAGGTATGAAACGACAAGCCATTGTTATTATTGGTATTGCCTGCTGTACACCATACTTGCTTTTAGATGAAGCATTTGACGGTCTTGACCCCACTATGAGAATTATCGTTAAAAAAATGCTGGTCGATGCCATGTGCGAACGGGAATTAACTGTTGTCATTTCTTCCCATAATCTGAAAGAAATTAACGAAATGTGCGATACGGCTGCTTTGCTTCACCGTGGAAAAATCGTCTTTAACAGAGAACTTGACTCTTTAAAAGGCGAAGTGCATAAAATTCAGACTGCTTTCAAAGACAAGGAACGTATTTTCACAAAAGAAGATTTCCCAAATTTAGAAATTTTACATTTCGAGAAAACACAAAGTATTTATCATATCATTGCAAAAGGCAGTGAAGAGCAGATACATCAGGCATTAGCTCCTTATGAGCCGTTGATTGCAGATTTAATTCCGCTTTCACTGGAAGAAATTTTCATTTATGAACTGGAGGTGCTTGGCTATGACAGCAAAGTTTTTGAATAATTATCCGGCGAAAAATGCGCTCAGAATCATCAGCCAAAACCGGAAATTTGTCATTATTACCAGCATTTTGTTTCTGCTGGGAATCCCGTTAATTGCTTTTACAGGCTTATTGGAGGGGTATCTGTCAAGCTTGGAACAAGTGAAAGAAGATTATACTACTTATTTCAGCTGTGAGGCATATGTTGCAATTGGGTGCTTTTGTGCAGGGATAGCGGTTTTTATGGGAATGTTCTGCGGAATCAGAGCATTTGAAGAGGAATGGAGCAAAACAAGAGTGGATATGCTGTATGCTCTGCCTTTAAACGGAACACAAAGATTTTTCAGCAATTATCTTGGCGGATTGATTATGTATATTGTGCCTTATCTCATTTCCGTGCTGTTAGGCTGGATAATTTGTCTGATTATGATACCCATGATTACTGCTTTAGACGGAAGTTTTGCAGAAGAAATCAAAGAAATTTATTCTTATTATTTTCTTGGAAGTTTCGGTCTTGGTGTGTTAATGTGGATGTATTACAGCATTTCAGCATTAACTGCAAGCTGCTGCGGAACAATGTTTGAAAACATTTACACGAATCTGCTTTTAAACCTGTTAATTCCGGGGACATTTGCAGCGGTTTTAGGCATTGTCACAAATGAAGTTTCCGGACTGGATTTTGAATATTCATGGGATTTTATCGGCTACATGAGTCCGATAGGCGGACTGATTTATCTGGTATATCTTTTTGAAGAAAAAGATTCCTCTTTTTTCAATCTGGGAAGTTACAACAGTACTTATGAAGGGTACGGCGGAGCAGCTGAAAACAGCGGATTTATACCGGCTTATGTGCGGTGGATTGTAGTAATAATTCTTTTAACAGCAGGTCTGACCGTATTTGCGTGGAAGCTTTACCAGAAAAGAAAGGCGGAACATGTTGGAAAGCCGTTTGTATATATCTGGATTTACTACGTTATTTTAACAGCAGTTACTATTTGTATTCTTTGTGTTGCAGACGTGGAAGACGATGCAGCCATTGCAGCAATCATATTCAGTGCAATTGTTTATTTCATTATGGAAGTTATCCGGAAAAGAGGCTTTAAAAAATTTTGGCTCAGTGCAGTTACTTATGTAGTAACCGTAGTGACAGCCTTCGGATTATTTTTCCTGACCGTGACAACAGACTGTTTCGGAAGAACAAAATATATCCCTGCTGTGGCTTCCATTACTTCTGTAGAACTGCAATTTAACTCCATTGAAACATCAAGAGGTACTTCTTATCATTTAATTTATAAAGACAAAGAAACCATTTCTGCAATCAGAAACTTTCACAAAGAATATCTTGACAATCATGCCGCCCTTGGAACACAGCTTCAGAATCTTGCAAAAGAATATCATTATGATTTGCGCTATGATTATGATACTATGAATAATGGCTATGAATTTTTCGATTTTGCGGAAAATGTCGGAGGCAAGGGAGAATATTACTGGAATCACTTCCCACAAACAGATTTTTCAGTCACTTACCACACAATCGCCGGAACAGCCATTCACAGAAGCTATCAAATCTACCCTGATGAATATTTCAATTTAATGCAATTCTGTATCGGCACAGAAGCTTACACTCAGGCAAATGCAAACTTACTGAAAAATCGTTTACTCAGCGAATATCGTAATTATAACCAAAAAACACATAGTTATGAAATTCCTTATCAATGCGAAATGAACGTATACTACTTTACAGACCAAAACTTTGAATCAAGACAGGAATTTTACATCAGCGATGCAGAAAACAGCATTCAAAAATTAAAAGACGCTTATCAGCAGGATATGCAGAATTTCACCTTTGAACATTACCAAAAAGACAGAATCCTTTGCTATCTGGAAGATATGCCGATTTATGAAAGTCTTTCCAGTACAGTCAGCATTCTGAAAGACTGGGGTTTCCAAGAATTTCATTTAGCAGATATTTTAGCAAATTCAATGCAAAATTCAAGTTCTTCTTACAATCAAATGGAAATGCAGATTATCGCACCGGAAAATTATTCCACAGGTTCTTTGCATTATCCCTCATGGCTGCCAAATACACAGCCAACAATATTATTTAAGAATCAAGTCGCTTATGAAGATATTTTACCAATTATGTCGGATTCTGAACTGAAACAATATGCTCCTGATATTGCAGAATTATTCAACTGTGCAAGAATCAATTATCTTGGCAATGAAAGATGTTATCTGCTTGTCATTAACGGAAAATATTACTTCATTCCGGAAGAAAATTCCAATATTGTGGAAAAATTCATTCAGAAAGATAATTTCTACTATCAGAATCAGCTGATTAACAGTAATTTCGCAAGTTACCATATATTTTGATTTTTCAAATTCTCCTACAGATAGCAGAAACGGCACAGCTTAAAAAACTGTGCCGTCTTTGTTATGATTTCGCCCTTTTTTTAAAAATTAACGCTGCTGTCAGTCCGGCAAGCAATGCCGCTGCAATTCCTCCGGCGGAAGCAGTCAGCCCTCCGGTTAAAATGCCAAGTGCGCCTTTTTCCTGAACCGCTTCCCGAACCCCTTCCGCTAACAGATGCCCAAACCCTGTTAAGGGAACACTTGCCCCTTCTCCGGCAAATTCTACTAATGGCTTGTAAATCCCTGTTGCAGATAAAATCACCCCTGCCACAACATAAGCCGTTAAAATTCTCGCAGGGGTCAATTTTGTATAGTCAATCAAAAGCTGCCCTACTGCACAAAGAATTCCTCCTGTTAAAAACGCTTTGATTAAAGCAATCAGCAAGTTAATCCCTCCTGACTTCTAAGCTCTACAAGATGACAAATTGCCGGAATGCTTTCCCCCTGCTGGGGAGACATGGCGGAAAGCAATGCGCCTGTTGCTGCAAAAAGTATTTTTTTCAGTTCATTGTTTTGCAGTTTCGGAAGATAGTAACCGCATAAAATACTTGCAGAACAGCCACACCCTGAACCGCCTGCATGAGTATCCTGCTTTTGTTCATCAAACATTAAAGACCCGCAGTCCTGATGCTGCTGTTTCACATTGACACCCTGCTTTAATAATAAATCTATCAGCAGTGGAGAACCGATATTTCCCAAATCTCCGGTCACAATCGCATCATAATTTTCAGGTTTGGTTTTGGTATCCTGCAAATATCTTAAAATTGTATCCGCAGCGGCAGGAGCCATTGCCGCCCCCATATTGGACGTATCTGTCACACCTAAGTCGGCAATTTTTCCAATGCAGCCGCCTGTAACAAAGGGCGCACCTCCCTCGGCGGACACCACAACCGCTCCGGAAGCGGTACAAGTCCATTGTGCAGTCGGTGTTCTCTGTCCTCCATAAGATAAGGGAAATCGAAACTGCCTTTCCGCTGTGGAAAAGTGCGAAGAAGTTACAGCTGCTGTTTTTCCTGAATATCCCCCGTCTACAAGTACTCCAGCGACAAGCAGACTTTCCGCCATCGTGGAACACGCCCCGTAAACACCTAAATATGGAATTTTTGTATCTCTGACCGCAAAGCTTGAACCTGTACACTGGTTAATTAAATCCCCTGCTACAATGCAGTCAATATCCAATTGCTGTAAATTTCCTTTTCTGATGGCTAAATTTAACGTATCGGCTTGGAGACGGCTTTCCGCTTTTTCCCAAGTTTTCTGTCCAAATGTGGAATCTTTTTCAATCCTGTCAAAATAACATTTCATAGGACCTTCTCCCTCTTTCTGCCCTACAATGGAAGCAAAGCTGTAAAGCGAACGAGGTTTATTAAATACAATGCTTGAACCGATTTTCATGCAGAATCCTCCTTTAAAATTTTCACTGCAATTAGTATTTCTGAAAATTTCCGAATTATGCAAAATGAATTATCTGTAAATTTTTTTAAAATTTCTTGAAAACGTTTTAGAAATATGTTATAATAAAAACAAGATTGGAATTTTTGGAAAGGGGCGCATGATTTCATGAATTTACAGTCGATTATTCTGACCAATTGTATTGGCTTTACTTTACTGATGATTTTGCTGGTCAGCAGTCATCTTGTACGGCAGAGACGGCAGTTAAGTGATAATTTATTCACAGCGATGATTGTGGCAACAGCGGCTTCCTGTATTGTGGAAATGCTGACATTTATATTTGACGGCAATACAGAGCTGAAAGGAATGCACACACTGAAAATTATTGGCAGTTCTTACTTATATCTGGCCAATATTTTTGATTCTTACATATGGTGCATTTATGTTGATTTAAGATTATATCATGATGAAATGCGAACTAGAAAACGTGCGCCGTTTATTGGAGTTCCGGCAATTTTAGCAGTCATTGCAGTATTATTTAATGTCAGCTTTCCATTTTTATTCCGGATTGATGAAAATAATGTTCATCATCGTGAACTGGGCGGAAATATTTATTTTATCCTGACATTAGGCTATATTTTTTACAGTTTGGTCATTTTAAAGCAATATAATAAAAATTTCGGAAAAAACAGATTTTTCCCGATTTACATGTTTATTACACCGATACTGCTGGGCGCAACTGCACAGTTTTTTGTTTATGGAATTTCAGTTGCATGGTGCTGTACTGCATTGGGATTAGTCGGCATTTACATGAGCCTGCAAAATGAACTTTCTTATATTGACCCGCTGACGAAACTTTATAACCGGAATTATCTTGACCAGATACTGCACCATATCAGCAGAAAAAAAAATCCGGCAGGGGGAATTATGATAGATTTGGATTATTTCAAGTCGATTAACGACCAGTTCGGGCATACTGTAGGAGATGAAGCGTTAATTGATGCAGCCAAAATTATCCGGCAGTCTGTCCCAACAAAAGCATTAGCCATTCGATTTGCCGGAGATGAATTTATTATTTTAATGCGCACGAACAAAGAACAGGATTTAATTCAGATAGAAGATACTCTTCGGGAAGCTTTGAAAAAATTCAACAGTACAGAACAGAAACTTTATCAGCTTTCTTTTTCGATAGGCCACAGCATATATCAGGCAGATGCTACAATAGACAGTTTCCTGAATCAGATGGATTATCAGATGTATGAAGAAAAAAAATTAAAACACAGCCGTTCTTCTTTTAAAATAACAGAATCGCCTGCATAAAATACAGGCGATTTTTAAGTTAGACAGGAGAAGAAATTAAACCAACAACATATTTTAATAAAGTCAGTGCTTCATCAGAATCAGGTTTGCCATTGTTGTTAAAGTCAATTGCTCTAAGCTGTTCCGGTGTTAAAGTTTCCGTACCCATGACGGCTTTATTCAAAGAAATAATATCTAAAATATCCACTTCTCCAGAACTGTCCGCATCACCGGCTTTTAAAGCGATACCAATAGATTCAAACTGATAACCACATTGTTCCGCATAAGCCTGAGCAGTAGAATTTTCATAACCTCGAATCACACCATGATAATAAGGGATATTATGCAGCATTTCAAGATTAGAACCGTCATTATATATATCATAGCCATTAGAAATAACAAACCCGTCATGATAATAATTATAATGTTCTATCCGGCAGTAGGGATTTTCAATCGTGATAGATTCCAGATTGGTACATTCTCGAAAAGCATCATATTCAATAGAAGTCACACTTTCCGGAAGAACAATTTCTTTCAGATTAGAACACCGTTCAAAAGCATGTCTCTTAATTTCCGTCACCTGATTGGAAAACTCAACAGAAGTAATTTCCTGATTGCCTGCAAATGCATTTTGGCTGATAATGTGAATATCTTCTGAAAGAACAGGATTTTCAGTGCAGGTTCTGCCGTTAATCAGAATATGATTCACAGTCACAAGCGGACTTTCTTCCAGTCTTGCATTCATCCAGCCTGTATTTTCAAAGGCACAAGCACCAATTTGTGTGACAGATGCAGGAATGTCAAGTTCTAACAGATTAGGACAGTCTCTGAATGCACCACCTTGTATTGTCGTAACAGAATCCGGAATATGGACTGTTTCCAGTTTCGGGCATTCGTAAAAAACATCAGTACCGATTCTTGTTACCGTGTCAGGAATCGAAACAGAAACTAAATTCGGCATTTTTCCGATAGAAACACCATTCAGGAATGTAACAGGATGTCCGCCAAGTTCAGACGGAATCACTAAATCAACCATAGGCTTTCGTTCTGTTTCTCTGAATCTCGAAACAACAGCCTCATCACCCCATATTTCATAGTAGATATTGTCCTCCCAGTAAGCCCCTGCTGGTATTGCCTGCAAAGAAAGCATACATGCCAAAGCAGAAAAAACAGCAATTTTTTTCAGATAAGTTTTCATAGTAAAACCTCCTCTATATTTATTTACTTATATAACAATTTCAGTAAGAAAATATTGGACGTTTCACAGAAAATTCACAATTTAAAAACAAAACATTCATAATTATGTATTTTCTGCCCTCCGGAGAGAGCAGAAATTTTTTTGAAAATTCAGTTCTTAGTTGCGCCAAGGAACGCTGCACCAATTAAACCGGCATCATTGCCAAGTTCTGCAATCACAATTTTTGTATTTTTCGGGGAGTTTCTGGTGTAAACTTCCTTTTCTACAAGTGCTTTCATCGGAAGCAGAAGCGGGTCGCCTTCATTGCAGACACCTCCGCCAATACATAAAATATCCGGCTGGAAAATATTGATTGTATTTGTAATTCCGGCAGCTAAATATTTAATATAATCGTCCACAACTTCTTTACCGGCTTTATCGCCTTGACGCATTGCATCAAAGGCAGTTCTTGCGGAAACTTTGCCGTTTCTTTCAGCAGTAATTGTGTGTAAAGCAGAATCCGGACAAAGTTCCATTTTTTCCTTTGTCATGCGGATTAAGCCAGTAGCGGAAGAATACGCTTCAAAACAGCCTTTTCTGCCGCAGGAGCAGGGCGCACCGTCCACCTGAATGACTGTATGGCCGATTTCTGCACCGCCAAAATTTGAACCGGCATAAATTTTTCCGTCAATGATAATGCCACCGCCGACACCTGTTCCGAGCGTAATACAAACGGCATTTTTCGCACCTTTGGCAGCACCGGCAACATACTCGCCGTAAGCAGCAGCATTTGCGTCATTCTCTACAAAGACAGGCTTGTCAATATGCTTTTTAATATATTCCGCAAGGGGCGTATTCACAAAGCCTAAATTATTAGAGAATTCAACAATTCCTGTTTCACTGTTGGCAAGTCCGGGAGTTCCGACACCGACCCATTCAATCTGGCTCATGTCAAGATTGGCATCTTTGACGGCTTTAATCGCCATTGCAGCCATATCGTCAGCGATTTCCTGAGCAGGGCGGGGGCGGTTTGTCTTGGTGCTTGCTTTGGTGAGAATCTTGTAATTCTCGTCCACCACAGCAGCAACAATGTTTGTTCCCCCTAAGTCAATTCCAATGTAGTACTTCATAATAAAGTTTCCTCCTTTTATTTTATGCGTCTTTGCGCATGATTAGCTTAAATTATCCCTCTGGATATTGCTGGTTCATAAAGTCCTGAAAGCTTTTGACATTGCCTGCACCGTATTCCGCAGAGTAAACAAGAATCATTGCAGCATCTTTTGCATTTATCATTTCGTCACGGTTCATATCGGGAAGTGTTCCGGTAAAAGTCATTTTTATTCCAGCACCGATTTCCGCAGAATGAACTAAAATAATAGAGGCATCCTTTGCATTTATCTGCTTATCATGGTTAATGTCGGGGTCAATGCCATTCCAAATCATATCTGAATTTGATTCGCTTGGTTCAGGAACAGAACTATTTGCTAAATCTGCTTTATAAAAAGTCAGAATTTTTTCAGATTTAATTTCAGCAACTGCCCATGTTAAAGTAGTTCCCTGTACAATCGGCTGAATGGAAGTTGCAGATAACTTTGCATTTTTAATTTCAGATTCCTGCTGTAACAGATTTCCGCATTCGTCAAGAATCACATAGTGAACGCTGTCAAATGCACCATTGACATATTTATCCCAAAGAACACAATAAGTATTATCTTCTAAGGTGACAACTTTCACCTCACCAGCCTTTTCCAATTTATTAAATTTTGTCAGCCAGATGACATTACGGTCAGCAACTTCTCCGGTAGCGTGGTCAATTCTGTCCTCACCGGCAAGACCAGCTGCATTTTCAGAAAGAGATTCATCAGCGATTTTAACAAACACATCATAAATGCCTGTCTGGAGGTCAGAGTTCCTGTAAATATCTGAAGTATAAACTCTTTCAGATTTTCCAGCGACTGCATAAGTTGTTTTTGCCTTTGCGAGTCCGCCCATGTGGGTATAAGTACGATTTCCGTCAAGCGTGTTTTCAACTGTGCCGTACTGTCCACTGACATGATATAGAACAGTGCGACCGTTTGAAGAAAGATAACTATCTTTAAATTCTTCTCCGGAAGCATAGTAGCTGTTAAAAGTGATACCACGTTCATAACAATCTCCCATCTGAATAGCAGCAAAGCCATATTCAGTCGGAATCATGGAAACACCGAAGGAGTGAGAACCCTGCCAGTCGCTGAATTGTATCAGCTCCATTGTTTCGGCATTGATTGCAGCAAATTCTGCGCCTTGATGATTTCGACCGTCTGTTGATTTTGTCCATTTTGTATCGAAAAGACATCCAAGAATCTTATCTTTTACCAGCAAATTGGCAGTTCCATGTTCAAAGGGATATTGCGCCCTTGATGTATTGATAGGAATCGGGCATTCTCCAAGCACATTTCCCTGCAAATCATATTTTACAGCAATCAGATTTGCAGTATTATTAGCTTTTGCAGTTTCAATTTCTTCTTCTGAGATACTATATCCCCAAAGAATAAATAAATGATTATTTTCATCTATTGTAGCACCGCCAAATGTGAAGCCTTCTTTTTGAATCAGAACAGCATTTTCAGGGTTCTTTTCTGAAACGAGAGTGACAGCATTTTCATTTCCGCACACAGCATAGAGATTGCCGGAAGCGTCCTGTAATTCCTGTACAGTATCTGTTGTAGTAAAGCCATTATTATAATTAGAATTGCTAATCCAGCTAGAAAGAGTGTCAGTATTTCGGGAAATGGTATCTACTGTAACAGACTGTTTTTCAGCAGTCAGTGAAACAGAAAAAACTTGTTCAGACAGGAGAGCTTCTTCTGTACCTAGTACAACAAATTTATGCATTCTGTCATATTTTTCAGCATAAGCCTGTGCGGTGGAATTTTGGTAGCCACAAATCAATGTATTTTGACCGATTGTGTACTCAGAATCATAAATTTCACAATCTGGATTTTCAATTATAATAGAAAATAAATTGAAACAGCCAGAAAATGCATATTCGCCAATACTTGTCACACTATCTGGAATGGTAATGGAAGTCAAACTGGAACAGGAAGAAAATGCAGCCATGCCAATACTTGTCACACTATCTGGAATGGTGATGGAAGTCAAACTGGAACAGAAAAAAAATGCAGAATCATCAATCATCGTGACGGGCAAACCCTCAATTTCTGCCGGAATATTCACTTCTGTGACAGTATCTTTGTCTGTCACACCGGAAATAGCAATATAATCTGCATATTTCTCATATTTCAAATTTTCATAAGTATTTCCTTCCGCATTTGTTGTGATAACAGCCGTTTCCTTGACTGGAAGCATCGGCAGAGAAGCACTTACTAAAGCGAGCGAACATAAAAAAGCAAATAATTTTTTCATAAAATAATCCTTTCTTTAATGCGGATACTCCTGTCATTCGGAGTTCCTAAATTTGACATGAATGTTTTTAAAGCTGTGCATTTCCCTTTCATAGGACAGAACACACCAGCCGGAATGAATAAACTGTCACCTTTTTTAACAGTAATTTCCTCATCTTCCAGTTCAATTACAGCTTCTCCGTCTAAAATCAGCAAATGCCGGAAACTGTCATAATAACCAACACTGCTTTCAAGGGCAGTAATTTTCTGCACTGTGAAAAATGGACTTCGCTTTAAATACTGTGCTGTGTAGCCTTCACGAATCACAGGCGGTTCAATTGTAATATTCTCCGCCGGTGCAAGCCGTGTGACATCTAAAGCCTTTTCAAGATGTAATTCCCTTCCCCTGTCATAATCATAAATTCTATATGTTAAATTAGAAGTCTGCTGAATTTCTGCTAACAAAATCCCTTTGCCGATTGCATGAACTGTTCCGGCCGGAATATAAAATACATCTCCGGCTTTCACCGGAATATGCTTTACCCAGTCTAAAATTTGATGATGCTCTATGGCAAATTTAAACTGTTCTTTTGTAAGCGTATTTTTAAAGCCGAAAATAATTTCTGAATCTGGTTCTGCTTCGATAATATACCAAAGTTCTGTTTTGCCCCAGTCATGTTCATGCTTCCAAGCGTAAACATTATCCGGATGTACTTGCAGAGAAAGATTTTCCTTTGCATCAATCATCTTAATCAATACGGGAAATCTGTCGAATTTCTGACAGTAAACGCCTAAAGCATCAGGATTTTGTCTGAGAAATTCTTTCAGGGTCATGCCCTGATATTCGCCGGAAGCAATGATACTTTCCCCTTCGGGATGGCAGGACAATTCCCAGCTTTCAGCGATTTTGTCTTTATCGGAAATTTTTCCGTACTCTCTGAGACGATTACCGCCCCAGATGTAATCTTTACAAGCAGGTTTGAGGAAAAAAGGTTTCATGTTTGATTCTCCTTTTCTGATGCTTCATGATTTGCCAGTGTTTCCTGTCGATTTTCCGGAAGAGAAAATTCTTCAAGAAACGATTCATAAGAGCTGTGATAGACATTTAAGTCAATAAACATTTCTGTATGGTCAGTCTGAATGCCGTCATATCCGGCAAGTTTTCCCTCATCGGAATATTGCCAGAAACTCCAGTCTACCACAGCAGGTTCTTGATAAGTATTCCTGAACCATAAGGGATAATCACTGTAACCTCCTCCAAGAAGATAGTGATAATAGGCTTTTGTTGTGGTATAGATAATCGGCTTGACATGGTAATAATTTTCAAGATGACAAAGCAGTGCATTTAAAATTTCCTGTGTTTCTTTTCGGGAAAGGGGCGAACTGCTGTAATTTCCATAAAATTCCAAGTCAATGACAGGCGGAAGGTTTGTATTTGACAAATCGCCTACTGTATTGATGAAATTTTGCGCCTGTGTTTCGCCGGAACTTTCATAACTGAAAAAATGATATGCACCGGCATAAATATTTGTATTTTTGACAGCGTCCCAGTTTTCTGTAAAGCAGGGGTCTTGATGGGAACTGCCTTCTGTGGCTTTAATAAATGCGAATGTGACATTTTGAGAAGCGATGACAGGCCAGTCAATATTGCCCTGATAGCGTGATACGTCCACACCCATGACAGGGTATTTCTTTGGGTCGGGGATATTTGCAATAATTTCATGGTTATAAATTTTCTTCAACCGGATTGCATAGGGAATCACACCAAATACAATGACAACTGCCAGCAGAACGCCGATAATCCTTTTATAGGCAATTTTTCTGCCTTTTAATACGCTGTTCACAGTAAAATACCACCTGCAATATGTAAGTTTATCATAAATCTTTCTCCTTTAATCTATTTATAATATTTATTCAGAAATTTCAAGTGTCAGATGCAGAAATCTGCTCATACCGTCTCCCCACATTGGTTCAATGGGAATGCCGATTTTCATAAGCTGACCGCCTGTATAAAGTTTTTCGCCGAATCTGTAGCAGTTTTCAGGGAACAGACCTTGCAACCTGAGATGCTGACGAGGCTGGGAGGCTTTACTCCGGACTTGAATTATCGTGACAATGGTTTCTGTTTTTTCAGGGTTGACAAATTGCCAAGCAATTTGAAAATCGTTCTGAATGAGACGATAAAAATTTCCGTTTCTGGTCAGATGGGAATAAGCATGATATAATCTGATTTGTTCCTGCACTTGTTTTATCTGCACATCACGGAGCTGCATTAAATTCAGTTCATAGCCGAAAGCTCCTGCAAGTGCGACATAACCACGAGTCATGAAGTCGGTCACTCTGCCAACTGTGTGATTCGGGCAGGAAGTGACATGAGAACTCATGCAGGAAGGCGGATAACACAACGACATACCAAGCTGAATTCTTGCATGGTCACAGGCTTCCATATTATCGGAACAGTAAATCTGCGGACTGTAGTAAAGCATTCCACAGTCAAAACGTCCGCCCCCTCCGGCACAGTTTTCAATCAGTAAATCAGGAAATGTTTTTAACAGCCGTTCCTGAATTTCATAAACACCCAGCATATATCTGTGAAAGAATTCTTTCTGCCGGTGCATCGGAAGTGTTACACTGTAAGCTTCTGTAATTTGGCGGTTCATATCCCATTTCAGCAAAGAAACATCTGCTTCATGAACAATATCTGCAATTGAACGGAAAATCCAGCTTCTGACTTCCGGCCGTGTCAAGTCCAGTACATACTGATTGCGGGAAAGTGTCATGTTCCTGTCAGGTATCTGCACAGCCCAGTCAGAATGTTTCTGAAATAATGCACTGTCAGGCGAAACCATTTCCGGCTCAAACCATAAGCCAAGCTTTAAATTTCTTCTTTGCACCTGTTCGCCAAGCCATTCCATTCCGAAAGGAATTTTATCTGTATTCGCTGTCCAGTCACCAAGAGAAGTATCATCATCATTTCGGTTTCCAAACCAGCCGTCATCTATTACAAGCATATTTAAACCACAGGCTAAAGCCGTATCTGCTAATTGCAGAAGCTTCTGTGCATTAAAATTATAATAAAACGTTTCCCAGCTGTTGACGCCGACAGGACGCTCTGTATTCTGCCATTTGCTTCTGATAATATGATTCCGGATAAAATGATGAAAACTCCGGCTGAATCTGCCTAACCCATGCGCTGAATAGTTTAAAAGCACTTCCGGAGCATAAAACGCTTTTCCGGAGTCAAGTTCCCAGCAAAAAGCATCAGGGTGAATCCCCATCATTACCTGAATTTTGTCTCTGGAATCCTTTTCCGCAAATGCAAGAAAATTCCCTGAATAAACAAAAGCCATTCCCCACACATCGCCTAATGTTTCAGTAGTTTCAGGACGAACAACGGCAATAAAAGGATTATGCCTATGTGAGGAAGCACCTTTCAGACTGCCGATACTTTGCACACCATAGCCAATTGACTGACGCTGTACCTGTCCTTCTCTTCCCCATGCGCCATTTAATGTGATTAACTCCAAATCTCCTTCAAGATGCAGACAGGAAGAAAGCACTCTTTCCAGCATAACAGGCGCATCACCCTGATTTTGAATTTTCACATTCTGTGCAATGACATCACTGTCCTGAAAGATAGTATACATAATTTCAGCCAGCACACCAGCCTGTTCATCATGCAAATAAAGCACTAAAGATTCTGTACTGCAATTTTTAGTGAAGCTTTGCGGAAGATTTGGAATTTTAGGCTTTTCTTTCAGGACGGTACAGCCGATATATTTCAGACAGCAGTTATCTGAGCCGTTTTGCTGACGGGCTTTAAAAGCCGTTTCTCTGAAATTTCCGCACCCGTAAGTAGGGTAAACATGCGGAAAAGTACTTTGAAATGTGACTTCTTCCGCCGGAAACTGTGAAGGTGTAAAGGGGCTGACATCTGTACGGCAAAGATAATCTGTTTCTGCAAGTTTAATTTTTTCGCCGTAGTAAGCCATACCTAAAAAACCGTCTGCTACTTGCAGAATCATTGCAGTATGTCGTGTGTAAAGTATGAAAATACCAGTTTTTTCATCAATTCTAATCATGATTTCTCCCCGGATTCCGGAAAATTTTGTCAGTTTCCGAATACTTTTCTAGCAATGTCAACTGTTTCTTTCGCATCTTTGGCGTAAAAGTCTGCACCGATTTGCTGGGCGTAATCTGCTGTTAAAACTGCACCTCCCACTACCGTTCTGCACCAAGGACAGCGTTCATGCAGTAATTTAATTGTATTTTCCATAGAGGGTAATGTTGTTGTCATTAAAGCAGATAAGCCGACTAAAGGGGCATGAGACTTTTCCGCAGCATCTGCAACGGCTTCATAAGGAACATCTTTTCCAAGGTCAATGACCTGATAGCCATAATTTTCCAGCAAAATTTTCACAATATTTTTGCCGATGTCGTGAATGTCTCCCTTGACAGTAGCCAGAACGATTGTTCCCCTGTTGACCGTTTCTGTACTGTGTTCGCAAAGATAAGATTTAATTACTTCAAAGGCCGACTGTGCAGCACTTGCAGAAGAAATTAACTGTGGTAAAAAGATTTTTCCCTTTTCAAATTCTGCACCGGCTTTATCAAGGGCAGGAATTAAATGTTGATTTACAATATGCATTGGTTCAGTGTCTTTTAAGAGTTCAGCAGTAATTGTGGCAGCTTCTGCTTTCAGTCCGGAAGAAACAGCATTTTCAAGGGTCATGTCAGAAGCGGAAGCCTTTGCAGTGAAAGGCTGAGGCGTTTCATTTCCGTAGTGTGCAATGAAATCAACAGCATTTTCATCAATATTGGCTAATAATTTATATGTCCGCACAGCAGAAGTCATGCTTTCAATATTGGGGTTGATGATTGGCAGGTCAAGACCGGCATATAATGCCATAGTTAAAAAGTTTCTGTTGACAAGTTCACGGTTTGGCAGTCCAAATGAAATATTGGAAACACCTAAAACTGTTTTTAACCCTAATTCTGTTTTCACTCTGCGGACAGCTTCCAATGTCTGCATGACACCAGCCTGTTCTGCTGAGGCCGTTAATGTTAAACAGTCTATGAACACATCTTCCCTGCGAATGCCTAAAGCTAAGGCTCTATTTAGAATTCTTTCAGCGATTTCAAATCTGCCCTGCGCTGTTTTGGGAATGCCGTTTTTATCAAGCGTTAAGCCAACGACAGCAGTACCATATTTTTTCACTAAAGGCAGAACAGTGTTTAAAGACTCTTCTTCGCCATTGACCGAATTAACAATTGGCTTTCCGTTGTAAACTCTTAACCCTGCTTCAAGTGCATCTGGTTTTGTGGTATCCAGCTGTAAAGGTGTATCTGTAATACTTTGAATCGCCTTGACAGCGGTCTGCATCATTTCCGTTTCGTCAATGGCAGGAAGTCCGACATTCACGTCAAGAATATCTGCACCGGCATCAATTTGCTGAATCGCCTGATTTAAAATATAATCTGTATCGTGTTCAAGCAAAGCCTGTTTAAAGCGTTTTTTACCAGTGGGGTTGATACGTTCGCCAATTATTCTGGGCTGGTTGATGATAACTGTTTTATTAGCGGAACAGACTGCTGAAGGAATGACAGGGTTTCTTCTGACAGGAGTCTGCGTTTTCAGCATCTGTGCAAGTGCTTTGACATGCTGAGGAGTTGTGCCACAACAGCCACCAAAAATCACTGCACCCATTTTCACAAACGCTTCACAGCATGTTCCAAAACGTTCCGCATCAAAATGATAAGTATTTGTTACAGGGTCAGGCAATCCGGCATTTGGCTTGACAATCACCGGTAAATTTGTCCATTCACAAAGCTGTTTCACAATCGGTGTTAATTCTTCAGGCCCTAAAGAACAATTTACACCAATGGCATCTACTCCAAGCCCTTCCAAAGTCAAAGCCATAGCAGGAATTTCACAGCCTGTAAACGTTCTGCCGTTTTCTTCAAAGCTCATTGTTACGAAAATCGGCTTTTCGCCGCCGAATTCTTTCGCCGCTAAAACACCAGCACGGACTTCCAGCAGGTCTGTCATTGTCTCAAAAATATATAAATCCGCTTCCTGTCCGGCTAAAATCTGTTCTTTAAAAATATCATAAGCTTCTTCAAATTTTAAAGTTCCGGCAGGTTCTAACAGCTGACCAATAGGCCCTATATCTAAAGCAATATAAGCAGGATTGGCATTTTTAGCGTTTTGAACGGCAGTTTTAATAATTTGCTGGACAGATTTATGTGTTTTTGCCATTTTCAGGCGATTTGCACCGAATGTATTTGTATAGACGATTTCAGAACCGGATTCTACATAATTTCTGTGAATCGAAGTGATTAACTCCGGATTCGTGAAATTCAGCATTTCAGGGATACCGCCTAATTCTAATCCGGCAGCTTGCAACATTGTACCCATACCGCCGTCAAGTAAGATAAATTCATGCTGATTTAATTTTTCTTTTAAAGTCATGTACAATGTACTCCTTTCACACGATAGGGGCAGGATTTGGATAAATTACAAACAGCACAGCCTTTTTTTGCCTTTGGCAAAGGCTTTTCAGATAAGCCGATGATTGCTGTAACGGATTTTGTAGGAATCAGCAAACCGCCTTCACTCACGCAAATACCAAGCTGTTTTTCAGCGTTGATTAAATTTAAAAAATCTTGCTGAACGCTTAAAGGCATATCGCCATAACCGGGGCTGAACCGCCAAGTGGAAACCATATCCGGAAACTGTGCTAAAATTTCTTTTTCGGCTTCATCACAAAGCTGTTCTGTTAAAGCACTTGCCATAGCATCTGTCATCATGCCGGCTAAAACATCAACCGCCTGTGCTAAACGAATACAAGCATCAGCCCTTGAAGAAAGCGTTGCACAGAATAAAATTACGAATTCACAATTTTCTAAATGCTTTTGAATATCGTTGCCAATTAAAATTTTATTTAAATTTTTCTTTTGAAAAGCTTTCCAGCAGTAACGGGGCTGCACATAGCGTAATAATTCTTTTTCGGAATAGTCAGCCATTTCAAGCATTTTTTCACTGGGTGTTCCGTGAAGTCCCATATAGCGAAAAGCCTGATTTCTGTCTACGGAAGATAGGGAAATCATGATGTTCTGCCTAAAATGCCGGAGACGGCTTCTGTAATGCGTCTGGCAACATACGGGTTATTCATTGTATAGAGATGAATGCCGTCCACACCATTTGCAGCTAAGTCTACAATCTGGTCAACAGCGTAAGCAATACCCGCATCTCGGATAGCTTCCGGACTGTGACCGAAACGCTGCATCATGACCGTGAATTTTCTTGGAAGGCTTGCACCACAAAGACTGACCATTCTTTGAATCTGCGCTGCATTCACAACAGGCATAATCCCAGCTTCCACAGGCACGTCAATGCCGATAATTTCGCATTTTTCACGGAAATCATAAAAACTTGCATTATCAAAAAATAACTGCGAAATCAAATGCTTTGCGCCCTGTTCGACTTTTTCTTTCAGGTGCTTTAAATCAGAAGCAGCAGAAAGGGCTTCGGGGTGGATTTCAGGGTAGCAAGCCCCGTAAATTTTAAACTCTCCCTGACTTTGAATAAATTTAATTAAATCGCTTGCATATTTAAAATCATGCTTTTCAGGTTTATCAGGGCTTTTATCGCCTCTGAGGGCTAAAATGTCTGTAATGCCATGCGCTTTGAACTCTGCCAGAACCTGAGAAATTTCTTGTTTTGTATAAGAAATGCAAGGCAGATGAGCGACTGACTTCACATGAAATTCGTCCTGCAATCTGGAAGCGAGTTCACAAGTAATTTTTCCGCCGTTTAAGCCGCCGCCTGCGCCGTAAGTCACGCTGATGAAATCGGGCTTTAAATTTGCTAAATTCTCGAAACAGTCTGTTACACTCTCAACAGGAGCAGTTTGTTTCGGGGGGAACACTTCAAAAGAATAAATCATTTTTTTCATCATTTAATATACCGTCCAGTCAATCGGCTTGAAGCCGTGTTCTTCTAAAAATTGATTTGTCTGTGAAAAATGTCTGCACCCTAAAAAGCTGTTTCCAGCCATCGGGCTTGGGTGAGCCGCTTCTAAAATCAAATGATTTGGATTTGTCACAAGGCTTTTTTTGGCTCTGGCATGTGCGCCCCATAATAAAAATACAATCGGGTCTTCTCTGAGATTTAATAATCTAATAATTTCGTCTGTGAAAATTTCCCAGCCTTTGCCTTTATGGGAGTTTGCCTGATGCGCCCTGACGGTTAAAACCGTATTCAGCATTAACACACCTTGTTTCGCCCAGCAAGTTAATTCACCCTCCGCTTTCATGTTGTCAATCCCTGTATCTGCAAGAATTTCTTTATAAATATTTTTTAAAGAAGGCGGTACTTTTACGCCTTTTTTCACAGAAAAGCTTAATCCGTGCGCCTGTCCTGCATTGTGATAAGGGTCTTGCCCGATAATAACCGCTTTCACATCGCTGTAAGTTGTTAATTTCAATGCATTGAAAATATCATGCATATCTGGATAAATCGTCTGTGAAGCATACTCCTGTTTCAAAAATTGGCGAAGATTCTGATAATATTCCTTCTGCATTTCTTCTTCCAGAAGCGTATCCCATTCGTTGTTGAAATTAACCATAATCATTCCTTCCTTCTGTTGGGGGTCATATAGTATTATTTTACCACAGTTTCTATCATAATGCAAGGGGTTTTCAAAAAACTCTTGCAATTCTGTAAAAGATATGTTAAAATAGAGTATAGAAATTTTATCACAGAAAGGGTGAAAACATTGGGAATTTTTTCTTTCACCAGACAGAACAGAATGTCCATTTCTTCTGATTGGAAATTATTTTCAGATATGTTCCAGCAGATTGGTGCATTTGTATATCGTGAAGCAGTACAGACAGCATTTTTTGACGAGAATGCACAACGCATTTTAAACGTTCCGAAAACACTGCCAAAAGACGAATATCAGGCATTTCTGAAAAAATTAACAGAATCTTCCGTGCAAGATGAACAGAATTTATATCTTTTAAAGACTGGTGCTGAAAAGCGTTTCCTCCGGATGCAGGTCACACACCGAAGCGGTGAAGAAATCGGCTTTATTGAA
The DNA here is from genome assembly GCA_045541055.1 of Oscillospiraceae bacterium. Lineage (GTDB taxonomy): Bacteria > Bacillota > Clostridia > Oscillospirales > Ruminococcaceae > UBA3855. The sequence goes on from JAZQIL010000189.1 coordinate 28,801, forward strand.
GAAATGACAAATCGTCTTTCCAAAATCGGCACAAAACGCACAGAATATGATACAGTAACAAATATGCTCAATTTTCCGGCATTTTCCGGTGTGATTCAAAGAAAACTGCAAACCGCTGACAAATTATGTTTCGCTTCTATCCGGATTACCGGATTAGATAAAATTGCAGACTTTTCCTCGGCAGGAGATACAAATAATTGTATGGCTTCTGTTGCAGAAGTATTGAATCGTTTCGCAGATGAAAAACTGATTTTTGCTGTAAAAGGATTTCAGGAGTTTTACGCATGTTTCATTGATGCCGAAGAACAGGCCGTTATTATGCAGTTGGAACAGATTCGGGAAGCCGTTATTGGCTGTACCATTTCAGATGATTTCGGTCAGCTTCTGCAAAGCGAAAAGCATTATAATATTGATTTACATGCTGGGTTAGCATTTTATCCGGCAGAGGGAAGCACATTCCGTGAACTGATTACTTGCTCAGAATTCGCCCTGTTTGAAACGAAACATGACAGCCATAATGCGATTATTCGATTTTCACAGGACGATTTTTCCCGAAAAAAAGATGAATATCGGGAAGAACAGATATTTGACACGATTATGCACGAAAATCAGTTAAGTTATCATTTCCAGCCGATTGTTGACGCACATACCGGCGAAATTGTAGGCTATGAAACGTTAATGCGTTCAGAACATTTTTCACCGGAACAAATGCTGAATTTAGCAGAAAAATATGGACGGCTCTATGAAGTGGAAAAGGCTACCATGTTTAATGCAATGAAATTTTTAAGCCAGAATCAAAATGTGTTCTCTAACAGGAAACTATTTGTCAATTCTATTCCGACTTCACAGTTAAGTGAAAGCGACTTCAATGAATTAAGATTAACTTATGAAGATTTATTTGACAAAGTAGTCATTGAAATTATTGAACAGTCCGAAGGTTCAGAAGAAATGCTGGCAGTTCTGAAAAGACGCTGTCAGGAAATGAAGGCACAGCTTGCCATTGACGATTACGGAAGCGGTTATGCCAATACGGCTACTTTGCTCAAAAATATGCCACAGTATGTTAAAATTGATATTGAACTGATTACAGATATTTGTAAAAATACGAAAAAACAACAGTTAGTTGCAGGTATTATTGATTATGCTCATGAAAATCAGATTACAGTTTTAGCAGAAGGTGTGGAATCAGAAGCGGATTTAAAGACTTTAATCAGAATGGGCGTGGACTTGATTCAAGGCTTTTACACGTCCCGACCGAAACCCTATCTGTTAGAAGAAATTTCAAAGGAAATTCGGGATATTATTATCAATACCAATCTGGAAGCAGTCACAAATCAGAAGAAAATTTATAACGTTCATAATGAAGCGACTTTAGATTTAGTCGATTTGGCATTGCAGAATTATACAGATATTCATATTTATCGGCATCAGGTGACCATTATCGGCGACCCTGAAAAAACTGTTCCCATGCATATTGCAATTATGGAAAATCACAGCTGTGAAGTGCGCTTCCGGAATGTGAATATCAGTTCCAAAGAAAAGCCTTGTATCAGTATCGGAAGTTATGCACAGCTGACTTTAATTGTAGAAGGTTCTAATGCTTGTAATTATACGGGCATTCGAGTGCCAGAGGGGGCTTATTTCCATCTGCTGGGAAGCGGAGATTTAAAAATTGAAAGTGCTTCCAAATTCGGCTATGCCATCGGCGGAGACTGTGATAACAGTTATGGCTGTATTTCACTGGAATCTACCGGAAAACTTGAAATTATCTGCAACAGTGACCGGAGTATCGGCATCGGAGGCGGTTCTAATCCGGACGATTCAGAAATTCGCTTGTTATCGGGTGAAATTTCCATTAGTGCCGGTTCACCAAATGCGCTGGGCATTGGCTGTTCTGAAGGAAACGCTTTAATCTATGCGGAAGAAGCCTGTGAATTAAATCTGGAAGTCAATGGAATTACTAGTGTTGGTATGGGCAGTTTAACAGGCTATACACACATTCAATGTCAGTCCGCTGTGAAATTCAGCGGCGGCGGCAGTAAAGTAGTCGCTGTCGGTGTGCTCAATAAAGGTGAGGGCGAAATTGATATTTCTGACGCAAAATTAAAAATTTACATCAGGACGAATTTCGGTACAGGTATCGGCACAATTGGCGGAAATGTGAACGTTTCCGTTACAAACTGCCGGATTGAAATCAATGCTGAAGGCGGAGAATTTACCGGTATCGGCGATGCGAAGGGAAGCGGTAACGTTACCCTTGACCACACAGAATTAAAAGCTTATATTTTAGCCGGAAAACCTCACGAAGCCGGCACAAAAACAGGTCAGTTCATCATGAAAAGCAGCAGTATTATTGCTGATATCAATGATAAACATAATACACAGGAAACAGGAGAGTAAGTTTTATGAAATTAGGAATGGTAGGTCTCCCGAATGTAGGGAAAAGTACATTGTTTAACGCTTTAACGAATGCAGGCGCACAGTCTGCCAATTATCCATTTTGTACTATCGAAAAAAATATTGGTGTCGTATCTGTACCGGATAGCAGACTGGATTATTTAGCGAAAATGTATGAACCGGACAGCTTCAAGCCGGCAACATTAGAATTCGTAGATATTGCCGGACTTGTAAAAGGTGCTTCCAAAGGAGAAGGCTTAGGAAATAAGTTTTTAGCAGACATTCGTGAAGTTGATGCAATTGTACATGTTGTGCGCTGTTTTGAAGATGTGGATATTATTCATGTAGATGGAAGCATCAACCCTGCAAGAGATATTGAAACAATCAATTTAGAGTTAATCTTTGCCGATTTGGAAATGGTGCAGAGAAGAATTGACAGAGCGAAAAAACTTTTAAAAGGCGACAAAAAAGCACAGATTCAAGTAGATTTCTTTGAACGTTTAGCCGCACATCTGGAAGATGGAAAATCTGCCAGAAGCTTTGAAATTTCAGAAGATGAACAGGCATTCATGCAGGATACACCTTTACTTTCCGCAAAGCCTGTCATTTATGCAGCAAATCTTTGTGAAGCCGATTTCACCGGAAATCTTGAAGAACAGGAACATTTTCAGGCAGTGAAAAAAATTGCAGAAGAGGAAAAAGCTGCTGTTTTGCCGATTTGCGCCCAGACAGAAGCAGAAATTGCTGACATGTCCGATGAAGATAAAACTATGTTTCTGGAAGAATTAGGCTTGGAAGAATCCGGCTTAAACAGAATCATTCAAACCGGTTACAGCCTGTTAGGGTTAATTTCTTTCTTAACCGCCGGAAAACAAGAAGTTCGTGCATGGACAATTAAAAACGGCACAAAAGCTCCTCAGGCAGCCGGTAAAATTCACACAGACTTTGAAAAAGGCTTTATCCGTGCGGAAATCGTTGCATTTGACGATTTGGAAAAATGCGGTTCAATGGCTGCTGCCCGTGAACAGGGCTTGTTAAGACTTGAGGGAAAAGACTATATCATGCAGGACGGTGATATTGTTGAATTCCGCTTCAATGTATGATTTCTTAAGACAAAAAGCCGAAGAAGCCAGAAAAAATGCCTACTGCAAATACTCCGGATTTGCAGTAGGTGCAGCTTTAATGACGGAAACAGGAGAAATTTACACAGGGTGCAATATCGAAAATGCATCTTATCCAAACGGCATTTGTGCAGAACGTACCGCCTTTGCCAAGGCAATTTCAGAAGGACACAGAAACTTTAAAGCAATTGCCATTATTGCTGATGAAAAGCCTTGTTTTCCCTGTGGTATGTGCCGGCAGTTCCTGAGCGAATTTTGCAGAGAAGATTTTGAAATTATCCTGTCAGACAAGCAATACTCTTTGAAAGAGCTTTTTCCCTATGCATTTACATTATTGTAACAAAATTTTTGCAGTAATCCGGCTGTACTTCGTCAAAATGTCATATTTTCTGAAAAAACTTGCATTTTGCGCTGTAATGTGCTATACTAAAATCTGAAAAAATGAAATTCAGAAAAGGTGAAAGAATATTATGATTAGAGAAGATTTGCGGAATGTTGCAGTCATTGCACACGTTGACCATGGAAAAACAACTTTAGTAGATGAAATGCTGAAGCAGGGCGGTGTCTTCCGTGAAAATCAGGCTGTTGCAGAACGTGTCATGGATTCCAATGACATTGAACGTGAAAGAGGTATTACAATTTTAGCGAAAAATACGGCTGTTCAGTATAACGGTGTGAAGATTAACATTATTGATACCCCCGGACATGCGGACTTTGGCGGAGAAGTCGAAAGAGTACTTTCTATGGCAGACGGTGTTATTTTGCTGGTAGATGCCGCAGAAGGCCCTATGCCACAGACAAGATTTGTATTGTCAAAAGCTCTCGAAATGGGACATAAAATTATTATTGTTGTCAATAAAATTGACAGACCAGACGCAAGACTTGACGAAATCGCTGATGAAGTACAGCTGTTATTATTGGATTTAGACGCAGATGACGAACAGCTGGAAAGCCCGATTCTTTACTGTTCCGGCAGAAGCGGAACGGCTTCTCTTGATAAAGACGTTGCCGGAACGGATTTAAAGCCGTTGTTTGAAACGATTTTAAATTATATTCCTGCACCGGAAGGCGAACCAGATGAACCTTTCCAGATGTTAGTTTCTTCTATTGATTATAATGAATATGTCGGAAGAATTGCTGTCGGCAGAATTCAAAGAGGTACTGTGAAAGTCAATCAGCCGATTACTGTCGTCAATGCCAATATTCCTGACAAGCATAATCAGGCAAAAGTCGTTTCTTTAGCACAGGTGCAGGGCTTGAATCAGGTCAATACAGAAACCGCAAAAGTCGGAGATATTATTATTATCAGCGGTATTGCAGATATTACCATCGGTGATACTATCTGTGCGCCGGAACAGCCCGAAGCTTTGCCTTTCACACATATCAGCGAACCTACTGTAGAAATGACGTTCTCTGTAAATGACAGCCCCTTTGCAGGCAGAGAAGGAAAATATGTTACTTCCCGTCAGCTCCGTGAAAGACTGTTCAAAGAATTATTAAGAGACGTTTCTTTAAGAGTTTCCGAAACTGAAAATACAGATTCTTTCACTGTGGCAGGCCGTGGCGAAATGCATCTTTCCATTTTAGTGGAAAATATGAGAAGAGAAGGCTACGAATTAGCCGTTTCTACTCCAAGAGTGCTTTATAAAACCATTAACGGCAAACTTTGCGAACCGCAGGAAAGATTAGTCATTGACGTGCCGGAAGAATGCGTTGGTACTGTTATGGAAAAAATGGGTACTCGTAAAGGAGAATTACAATCCATGCAGCCACAGGGCAACAGAACCAGACTGGAATTTTTAATTCCTTCCAGAGGTTTGTTCGGCTATAAATCTGAATTTTTAACAAATACCCGTGGCGAAGGCATTATGAGCAGTGTCTTTGATTCTTACGTTCCGTATAAAGGCGATATTCCCAGAAGAAGTGTCGGCTCTTTAATCTGCCATGAATCCGGTGAAGCCGTTACTTATGGCCTGTATAACGCTCAGGAGCGTGGTACACTCTTTATTGGCGCAGGTGTGCCGGTTTATGAAGGAATGGTTGTCGGTATGTCTCCGAAAGCAGATGATTTAGTTGTCAATGTCTGCAAAAGAAAACATTTAACAAATACCCGTGCAAGTGGCAGTGATGACGCTTTAAGACTTGTACCGCCCAGAATTATGAGCCTTGAAGACTGTCTGGAATTTTTAGCAGATGATGAATTACTGGAAGTCACACCGGAAAGCTTGAGAATCCGTAAGAGAATTCTTGACAATGCCCTGAGAGCAAAGCAGAGAGGTAAAAAAGCATGAAGAAATTAGCAGTTTTATGTGCATCTGTACTGGTACTGTTCAGCGGATGCGCTTCACAGGAAATTCCGGCTCAGCCTACAGAAGAAGAAAATAACGGCATTCCCATGACAGATGAACCTTTGCCGGAAAATGCTTCTTACAATCCCGCAGATAATACGTTTTATATCACTCCTACCACAGAACCGCCGGAAGAAACGATTATTCCGAATGATGTTTCTGTCGATGCAGATGCAACGCCTTTGGCTTCTTTCGGATATGAAGTCTTTCAGGACAGAGCAGTGATTACAGACTTCACAGGAAAAGAAACGATGATTACTGTCCCCTCCCATATCGGAGAATATCCAGTAACTGAAATCGGACATTATGCCTTTGAAGCCGGCTGGGATATTGTCAGCATTAACATTCCGGATTCTGTTACCATGATTAGTGAACAGGCCTTTGCAGACTGTGAAAGCTTGTATACAGTTACCATTCCGGACAGTGTGACCTTTATCGGAAGAGGTGCATTTTCCAACTGTTTATCTTTAACAGAATTAACTATTCCGGAAAGTGTCACCGAAACACAGGAAGAAATGCTCACAGGCTGTGGCGTACAGAATTTATATATTTTAAATCCTAATCTGGAATATACCAGCTGGGGATTAGAAGATGCAGAAATAAAATGCACCATTCATGCGCCTGCTGGTTCAGCCATTTTAAAATGGGCGGAAGAAAACGGATTTCCGACTGAAGAACTTTAAATTTTTAAATGCTTCCGGCGAAACTGCCGGAAGTATTTTTTAACATGTCTGAAACAGGATTTTACATAGATTTAACATAATCACACTACTGCATTTCACATTTGTCTGCTATGATGAAAAAGGTCTGAAAAAACTGTGAAAACAGACTGAAATCAAGCTTATTTTAAGCTTTTTCGCTTATGATAAGTGTAATAAGAAAGCCACTTGAAAGGCGGTTGTTTATATGAGTGTGAAAGAGATTGTACTAGCGGTGATTATGGTCATCGGCGGGCTGGCGTTTTTCCTGTACGGCATGAATGTTATGTCATCAGGATTGGAGAAAATGGCTGGCGGTAAACTGGAACAGGCTTTGAAAAAGCTGACTTCCAATACGTGGTTAAGCTTGTTTCTGGGGACGTTCATCACGATTGTATTGCAGTCTTCCTCTTCTTTAACAGTCATGCTGGTGGGACTGGTCAACTGCGGCATGATGGATGTCAGTCAGACAGTTGTTGTTATCATTGGTGCGAATATCGGCTCAACGTTCACCACTTGGCTGTTGTGTCTGATGGGTGTGGATACAGAAGGACCTTTATTATTATCACTTCTGAATCCGGAATATTTCTCTTTGATATTTGCACTGGTGGGTGCAATTCTGATTATGATGTCAAAAAACGGCAGAAAGAGAGATATTGGAAATATTTTGGTCGGTTTTGCTGTCCTGATGTATGGTATGGTACTGATGGGAGATGCAGTTGCACCTTTGAAAGAATCAGAGGATTTTCAGCAGCTTCTGACAAAATTTGAAAATCCGTTCTTAGGTGTGCTGGTTGGCACAATCGTAACAGGAGTGATTCAAAGTTCGGCTGCTTCTATCGGCATTCTGCAAAGATTAGCAGATTCTTCAGATGCAATTACATTTGGAATGGCGATTCCGATTATTATGGGGCAGAACATCGGCACTTGTGTGACAGCCTTAATTTCCAGCTTCGGAGTCAACAGAAATGCAAAAAAAGTGGGAATATTTCACATCATGTTTAATGTAATTGGTGTAGTTGTATTCCTGACACTGTATGAAATTTTAGATATGACAATCGGGTTCTTCTTCTCCGACTGGGTCATCAATTCTGTAGGTATTGCAATCGTGCATACAGTATTTAATATCTTAACAACGATTCTGCTGCTGCCGTTTGCGAAAAAACTGGAAGATATTGCAAACTGGATTCTTCCCGACAAGGAAACAGCCCCTCAGCAGGAAGAACCTGCACTGCTTGACAAGAGATTATTAACTACGCCTTCCGTAGCAGTTACCGAATGCGATGAAGCTTCCAGAAAAATGGCAAAACTTGCAAAAGAAACCATGTTAATGAGCATTTCACTTTTAACAGATTATGATAAAAAAAAAGCCGATAAAGTCTGTCAGCAGGAAGACATGCTTGATGACTACGAAGACAAAATCGGTACGACATTAGTACAGCTGACTTCACAGGCACTTTCTGAACATGACAGTCAAGTATCTTCACGAGTGCTGAGAGCAATTGGAGATTTTGAACGTTTAGGCGACCATGCCATGAATCTGGTAGATATTGCAAAAGAAATTTACGACAAGAAAATGCAGTTTTCTGAAAGTGCTGCCAAAGAAATGGAAATTTTAACCAAAGCACTGGAAGATATTTTAGAACGTGCCTATCGTGTTTACAAAACGGTAGATGAGGCAGACGCTGCGGACATTGAGCCTCTGGAACAAGTCATTGACTATCTGACCAGAGATATTAAAGCAAATCATGTCAAGCGTTTGCAGGCAGGTACATGCACAATAGAAACAGGCTTTGTTCTGGCAGATATTTTAAATAATTTCGAGCGTGTTTCTGACCATTGTTCTAATATTGCAGTATCTGTCATTGAAACATCACACAGCACATTCGGTACACATGACTATTTGAATAAAGTGAAATTCGGCAATAAGAATTTTAATGACAATTTTGAAAAATTTTCTCAGCAATACAGTTTAAACGGCATTTAAAGGAGGGTTTCCCCATGGACAGAAAATTACTGGCATTACTGACAGGAACAGCAATGTTATTCACCGGCTGTTCCGGCACGGCTTCCAGTTCTGAAACTTCACAGACATTGGAATATACTGAATCATCTGAAACTTACAATTTAACTGTAGACTTCCTGAAAGTCGGCAAGGCAGATGCAGCAGTCATTAAAACAGAAAATCATGTTGTAGTGGTCGACTGCGGTGAAAAAACAGACGGCAAAAAAATTCGTAACTGGATGAATAAAAATGGTCAGAATACTGTGGATTATATGATTTTAACCCACTATGACCAAGACCATATCGGCGGTGCTGCAAAAGTCGTAAATGAATTTACAGTGAATCATATCTTAGCAGCAAATTATGATGAACCAAGCGAAGAATATACCGCTTTGACAGAAGCAATGTCAGCGAAAAATTTAAATTTTGAACTGGTTAATTCTTCTTACAGTTTCACGCTGGACGATGTCGTTTTTCAAGTTTACCCGTGTCAGCAGAAATCTTATCATGACGGAAATGATAATAATCATTCTGTTGTTATAAAAATGATACACCATGATGAAGTATTTCTCTTTACCGGTGATGCCATGCAGGAACGCTTAACTGAAATTATGGACATTGGAGACTGCACTGTGTTGAAAGAACCTTATCACGGCCGTGAAGTGGCGAATTTAGGAGATTTTCTGGATAAAGTTTCTCCTGAATATGCAATTGTTACCACTGATGAAGAAAATTATGCTGCATCTACTGCACAGGCATTAGCTGACCGGAATATCGAAACTTATGTAACATTCCGTGACGGAAATATCCGCTGCACCAGCACAGGCAGTTCTGTCAGCTTTGAAACAGGTCTCAATTTTAAAGATGATGAAACATCAGAAGAAACCTGATAAAAATTTGAAGATTCCACCACCTCTCTTTTATGAATAGAAAACAAGTGACTCCTTTTACAGGGGTCATTTGTTTTACCAGCAAAAAAAACACACAGCGCATAAAGCCCTGTGTGTTTGTCATATGCAGTTTAAATTACTTTACATTAAATACCTGTCTGTCAGCAGTGACGTCCTTATTTGCAGTAGTCGTTACAGCAACTCTGTAAGTATACTTGCCTGCGCCAAGCTTGTTAAATTCAATGAATTTATCTACTTTATTCAAGTCATAGCTTTTTGCATTAGGAGCAACGGATTTGCTGGTTGCAAGCTGATTATTGGAATTGTAAACAGCAACAGTAACTGCCTTGATTGTATCATTGGAAGAAACTATGCCTTTTACAGTAACAGCCTGACCACGGGAAATAGATTCCGGCAGACTTGTACCGCCTGTTAAAGTAACGCCCTTGTTGGTATTACTGGCAGTATTGGCATTATTGGAAGCAGTGCTGGAAGTTGCATTGCCAACTGTGAAGTTCTTGTTTACAACAACATAATTGGAATTTGCAGCATTATTTGCAAATACCATGTAAGTGTAAGAACCTTCCGGAAGCTTGTTAAATTCTACATAGCTGTCCAGTTTGGAAATATCATAAGTCTTTGCATTCGGAACAGCTGTTTTACCAGTAACAAGCTTCTTGTTGCTGTCATAAACACCAACGGTGACAGAAGTCATATCACTGGAAGAAGAAGTTACAACACCCTTTACAGAGAGGCAGCTGCCTTTCTTCAGTGTATCCGGTACAACTGTACCGTTTGCAATGGTCATAACGTCCTTGCCGTCAGAAACGTTAAAGCTCTGATTAACAATTGCATAATCCTTGTTTGCTGCATTTGTAGCAATGACTTTATAGCTGTAAGAGCCGACTTTCAGCTGGTCAAAAGTGATGAAACTATCCAGTTTGCCGAGGTTATAAGTTTTTGCATTAGGCTGTACTGTCCGGCCTGTTACCTGCTTGTTATTCTGGTCATACACACCAACTGTTAAAGATGTGATATTAGAATTTGCAGAAGCAACTGTACCCTTGACAATGACACCCTTACCTACAGGAATCGTAGAAGGTACTGTTGTACCGTTTGCGACTGCCATAGCGTCAGAAGCAACCTGACCGCCTTCACCTACTGTAAATGCTTTATTCACCATAACATAATTCTTATTGGAAGCATTGGTAGCGAATACCATGAATGCATACGTACCATCATTCAGCTTGTCAAATTCGATATAATTGTCCAGTTTGGAAATATCATAAACTTTTCCGCTTGGAATCGCAGTTTTACCGGAAATGAGCTTACCAGTTGTATCATAAATACCAACTGTAAGGGATTCAATATTAGAAGCAGCGGAAGTAACTGTACCCTTTACCAGTACAGATTTTCCCTTTGCGAGTGTATCCGGCACTTGTGTTGCATTTGCGATTGTGAGCGCATCTGCACTGTTTGCAACAGTAGAAGCATTTTCCGCAGTGGCAGTTTTTGTTTCAGTTGTTGCAGCACCAGCCGGAACATTGCCGTCCTTGGTGACATAGAATTTCTGTTCAGTAAGAACAGCATCTTTTTCCGTGCCATTGGTTGCTGTTACCTTGTAGGTATAAGTACCTTCCGGCAGTGTATTGAATGTCACATTTGCGTCAAACTTATTCAGATTGCAAGATTTTGTATTGATTTCAGCTTTATCACCAGTTACAAGCTTACCAGCTTCATCATAAACGCCAACTGCAATAGCAGTCATATTAGAATCGGAAGAAGTAACTGTACCCTTTACAGTAGCATAACCGCCCTGTCTGATAGCAGCCGGAAGCACAGTGCCGTTGGAAATACTCATAGTAGAAACGGCAGCAGTTGCAGCAGTTGTTTGCTGCTGAGTAGCTTCTGTTGTATTCTGAGCAGCAGGAGCATTTTCAGAAGGTGTTTCGGCAGCAGCTGTATTTGTAGGAGCAGTGGTGGAAACAGTAAAGCTCTTATTGGTCAGCACATAGTTTGTATTGGTATCATTTGTAGCGAATACCATGTAAGTGTAAGACCCTGGTGCAAGCTTTGCAAAAGACACATAATTATTCAGCTTGGAAATATCATAGGTCTTTGTTTTGGGGAGTGCGCTTTTACCAGTAACAAGCTTTCTGCTGGAGTCGTAAATACCTACTGTAACGGAGGTAATATTGGAACTCTCGGAATTGACAATACCCTGTACACCAACAGCAGACCCTTGTAAAACAGTATCCGGTACTTGAGTACCATTCGTAATTGTAATGGCATCATTTGCTGCGGAAGCAGTCAGGCTGACAGAGTTCTGCACAATCGGGAACACCGGCAGAGCAGCAGCACCTGATGTCACAACAACGGCAGCGAGGACACCGGCAGCAATTTTCTGACTATTTTTCATAAAAAACAATCCTCTTTTCTTTCTCTTTAATTTTTGGGGAAGCGTGACATCTGCTAAAAAATAACATGAAGATAGACTCCAACCCAATTATAGAATTATTATAACATACTTTTTTTATTTAGTCAATATATGGATTTCAATCTTGTTGAAATTCGACTCCTTGCCCAAAAATGAGTACTTATTTCCAGTCATTTTTCACAAAAATATAAAACGGTAAAACTCTTGACAAACCGTCAGAAATATGCTATAATATAAACGATTATATTTTTTTGAAGGAGGTATCCCTAAATGGAAGATAAAAAAATTTTTCAACTGAAAAACCAAATCACACTGGAAGAACTTGTTCGTGTGCTGGAGCAGTTTTTAAGCGTGCAGAAGCATCTGACCACACAGAGATTTCATCTTGGAAACAAGGAAATTCTGCAATGCATTGACAGTGATTCCAACTGGAAGCAGTTTCTTGGCTTAGATGCGGCTCTTACAGTAGAACTGGAAGAAACCAGCTCCGGAACAGTTACTGTAAAAATCGGCAATGCAAAATGGCTTGACAAAGTCGGTGCAGCTGCTGTCGGTGCATTATTTTTCAGCCCTCTGATAATTGCAGCCGGTATTGGTGCAGTTCGTCAGGCAGTACTGCCGTCTGAAATTTTCGCATTTATCCAGAACAGAACTGAAGGCACAAACCCTTCTGTTTTTGATTTTCCTTTTGCGCCCGTGGATTCCAGTGCAGATGTCACAAATGAACCCTATTCTTACCAGAATGAAACTACGGAAGAAAGAAATACTTCTGCTGTTTGTCCATGCTGCGGTAGTCCGGTAAATGCTGCTCATGCATTCTGCTCTAAGTGCGGAACAAAATTATAATTTCTGATTTTTTTAAAAGCTCTGTCCGCTGACAGGGCTTTTTTCGCCTGAATGCGTATAATTTCACGAAAACCGCTTATACTGAAAACACATGATTTGTTTTTAAGAAAGGCGGTTTGATTTTATGCAGGCAATACTTTATTGTGACAAGAAAACAGAAGTCCTTCCAATATGGGACTGTCCGGAAGGGCTTCTGAAATTATGCAATGTTCCGCTTCTGGAGTATTTACTACACTATATCGAAAAAAAAGGCTTTCAGAAAGCTGTGCTGTTAGCCGCTGACGAACGTACCAAAACTTTTATTGAAAGTCTGCATTTAACGCTTCCGGTGCATTATGCAAGAAGTTTAGCAGCCCTTCACGCAGATATGCCAGCCTTATTATTAAGACGGCTCTGTGTGCCTGACTGGGATATGGGAGAACTTTTCACACTTGGGAGAGAACATGCAGTCAGATTATTTCATGCAGACGGTTCACCGACCTTTGCAGAACTGCACCCACAAGGTTCAGTACTGCTTGAACCGGAATTTACAGCAACTTGTGAAAGTTCTGTTTTTCAGCAAATCCGCACCCCTGCCGAATACCGGAAAATACAACAAAATTTAATGCAGGCTTCTGTTAAACTGAAAAAGCTAAGAATCGGTCAGGGAGTTTCTGTTTCCAATTCCGCTTTCATAGATGAAAATACAATCATCGGAAATGACTGCATTATCGGTCAAAATGCTAAATTAGAAGGCTGTTGTCTGGGGAGCGGTGTGCAGATTGGCAAAGATGTGATTTTAAAAGACTGTGTCATTTGCCGGAAAGCGTTGATTGATTCCGGCACTCGTCTCGAAAATGCCGTCATTCCTGAAAATACAGTTCTTTACCCCGATTCCGGAACGGCACAGAACCGGAAACATCTTGTACACCCTGATGACGGCATCAGCGAAGGCTTCCCGAAATGGAATACAGCAGAAACTGCTTTAAAAGCCGGTTCTGCTTTAACCGTCCTTTCCAAGCAGATTTTAATCGGCTACAGTCATTCAAATGCAGAAGCTTCTGCCATTGCCGCCGCTGCCGGAGCGGTTTCACATGGTGCTTCTGTCTGGATGACAGGGCTTTGTGCATTATCGCAGTTAATCTATTTAGCAGAATTATTAAACTGTCCTGTTTTGCTGTGGGTGCAGGGAGAACAAGTGATTCAGTTAAAGCCTTATCTTGCAGGCGGTTTTTCTTTAAGCGAACAGCAGGCCAATCGTGTCTGGCAAGCATTGGAGGCGGATACCTGCCGGCATATTTTAAAATCCGGAACACTTCACACTGCAACGAATTTACAGGCATTATGGGAGGACTCCTGCAAAAAACTATTACCTCCTCCGGAATTTGAAATCACAGTCAGCTGTTCCAATCCTCAGTTAAGACAAACTGCACAGAAATTATTTTCCGGCGGAACGGGGCAGAGAATCACTCTTTCCCTTTCAGAGGACGGTACAAGAATCAATGCATTTTCCGCAGAATCGGGAATGCTTCGTTATGAACAGCTGTTATTGCTTGCCGTGCTTTCTGTACGGGAAACACATCAGCCTTTTGTCGTTCCGGAAGATTTTCATTCCGCAGGAGAGGACTTTGCGAAACAATACCACTGCAAACTGCTCAGAGTACACGGCTTTGACGACCAGAACGCAGAATTATACCGCCGTCAGGGCATTTGCACAGATGGGGTCAAGCTTTTCGCACATGTGCTGAAAGTCCTTCATGAAAAGCATCTCACTTTAGCACAGGCCGCTGCCCTTCTGCCGGAACTCTGCACTGTCCAGCATGAACTTTCCACTTCCCTGACCCGTCAGCATATTGAACAAATGCAGCAGGCAAACTCTGATAGCCGAATCAGCATTATCATGCCCCCACACAGTAAACTTGTCAAACTTCGTGTTCATGCCGATTCTGTCGAAACTGCCGCAGAATTATGCGGTTTCTGGGAAAAAAAATTAAGAATTCTGGAAGCAGAAGAATCTTAAAAATTTCACACACCACTTGACAAAAGAAGTAATTTGTTCTATAATATAAATTAAGTATTGCTGACTCTTCAAATAAAAAGAGTACGTTTTCTAACTGATTTTGATTTTCTGGCTGTATGCCTTTAAATAAATTTTTCTTCAACCGGAGGCCGCCGGCTTCCGTACTTAGTCCATTCTGACAGCACGTGAGCTGTCAGCCAAACATTTACAAATGATACACTGCATTCCTTTTCTGCACATGATTTCAAACAATTCTGTTCAGCAATTTTACAGCACCACACCGCAGAAAGACGGTAATGCAGCATTTGTGTGCTATGAAAAGAGGTAACTATTGAGCAATCAGAATTTACACACAAACCGTTCCGGTCAGAACGGCACAGACTCCAAACAGAAAATTTACCGTCCTCAAAATAAAAAATTACCGAAAGCTTATGAATCTCACCGTGCGCCGGTGAAAATTATCCCTTTGGGCGGACTGAATGAAATCGGCAAGAATATGACCGTTTTTGAATGCAGCAATGATATGTTTATCCTTGACTGCGGACTTGCCTTTCCAGATGCGGAAATGCCTGGTGTAGATATTGTCATTCCGGACTTTTCCTATGTGGAGCATCACAAAGATAAACTGCGTGGCATTGTCATTACACACGGCCATGAAGACCATATTGGCGGTTTGGCTTACCTGCTTAAAAAAGTCAATGCGCCGGTTTACGCTTCTGCAATGACAATCGGTTTGATTAAACATAAACTCGAAGAACACGGCATTTTAAACAAAGTCCCCCTTCATGTCATGGACGCTAAAAAAACAATTAAAATGGGCTGTATGACCGTAGAATTTATTAAAGTCAATCACTCCATTCCAGGGTCAATGGGGCTAATTATTTACACCCCTGCTGGTGTCATGATTCACACAGGAGACTTTAAAGTAGATTTTTCTCCGGTAGACGGTGAAAGAATTGATTTAGGTCGTTTCGGTGAACTTGGCAATAAAGGCGTTCTGGCACTGATGGCTGATTCTACAAATGCAGAGCGTCCCGGTTATACACCTTCTGAATCAAAAGTCGGTGCATCGTTTGAAAAACTTTTTGCAAAAGCCGGAAACCGAAGAATTATTATTGCAACATTCTCCTCCAATATTCACAGAGTACAGCAAATTATTAACATGGCTGCCAAAACCAAACGAAAAGTTGCTGTACTTGGCAGGAGCATGATTAACGTTATTACAACTGCTTTAGAGCTTGGCTATCTGGAAGTACCGAAAAATATTATCATTGATATTGAAACTATCAATCAATATGCACCGGAACAGCTTGTTTTAATTACAACCGGAAGTCAGGGCGAACCAATGTCCGCACTTACCAGAATGGCAATGCATGACCATAACAAAATCAATATTACACCATTGGATTTTATTATTCTTTCTGCAACGCCTATCCCCGGCAATGAAAAACATGTCACAAAAGTTGTCAATGAATTATTAAAATCCGGTGCGGAAGTCATCTATGAATCCATGTATGATGTACATGTTTCCGGCCATGCCTGTCAGGAAGAACTGAAACTGATGCTTGCCCTGACCAGACCGAAATTTTTCATTCCCATGCACGGCGAATATAAACATCTTGTCAAGCACAGAGGATTAGCTTTAGAAATGGGCATTCCTAAAGAAAATATCATACTTGCCTCTATTGGCAATGTCATTGAAACAGACGGCACTTCCATGCAGATTGTCGGTCAAGTGCCTGCCGGAAGAACGCTGGTAGACGGCTTAGGTGTGGGCGATGTTGGTTCAATTGTTCTTCGGGACAGAAAACACCTTGCAGAAGACGGCTTAATTATTATCGTCATTGGCATTTCCAAAAATACCAACGAAATTATTGCAGGCCCTGACATTGTTTCCCGTGGGTTCGTTTACGTCCGTGAAGCGGAAGACATGATGGTGCAGGCTCGCCAAATTATGCGCCGTGTTTTAAGCAACTGTTCTTATGCTGAACTTCGTGAATGGGCTTCCCTGAAAACGAAACTCCGTGACCGAATGTCAGAATTTATCTTTGAACAGACAAAGCGCAGTCCGATGATTCTTCCCATTATCATGGAAATTTAAATTTTAATCTTAACCGAAAGGAGCGTGAACGGTTGAAGCCCCGCTATCGCACGGCACTCTGGGGAGTGACCATATTTCTGCTTTTATTAACCATCATTGCAACAGCGGTTTTATTCAGAAGCGGTACAAGATACAGCTTTTTATACAGTCTGCCTTCTTTTCTGCTGGCAGGTGTCACAGGATATACACTGCTGGACACACATCGGTACAGAGTCCGTTATATCGCTCAGCTCAGCCGTGAATGCACGGAAGCAGAATTAGCCATGTTTCAAAATCTGGAGATGGGCTTATGTGTTTTAGATGATGACGGAATCCTTCTGCACTACAATGACTATTTCAACGAAAATATTTTAATTGCCGAAGATATGTTCGGAAAAAAATTAAACGAATTCCTTCCTTTGGACGCTTCCCTTGAAATGCAGGAAATTCACTGGCAGGACTGCTATTATCAGGTGAAGGCCGTTCCCTATCAGGGACAGGAACGCAATATTACAGCGTTTCTCTGGTCAGACGTTACTGAACTGAAAAAAATTAAACAGGAGTATCAGAATTCCCGTCCCTGTGTCATGCTGATTGTCGTTGACAGCTATGAAGATTTAATTCAAAATACAAAAGAAAGCGTCCGCTTGGAAGTCAGCGCAGCGATTGAAAAATTACTGGAACAGTTTATTTCCGAAACAAACGGCATTTTGAAACGTCTGAAAAATGACAGATTTATTGCTATTATTGAAGAAGAACACATTCAACAGCTGATGGCAGAAAAATTTCATATTTTAGACGATGCACGGAACATTCACGCAGATGATAAAAACTGTGTGACCTTTTCCATTGGTGTCGGTCATGGTGCAGCAACTATGCAGGAAAGTGAAGCATGGGCTGTGCAGTGCTTGGATATGGCACTTGGCAGAGGCGGTGACCAAGCCGCTGTCAAAACAGAAAGCGGTTTCCGGTTTTTCGGCGGTGTCTCCAAAGGCGTGGAAAAGAAATCCCGTGCCAAAACCAGAATTATTGCCGGTGCGATTCAGGAACTTATCCAGAACAGCGCAAATGTCTATTTAATGGGACACAGATTTGGTGATTTGGATTCCATTGGTTCAGCGTGCGGTCTTGCCGGTGCAATACAGTTAATGGAAATTCCTGTCAACGTTGTGGTTGACCCTGAAAAAAATCTTTCCAAACAGTTAATTTCCCTCGTAGAAAAAGACCTCGGAAAAGAATTATTTTTAACCCCTCAGCAGGCAATTGATACAATTACAGACGACACACTGCTGATTATCGTAGACACGCATAATAAAGATATTTTAGAAAGTGCAGAACTTTATCACGCTGCACAGAAAGTCATTGTCATTGACCATCACAGAAAAAATGTCAATTATGTTGATAATGCAGTTGTCTTTTATCATGA
This sequence comes from Oscillospiraceae bacterium, assembly GCA_045541055.1. GTDB lineage: Bacteria > Bacillota > Clostridia > Oscillospirales > Ruminococcaceae > UBA3855. The sequence goes on from JAZQIL010000189.1 coordinate 47,048, forward strand.
GCCTTACGCTTCTTCCGCCTGCGAAATGGTCACAGAACTGTTACAGTATTTCAAATTAAATACAGAAGTCAATGCTTGCTGTGCAAACTGTCTGCTGTCCGGAATCATGCTGGATACAAAAAATTTTGTCATGCGTACCGGTGTCAGAACGTTTGAAGCAGCAGCTTATCTAAAAAAAATCGGCGCAGATACGGTGAAAGTCAAAGGCTTGTTTTCCGGCTCGATTGACAATTATAAAAGCCGTGCTGAAATTGTCAGCTCCGCTGAAATTGTCGGCTGTCATGCGATTGCCATTGCACCAAAGCATACTTCTGATGTGCGTCTGGTTGCACCTCAGGCAGCTGATGAATTATTAAGCATTTCCAATGTAGATGCTGCATTTGTCATTTATGCAGTGAAAAATTCCGTTTCCATTTCCGCCCGTTCGCTTGGTGCAGTCAATGTACAAGTCATTATGGAACAGCTCGGCGGCGGCGGCCATCAGACTATGGCAGCTACACAAATCCCTGACATGTCTCCGGAAGAAGCCAAAAATCAGCTTCTGGAAGTGCTTGCAGAACTCCATCAGGATAATAATTAAATTATTTAATTATATATTACTTACTCGAAAGGATGAAACCATTTTATGAAAGTCATTTTTATTCAAGACGTGAAAGGCTCTGCCAAAAAAGGCGATTTGAAAGAAGTCGCTGACGGCTACGCCCGTAACATGCTCTTAAAAAAAGGCCTCGCTGTAGAAGCAACTCCCGAAAATATTAACAAATTACAGGGTCAGAAAGCTTCCGCTCAGCATAAAAAAGATGTCGAAAAACAAAACGCTGAAGAAATCAAAGCCCTGATTGACAGCAAAAAAATAACAATTGCTGCAAAAGCCGGCTCAGGAAGCAGATTGTTCGGTTCTGTTACCTCCGCACAAATTGCACAGGAAATTGAAAAACAGCTCGGCTCTAAAGTCGATAAGAAAAAAATTGTCCTGAAATCCGATATTAAGGCCTTCGGCAGTTTTTCCGCAGAAGTCCGCCTGTATACAGGAATTTCAGCCAATATTGCTATTGAAGTGATTGAAGCGTAATGCATAAGGCGGCAGCATCAGCCGCCTTTTATGCAGGAAAAGGGGGATTTTATGCCAGATTTTGAACAAATTAACATGCCTTACAGCCTTGAAGCAGAACAGACGATTTTAGGCGCAATTCTGATAGATTCTGACTGTCTTGGCATCGTGCTGGAATCTATCAAGCCGGAATGCTTTTATATTCAGCAGCACAGGGCATTATTTTCGATTATGGCGAATATGGCAGCATCTGGAAGTCATGTAGATGTCATTACTGTTTTAGATAAAGCCATTGCTTCACATATTTTTGAAACACCCGCAGACGGCAGAAAATACCTCGCCGGCCTTGCGGAAATTGTCCCGTCTACAGCTAATCTGGAAAGCTATTGCAAAATTGTTGCAAATAAATATTATATCCGCTCTCTGGCAGAAACGGCTCAGAAAATTCTCACAGATATTCAGAACGGCGAAACAAATGCACAAATGCTTCTTGACAGCGCAGAACAGCAAATTTTCTCCATTCGTCAGGGACGTGATGTCAGCGGTTTAACACCCATCAGAGAAGTCGTTGCTGAAACTTACACTCATATAGGCCATCTGGCTGGCCCTGACAGAGAAAAATATAAAGGCATGGGAACAGGTTATGCTTACCTTGACAGCTTAATTTCAGGATTAAATAAATCTGATTTAATCTTGATTGCTGCCCGTCCTGCCATGGGAAAAACTGCATTCGCTTTGAATTTAGCGCAGAATGTCGCCAAAACACACCCTGATGAAGCCGTTTGTATTTTCTCTCTGGAAATGCCAAGAGCGCAGCTTGCCGCCCGTTTGCTTTCCACTTCAGCGGAAGTCGATTCCAATAAGCTCAGAAACGGCAGATTAAGCGGTGACGACTGGATTAAATTAGCTTCCGGTGCAAGCTATTTAAGCAATATGCCGATTTATATTGACGACACTGCAAGCATCACAGTCCCTCAGATTAAATCCAAACTTCGGAGAATCAAGAATTTAGGGCTTGTGGTGATTGACTATTTAGGTTTGATTCAAAGCACTTTGAAAACAGAAAATAAAGTACAGGTTGTTGCTGAAATTACCCGTCAGCTGAAAATTATGGCGAAAGAATTAAATGTCCCTGTTGTTTTGCTGTCACAGCTTTCCAGAGGCCCTGAAAGCCGTACAGATAAAAGACCAATGCTTTCCGACCTGCGTGATTCCGGCTCTATTGAACAAGATGCAGATATTGTACTGTTCCTGTACCGTGATGCTTATTACCACAAAGACAGCAAAACTCCTAATGTGGCTGAATGCATTGTTGCAAAAAACCGCCACGGCGAATGCGGTACAGCAAATTTAATCTGGGACGGACAATTCACAAGATTCGCCTCAGCGGAGCAGTCAAATGTATCCCCTTGAAGCCGTCAGGGAATTCCTGACACAGCAAAATATTCATGATTGCAGTATTGCCTGTGCGCTTTCCGGCGGTGCAGACAGCATCTGCCTGTTGCTCTGCCTGCTGGAGTGGAAACAAAAATTTCATTTAAAAATTTCAGCCGTCCATGTCCAGCATCATTTAAGAGGTCAGGAAAGCCTTCGTGATGAGCATTTCTGTGCAGAATTCTGTCAGAAACAAAATATTCCCCTGAAAATCATTTCCGTTGATGTCAAAGCCTATCAGCAAAAGCATCATCTTTCTTTGGAAACGTCCGCCCGTGAATGCCGTTATCAGGCATTTACCTCTTGTGAAGCGGATTTCATTGCAACAGCACACACGGCTTCTGATAATCTTGAAACCATTCTGTTCCGGCTGGCAAGAGGTACAGGCTTAAAAGGCTTATGTGGCATTCCTGCAAAACGTGAAAATTATCTCCGTCCGCTGTTAGCTTCCAGCCGGCAGGAAATTGAACATTTTTTACTTGAAAAAAATATCACTTATATCACGGATTCTACAAATTTAAAAGACGATTACAGCCGGAATTTCATTCGCCATCATATTGTTCCGGCTCTGGAAGAAGTGCATTCCCACCCCGAACAGACCGCTTTCAGAATGTCCGCTCTCCTCACACAGGAAGAGGACTTTCTCGAACGCTCTGCAAACTTCGCTTTTCAAGACTGCCTTCAGCCTGACGGCAGTTTAAAAAATTTACAAATGCTTCATCCGGCACTTCAAAAACGATGCATTCAATTATTTTTAGAACAGCATCACCTGAAAGCCGATTTCCGTCAGGTATGCACGGTGCAGGAACTGCTTGCAGACGGCGGAACTGCTGAACTGTTACGGGGAAAATTAAAAGCCCATGTCAGCCAGAATACTTTATTTTTAGAACCCGTCAGCACGGAAATACCAGAATGTTTGCTGAAATTCGGTGAAAATCAGATTTTTCCGGAATTCCTTGTCAAAGCAGAACTCTTTGACAGAAAAAATTCTGAAGAATTTGAAAAAATTTACACAATGTTTGCAAATTCCGCACTGGATTATGATATAATAAAGAAGTCCGCAGTCCTGCACGGCAGAAAAACAGGACTTTACCTGAAACCTGCACACAAGCCACACACTGTTTCTATTAAAAAATGGCTGCAAACACAGCCTGTTGCACAGAGAAACATTCTGCATTATCTTTCCGATGAAAACGGCCTGCTCTGGGTACAAAATTTAGGCATTGCAGAACGTGCCGCCGTCACAGATGCCACCAAAAAAATACTTGTTCTGCACGTTCACAGAATCAACACATAACCAACATGAAAGCATCACATTTCTGATGTATACTAAGGCATTAAAATTAGCAGTCTCCCTTTGAGAGTGCCAATTTTATTATGAAAAATAAGAGGAGTGAAGAGATTGACACCGAAAAAAAGCAGAGGACTTGCAGCCTATTTAATCATTGCTGCATTGCTGGTATTCCTTGCAGTGTATATGCTGCCTCGCCTCAACGAAAAAGAACCAGAATTTACCTATTCCGAAATTGTTTCGCATTTCGACAACCTCGAAGTCAAAGGCTATACGCTGGATTTGGGAACTGGTGAACTGAAACTGACGCTTGATGACGGCAAGGAAATTGAATATACCGTTCCAAATGTTTCTATCTTCTTAAGTGATACGGAAGATTACCGGTTAAAGTATAACAATGCCCACCCGAAAGACACCTTGGAACAGGATTATTTCAAAATTACAGACAATTCATGGCTGATTACCTATGTACCAACATTTATTATATTAGTCATGGGTGTGGTATTATTTGTATTTATGATGCGTCAGGCAGGCGGTACAAAATATACAAACTTCGGAAAAGCCAATATTAAAACAGCTGCTGACGGCAAAAAAGCAACTTTCGCAGATGTCGCCGGCGCAGATGAAGAAAAATTTGAAATGGCTGAAATCGTAGACTTTTTGAAAAATCCCAGAAAATACGCTGAAATCGGTGCAAGAATTCCAAAAGGTGTTCTGCTGTTAGGCCCTCCCGGAACTGGTAAAACTTTACTTGCAAGAGCCGTTGCCGGTGAAGCTGGCTGTCCGTTTTATCCAATATCTGGTTCTGATTTCGTGGAAATGTTTGTCGGTGTCGGTGCGTCCAGAGTGCGTGACTTATTCGAGACAGCGAAAAGAAATGCACCTTCTATTATTTTCATTGATGAAATTGATGCGGTCGGCAGACACAGAGGTGCAGGCCTTGGCGGTGGCCATGACGAACGTGAACAGACTTTAAACCAGCTCTTAGTAGAAATGGACGGCTTTACAGGCAATGAAAGCGTTATCGTTATCGCAGCTACTAACAGAAGAGATATTCTTGACCCTGCTTTGCTCAGACCCGGAAGATTCGACAGACAGATTGTTGTCGGCTATCCGGATATCAAAGGCAGAGAAGAAATTTTAAATGTGCATACCAAAAATAAACCCCTTGCACCAGATGTCAATTTAAGCGACATTGCTAAAACAACTGTTGGCTTCACTGGCGCAGACCTCGAAAATTTAACAAATGAAGCTGCTTTATTAGCTGCCAGAGCAAACAGAAAATCTATCACAAATCAGGATATTGCTGAAGCAACAATTAAAGTAGTAGCTGGCCCTGAAAAGAAATCCAGAGTCAAAACAGAACGTGAAATTAAACTCACTGCTTATCATGAAGCAGGCCATGCAATCTGCACTTACTACTGCCCACATCAGGACAAAGTGCATCAAATTTCCATTATTCCCAGAGGTATGGCCGGCGGTTATACCCTTTCCCTTCCGGAACATGACAAATCTTACAACAGCCTGAAAGAAATGCATGAGGAAATTATTGTTCTGCTTGGCGGTCGTGTCGCTGAAAAGCTTATCATGGACGACATTTCCACAGGTGCTTCCAATGACTTGGAAAGAGCTACTCAAACTGCCAGAAATATGATTACTCGCTATGGATTCAGCGAACGCTTAGGCCCTGTCGTTTACGGCAATGACCAAAGTGAACCCTTCCTTGGCCGTGACCTTGGCAGCACGCCCAACTATTCCAATGAAGTCGCTGCTGAAATTGATGCTGAAATTCGTAATTTCGTTGAGCAGGGCTATGCAAAGGCAGAAGAAATTCTCCGTACACACATTGACCAGCTCCACACAGTCGCACAGTATTTAATCAAATTTGAAAAAATTGAAGCCTCTGAATTTGAAAAACTCATGAAGGGCGAGCCTTTAACAGAATTATCCGACTCCGTTTCAGAACAAACCGAAACTTCTGAAATCAATTTAGAAAAAAATTCTGATACAGCTGAATAATTTCATGCACCGCCTTGTCTATGCAGGACGGTGCATTTTTTAAAAAAATTTCCAGTATGATATTGCAAAAACTGAGCATACTAATTTCGTGAGCTGACAAACAGCTTGCAGAAAGAGGTATCACCATGAATAATAGCATCTGGGATAAAATTTGTCTGACGCTGCTGATTATCGGCGGTATCAACTGGGGATTAGTCGGTATTTTTGAATTTGACCTTGTGGCATGGATGTTAGGCGGTTCAGCCTCTATCCTGAGCAGAGCGGTTTACATTCTTGTAGCCGTTTCCGCCGTATGGTGTACAACCCTGTTATTCCGTCTGGACGACCATGAACACAGAAATCAGATTCACTCCATCGGCTAAGCCTGAAAAAAGAAAATGCCCTGTTCCTGTGAGATGGGAACGGGGCTTTATTTTCACAAATTATGCATTCAGAAGTTTTGCAAGCTGAGACTTCTTTCTAGCAGCATTATTCTTGTGAAGCAGATTCTTTGCACAAGCCTGGTCAACACGCTTGATAGCGAATCTGATAACTTCTTCCTTATCAGCAGCATTATTTGCAGCAGCAAGATGCGCATTCTTGATGACAGTTTTCAGATTAGACTTTCTAGCTTTATTTGCAGCAGCCTTTGTCTTATTCACTTTCACTCTTTTTTTAGCGGATTTAATATTCGGCATTCCTGAAGCACCTCCTTATAAATTGGATAAATAACTGGTACAGGATAAGAAAACAGAGAGACACCATCTGTTTCCGGACGGTACGACCGTCCAACATCGTATACCGCACCTAAATAATATTATAACATGTCTTTGTGGAAAATGCAAGCAGCTTTTTCACGTTTTTTTGATAAAAATTTCTCCACTTTTTCGGCAGATTGCATAATAGAAAGGAGCAGACACATGATTTGCAGAACAGATTTGGCTTTGGAAAGCGTAACAGAACAATTCACTGGCTGGGAACAGCATGAAAGAGGACAGTATTTTCAGATTCATGAAATTCAAATCAAGGACGAACTGGCTGAAAAGAAATTCGGCAAGCCTAAAGGAAATTATATTACTTTAGAAGGGGAATCGTTATCCGGTTTTTCAGCGCACTATCCGCAAATGACTGAAGAATTTGCACAGGAATTAAGAAAGCTTTTACCAGAGGAAGGGCTGATATTTGTTGCAGGGCTTGGCAATCAAAATATTACTCCTGATGCACTTGGAGTCAGAACCGCTGAAAAAATTATTGCCACACGCCATTTAAAACAGGAACTTGCGCAGGAAGAAGAAGATTTTTTAAAGAATTTAAGACCAGTCAGCGCACTTGCAGGGGGTGTGCTGGGGCAGACAGGCATAGAATCTGCTGAACTGATTCAGGCAGTTTGTGAAAAAATTCACCCTGCTGCCGTAATTGCTGTAGATGCATTAGCGTGTACTGCTGCGGAACGCTTAGGCAAAACCATTCAAATTGCAGACACCGGCATTGCTCCGGGGAGCGGTGTTTCCAATCACCGGAAGGCTTTAACTCTTGAAACATTAAGAATTCCGGTGATTGGCATTGGTGTGCCGACTGTCATCAATATGCAGTATCTGGCGGAACATGCGCCGAATTTCATGGTTGCCCCCAGAGACATTGACCGTTTAATCACACAGGCAGCGCATTTATTAAGCTGTGGAATCAATATGGCACTTCAGCCGGATATGTCCTATGAAGATATTGCAAACTTGTGACATCCTCCCCCGTCTAAAGAGGCGGGGGCTTCCTCCCGCAAAAGCGGGCAGTCGGTTCTCGTTCGATAGTACCAGTGTACTAAGCATAAGCGAGCTACCCCCGTGTGTCCCACGGTTATGACAAATTTGCTTGCAATCTCTCGCTTTGCACATTTTACATCCCGACTGACTACGGGAAAAAGAGGTCAATTTGTCAGAATCCCTTATCATGGGCGGAATGATTACCCCCAATCCATTCTCCTTTCTTTATTCTCTGTACTCACGGCTTGGTTTTCGCTCTATTGGAATACAGGCAAATCACGAGAGATAACACCCTGTTATTCTCTCCAAAAATCTAATATCAGTATACCATATTTTTCAGTATTTGTCAAGAGAGTGGGACGCAATTCATCCCCCACCTACAGAGGTGGGGGCTTGTCACTATCCGGTAGTGAAAGCGTAAGCTGAATTCATTCTTTTTCACAAATCTTATTGACAAATTCGCAAAAATATGTTATGATAAAATTACTAATAGGATATTTTTTTAATTTTATGAAAAGAGGACTGATATATGATGAAGAAATTTCAAAAAATCGTTTCTGCGCTCACTGCTGCTGTCATGAGCTGTTCCATGGCTGCAAGCTCTATGTTCACTCCAGCAAGTGCGGCTGACAAAACGGCTACTGAACTCGTTAATGATATGGGTCTCGGCTGGAATCTTGGCAATACATTTGACTGCTGGAATACTCGTGGCTGGACTACCGATACGGAAACAGGCTGGGGCAATGCCAAAACAACCCCCGAAATGATTAACGCTGTTAAAGCTGCCGGCTTCGATTCAATCCGTATTCCAATTACTTGGTATGAAAATACAGACAGCACTACTTATGATATTGATGACGCTTATCTTGCAAGAATTAAAGAAGTCATTGACTATGCTTACGCAAATGATATGTATGTTATCATAAATATGCACTGGGACTGGGTTTCTGATGGCTCTTTATGGCTCAACAAGGGCATGGACGCACTCCCTCAGTATCAGACCATGTGGACGGAAATCGCTAACTATTTCAAAGAATATGATAATCATCTTGTATTTGAAAGCATGAATGAAGTCACTTTCGATTATGATACTTTAAATACATTCAATCAGAAATTTGTAGACTTGGTCAGAACTTCCGGCGGAAATAACAGCAATCGTCTTTTACTGCTGGCTGGCGCAAATACCGACCTGACCAAAACTTGCACACCGGAATTTGTTGTGCCAGATGATAAAATGGTAGCTGTTTCCATTCATTATTATTATCCGTCTACTTGGGCAGTAGCAACCGTTTCCGACCCCAATTCTCCACAATACTGGGGCTATCGCAATGACTGGGGTACTGCTGACGACAAACAGGAAGTTTATAATACTTTCGCTAAAGTAAAGGCTTATTTCGCTGATGAAGGCATTCCGGTTATTTTCGGTGAATACGGTGTTGTTACCAACTGCGGAAAAGACCATGACAGCATTGTTTCTTATTTAGATACTGTTGCTTCCTCTGCACTGGCAACTGACGGTGTAACTGCATTCTTGTGGGATGCCGGTGACGCTGGCGATATGCAGTACTACAGCAGAAAAAATTTGAAATGGTTCGATGAGGATTACATGAACGTTTACAAAAACCTCAAAGAAAACGGCACTCAGATTGAATTTGAATATGATATCAAGAAAACCAGCGATACTTCTGACCGCTCTACTGTAAAACCCACAAAAAGCGGTGATGATTATAAAGTAGATTTAGCTCCTTATGCCGGAAAAGGTGTTACTTTAAAACAAGTTCTGATTAACGGCAAAGGTGGCTGGGGTATGGCTTTTGAAGCGACAAATCCTGACGGCTCTCGCAGAAACTGGACTTCCGAAGCCGGTACAGATACTATCACTGTTGACGGCATTTTTGAAGGAGACAACGGCACAGAATCTTATACAATGACTATGAGCGGAGATTTAACATTCCAGTTATGGTGGGATAAAGATGACGCTTATATCGACAGTGTCACTTTAGTTTTTGACAAGCCCATTTCCTACACTGCTACAGAAGTTTCCGTGACTGCAAAGCAGAAAGAACAAACTCCTACAGAAGCAACTGAAACAACTGAAATTGAAGATACTGTTCAAACAGAAGAACCTACAGCTGAAACTCAAGAGCCTACACAAGACACAGAAACTCCCACTCAAGAACCTACAGAAGAACCCTCTCAGTTCTCAACTGACCCCGCAGCAGAAAAAATCGGTGATGCTGATAACAACGGCGAAGTAGACATTCTGGACGTTATCACCATTAACAAGGCTATCATGGGCAAAGAAGCCATGTCTGAAAAAGGTCTTGCTAATATCGACTTTAATAAAAATCAAAAGCCTGATGCCAATGAAGCAATGACTTTACTGAAATTGATTGTCGGTCTGATTACTGAACAGGAAGCTTTAAATTCTTAAAAATTAAGCCTGCATTCGTAAAGAATGCAGGTTTTTTAAATCACAAATCCGCCATTGACACCTAAAATTTGTCCGGTGATGAAACTTGACTGTTCACTGCTCAGAAAATAAACCGCTTTTGCAATGTCTTGGGGTGTGCCTAATCTTTGCAAAGGCGTTTCTTCTGCCAATGCCTGTAAAGTTGTTTCATCATAGCAGTCAAGCATTTTCGTCTGAATGACCCCCGGTGCAATGCAGTTCACCCGAATTTGACTGGGGGCGACTTCCTGTGCCAATGCCTTTGTAAAGCCAATAATTGCAGCTTTTGAAGCGGAATAGTCCACTTCACAAGATGCACCCACCTGTCCCCACATGGAACTAATATTGATAATCGCTCCGGCTTTGCGGTGAATCATGGACGGCAAAAAAAGCCTTGTGCATTCTATTGCCCCCAACACATTCACAGCAAATAATTTTTTTCTTGTTTCCGGTGAAATGTCCGTTAATAAGCCGGAAATGCTCATGCCTGCATTGTTCACTAACACGTCAATATGAGAAACTTCTTTCAAAACTTGACGGGTCATGTTTTCAATTTCTGAAATTTCTGATAAATCCGCCTGTACCGCCATTCCGTTTAACTGGTTTGCAAGCAGTACTGTTTTCTGACTTTGATGATAATGCAGTATCGGAAAATAATTTTCTTTTGCGAATGTTTCAGCAATTGCCTTGCCAATTCCTCCGCCTGCGCCTGTAATCAGAACTGTTTTCAAATTTTTTCACCTGCTTTTTTATCTAAAAACGGCAGAGGACAAAACAGTAAAATGCATATGCCGGCTGTCATCACAATCGTTGTCGGAATGCTGGCTTCCAAGCCGAAATCTCCGCCGTTTATCCATTTTGAACCTGTTAAGGACATTCGGAACACACTCACACCGGAATCAATTCCGCTGACCGGTAAACCGTAAAAATTCCCCTGTGTGAAATTCCAGATTCCATGAATGGCACATGCCCCCCATAATGAATTTGTTCTTAATGTATAAAGCGATACCATGACGGCATATAACACTAAATTTAACAGCGTGAACAATGAAAATCCGTTATTTGAAGCGTGCATTAACCCGAAAAATAATGAATTTAATCCCACTGCCCACCAGACAGAATGATGTCTCATCACTGTGGTCATGAAATATCCTCTGCATACAACTTCTTCGCTCATACCCTGTATGCAGAAGCCTAATAAAATCACCAGCAACATAGGGGAAAACGCTTCTGTTCCTTCAAATTTCAGTCCGCCCATGCACCAGCTTAACCCCACTACACAGGAAAACATGACAAAGCCAATTCCTAAGCCTGCCAGATACTGCATACCAGCCTTTTCTTTGAAAAATCCCAGTGTAGAAAGCTTTCTTCCTTCCACCAGCCGACAGAATAATAATATGACTATCGTTCCCAGCCCTGTGGAAAACAGCAGGATATAAGTTAATGCAGGGTCATTTAAAAGATGATTTAATTTTTCCATCATCATTTCTGAAGTCAGTGTATTGTTTAAAGCAGTCTGTTCTTTTGCCCAGTCTATCAGCTGTGGCATGATGCCTATTATCATTCCTAAACTTTCCGCTATCTGCATCAGCAGAAACACGCCCCCAAATATCAGACATTGTAAAATTAAATTCTTCGGTGTCCGAAATGTTTCCAGTTCTTTTACGGTTTTTGTAAGAGAATAATCTGTGTAAATTTTCATGTTTTTCATACTCCGTTCTTACCATACTGCTAAAATCAATACTAAATATAACACAAACATCAGCCCGAAATATAATCCAAAACAGCCAATGACATTCCAGAAATTCGTTCCGCCTTCTGCGGATAATAACGCTTTCTTCAAAGAGGGTGTAGGAGCAGCCAGCCGGATTTTTTTCACAGATTTCAGCACGAACCGGAAATATAAATAGTTCCCGAATAAACATAATGCCAGCCGAATGGCGATTCCTGCGAAAAATAACGGTGTCTGCAATGTCTCAAACAATTCCTGATGTACCGTCAGAAAAGAAGTGATTTGGTCAATTGCCTGCTGAGGCATTCCATTTGTTTGAAGCATTTCTAAATAAGTTTTGTCCTGCATCATGTCCAGCATGTTCAGAAACATTCCCGGCAAAGAACAAATTATCCATAATAATCCGCTGAGTATCGCCATTAACCACATTTTCCGGTTCGCAAAGTAAAAATAAGGAAATAAAATGCACGGCAGATTAAAAGACAATTTTCTGTCCGTTTCCTGAAATCTCCGGAATAATGGAATATAATATAATGTATTTGTCCGGACAAAATGCGCTACATCTCCCAGCCGTTCACCTTCTATTTTATATTCCGGTGATATGCCACAGCAAGGGTCAGACGCTTTGAAATAATGCTGTTGTCCGTCCGGTGTGGTAATGACGAAATCTTCTGCATTGTTAATTTCGTCCGGTTCTTCTTCCTCCAGCAAAGGCAGATTGCAGGATACACAAGTTCTTGCATTGGGAAGGTTGACATATCCGCAATGACTGCATTCAATACCGCCGATTTGCCTTCTTTGTTCATTCTGAACGGACTGCCAGCTTCCGCCGACTGCATGTAAGGCTTCATTGATACATTTTCCTGTTGTCTGATAGCATTCCCGATGATAAGGAGTTCCGCATTCCGGACATACGACAATGGTGTCTTTATCTGTGAAACGCTTCTGACAGATGATACATTCACAACCTGTATATTTTCCCATAAAGTACCGTCCTTTCTATGTTATTTCTAATTTTATTGTACCATAAACCGGAAAGAATAGCAAGTCTTTTCACATATTTTTCATGCAACTGCCAAATCAATATGCCCTGTGCTGACTTCTGCTTTTGTGCAAAGGACTTGAATTTCATCACCAAGCTTGAATTCTGTTCCGGTAAGTGTATTTTTTATATACCAGCCTTCTTCTACTTCATACTGTCCTTCCGGCAAGTCGTGAATGTGCAGTAAGCCTTCCGCCATGTTGTCAAGTGTAACATACATTCCGAAATCTGTCACACTTGTAATCACTCCGTGAAAAATTTCTCCGACATGGGACTGCATATATTCAGCCGCATAGCAGGCATCTGCTTCACGCTCCAGCTGAACGGCTCTTAATTCCGTATCAGAAGAACGCTGTGCAGCATTTTCTGTAAATTTCTGATAACGCTTGTTTAACCAGTCCTTGTCTGCGCCGTCTAAATAATCACTGATAATTCTGTGAACTGTCAAATCCGGATAACGTCTGATTGGTGACGTGAAATGCGCATAATCTGCTAATGCTAAACCAAAATGCCCTGCTGGCTTTTCACTGTATCTTGCTTTCGCCATCGTCCGCAAAGTAAACGCATTTACTGCCGGAAAATAAATTTCTCCTCTTGCATCGTTTAAAATTTTCTGAATGTCAGCAGGCTTGACCTCTTCCGGCGAAATAACCCATTCTTTCTGTGTCAGCTTGCATAATAATTCTTTTAAAGAAGCGATTCTTTCAGGAGAAGGATTTTCATGGATTCTGTATACTAAAGGAAATTGCTTTTCTCTGGCTAATTTTGCAGCGGATTCATTTGCACAAAGCATACAAGCTTCTATGATTCTTTCCGTTTTGCCACGCTGTAAAGCCGTCAAGCCGACACATTTTCCGGTTTCGTCCAGAAGCAAAGCCGATTCTGTGCTTTCAAGTTCGGGCGCACCTCTTAACTGACGTTTTTGTTCAAGTTTGTCTGTTAATTCCTCCAGCAGGAACAAACTTTCTTTCACGTCCTGATATTTTTCTAAAATTTCAGGGCTTGCCGTGCCGGCTAAAATCTGATTGCATTCTTCATAAACGCCTTTGACTTTGGAGCAAATCACAGATTTAAAAAATTCATAGCTGGTCAAATCGCCCTCTGGTGAAATCTGCATGACGGCGGAAAGGGTTAATCTGTTTTCATTGGGATTTAAAGAGCAAATGCCGTTGGATAACTGTTTCGGAAGCATGGGAATGACTTTGTCAGCGTAGTAAATGCTTGTCCCTCTGCGGAATGCTTCTCCGTCAAGCGGACTGTTCGGGCGGACATAATACGAAACATCTGCAATATGCACTCCTAAAATATAACTTCCGTCAGGCTTTTTCTGAATTGAAACAGCATCGTCCATATCTTTGGTATGTGCGCCGTCAATGGTGAAAACGGTTTCCTGCCGGAAATCCTTTCTTCCTTCTGTATCAAATTCCGTGACACCGACAGCGGAAACTTTCACGGCTTCACGCTGTACATGTTCCGTAAATGCAACCGGAATCTCTAATTCTGCAATTCTTGCCTGCATACAGTTTTCGGCACTGTCAGCACTTCCGAAATTCACTGTAATCTTGACAATATGCTCCATATGCCGGCTTCCTCTGTAAATCACTTCTGCAAGCACTTTATCCCCAGTTTTATACTGACAGCTCTGGTGATAGTCAATATGCAAAGGCATTCCGGCAATTTCAGATAAAAAGCATAATCCATATTCTGTTGCTACAATCACACCTGAAAGCTTTGCCTGCGGTGCTTCTTCTAAAATGGAAACAATTTCCGCTTCCGGTGAACCTGTTCTGGAAGCAATCCCCCTTGCTAATACTTTATCTCCGGTCAGGCTTCCAAGCAAAAATTTCCCCGGTACAAAATATTCTTTCCCCTCTTCATCTTGAATAAATCCGAATGCCCCTGCTAAACGGACAGTTTCTGCTTTAAAGCACTCTTCCTGATTGCTTAATTTATAACTTTGACGGGAAGCAATCATTTCACCGCTTTTTAAAAGTGATGCAATTGCACTGTCATAAGCATTTAAATTTCGTTTTGCCCTGCATTTGGCTGCTAATTCAGATTGTTTCATTTGTTTTCTTGCGGTCATTTGCAGGAATGTTTTAATTTTACGGGCATATTTTGCCGTATCTTCAGGGCTGACAGATTTTATTTTTTTGACAGGAGCTTTCTTTGCAGAAGTCTGTTTTCTTTTTTCATGTTTTGCGTTGTGTCTCGCCATAGTAAACCACCTTTCTGATTGAAAAAACAGCCCTAAGTACAATGACCTCAGGACTGCTGAACTAATTGCAAATATTGTTTTATTCTGTTCCTCCGCTGGTGAGTGCCGTAATCAGCGGAACGACAATATTCATGGCAATCAAAACAATAAATACAATAATACCTAAAATTTTCGTTAATTTCTGCAATGCTGCATCTCTGGTATTGCCTTCATTCTGCGCATAGAAAGAATCGTTAGAACCTCCGCCCAGTGCAGATGTCATATTCTGCTGTGTTTTTTCGTCCTGCATTAAACATAAAATAATAATCAGCAGGCACAGAAGCAGAACCACTGCTCCGCAAATGATTTCATAAATAGCCATTTGTAATCTCCCTTCCAATTGATTTATGATAGATAACTACATTATAGCACAGTTTCCGGAACATGTCAAGACTTTTTTTCAGTAACCACTTGCCTTTTTCTGAAAAGTCTGCTATAATATAAAAGTGATTTTTCAGAAAGAAGGTTTTGGCTTGAATAAATATAAAAAGCTGGCTGCAAATACGCTTGTTTTTGCGATTGGGTCATTTGGTTCAAAGATTTTACTGCTTTTTCTGACCAGATTATATACACATCATATTCCGTCAGAAGAAAACAGTACAAAATCTTTGCTGGAACAGACAGCGAATTTTATCATTCCGATTGTGACACTTTCGATTGCAGAAGCGGTCATTCGTTACGGTCTGGACAGAGATTATGATAATCAGGAAGTATTTACTTCGGCATGTCTGACAGAAGCCGTGGGGCTGGTCATGATGCTGTTATGTTCCCCGTTGTTGAAATTTCTGCCGTATGCACAGGGCTATATCACATTACTGCTGTTATTTATTACAGCGTCCGCATTCCGGCAGCTAAGTTCTCAGTTTGTCCGAGCCAGAGGCATGGTGAAATTATTTGCATTAGACGGAATTCTTGCAACTTTGACGTTGTTTATTTTCAATATCATTTTTATTTCTGTACTGCACAAAGGTGTGGAAGGCTTTATGCTTTCAAGCATTTTGACAGATTTCTGCTCAGGGGTATTTCTCTGGCTTACAGCGAAACTCTGGAAATTCTTTAAAATTAAAAAATTTAATTGGGAAATGACAATGACTATGTTAAGATTTTCCATTCCGATGATTCCGACAGCGGTACTCTGGATTATTACAGGCTTTTCTGACAGAGTTTTTGTGCGTTATATGACTTCTGCGCCAAATCCAGATGTCGGAGGTGTTGCCGCTGGTGTCTATGATGCGGCTTCTAAAGTTCCGAATTTAATTTCCATGGTATCCACTATCTTTTTCCAAGCGTGGAATATGTCTGCCATTACAGAAAATAACAGCAAGGACAAAGGCATTTTCTATGAAAAGATTTTCTCAGCATATCAGTCAGTCATGTTTTTGGGAGCGGCTTTCATGATTGCATTGGTCAAGCCGTTATCTGCGATGTTAATTGACTCCAGCACAGACCCAGCTTATGCAAGAGCCTATGAATTTACCCCAATTTTAATTATAGGCGTGTTAATGATGAGTTTCAACCAGTTTTTAAGCAGTATTTACACAGCAACACAAAAAACAACACACAGTTTCTGGACAAGCTTAATCGCTGCTGTCACGAATTTAATTTTAAACGTGATTTTAATTTACAGATGGGGTGTGCAGGGAGCAGTTGTTGCTACTTTTATGAGTTATTTTGTCTGCTATCTGGTACGAATTGTCGACACCAGAAAGCTAATCTATTTTAAAGTCAATCACATTCATTTTGTAAATAATTTAATTGTTGTCTTTTTAATGAGTATTGCAGCAATTACAGAGCCGTTTTTCCTGCTTCCGATGCAAATTTTATGTTTGACTTTCATGGTGCTTTATAATTTTTCAGATATTATGCAGACGGTGAAAAAAGTTCTGAAAAGAGGTTGATTTTTTCTTGACTTTTGCTAATTTTTGTGTTATGATAGAACTATCAATAAAAATTATTCTAAGGAGGTTATTTTATGAAGAAAACAAAACAAACAGCTTTGACTGCTGCCATGTTTGCCGCTGCTGTGGGCATGTCTGCCTGTTCTAAGCTTCCTGTGCAGGAAGTGAACTCCGAACCGGATATTTATTATTATTCCGCAACAGAAAATGAACCTGTTTCTCTGTCTTTACTGCATGGCGATATTGACGGAGACGGCGAAATTTCTGTAGCAGATGCAGTACTGCTTCAAAAATATCTCAAAAATCAGCAGACATTTACAGAAAAACAGTTCAAAAGAGCTGACCTCAATCAGGACGGAATTGTTAATGTCTTTGATACTGTCGCTCAGAAAAGAGTTTTGATTTACGGTGACTGGCAACTTGTTGATGAACCTACTGAAACAGAATATGACCCGACAACAGAGAAGGAAGTCTGCGTTTATGGCCCTCCGGCTTGGTTTGAAGAAACCACTGAACCGACTGAAATTCCCCCTCAGCCAGACTATGGTCCTCCGGAATGGGTGGAAACTACTGAACCGACTGAAACAGAATATGACCCCGAATCAGAAGAACAATATGATGTCTATGGCCCTCCGGCTTGGTTTGAAGAAACTACTGAACCGCCTACGGAAGTTATCCCTCAGCCCGTGTATGGCCCTCCCGAAATCTTTCAATAATGGGTGATTTCTCATGCTCAATGTCAATACAAAAATTAAAAATTTAAATACTTTGAAAGAATACCGTGACGGCTTATTCCTCAAACCTCAGCTCAGACATCTGTTTTTAGAATTAACAATGAGATGCAATGAAAACTGCCTTCACTGCGGAAGCCGTTGCAATGACGTTTTTTCAGATGAATTAACCGTCCAGCAGTATCATGATTTTTTAACACAAGTCAAAAATGATATGGGAACTGACCGGAAAATGCTTTGCATTACCGGCGGTGAACCCCTTCTCAGAAAAGAATTTTTCGATATTATGCATAAAGCCAAAGAATTAGGCTTCCGCTGGGGAATGACCAGTAATGCAACTTTAATCGATGATACTATTGCAAAGGAACTTTATCAGGCCGGTATGGGTACAATTTCCGTCAGCATTGACGGCCTCCCCGAAACACATGATAAGTTCAGAAGAACTAAAAACGCTTGGAACAGAGCCATGAACGGCATTGAAGCCCTGCTCCGTGTCGGAAAGTTTAAAGCTGTTCAGGTCACAACAGTTGTCACGCATGAAAATATTTCTCAGCTGGACGAACTTTATAAAATATTCAATGACATGCCTTTGGATTCTTGGCGGGTCATCAATATTGAACCGATTGGCAGAGCCTTGGAACATCCGGAACTGCTTTTAACAAAAGAAGATTATCAGACCATGTTTGAATTTATCCGGAACAAACGCATTCAGGGCGAGCCGGTTTGTTACGGGTGCAGTCATTACTTAGGACTTGAATATGAAAGAGAAGTCCGTGACTGGTATTTCCTTTGTATGGCTGGTATTTATACAGCAAGCATTACTGCCAACGGCAATATTATCGCCTGCCTTGACATTGAACGCCGTCCCGAATTCGTGCAGGGTAATATCTTAAAAGACAACTTCAAAGACGTATGGGAAAATAAATTCCAAATCTTTCGCAAAAACCTTTGTGACGAAAACAAAAAATGTTCTTCCTGTTCTGAAAAAGAATTCTGTCACGGCGGTGCTTATCACAGCTGGAATTTTGAGAAACATGAACCTTATGTATGCTTTAAAGATATTTTATTCTAAAAATTCAGCAGATGCTTCAGTTTGAAGTGTCTGCTTTTTTAAATAATACAATCGTCTTCACAACAAGCAGTAAAAAGCCCATTGTTACAGCATAAGGCGTTCTCTTCATAGTCAAAAACAATATCATTGCAATACTTAAAATCATAGAAAAATTGGTAAGAACATTCTGACCTTTTTCAATATGCTTTTGATTCAGAAAAATTTTCACTCCTCCGATAAGAAGCAACGCAATTAGCAAGCCCCATTGAATCCAGCGTATCCAAAGTGAAATTTCTGTATATTTCAGCAGATTCACAGATGTCACAAAGCCATTCACAGTTTCAGGATATAAAGGCAGTAAGATTAAAATCAAATGCATCATATCTGTTATGCCAAATAATAACTCATAAATCTGTTTTACATTTTCCTGATTCTCATTCTGTACAGCAGTAATTAGTTCTTCAGAAGATAATAAATCATCAATCGTCACAGAAAAGAATTTTGAAATCTCTTTCAAAGAATCAATACTCGGATAACCTCTGCCGGATTCCCATTTTGAAATTGCAGTTCTTGAAACATATAATTCCTTTGCAAGTTCCTCCTGTGTTAAGCCTTTATTTTTTCTAAGTTCCTGCAATTTTTCATGAAATTCCATTTTGATTGCTCCTTTCAGTGAATAAAACACTCCCGTGATAAATCAAATATAACCCTGCACTTAACAGCACAGAACCTAAAATATCTGTCAGCCAGTGAACCCCTGCAATGGTTCTCCCTAACACCATAAACATAGAAAATAAAATTACAAATATATCAATTAAAAATAAAATATTTTTATGTTCAATTCTCCGGTGCGCCTGAAAACTTAATGTCGGCATCACACTCAGTACAAGCAGAGTCGTAGATGACGGATAAGACGCTTCTAAAATTCCGTCTATTAAAACAGGTCGGTAATTGATGGGAATCATCTCAAAAATGAAATAGCCGAAAATGATTAAAATATAATAAATCCCTAATAATAAAATATCTTTATCAACTTGCAGTAATTTCTTTCTTTTGATAAGCTGTGTCAATCCAAGCGTTCCAAATATCATACAGATAATCATCGGCACTAAGCCTAACCAGTCCGTAATCGTATAAATTTTCATATGTACCCCCGTCAATTCGTGAAACCATGTATTCACAGTTGCAAATCCAATGTCTGTTCCATTTTGACCAGCCGGCTGAACATCTACTGTTTGAATTAACCCCGTCCAAACAGCAAACAAGAAAAGCAGTATCACTCCAGCAATCAGCAATTTCTTTCCTTTTTTTGTCATAGTATCATATCCTTTCTGATTTTTGCCCTTTGGCTGATTCTATGATAGCATAGAATTTCAAAATTGTAAAGAATCGCTGTGTCACGTCCTTGATACGAATCGTCACATTATAAAAAAAGGCTGCGTAATACTGCATTACGCAACCTTTTATTTCAATCAATTTGACTGCTTAAAAACTGTGCTGCTGCATTGACCAGACTTTTTTGAGATTCTGAAATTCTGCTGGATTTTCCATTATTCAGAAAAGCCACTGCACCAGTCACATCTCCAGAAGATAAAATCGGCAGACACGCTAAGGAAGTTTGATTCACACCCTCCACTGCATAGAACTGTCTGTTTTCATCTTCTGCAAAATACTGTCTCCGGTTTTCCATAAGTTCTTCCAGTTCGGGAGAAACTCTCCGTTCCTGAAATTCTTTTTTGGTGACACCGGAAGTTGCTACAACGTGGTCACGGTCAAACACCACAACCGGACACCCTGCAAGCTTATACATAATATCCGCTACTTGTGAAGCATTGTGTCCCATCTCTCCAATGACGGAATATTTTTTGAAAATCACTTCTCCGTCACTGCTGGTGTAAATCTCTAACGGGTCGCCTTCGTGAATTCTCATTGTCCTGCGGATTTCCTTGGGAATGACCACTCTCCCCAAATCGTCAATTCTTCTGACAATTCCTGTTGCTTTCATGTTTTTTTCTCCTCTTGTAAAAATTCAGATGATTTTAAAATAACCTGACTGCGCTGTTAGTATTTGCCGGAATTTTAAAATTATACTTTTTTGAGAAAATTATAAATTTTACATAGTTTTCACACGGATTTCACCTGTTTTTTGTTTTTTTGAGTTATCATAAAATGATTGTAAAAAATGTCTGAATTTTCAGCATAATATGAGGTGAAAACATGAGAAGAAGTAAATTATTTCAAGGGGTGATTTGTTTTGTTATGATTGCTGGAATAATGACGGGATGCGGAAGCACAGACAATTCCGGAGATACAGCAACTTTAAATTCTGGAGATGCAGCTAATTCTGGAGATACGGTTAATTCAGAAGATACAGCAGTTTTAAATTCTGGAGAAGCAGCAATTTCGGTAAGTTGCTTTCATACAGTAGGATTAAAAAAAGACGGAACTGTTCTTGCTGTTGGTAACAATAAATATGGTCAGTGTGATGTTTCAGACTGGACAGATATTGTTGCAGTTTCAGTAGATAATGGATATACGATAGGATTAAGAAAAGATGGAACTGTTCTTGCTGTTGGTAACAATGAATGTGGTCAATGTGACGTTTCAGACTGGACAGACATTGTTGCAGTTTCAACAAATAATTCTACTACATTAGGATTAAAGAAAGACGGAACTGTTGTTGCAGCTGGTGCGAATGAGTATGGTCAATGTGATGTTTCGGATTGGACAGATATTACTTCAATTTCAGTAGGCAGCTATCATGCAGTAGGATTAAAAAAAGATGGAACTGTTGTTGCAGCTGGTGCGAATAAGGATGGCGAATGTGATGTTTCGGACTGGACAGATATTGCTGCAGTTTCAGCAGGCGGTCTCAATGGAAGTGGTCTCAGGACAGTAGGATTAAGGAAAGATGGAACTGTTGTTGCAGCTGGTGCGAATCAGAATGGTGAATGTGATATTTCGGACTGGACAGATATTGTTTCAGTCATAGTAACTCCCTTTACTACAGTAGGATTGAGGAAGGATGGAACTGTCCTTGCTGTTGGCAATAATGTGAGTGGTCAATGTGATGTTTCAGACTGGACAGATATTGTTGCAATTTCAGCAGATGGTGCTTGTACGGTAGGATTGAAGAAAGATGGAACTGTTGTTGCAGCTGGTGCGAATCAGAATGGTGAATGTGATGTTTCGGACTGGACAGATATTATTTCAATTTCAATTTTACCAGTTGGCAGTAATACAGTAGGATTAAGGAAAGATGGAACTGTCCTTGCTGCTGGTCATAATGGTAATGGAGAATGTAATGTTGCAGATTGGAATTTAAATTGATTTTCTAAAATAGGTATAATTATTCCGGCACTGTTTTTGGGCAATGCCGGAGCTTTTATTTATTTGATATTCCAGGCTTTCTTCATTTTTTCGACTGTTTCCGGAGGGAGCAGACCGGATTTTGCCATGTCCATGAACATATCACGGAATTCCTGCGGAAATTGTTTCAAATCTTCTTCGGGGAGCATCTGTACTGTATCAATCATCTGCATGAATCGTCCAAAACTGCCGGATTCTCTGCCGTTAATGTTTTCTTCTGTCTGGCGTAATTTTGTGAAGTTTTTCACACGGTTCAGCTTAATGTCACAAGCTTCACAGAATTTTGATAATAATGCTTCTGTACGGTCATCTGTCACTGCGATAGATTTTGGCACACGTTTTGCGGCAATCAAATTCATTGCAAAATCTTCCAGAACAGAAACTTCATTTCCGGCATACTGCTTCACAGGCCGATTTTTCAGAAAACGGTCATTTCTAGTTTCCATAGCGAGGAGTACAGCAGGGAAATAAGGTGGCTCTTCGGGAGAATCCTGTACAGGTTTCTTGATATGAATGAGTTTGCATTCCAGTTTGTTGACTTTTTTCAAAGCGTTCACCTGTTCTGTAAGTTCATCACTGAGTACAGGAGAAGTAAATACTTCCGGCACAACTTCTGGAACGTGACAGCTTTTCCAGATAAAACCGTCTTTCTCCGGAACAAGCAGGGGAATTTCCTCCAAAAAAGTGGAAAATCCAAGTTTTTCAGGTTTATGGGATTTCAGTTTTTCAGCGACTGCAATTCCGGCTTTGAGGGCTTCTTCCAGCAAAACATAATCTTTTTCGTCTCTAATGAACCAAGGTATCTGATAAGGCTTCACGCATATCATGCACGGAAAACTGTTTGCACCTCTCAGATGAATATTATGTGCTTTGGTGTAAGCCTGTACAGAAGAAATTTCTGCATCTGACATATTGTCTTTATTTTCAAAACTGCATTGCAGACAGTTTTGTGAAATGGAATATTCAAAATAATCGGATTCTGATTTATCTCTTGTGATGTCTGCAATATTGCAGTATGTCTGATAACCTTTTTCGCCGATATACAGACCAAGCGCAAGATGTTCACCAAGTGCGCCCATGATGGTACAATAGCCAATTTCGCCGTTAGACAACTGTACTGCAAAAATTTGATTGTCATAGAGTTTCTTCCAAAGTTTTTCAGATTTAAATCTGAATGCTGTATCATAAAGTGAATCCGGCACAGGAACAGGCAATTCTGTTAATTCTTTGAACGAATCAGGTTCTTCTTCATAAAAATCATCTTCTTCATAATCCGGATACTGTTCAGGGGCTTGGCCTTGTGATTTAATCAGTTCGGTTTCTTTGGTATCTTCGTCAAGGATTTTCAGGACTTTGCACTCAAAATGCCACTCATCACCGAAATCAAAAATATATAAAAATTTCTGACCGGCTTTCAAGCTGACAGACTGGAGCGTATGCTTGTCTGTGGTTGGACAGCCGTCCTCTGCATAAGGGGAAGAATAACATGCAGTATCGTCCCATGCTCTGTTATTCATGAAAAATGCATGAAGATGGTCATTGTCAAAATCAAATGCCCACAGAATGCTGTCAGATAATTCTTCAAGCGTTTTCCGTCCGGAGATTTTCAGATGTCGATAACAGCCTTTTCCAAGAGAAACACTGATGACAAATGTCTGATAGTGAATTCTGCTTTTCATAGATAAAACGTCCTTTCGGTTTTTATAAATTTAATTAAATTATAACATAAATGATATGTTCCTGTCAATAATTTTGAGAAAAGAATTGACTTTTCCTGTAAAAAATGCTATAATAAATAAAAGTTTTGTTTATCTGGAGGATGTTATGGAGTTACCCGAATTTCTCAAAAAAACAGATGCGATTGCTTAATTTTCGGGAATACATAATTTATTAACAGAATTATCATAGAAAATGCTTTTTTATTGTGCAATAATATGATAAAATATAAAAAATAATTTATTTGAGGAGGTCATTTTATGACAAAAGCGGAACTGCTGAAAAAGGCAAAAGAACTGAAAATAGATATACCACCTGAGCTGATGCAAAAATTTCACATGATAGATGTTGATGAAAATGAAGAATTATCCTTGGATTCTCTTAAAAATATTGTCGGTGGTAACCAATTTGAGGATAATTTGTTATGTGCAGGTGCTACTGCGGAAGAGGTACTTGAGCAAATTTTAAGATTGCTTGGAAAAACCTAAAAAATAAATTTATTTGAGGAGGTCATTTTATGACAAAAGCAGAACTGCTGAAAAAGGTAAAAGAATTAAATGTAGATGTGCCACCGGAACTGATGCAAAAGCTCAATACAATAGAAGTGGAAGAGGATTTTGATTTGTCACCGGAATATCTTGCAGGTATTGCAGGCGGTGCTGGTGTGAGCATAGAAGATATTTTAGACCAGATGAAGAAGTTTTTGTAAATATTTATTTTTACGTCATGCCGGTATTGCTTTTCAGCAGTACCGGAAATTTTTCTATGTCACAGAGACAAGTCTTGCTGCATGTAATATTATAAGAATGTTTTTCTCAGATAATTCCACAAATAGCAGAATTTTTTATTGAAATAGCAGATATTGCAGAATGGCTCTTGACAGCTTCTATAAAAATATAGTATGATAGTTTTATAAAGAGTTAGCAATTGCTAACTCGAAATTACCTGTAAAGGAGTCTTGCTTATGTTAGAAATCAGTAAGGGAATTTTACTCCCCTTTTTAGGTACTTCTCTTGGTTCTGCATGTGTGTTTCTCATGAAGAATCAGTTTAATCTGAATTTGAAACGGCTTTTAATGGGGTTTGCGGCTGGTATTATGACTGCTGCCAGTATCTGGAGTTTACTGCTTCCGGCCTTGGAGCAGTCCGAAGCATTAGGCAGACTGGCTTTTCTTCCGGCAGCAGGGGGATTTTTAACCGGAATCGGCTGTCTTTTGCTGTTAGACAGAGTACTTCCGGCGGAGTCTTCTGACATGATGATGCTTTCCGTCACGCTGCATAATATTCCAGAGGGAATGGCGGTTGGAATTGTTTATGCCGGATTATTATACGGCGGTTCAGAAATGACACCAGCAGCGGCTTTTGTGCTTGCTTTAGGAATTGCCATACAGAACTTTCCGGAAGGTGCGATTATTTCCATGCCTTTGAAAGCGGACGGCATGAAAAAATCAAAATCCTTCTGGATGGGTGTACTTTCCGGCGCAGTAGAGCCGGTAGCAGCCGTATTGACAATATTTGCAGCTGGTTTTATTATTCCGGTGATGCCCTGTCTGTTGAGTTTTGCAGCGGGTGCAATGATTTATGTTGTGATTAAAGAACTGATTCCTGAAATGTATGGCGATGCCAGCCCTTACAAAGGTGTATTAAGTTTTTCAAGCGGATTCGCTTTCATGATGATATTAGATGTTGCTCTTGGATAAAAATATTTATAATAAAATATTGACTTTTTTTGATGAAAATGCTATAATCAAAAAAAGTAAATTGATTCAGGGGAAAAGAATATGGAAGAAACAAAAAAGAAATTTTCTAAGAAACAGCTTGTTCTGTTCATCATTGGCTTAGTGATTATGCTGACTGGAATCAGCATTCTTGGATTTCTGGGAGTTCGTAAAATTCGCCGTGACCTGCACAGGCAGGAACTTATGAAATCTAATATTGTCGTAGAAATTCCGGAACTGAAAATAAAAGCTCCTGTACTGGAAGGCACAGAACAGGAAATCCTTGCACAAGGGACAGGACATTTCCCTGAAACGGGTGCAGTCGGTGAAGGGAATTTTTGCATTGCCGGTCACAGCAGTACACTGTATAAAGAATATTTCAATCCTTTAAAACAAGTGCAGAACGGAATGAAAATCAATCTTTACAGGATAGATAAAACCTATGTGACATATACTGTAACAGACAGCTTTATTGTAAATCCTGATGAAACATGGATTTTAAGAGATTTCGGTGACTGCCGTGTCACACTGGTAACTTGTACAGATGACGGCTCTCAAAGGCTTGTTGTTGTTGGAACACTTGAGTAAAAAATATATTACAAATATTGTGTTTTACTTGACAGAATTCTACAATTATGTTATAATATAGACATAGGCTAAAATTCCAGAAACCAAAGAAAGGCGTGTTATTATGGAAAATTATCAGCAATTCTATTATGCCCTTTTTAATTCTTTGACAGATTTGATTTCTGAGCTGGAGAAAAGACAATGCAGTCAGGAAGCAATTATAGAAGAATTAAAAAAAATTCAGAGAAATGCAGAAGAACGCTTTATAGATAATCCCCCAGCTTAAAAGCTGAGGGATTATTTTTTTAGCCTAATGTGATGATAATTTCATTTTCTTCTTGCAGGTCAGAGGCTTTGAGATAAGCACTTTCCTGCATTTTGCCGTTAAGGGAAACGGACTTGACACCGCTCTGAACGTGATTCGGGTTTTCTACGGAGATATTTAATTTTTTGTTTCTGAAATTTTTCTTCATTTTAAAGCCGTCCCATGCCGACGGAATGGAGGGAGAAATGGTAATGCCGTCTGCATCTGGGCGAATGCCACAAATACCTTCTGTACAGCCAACCATTACTGTAGAAGCCGTTCCGGTCAGCCAGTGAACGTGAGAACGCCCTGCAAAGGGGGATTGCTTAGATTCTGTGAACTGTCCGTGTACATAAGGTTCCATTACTCTGATTTCCGCCTTGCTGTTTAAAGTCGCCGGTGAGGATTCCAAGAAATATTCAAATGCTCTGTCACCATGTCCGAGCAGTCCTTCTGCAAGAATTAACCAGCCCTGAGACTGTGAGAAAATACCGCCATTTTCTTTCGTGTCGGCATTGAATACCTGCATCAGTGCGCCGTCAAAATAATGCTTTTTATAAGGCGGTTCAAGCAGTTTTGCACCATAGGGAGTGTTTAAAATTTCGTGAACGCTGTTCATTGCCTTGTCTGCCTGTGCAGAAGAAGCAAATTTGGAAATGACGCTCCAGCTTTGAGGATTCAGCCACATATTTGCTTCAGGGTCTTTCTTTGCGCCGACAATGATACCATCTTCACGGATACCTCTGATAAATCTGTCTTCGTCCCAGCATTTTTCGAGGGAAGCTTTTAATTTTGCCTGAACATCGTCAATATACTTGATATATTCTGTATCATTTTTAGATTCTGCCATGTCTTTGATAACGCTCATAGCGTAGTAAAGCTGGAAAGCAACAAAAGTAGATTCACCCTTTGCGCCAAGCCGTAAACAGTCATTCCAATCGGCATGAAGTCCGGCTGGCATATCATGTTCACCCATGTGATTCATAGAGAATTCAATTGCTTTTTTCAGGTGTTCGTAAACAGTCGCTTCACCGCCGTTTGCATAAACGATAACTTCATCTAAAAATGCAGAATTACCGCTTTCACCGATATATTTCACAATTGTCGGGAACAGCCACAAAGCATCATCTGCACGGTAGGAAGGATGACCAGTTTCTTTGACATAAGCAGGGTCGTCCGGTGTATTTTCATGACCTGCATTGTGTGTGAATTTTACTAAAGGCAGACCACCGCCGTTATTTACCTGAGCGGAAAGCATAAATCTGATTTTATCCGCAGCCATTTCAGGGTCAAGGTGAATAATGCCTTGAATGTCCTGAACAGTATCCCGATAGCCGTAACCATTTCTTAAACCGCAGTACACGAAAGAAGCCGCTCTTGACCAGATGAATGTGATAAAGCACTGATATGCATTCCAGACATTTATCATATTGTTAAATTCTTCAGAAGGTGTTTCAACTGAGAAGTTTTCCAGTTTGCTGTGCCAGTAAGATTTTAATTCTGCAAGTTCAGCATCTACTATTCCAGCAGTCTGGTAAGCGTTTAAAATTTCTT
The DNA here is from genome assembly GCA_045541055.1 of Oscillospiraceae bacterium. GTDB lineage: Bacteria > Bacillota > Clostridia > Oscillospirales > Ruminococcaceae > UBA3855. The sequence goes on from JAZQIL010000189.1 coordinate 74,969, forward strand.
CGGATTCAGCGTCTGTTTTCTGCCCTAAGAGGTAAATAATTTCTTTTGTTTCGTTAGGTTCTAAAATAATTTCGCTTCTAAGTGCAGCGCAGGAATTGGAATTGAAATTCATGGAGTCGTCACACATGCCATTTTCAACCATAACGGGATTAGAATAAGTTCTGTAAGAACCAATAAATTTATCAAAATTACCGCATCCGTCCAGCACATCTGCACCAGCTACCCCAAAGAAACGGGTCTGACAGTCAGAATATTCGTTGATATACTGCAAAATTTTATTGCCTTTGCGTTCGGTTCTGGAAATGAAAAGCGTGTATTGCAAATTTACTTGGTCTTGTTCATAGTTTGGTTCATTGGTAAATTCAATAAAGCCAAATACAGAAAGCCTTCTTGGTTTAGTGTCTTTGTTGGTAATTTTCGTTCTCCAGACTTCATAAGTTTTTCCGGCAGGAACGTAGTAAGTAGTTTCAGTGGAAATGTTGGAATAATTGCTTTCAATCACAGTGTAAGCAGTACCATGACGGCAAACGGTTTTATAATCTGTTAAAGATTTTCCGACAGGCTGCCATGTGGCTGACCAGTAGTCTTTAGAATCCATATCACGCAGATAAATATATCTGCCCGGAAGAGCCATCATGGAATTAAAGCGAAATCTTGTAATTCTGCCGTTTGCACCGGATTTCACAAAGCTGTAGCCGGCGGCATTGTTGGAAACAATTGCACCATATTCAGGTGAACCTAAATAATTGACCCAAGGTGCAGGGGTATCAGGTCTTGTAATGACATATTCTTTGTTTTTTAAATCAAAATAGCCGTATTGCATAAAAAATGCTCCTTTACAGAAATTTTCTTATGATTTTATTGTAACATAAGATATTAAATTTTGCAATAGATTTTCAGAAATTTTACATATTGGGGAGATAATTCTTCCCGATATAAGTAACAGTATCTTCTGTCACGACAAAGCCGACAACTTCGCCCCAGTCGCCTTCGCCTTCAATGATGTAAGAAGCTTTGGAAGCATCTTCGGGAATGCTGACAATCATCGCTGTAAACCAGCAGTGATTTAAAATTTCAAGATTGTTTTTCAGTTCCGGAAGATGAAATGCAGGGTTTTGCGTATCTTGTTTCGCCGCCTTGATAAGATGATAGCAAATCACATTGATAATTTCATCTGAAAGCTGGTTGAAATGCTTTACACAGGTTTCCGCATAGTCAGCATAATCTTTATTGAAAATATAAACAAGAAATTCATCTCCGCCCATGTCGTCTTTAAAAAATCGGCTTTTGAAAACGCCTTCTCCGACACCGTCTTGGTCATAGTTGAATTTTATCATAATATGTTCTCCTTTTATGAAAAATCCCCCGCCTTTCTGACGGGGGAAATAAAATTATATCTGAGCGGAATAGTTGGGAGCTTCTTTTGTGATATAAATATCATGAGGATGAGACTCTTTCAGACCTGCACCAGTAATGCGGACAAATTTTGCTTTATCCCAGAGTTCCGGAATGGTCGGACAACCACAATAGCCCATACCTGCACGAATGCCGCCGATAAGCTGGAAAATAGTATCTGCTAATGTTCCTTTGTAAGGCACACGGCCTTCTACACCTTCAGGAACAAGCTTTTTCGCACCTTCCTGAAAATATCTGTCAGTTGAGCCGGCTGCCATTGCTCCAAGGCTTCCCATGCCTCTGTAAACTTTGAACTGTCTGCCCTGATAAATTTCTGTATCTCCAGGAGATTCCTTACAACCTGCAACAAGTGAACCTACCATACAAACTGAAGCACCCGCAGCAAGAGCCTTAACGATATCACCTGAATATTTGATACCGCCGTCAGCGATAACAGGAACGCCGTACTCAGCAGCAGCCTTAGCAGCGTCGAAAATAGCTGTAATCTGTGGAACACCGATACCTGCAACTACACGAGTTGTACAGATAGAACCAGGA
>JAZQIL010000190.1:0-11755 GCA_045541055.1 Oscillospiraceae bacterium
AAAACTTATGCAGAATCTCACGGAATGAGCGTGAATAAGGTCATTACTTCCGCTCTGGAAGAATATATGAAAAATCATGAGGAGGATACTTCAAATGGCTAAAAATCAAGTAAAACAGGTAAATCAGCCGAAAAATCAATACAATTCAATTTCCGAACTTGATACGAAACAGAAGTCTGACATTGCTGTCTGGCTGTATGAACTTTATCGTGATTACTATGTGCAAAATCACGCTGTTCCGGCTGAATCAGACCAGTATGATGCAATCATCAGAAAGCTGATTCAGAAAGTGAAACAGGCGAAAATCCGGATTCCTGACAAGCAGATTCAGATTTATTACAACAGTAAGCAGTCCCATCTTCTGAAACGGCTTGAAAAGGAATTTCCAGAATTGGCTGAATCGTGAAAATTATCAACAAATCGGAATTTAGGTGAGGTGAAGAAAATGAACATCGAAAGCCAATTCAATATGATAGCAGAGGAATATGATATAAACCGAAGGAAATTTATTCCCTGCTTTGATGATTATTATATAAATTCAACTGCTTTTATTGCTACAAATATGAAAGCACCAAAAAACATAGTTGATTTGGGGGCAGGAACAGGATTACTGTCATATTATTGGTATAAGCATTTTCCCGATTCAAACTATCTGCTTGTTGATATTGCCGATGATATGTTAAGCGTTGCAAAACGAAGATTTCAGGGAATAAATAATATTTCCTATGAGGTTTCCGATTATAGGATAAAACTGCCTGAAATCTCCTTTGACACTGTTATTTCTGCCCTTTCCATACATCACTTAGAGCATACTGAGAAGAAAACCCTTTTTCATAAAATATATCAAGCGTTGCCAAATAGTGGCATTTTCGTGAACTATGACCAGTTTTGTGCGGGAGATTATGAATTGAACGCTTGGTATGATAAATATTGGGAAAATCAGCTATTTAACAGCGGACTGTCAAAAAGGGACATTGAGCTGTGGCAGGAACGCCGCAAACTCGACAGGGAGTGTTCCGTGAAAGAAGAAGCTGATATGCTGACAAGGAGTGGTTTCAGGAAAGTAAAATGTATTTATGTTTATCAGAAGTTTGCTGTTATTCTGGCAATTAAATTCTGATTTACCACATTGAGAAATGCATTTTACCTGCGATTGATTTATCAAAATATTGCCATTTTATGGGATGACCATCAGATATATTGAAAGCGAGTATCAATATGAAAAAATTTATTTTCTGGCTGATGATTTCTATCATTATCATGTTTGGCTTGCCTTGGATGATTCTTACATTCATTGCACCTGTTTTTTCTTACATTGGAAAATGGCTTTATTTTATTTTGTTTTTTACATTGAATGCAATGTATATCATCCTTATGGGTGCAGTGGCAGGCGAAAATGTTAAAAAATTATGGAGTCTGCCATTTATTTCCTCTGGATTTTTCTTAATAAGTGCATGGATATTCTTTGAAATAGAAAATACAGAGTTTCTCGAATATACAGCGATTTATTTGCTTTTAGGAACAGCAACTATGCTGATTTCTATGTTTATCAAAAAAATAAGAAGTAAATTCTAAGTTATGCATCATATTTATTCCAAATCGCCTTTTCTGCGTTTTCTTTCCTGTGCATCACGTTCATTTTTCAGATAATCTTCGAGTGTCTGCCGTGCGAAATCCATTTCTTTCAGAGTGGCTTTCAGGGCTTTATACTCGTCATTTTTCTGTGAAAGCTCCTGCAAGAGTGATTTTTTCTGTTTGGTGAGTTCCTCAAGAGTCGGAACTTTGCCGTCAGGATAAGCTGCTTTCAAAGTAACTTTTGCCTCATTATATCGAGCAAGTTCAGTTGAATATTTTTTCTCATAGCCTTTCTGGAAGAACGGACTTTTTGCTTTCCATTCTTCATGGAAAGGCTTGAATTTTTTGCAGACCTTCCGCAAAGAAATATGGTCGCCGATAACATCAATCTTTCTGCTGAGGTCGTTTAACTCCTGCACCAGACTGCCCTGATGAGCGTGTTCCGTTAAAGCTGCCATTTCCAGCTGCCCCTCTGATTCTGCCTGATACTTCGTCAGAACATTGATAACCCTTGATGCCTCTTTCATATTCTGAATGTCTGCCCATCTGTTCAGACCATAAGAATCCAGAAATTTATGCTGACCCGTATCAATAATTCTGGTTTTCGGACGATAGACGAACTCACTGTGATAGAGGTCAATTCGTTTCTTGATTTGCTCCGTTTCATAGTACCAACCCAAAGTTCTGGCTCTGGTGAATTTCTGCTGACCGTCCATGCGGAATTTCAAATCAATCTTATGTGCCGGATTATAGACAGCTTCGATATGATGAGCCTTGCAAATTTGCAGAAATTCCTCAAAGTTATGGCTTTCTTTCACGCATTCATCAATTTCCCATTTCAGCTTGGTTTTCCATGAAATGCCCTGTCGGTGCATATCCCATTCGTAATAACTTTTGCCCTTTGAGCGTTGCGGATTTTTGATGATTTTCAAGCCGTGTTCTTTGCAGATTTCGTCACTTAGTTGTTGCAGAATTTTCCATGATTTTTTGACTCCCTGCGTTTCCATTGTATCAAAAGATTTTCCGCTGACAACATTCACATTATTGAAAATAATATGACAGTGTAAATTTTCGGTATCGGTATGAACTGCAAGCACATACTGATACTGACTTTTCAGAAACCGCCTGCAAAGTTCTTTTCCAATTTCAAGAGCCTGTTCCGGAGTGACTTCCTGTCTGTTGAAACTTTGAATAATATGCCGTGAAAGAATGGTTGTCCTGCCTGTTCCGGCTGAACGAATATTTTCAAAATCTTGGTGAGCCTGTACCGGATTTTTATCACAGCCATAGCTGAATACATAAAGTCCGTTTGCTGTTTTCTCCGGATTCACAATGTAACTTATAGCTTTGGATTCTGTAGCTGTGATTGAATGAATTTTTGTAACTGCCAAACCTCGTTTAACCTCTTTTCTATCTGTTTCAAATCTTCTGCATAGATACGATTGGTAGAGTTCACTCTGGCTGTAATCTGATTGACATTTGATGCCATATTTTCAATCAGGTTCAGGATTCTGGTAAAGAGTTTTTCAAATTTTTCTTCATCGTACTTTACCACAATGCCATAAAGAATCATCTGACGGAAAAAATCGCTCAGCGAACTATAAGCAGACAGCCGATATTTCTTTTCAATCAATTCGCTTTCTTCTTCATTCGCACGGAAACGGTACATTTTTTCTCTGGTATCTTTGATTTTTTTCATTGCCTTGTTCCTTTCATTCTGTTCATTTTTTCTCTGCTGATTTTTTGAAAATCTGCATTTTTCAGCAGGGGTCTTAGGGGAAATTTTTCCCCTAACAAGCGGTTGTATTTTTAGGTCAAATCGCAGATTTGTGCCTACAAAATACTTGCTTGCTGGTTTTGTTTCGTTCCTCTGCTGTGGAGTTTGTTTTTTCTCTCTCCTGCCATTCTGAAACGTTTCAGAATCTTGTAAAAAGCCTTCTATAATACAGGTTGAAAAAATGGCATTTTACAAGTTTTTTTCTGAAAAAATTTTTGGAAAAATCAAAAAATCAGCGATATTCACAAATGTGGAAATTAAAATCCAATTGATTTGTTAATTTTTACAGGGTGTCAAAGGCGGTAAATTGTGATTTTTCAGGATTCTATTGCATTCTGAAACAGAAATTTTGCCACTCCTTTTCAGAAAGAAGAGATAATGTTTTTCTTCCGGAATTTTTTTGCGGAGATAATAACCATCAGCATGGATAAAATCAAGTGCGTGTTCCGGTGTCATTTTCAGTTCAATTGCAATTGCTACCAGATAAGAAAGACGAAATTTTCTGTATTCTGCTCCGGAAGCGTGTAAATCCTTGATAAAACTTTCTGGTATGCTGATTCTGTCTGCAAGTTCATCGTCCTGAATTTTGACAGGCTTATTCATGTACCATTTTAAAATTCCCTGCAAACTGCTAAATTCAAAATCATTTGTCAGCATCATTTCTTCCAGTTCAGAAAGTTCATATTCTTCTGTATTTTTTTCCGTTTTGATTCATGGCTAAATCCTCCAGTAATTATAATTTTTGTTGACATAAATCGCCAAAAATATTATAGCACAGCCAAAAGAAAATTACAATAAGTATTAAATTTCAAAAAATTTCAAGTATGAAATTTATGTGAAATTTACGGATAAAATCCTCTGAAATCATTTTTAAAATTGACTGTTCAGAACATTTATTTAAAAAAATAGCTTTCTTTCTGAATTTTATAAGGCTGATAAAATCCACTTTTCAGATTTTTTACTTTGTGTTATGATAAATGCATAGCTATAATTCAGATTTGTACAAATCAGACTGGAGAAAAATAATGCAGAATTATAATGCAGGCACAGCATTATATTGTCGGCTTTCAAAAGATGATGAACTGCTTGGAGAAAGCAATAGTATCACCAATCAGAAATTGATTCTGGAGAGATATGCATTTGAACATGGTTATCATGACTACGAATTTTACATTGATGATGGCTATAGTGGTGTCTCATTTATTCGACCGGATTTTATGCGTATGATGGCTGACATTGAAAAAGGCAGAATTTGCAGAATTATTGTCAAGGATATGTCAAGATTCGGAAGAAATGCTACGCTGACAGGACAGTATATTGACTATATTTTTCCGAAATACAATGTACAGTTGATTGCAATTGAGGAAAATATTGACACGTTCAGCGATGCCAATAATGAAGAAGTCCTGTTTTTTCGCAACTGGTTAAATGAACTATATGCGAAAGATATTTCTAAAAAGGAACGTTCGGCTATCAAAGCGAAAGGAAAATCAGGCAAGCACACAACTACAAATGCAATTTACGGCTACCGCAAAGACCCAGAAGATAAAAATAACTGGCTGATTGATGAAGAAGCCGCTGAAATTGTCAGAAAAATATTTCAGCTTTTTGATGAGGGAATGGGAGTAACGGCGATTGCAAGAATTTTGCGGGAATCTGAAATCAAAACTCCTACAGCCTATCGTGGCAGAAGTTCCGGTCAGACCGACCCTTATTTATGGCGAGAAACAACGATTACTTCAATTCTTTCAAAACAGGAATATTGCGGTGATACTGTCAATTTTCGGACAGAAAGACGGTCTTTCAAGGATAAAAAAATCATCTATCATAATGAAGATGAAATTCTGATTTTTGAAAATACTCAGCCGCCAATTATTGACAGGGAATTATTTGCACGGACAAAAATTCGGCTTGACAGACGGCAGAAAATTCGCAAGTCACATGAGCCGGCATTTTTTGAACATATTCTCTTCTGCTACGACTGCAAGCAAAAAATGTATATTCAGCGGAGAACTACTAAACGATTTGACGGAAATGCTTATCAATGCAGTGGATGCCGAAAAAATACAAGCTCTTGCACGACACATTATGTCAATGAAAATTACCTGAAATCAGCAGTTTTACTCCGAATTCAGGCAGTTATGCAGAGGAATCAGGAAAATGCAAAGCAATTCCGGAAAAATTTAAAAGAGCAAATCAAAACTAAATATGCCGTTCCTGTCAGAACAGCCAAAATCCGCATGGAAGAAATTACTCAACAATTACAAGAAATAGGGAAAATGCGTGTCAAGGCATTTGAAGAAAAAATCAACGGCACAATTACAGATAATACTTTCAGAGAACTCATGGTCTGCTATGACACGCAGAAAACTGAACTTGATGCAGAATATGATAAACTGTCCAGACTGGAAAATGAATATTTTACCATGCAAAGCAACGCAGATGCATTCTTAAAATTTATCGGTCAATACATAGAACCTATCATTTCTCTTGATAAATCTTTGATGAATGCCTTAATTGAAAGAATCGAAGTTCATGAACGTGATGAAGTCAGCGGAAAAGCAAACCGGATTGATATTTATTTCCGTTTTATCGGTATCATAGAGGAATAAAAACTCAGGACTGTAGCGGTTTTTGCCGTTTCAGTCCTGCTTTGATTTAAAAATTCGTTCCCTCACAACACCTTAACTCCAAAAATTTGGATTTTCAGGCAATGAGAGGGAACGAAAATGATTTTGAAAAAATGTGGCACTGGACAAATCAAAATTTATGTGTTAAAATGTTCCTGTAAGACAAATCAACTGTCTGCATCAGAAGTCGGAGGACTGACAATGCAGAAAAAGAAATATCAGAACAAGAGGAAAATCCTGTATTTCGGAAGTGAAGAAGATTTTTACAGATACTGCCCAAAAGCTCCTGTAGAAAAGCCCTTCATGGATGAAACGGATACGGAAATGATGGCTGTCCGGCTGGCTCTTGCCGATTATCAGAAGAAAAATCCAAAAGGATATGCATGGATTATAGATTTCTACCTGAAGTGCAATCTTTCTGAACTGGATTATGGAAAGAAAAAAGGCATTTCTCAGCAGGCGGTCTCACAGCGTCTGAACAGATACCTGAATCAGCTCCGCCCTCTTGTCCTGACACATTTGAATCGTCTGAATTCACAAAAATGCATCTTGAAAATAAAATATATCGGAACGTAATGTAGAAATTTTTAATTTTTTGGCAAAATTGCATAAAATCTCTTGCTATTTTTCAGCCTGTGTGTTAAAATTGTCTTAAGCTGGTCAGTGATTCTTGTTTCTGACTGGCGGAAGGCAGCTTGACAATGGAATATTCGGAACGAAGTTCACAGCCTGTCTGTAAAGACAGGAGGTTATAGCATGGCAGAAAAAATTACTGCTTTATATGCAAGATTTTCACATGATGATGGCTGTGATAATGATAGTGACAGTATCATTCATCAGAAAGAAATGCTGACTGATTATGCCTATAGTCATGGGTTTACAAATTGTCGGTATTACGCAGATGACGGCTATACTGGTCTTAACTGCGAACGCCCTGACTTTAAAAGAATGATTGCTGATATTGAATTTGGACTTGTGGAGACAGTAATTGTCAAAGACCTGTCCAGACTGGGCAGAAATTATCTGCTCATTGGTCAGTACACAGAAATTGTTTTTCCGGCACATGAAGTCCGTTTTATTGCCATCAATGACAATGTGGATTCCGCTGACGGAATCAGCGAACTGATGCCGTTCAGCAATCTCATTAACGAATGGTACAGCAGAGACATTTCTAAAAAAACCAGAGCTTATTTTCAACAGAAAGGAAAATCCGGAAAGCGGCTTACAACAAGACCAATTTACGGATATAAGCTCGACCCTGAAAACAGGGAAAAATGGGTGATTGATGAACCTGCGGCTGCTGTTGTCCGGCGAATTTTTGAAATGTATCTGTCCGGTTATGGAATTTTGGCAATTGCTAAGGCTTTGCGTGAGGATAAAATTCTCAAGCCAAATGTGTATCTTCATTATACACATGATGAAAAGGGTGTGCCTGATTATCAATATGAGTGGTGCTGTTCAACTGTTTCCACTTTTTTGCTGAAACCGGAATATTGTGGGGATACGGTCAATTTCAAGACAAATAAAATTTCCTACAAGTCCAGAAAAACTGTTGAGAATCCGCCTGAGAAATGGGCTGTGTTTTTAAATACCCATCCGGCAATTATTGACAGGGAAACATTCGCCAAAGCACAGGAAATCTACAAGAATCGTTATAGAAAACATCCCAAAGTAAGCGATAATTCTTTATTCTTCGGTTATCTCTATTGCTTGGACTGCAAACAAAGAATGCACATTTCAAGTCACCTGAAAAGAAAAAGAAAAACTGTTTACTACGAATGTGCAACTTATCGCAAGAAAATAAAAGCAAAACTTTGTTTTCTGCACAGCATTTCCTATGATGAAATAGAAACTTATGTCACTACACAGCTTATCCGGCTGTTTTATATGGCAAACCACGACATGAGTGCCTTAAAAGCTATGGTATCCAATTCTTTGTGCAAAGCTGAAACAACTGCATTGAAAGAAATCAGGGATGAACTTGCGGATGCACAGCACAGAGTGGAAGAAATCAATAAGTATGTACAGAATCTGTTTGAATCCAAAGTAAAAGGCGAAATTGACCCTGAAATTTTCAGCAATCTCTCCAAAGCGTATCTGGATGAAAAAACGGAACTGAATGAGAAAATTGCTTCTTTGATTGTTGCAGAGACTAACACAAAAGAAAAAGTTAAGAAATTTAACAATTTCTACACCGCAATTGCCAAACATGGTGACTTTCACGAATTAACTCCTGAATTGATGCGTGACCTAATTGACAGAATTGAAATTGGTGCATTGATAACTGACCCGAAAACTGGAGAAAAATCACGCATAATTAACATCTACTACATTGGAGTTGGAATTTTAAGATTCGATTGAAAAGTGTTCCCTAAGCTCATTACACATAAGGCACTTTATCACGGCGCACTCTTAGTTCCAGTGTCTCCATCGGCAGCCAGAAATGCGGAACAACAATATATTTCTCTGTTTCATTTCTTGGTGGGAACACAAGGACAAATGCCGTGATATCTGATGTGCTGGACAGGTCAAGACCGCCGTAGCACTCCCGACCACGCAGAGAATTAAAATCAATCGGGATATTTCCTCTGTCATAGATATGCTCCGGAATCCATGCGACTGCACTGCCTACCCACTGGTCAAGTCTCAGCTGACGGAATACATTCTCTTCAGCAGGATTTGTCAGGGCTTCTCTGTGGGCATCACGCACACGGTCAATGGTGATGGTATGGTCGAGAGAGGGATTTGCCTTGTACCATGATTCCTCGGCATTCCAGTCGTCACCGTCATCCAAGCCGTAGATTACAGGATAAAAGGAAGGGTCAATGCGCCTGTCGTCAAGAATATCTTTTGCTTTGGTATGATACTCGAAGCAGATGGAATTTCTGTCCGTTCCTGCCGTTGTGATAAGGAAGTACAGCGGCTGCGTTCTGGCATCGCCGGAACCCTTTGTGAGAACATCCACAAGGCTTCGATTCGGTTGGACATGAACTTCATCCAAAACAAGTCCTGATACATTCAGTCCGTGCTTTGTGCCGACTTCTGCGGAAAGCACCTGATAGAATCCTACATTATTATAGTTTACCAGTCTTTTGGTTGCCGCCATAATTTTGGAGCGTTTCAGGAGTGCAGGTGTCATTTCTACCATCCGCTTCGCTACATCAAAGACAATGGATGCCTGCTGTCGGTCAGCGGCAGCACCGTAAACTTCGGCGGACGGCTCATTATCGGCATATAAAAGATAGAGAGCGATTGCCGCTGCAAGTTCAGATTTTCCATTTTTCTTGGGTATTTCGGCATATGCCGTTCTGAACTGCCGTGTGCCGTCCTTTTTGACAATGCCAAAAATGTCTCTCACAATGCGCTCCTGCCACGGCAGCAGCCAGAACGGTTTCCCAGCCCAGCGACCTTTGGTGTGGCAGAGGTTTTCGATAAAGCGCACAGCCCTGTCTGCTCTTGCCTCGTCATAATGCGAATCCGGCAGCATGAATTGTGAGGGTTCGTAATTTTTCAGTTTCGGATAATTCGCAGGTCTTTCCCTTGCTCTTGCAGTTCTTGCCATTATCCACCTCCTAAAAGTTCATCCATATCATCAATCACGGCACCTTTCATATCCGCACCGGCTGTAATACGGCTTCTTGCGGCAGGTGTCAGACCAAACTGCTCTGCAATTTTATTCATAATCTTCAGATAGGTCTGCGCAATGGATACCTGCGGAACTTGCTGCCAGTAGCCGGATTTCGTTTCCAGCGTGGGCAGACTGCATCTGGGTCATAATTGATATGGCTGATTTTCGTAATATAATCCTTGGGGTCATGCTCATGGAATTCCAGTGTGCGCAAATCAAGTGTACCGTTTTCAAGATTGAACAGGAAAATATTATTGTCAAAAACAGCCATTCTGATGGGATAGACGGACTTGGCATCTTCAATCATTGTCTTGCGGTGCTTTCTCTGCTGTAACTTCTGGATACGCTTGATATAGCGGTTTCTCGTATCCTCATCTTTGATATGAAGTGCAAAAGTATACAGTTCGTCAGCGAGATACTTTGCAAGTTCGGCAACAGCCAGAGCATTTTCATCCGGCTGCCAGACAGAACCGTCATAGACATACCAGACATTGCGGTCACCATTGAAACGTGCAATGGGCTTGAAATAATCAGCGAACAGATTACCGATACCAATTTCGTCACGCTGGTAGCGTGGATTGGAATGCGGTTTCATTTCCTCCAAAGTGGCAGTGATACGGGAAAGGTCAGGACGAAAATCTGCACGTTCCTCCGTGGATTCTTCATCGAGAACATCAAAATCATCCTCTGCACTGGAATCAGCAATCGGTGTGTAAATTTCTGAATTCGTAGCCACGGCATTTCTGATTGTAATCTGCCCGTAGGTAGAATCACCTGTGTGCCTGTCCCACTTGTCACGCATCAGACCGGAAGAACGAAAGATGCGGTCAATCTGCTCCTCTACATTTCCGCACCAGAAAGCAAGCATGGAAACAAAAGCCATATCCGCATCCGACTGAGAATTATAGCCTTCTTCCCATCTTCCCTCATACAGCGCTTTGAACTTGTCACCGGATTCAGAAGACAAGGCGTGCTTAATCACACCATCATCATCAAGATAGGAGCATGGCTCTAATGTTCTGGAACTTACACGGGTACTGCGTTTCATGAAAGTGTCAAGCATAGAACGGAGTGTATCGTCATCACGCTCAACAGTTCCAGTTTTGAACATATCACCTGTGACAGTCACAAAGCGGTTGGTTGTCCCCGGCAGATACACCTCCAGACCATGCTTCCGGTTGTTGATGTAGTACACGGTCTTATCATAAGCAAAATCGGGCGAGAGCTTGAAGAACCCACGCAGTCCCGTACCGGAAGGACTGCACTCAAAGTAGGCGGAACTGAAAATTCCGAGGATAGAGGCGGCTACATCGTTAAGTGAGCCGTCCTCTCTGATACAGTGGTCGATGTCAATTGCACCGATACCCTCAGACACACGGTATCCGATACCGTCCCATCCGCCGATAGCATACGCTTTCATAGCTGTGCTGAAGTCAGCGAAAGTGGACGGGTCATTTGTTTTAGCAAGTGCGCCGGTGCGAGGATTATACGGTACTTTTGTAGGTCTGCCGCTGCGTTTTTCCATCTTCCAGACGCAGAAGGAAGCGGACTGCTTCAAAACGTCCGGAATATTAACGAAATTTACTGGCATTCAGTTTTTCTCCTTTCATCAGGTGTGGTCAGCCCAAGCTGTGCCGTGACAGCGTTTTCAATGCGCTCCATAGCGGAGCTGTCTGTGATATGCCCTGCATAGCTTCTCAGGGAATGCTTGCTGATAGTGGTAAGCTGTTCTGCCAGAACCATTGACAGGTCAAGTGCCTGCTGTACATCAGAAACATTGCTGGGATAAATCTTTGTGTGACAGGGCAGTTCCAGCTTTTTCAGGTGTCTGGTCATCGGAACGATATTGACAGTTTCAGCATGAGCATTGCCGATATTGTTCGAGATGATGACAACCGGACGGATACCGTCCTGTACACAGGTATTGACATGACTGCCGAGATTGGCAAACCAGATGTCGCCCCTCTGCGGTATGCGGTTCAAATGCTTGTGGTCAATATCCTCATGTTCAGTGTCCTGCGGAAGTGGCGTAAGAGCAGATAGTGTTGTGTACTTCTTCGGGTCAAAGTCAAGTCCCTGATGATATTCTGCTTTCGCACGTTTGTTTTTTCGAGCCATAAGATTTCACCTCTTTGTGTGATTAGT
>JAZQIL010000191.1:0-12989 GCA_045541055.1 Oscillospiraceae bacterium
CGAAAATCGATATGAAAAAGGAATTAAAGTTTCGGATTCGGAATTTGATTCTTTGCGATTAGTTGGGGATGAATTTCACCCAAATTGGAATTATACCATCTCTCCTTTATATGACTGATTTATTTTTGCACAGTTCCTAAAAAAGAAACGGTCATTGAAAAACTGAAGACTTTCTTTGAACGGTTTTGGAATATAGGATAATATACGGATAATCAGAAAGGAAAATTTATATGGATACAATTATGATTGTAATTGGAGGAATCAATGCTGTACTTTCGGTTATGGTTCTAATCAAACTTTACACAAGTAAAACTGAAAAAATTGACGAAAACAGCATTATTTCCTCTGTAAAAGACGGTTTGAGTGCATCACAGCGTGAATTGCGTGAGGAAATGGCAGGAAATGTACAATCTTCTGTAAAAGCAATGGGAGAATCCATCACAGCTGTACAAAAAACAATTGGTGAAAATCAGTCAGACCATTTAATACAAACTGAAAAACAGATTGCACAGCTTCAAAATGATGTAACTGGAAAACTGGAAATCATCAAGCAGATTGTTGATGAGCGACTGCAAAGTACACTTGACGAAAAGATGGCACGTTTCGGAGAAACTCTCCGCAGTACTCAAAAACAGACAGGCGATGCTCAAAAAGCACAAATCGAGACGATGGATAAAAAGCTTACAGATTCTCTTTCTGCAATGACGAAATCTGTAACTGGACAGCAGGAACAGTTCAGTAATACCATGCAGGAAAAATTAGTTACGCTGGAACAGCGTTTCCAAAGTCTCGAAACTTCTGTAAAGGAAACTTTACAGGGAATGACAAGCAATGTGACAGACAATATGACGACTTTAGGACAGACACAAAAGACCCAAATTGAAACAATGGACGGAAAAATGCAGGAAATGCTTTCAGCTATCAGCACTGCAAATACAGCACAGCAGGAAAAATCTGGAAAAGAAATGCAAGACAGGCTCATTGCTTTGGAAAATCGTTTCCAGACACTGGAATCTTCCAATAACGAAAGACTTGAGGCAATCAAGCGTACTATGAGTGAACACCTTGATAAGCTCTCAGAAACTAATCAAAAGAAACTCGACTCCATTCAGTCAATGGTCAGTGAGAAACTGGAAAGCAATCTGAAAGAATCCTTCCGTGTAGTTAGCGAACGCCTTGAACAGGTGCATAAAAGTTTGGGTGAAATGCAGACGATTGCAACTGGTGTCGGCGATTTGAAAAAAGTACTGACCAATGTAAAAACCCGTGGTATCATGGGAGAAATTCAGCTTGGCATGATTCTTGATGAAATTTTAGCACCAGACCAGTACGAAAAGGAAATTGCTACTATTCCCGGCAGTTCCAATCATGTGGAATTTGCTGTGCGACTTCCAGGGGCTGATGGCGAGGGAGTTGTCTATCTGCCCATTGATTCTAAATTCCCTGGTGACACTTTCAGAAAATTACAAGATGCTTACGATTCCGGCGATGTTTCCCAAATCGCAGAAGCTAAAAAACATCTTGAAACAGTTATTAAAAAATGTGCAGGAGATATCCGTCAGAAATATGTAGAGCCACCATACACAACAAACTTTGGAATTATGTTTCTCCCATTTGAAGGACTTTATGCCGAAGTTGTTAATAGTGGATTGGTGGAAGTTCTTCAGCGTGATTACAATGTCACCATCACTGGACCTTCTACTATGGCGGCTATGCTGAATTCACTTCAGATGGGATTCCGTACATTAGCTATTCAGAAGAGAAGTAATGAAGTCTGGAAGATTCTCGGTGAGGCAAAGGGCGAATTTGAAAAATTTGAGAAGGCTTTGAAGGCAACTCAGGATAAGATTACAAAAGCAGGTGAAGATTTGGAAATGCTTGTCGGACGGCGCACCCGTGCGATTAACCGCAAACTTCGTGGCGTTGAGGCTTTGGAGTATACTGACAATAATGGGCAGATATCCACAGTTTTCGATGATGACGGTGATATAGAATAATAGGAACGAATTGCTTTGATTTAAAGTTTTCAACATCTTTCAACAGTACCGTTAAAACCATTAAAATTATCGACGGTGAGAGGAAAAATATATTGAAAAATATAACTGAGAAGAAAGATATATCCAGTTCAACTGATACTATGCGCCTTTGACTGGTATAATTTCCTCAAACATTACAATCCGCAATCAGAAAACAAGATGGGGGAGCTGTTCTGATAAGGGAAATCTGAATTTTAATTGTCTGCTGATGCTTGCCCCGCGAGAAGTAATTGATTCTGTCGTAGTCCACGAACTCTGCCACTTAAAATATATGAATCACTTAGAAAAATTTTATGAAGAAATTTATCGTGTTTATCCTGAATATGACAAATGGAATCAATGGCTGAAAGAAAACGGCACTGCAATTGTAAGAAGAATGACAGGCTGATTTTAGATTCTGAAAATTGATTTGACTGATTCAAAAGTTTATGACATTAAAGCGTTAAAATAAATCAAACAAAAAATAGCTGGTGCGGTATCACATTTCCACACCAGCTTTCTTTCATTCTCCGAGAATTTCCATCATCAGCAAAGCACCGTCTTTGAAGCCCTGAATGTACAGGACCTCGTTGTCCCTTACTGCATTTTCACCTTGTATGTCGCTGAGTTGATGAAATGTTTCTACTTGTTCCGCTGTCAGTGTCCGTTCAAATTCAGCGGACAGTTTCAGCCATTTCTGTGTCAGTTTGTCATCAGGTTCAGACTTCCGTTCTGACGGACTAATTTCACCGTGGTACAGTTCTTTCAGCATGATAAGCACCTCCTTTCTGAGATACTATCATACCATAAATACCATAAAATAGTCATTACTATAACCAACAAATATGATGTACAGAATTTGTATCATTTTGAGAGTTTCTGTTTTTGTCACTTTTCATAAACATGTTCAGTAAGTGAAACAATTTGTACAGATTGCTGAATTTGCTGACTAACAGTTGAAATCACAGTTAGTCTATGCTATAATATAATCATAAGTTTGCATATGCTAACTAAGACAAAATAAGGAGGATATTTATTATGGAACTGAAATTGGGCGATGTACAGACTACGGCTCTTATTCCGCTTGCAGTCAAGGCAAATGAGACGCTGCGTAAAAATGCAAGAATTAAAGACAGAAAAGCTGTTGAAATTATCAAAGCACTGAAAATCGACACAAAACCTTATGATAAATTCATGTCACATGAGGGAGTTATTGCCAGAACAATTATGCTTGACCGACAGTTAAAGGGTATCATCAGGAAATCCCCTGATACTGTAATTGTCAATGTCGGTGCAGGCTTTGACAATCGTTTTTCCAGAGTGGATAACGGAAAAATTCTTTGGTTTGACCTTGATTTGCCCGATGCCATTGCAGCAAGAAGAAAGGCTTTTTCCGAACAGGAACGTGTCACTATGATTGCAGGAAATGCACTGGAAAGCGACTGGTGTGAGCCGGTACAGAAAGCACTTGCCGGCAGAAAAGCAAAGCCTGTTTTTATTGCTGAGGGTTTGTTCATGTATCTGACACTTGACCAGATTCGTACTTTTCTGGAAGTTCTGAAAAATAATTTTCCGGACGGCGGTATTCTGATTGCAGAACAGAACAGCAAGGCAATGCAGAAAAACGAAAAACATCACGATACTGTAAAAAATACAAAAGCACATTTTCGTTCCGGTACTGATTCCGGACAGGAAATCGCAGATTTAACGGAAGGTTTTCAGCTTTTGGAAGAACACAGTTTCAATGAGGAAATGAAAAAATACAGCATTCGTGCAAAACTCTTTGCATTGTTACTTCCAAATATGAATGACCGCTGGGCAACTTTCAGATGGTGAAATGACAGGTATGATATGATAAAAAGGCGGTTTTTACACAATGATTTTTACACTGATTCTAATGCTTTGCAATATTGTTCTTCTTTGTCTGATGATACTGACAGCAACGATATTCATGCCGTACAGAGGGCTTGTGAAAAATTTTCCAAAAGATGTTCAGGAAGCATTGAAATCCCGCCTTGATGAAATTGACAAACTGCCGAAAACGCCAAGAATTTTCGGAAATATACTAATTATTATCATGTGTCTGCTGTTTGTTGCTGTATTTATTATTGGCGGAATAGAGGGTCTGCACCATAAGTACACTTACAGTCAGTATCTTCAGCGATTTTTGATTATTGCATTTGGCACAAAGGCATTTGACATAATCGCTTTGGATTACTTTCTGCTGACCAAAACAAATTTCTTCCCACATTTCTTTCCCGAAACAAAAGGCTGTGCAGGCTGGCAGAAATTCGGATATAATCGGAAACAACAGCTTGAACAAAGTGTTTTTATGCTGATATGCTGCTTTATATTGGCTTTTGTGTTCATAAAGATATAGGAGATTGCTATGAAACTGTTGTTACAGCTATTATTGTACTGTCTGCTTTTTACTGCAATGGTGAGATATTCCGTCAGACGGTACAACTGTGCATATATTTTATGCCCTTCAAATGGGTGAAAAATATCGTGACCGCTATCTTCTGCATTTTGCTAATCCTGACATCATCGAACAAAATTACGGGCATGAAGAATTATTGTTTTTTTATCCGGAAGAATGGGTCAAAGCAATAATAAATTGTTGTGAGAAAGGATGAATTATTATGAAAATACTGGTATATGGCTGTGGTGTGATTGGTTCGTTTCTGGTGCATACACTGTGCAAAGCCGGAAATGATGTGACAGTTGTTTCCAAAGGTACATGGGGGGATATACTGAAAGAAAACGGTCTGCGGATTCATCATCAGCTCCAGCATAAAAATACAGTAGATTATCCTACAATTGCAAAAGAATTGCCTGATACACATTTTGACCTTGCATTTTCAGTCATGCAGGGCTGTCAGCAAAAAAATGTTCTGTCCGAACTCGCAAGGGCAAATACATCAATTATTATTTTGGTTGGCAACAATCCCGAAGCCACTGATATGGAACGTGAAATACTTGCATTATCCGAATCTCCGAAAACTGTGCTGTTCGGCTTTCAGGGAACAGCAGGTATCCGAAATACAGACAGTGTGAATTGTCTGCACATTGGCAGTGGCTCTATGACGGTCGGTTGTCTACACCGTGCATTGACTGTAAGTGAACAAAATATACTCATTCGGGCATTCGGAAATTCCGGCTATAAGCTGACTTTTGAAGATGATATGGAAGGCTGGCTTTATTGTCATGCTGCCTTTATACTGCCGATTGTTTATCTCAGTTATCATTATGGCTGTAATCTGCGAAAAGCGGACAGAAAAGACATTTCTTCCATGATGAAAGCCGCTGAGGAAGCATATTGCTTGATTGATGCCTGTGGAGTTAAGATTCGTCCGAAAGGCGATGCGGAGTATTTCAAAAGTAAGCCGAAACTGACTGCTTTGAAAGCGATGATGTATATCATAAGCAAGACAAAGCTCGGTGAGCTGGCAGCAACTGACCATTGCAGAAATGCCGTCACAGAAATGGAATGGCTGGATACTGCTTTTGAAACACTGAGACAAGCACACCCTGAACAAATCATGCCGGAATGGGAAAAGTTGCGGAATGCAATGCCGTCTTGGGAAAAAATTCATGAAATATACGATTGCAAAGAGAAAATAACGATAGGCGATTTATCTGAAAAGCGTAAAAGGACAGCAGCGGTATTGCTGCTTGCAGGAGGGTTAGTACTAGCTGTCTGCATTGATAAGAAACGAAAGAAGAATAATTTATGACATATAATGACATTGGAATTGACAGTAATCTTGATTGGGAACATATCCGCAGGCTGTTTATTATTGGACTGCTTGGCGGCTGTATGACATTTGTCGGAGATTGGCTGCTCGGTTATGGTGTATATGATGAAAGTTTGACAGGCTTGGAAAAGAAGCTGTCGCAGTATCTTATTTTATCTGACAGCACACTGTTCTGGTCGGCTTTTCTCGGATTGATTGGTATTTCACTAGAAGGACTTTGTTATTTTGGAGTATACAGGCTTATTGCAGGCGGAAGTCAAAAACACGCTCATATGTTCCGAAGCGGTGTATTCGGATATATGCTTTTTGCAGCCTGCGGAGTTCATGTGCCGTGCTTATCAACCGTATTTTTCTATAAGCATATGATGCAGGAAAGCCCCGATATTGCATATAATCTGACAGTGAAATTCGGCTTGTATTTTCTGTTGCCTGCACTGATATTGTTTCTGATATTCTTCTTTGTTATGAGCACAGCACAGATTAGTGCCTTTGCAAAAGGTCTGACACCGTATCCGAAATGGTGCTGGGTATTCTCTATGCCTGTCGGCATGACGGCAACAATGCTGCTGAAATTCGCAGGGAATCATGCTGTTGTAAACGGTTTGACTGCTGCATGGATTAGTATCGGAAATATCTGGATGTTCGGAGGTTTGCTGCTTACAATGAGATTTGCAAAGAGGGAAAACAATGAGAGATAAAGCAAAGAAATATGCAAAAATGTTTTCAAAGGTAATGGAAAAGCTCGGCAGAAGTGATTATAAGAAGCTTGAAAGCATTTTCTACAAGCGTTACACTGCCCATATGAACTCTGAAATGTATCAGAAGTATTGCAAAACTTATCCTTCCATAGGCACGGATAAGCTCTATATCGGCATTACGTTTGCACAGATTATGCTGAAACTCGGCTACTCATTAGATGAAGCAATAGATATATGGGAAACATACATGATTGATGATAAACGGCGTATAATCGAGAAAATCATCAAAATTGCTGATTCCTTCGGGGAAGGATACCGCCTTTGTGGAAACTGGCTGGACAAGGACAAGCGGACACGGGACAAGGACGGCTCTATCCTCTATGAATCCTATCATTATAATGACTTTGAGCTTGAATATAAAATACATACCTGTGCTTATGTCAGGCTGTTTGAATATTATCATATACGGAAATTTTGCAAGGCATTCTGCAATAACGATTTATGTATGTGTGTACTGCATAAAAGTGCGAAATTTATTCGCTATTCCGACAGGATTGACGGTGATTACTGTCATGATAAACTAATCAATCTGAGAAAGGAGCATAAAAAATGAAAACGGCTTCACAAATCATGAAAACAAAAGCTTTCATAAAGACGGAATATATAGATAAAATGCTTTCACCTGAGCAAAGCCGGAAACTTTGGAACAGGGCAACGGCAAGGCTTGACAAAATCATGAAACAACACGCAGAAATTCCGAAAGGTGTCCGTATGCATACTGATAATTTTATTTTTCCTGCTGCCGCTATCTATCTGACTGCAAAGGAATTTATGAGCAGGGAAAAAGCATATGCAGTTATGGAAAATGCTGCAATTCATAATTCAGCAGGAGCAGGCAGAAAACTTGCAAAGGTGATGAAACTGCCGTTTATGCAGGATTTATTCATTATGATATGGAATCCGATGACAAAGAAAATGTTCGGCAGTAAAAACGGCTTTAAGAATCGCTTTTATCCGAAGAAAAAAGGCGAATACCGCATGGATATTCTTGTCTGCCCGTATTGCAGATATTTGACAGAACTCGGCTGTCCCGAACTAATCAAAATGTTCTGTGAAAATGACGAAAGAGTTTATGGCAATCTGCCGGGATTAAAATTTGAAAGAACATCGACATTGGGAAAAGGGGCAGACTGCTGTGATTTCTGTATCCGTAAAATATAATGGGAATGGAGCAAATCAAATGAAATTCAGTAAACAGGATAGAATTGTAAAAGCACCAGATGCACTGAATAGTTCGCTGTACAGGTTGACAAAGGCATTGGTGAAAGCTTCAAAAATCAAAGACAGCCTTGTCGGTACAAAAGAAGAAGTCCTTGCAAAGGCGGCAAAATCAAATGCGAAAAACCGCTATTTTGTCATGCCGAATGACAGCAAGGCACATTATACCGACCATTTGATACAGGGGCAGTATCACTGTCTTGAAATTGACATGGATAAAAAACGGCGGAAGAATGCTGTACTGTTCATATTCGGTGGTGGCATGATACTCGGCTCGGATAAGGGCGATGTGGGGCTTTCAAGAAAGATTGCAGAAATAACAAACTCCGATGTGTGGTTTCCATATTATCCGCTCTGCCATGAACATGATATGCTTGAAAATGTGCAGATGATATACGAATGCTATTCAAAAATGCTAAAATTTTATAAGCCCGAAAACATTGTATTTCTCGGCTTTTCGTCAGGCGGTGCATTGATACTTAATCTTATCACATATATCAATGAACTGAACAACGATGGCAGCAATATCCCGATGCCCGGAATGCTGATACCCATTTCTCCCGGAAGCGTTCCCGTTACCGAGGCAGAAAAAGTGGCTATAAAAGCACTTGATAAAAGAGATATTATGATACCAGCAGAGTATATGTATACCGCCCGTGAAATTATGTGTCATGGCAGAGATATACCCGAAAAATATCTTGCAACAGCACATGGGGATTTTCGCAATGCACCAATGACACATTTTTATTACGGCAGTGCTGAAACACTGTTTGCCTTTGCATCGAGCTATGCAAAGAGCTATCAAAAAGCAGGTGCAAAATGCGTTATCCATGTGGGAAAAGGAATGCACCACTGCTATGCACTGCAATATTTTATTCCCGGCTGCAAGCCTGCGTTTGACGAAGTGATGCGGCTGATACAAAATTATTTCAAAAAGAAAGCATAGAAAGGTGATTTAAATATGTATAAGACAACAGTAACAATAGACGGCATGATGTGCGGAATGTGTGAATCCCATATCAACAATGCAATTCGCAACAAGGTAACTGTGAAGAAAATCTCATCTTCTCATAAAAAGGACGAAACAGTCATCATCAGCGAAAGTAAACTGACATCAGAAATGATAACTGCCGCACTGGACGGCTCAGGTTATAGCGTTATGAATGTGACTTGTGAACCGTATGAAAAGAAAGGCTTTTTCAGCAAAAAATAAGCATAACGTTTTGATAAGAAAGGCGGTGCATCATGCAAAAAGAAATAATCAGCGGTCTGCTGATTCCTTTTCTTGGTACATCTTTGGGGTCAGCTTGTGTATTTTTCATGAAGCATGACCTGAGCAGAGGTGTTCAGCGGGCATTGACAGGATTTGCAGCAGGTGTCATGACAGCAGCTTCAATATGGAGTCTTATCATTCCTGCTATGGACATGTCAGAGAATATGGGAAAATTTGCTTTTCTGCCTGCGGTGACCGGATTCTGGTTCGGCATCTTGTTTCTTTTGGTGCTTGATAGTCTGATACCGCATTTGCACATGAATTCTGAGAAAGCCGAGGGACTGCCTTCAAAGCTGGCACGGACAACGATGATGGTGCTTGCGGTCACGCTCCATAATATTCCGGAAGGAATGGCGGTCGGAATCGTATATGCAGGCTTTCTGACAGGTTCAGCGGATATGACCGCAGGTTCTGCTCTGGCTCTGGCACTCGGTATTGCAATACAGAATTTTCCTGAAGGAGCGATTATTTCAATGCCGCTTCACGCAGAGAATAAAAGCAAAGGCAAAGCATTTGCAGGCGGTGTATTGTCAGGTGCAGTTGAGCCGGTTGGTGCAATTCTCACAATACTGTTTGCAAGTCAATTGCTGGCGATTATGCCGTATTTATTGAGCTTTGCTGCCGGTGCAATGATTTATGTCGTAGTGGAAGAATTGATACCTGAAATGTCAGAGGGTGAACATTCCAACATTGGTGTTATTCTGTTTTCTGTCGGTTTTACGCTGATGATGATATTGGATGTTGCACTTGGATAGAGAGGAGAAAAAATATGACAAGCAAAGAATACAAAAAATTATCCGTTAAGGAGTTTACCAAAGCCGCCGAGGTCTACGAAACTGACCATGCAGGGGTATACAATATGTGTAAAAAAGATTATCCGGATGTACTGGAGGAACTCGAAAAAGAGCCGTTCACTGACCTGCTCGACTGCGGATGCGGAACAGCTCCCATGCTGACACTTCTGCATGAAAAATATCCTGACAGGCATTACACGGGCATTGACCTGACTCCGAAAATGATAGAAGTCGCAAAAGCAAAGAAAATGCAGGGCGTGGAGCTGATTGTCGGTGACTGCGAAAATCTGCCGTTTGCTGATAATTCCTTTGATGTGGTCATTTGCTGTGAGAGTTTTCATCATTATCCAAATCCGCAGGATTTCTTCAACAGTGTGTACCGTGTTCTGCGTCCGAACGGCAGACTGATTCTGCGTGATATGACGATGAACTCAGCAATTGTACGCTGGTTTTGCAATACTGTTGAAATGCCATTAGCACACCTGATTGGCAAGGGCGATGTTCGTATCTACGGCAGAGAAGATATTAAAAATCTGTGCAAAAATGCCGGACTTCACATGGAATCTTTTGAAAAACGAGGTTTCTGCCGTTTGCACTGTGTTATCAGAAAATTCAGATAAAATGTCACTTATAATTATTCTTTTTTATTCAGGATAAGCGGTTCTTTTCATCTGCACCGAAAGAAATTATTGAGGTCGTGCCAGATAGAAAGCCTGAACGCTTCAAAGGACAATATGCAATTGGCTGGCTGGTGATTATACTTTCATTTGTACTTATGCTTGATGCTTTGGTTTTGGGGGCATGTGACGGAATTAAAAACGATTATGAATTTTGGCAATTCTTCTTGAGATTTGTCATCATGTTGCTTAGTCTGAAAGCATTCGACATCGATTTCTTCGATTGGGTATTGCTTTGCAATAATGGATTTCATTTCTTCTCTCAATATTATCCGGAAACAAAAGGTGTGTATGGTCGCCATCTCTTTGGATATAACTGGAAAACACGCCTTGCACATATCGTGCTTGGCTTTCGTAACCGCCTAATAACATATCACCTCTAAATGAAAGATCCCCGAGCCGCTTAGACTCGGGGATTACTCATATTGCTTTACAAATTTTCTGCACAGAACTATTCCAAGGCAGAAGCTCTTCAAGTATATCTGGATTTGTCAGGAACGTCATACTTGGCAGAACAGTGAG
The DNA here is from genome assembly GCA_045541055.1 of Oscillospiraceae bacterium. Classification (GTDB taxonomy): domain Bacteria; phylum Bacillota; class Clostridia; order Oscillospirales; family Ruminococcaceae; genus UBA3855. Next base: position 11,016 of record JAZQIL010000191.1, read on the forward strand.
CAGCAGTTCAAAATACTTGAAAACATCAAGACCGTTTGCTTTTGCAGTTTCTATGACGCTGTATACATCAGCACTTGCCTTAGCACCCTTAGGCGTGTCGCTGAAAAGCCAGTTTTTTCTGCCGACTGTGAATGGTCTTATAGCGTTTTCGGCTGCGTTGTTGGAGATAGCACAATTACCATCTTCAAAATAATTTCCAAGGTATTCTCTGCGCTTGAAAGCGTAATCAAGTGCTTTTCCAAGCTGTGTTTTAGGCAGTACAGTCGGTGCGATTTTTTCTGCCCATGACCAGAAAGCCTCAAACACAGGTTTTTCCTGTATCAGACGCTTATTGTATCTTTCTTTACTTGTCAGGCTGTCAAGTTCTGCTTCTATCGCAAACAGCTTGTCACAAAAGTCTCTGCCTGTCTTTGCTATGCTTTCTTCGCTGTTCACGACAATGGCTTCGTGAAACTTACGCCTCAGATGCGCCCAGCAATTGCAGTGTGTGACCTTTGTGAGCTTGTTGTAGCCTGCATAGCCGTCTGTATGAAAGTATCCGCTGAAGTCTCCAAGGAACTTCTTAGGAACATCACCTGACCTCGACTTGTTGTAAGCATATATCACTATTTGTTTTTTGGAATGCTTGCCTGTACGGTATACCCACATATACTGCTTACTGTTGTCTGATACTCCATATTCTTTGAGAACTTTGACGTATGTTTCATCGCAGTGCAGTATTTTTTCTTTCAGCATTTCTTCTTTCAGCCTTTCAGCAAATATGCTGAAATAATACTCACTGCAACGTATCACCCAGTTTGCCATTGTTGTTCTTGAAAGTGCGTATCCGAGCCTTTCCCAGTCCTTTTCCTGACGGTACAGCGGCACTGCATTCACATACTTTTGATATATCACCCATGATACTGTTGACGCTGATGCAAGTGAATGCGGAAGTACAGGCGCAGGTACAAGTCCATGGAGGAATACAGGCATATTCCTTTTCTCACATTTCTTACAGCCGTATGTGTTGCTGTAATATTTCTTCACAATCAGCTTTGCAGGTATCAGCTCCACTTCCTCACGAACGTATTTCTTACCGATGACCTTCATCTGCGAGCCACAGCGGGGGCATATCTGCTCATCATCAGGAATAGTACAGGTGATAATCTCTGTCTCAATATTCTTAATTATCTCATCACGCTTTGTTTTCGGATTTCTTCTTGTATAGCCTTTGACAGTTTTCTTTATGGGTTCTTCGACCTTTTCAGCATATTCAGTTTCTTCATAGTCTATTCTGCTTTCGTTTAAATTATAAGGAATCATCATATCACAGCCAAGTGTAATTAAATCACATAATGCCTCATTTGCCATTTTTCCTTTGCCAATGTATAAATCTGTGATGTAAACATCCTGATTGTCCACATAAGCATGAATGAAATTTGTACAAGTGGGGTCTCCTTGTGCATCATTCGTAAGCTCTGTTTTTTCATTTCCTTTTGATTTTTCGCTTTCTTTAAAAGCAGTTTTTGCTGTAACTGCACCTGAAACCATTGGACAGCTGCTGAAATCAATACCTGTTACATATTTACCTGTATAATCTGTTGTTGTATATAGATAGTAACGTTCCATACCATCGTCAATTGGCAAATCTCCGCATCTTTTATAATTTGCACCATCCACATAAATGGAAGACTTTGGTTTTTTGCCGTCTTCAGGTTTATATTTTAATAAGCCTGTAATCGCTGAAGTCTGGTCATTCGTTCTTGTAACACCAAGATAAGCACATCTTTCTGTTGAGGTATAGTCTGTGCTGCTTTCCTGCCATAAATGACCATTCACTAGCATTGTAAAAGCATATAGTTATCCTACTTGAAAGGCAGAACAATCTAAAAGATTTGAAAAGCAGCAGAAATAGCATCATCCAAAGAATTGTAATCATGAATATGCATTCTGAGCCAGTGCTTCAAGGTATGCCAGAAATTTTCAATCGGATTC
>JAZQIL010000192.1:0-12118 GCA_045541055.1 Oscillospiraceae bacterium
TCTTTGAAAATTTATCCTGTTTATGTTATAATAAGATTAGGGATTGTATATTGAAAAAATTAAATTCAGAAAGGATGTGAATTTGATGCCTACAGAAGTTTTTTTTCGGCTCACCCCTGTTAAACAGCAACATATTATAGAAGCCATTAAAGAAGAAATTACTCGTGTTCCTTATGAGGAATTTTCAATTTATAACGTTGTACGAAACTGCGGTATTTCCAGAGGAAGCTTTTATCAGTATTTTTCTAATAAAGAAGATATTATGCTTTATTTGTTGTCTTCTTATAATAAAAGTATTCTCCACCGCTTTATGCAGTCCCTGAAGGAAAATAACGGCGATTTGTTCAAAGGTTTGGAAGATGGATATCGTTTTGCAGTACGAATGCTTTGCTATAAAGAATCAAGAGATTACCGGCAACATTTATTCTGCAATACTGTTTTCTATGAAAAAATATGGAAAGATAATGATTTTTCTGTTGAAAAATATCCTGTTCTTCTGGAAGCTCTGGAATTAGTGAATTATGAAAATCTTCATATAGAAAATCTTGAAGAACTCAAAACTTTAATTGAAATCTGCATGGCTTCCATCACAAGAGAATGTTTGACTTTGCTGATGACAAAAAGTTCAGAACAAACTGCTTGTGACAGGTTTATGAAGAAACTTGACCTCTTGAAAAAAGCATATCAGAAATAAGAAATACCCCGTGATATGCGGGGTATTTTTGTTTATTGCTGATAATTCTGAATGATTCTGACAATAATGTCATGCAGGGATTCTACTTCATAATCGCCGATAATTGGTTCTAAATGTGAACCACCAATGCCAGAATCATCTGTCAGAAAAACATAACTGCCATTTGTGCAAATTGCTAATGCACGGCCGAATAATTCTGTTTCTCTTGAACCATTGGAAGAAACTACTGGTATCAGATGAATACCTTTTGCCGAGGCTTCTGAAATAATTTCCTGAAATTCTTTGTCATTATGAGGGGGCGCATCATAGATTAAAAAGGCAATTTTTACAGATTCTTCCGTCCATTCCGGAGAAAACATTGTTTCTTTCAGGACTTCATAAACAGCTTCCGGTTCATCACCGCCACCAGAGGCAAACTCAGCATTTAATTTAGATTTGACAGCAGGAACAGAACTGGTAAAGCCGGAACAGTTTGTAATATATTCGTCGCCTTCATCTTTGTAGAAGTTTACAGAATAAACTGTATTTTCATTTCCGGCTTCTTCTGCAATGGCACTGAAATCGCTTTGCAGATATAACATTTCATCTGCCATAGAACCAGTTGTATCTACAATAAACATAATTTGGGTATCATGATAAAGTTTCTGTTCTGTATCAAGCTGAATGGTGTAAGCTCTGTCATCTGTCTGTACATTGCCTTGTTCATCTGTGGAAGCAGAGTCAATTTCAAGTATCTGGGAAATTTCGCCTTGTGAAACAGTTAATTGTGAACCTGTCTGACCGTTCATTTCAAAGACATAAGCTTGACCATTTTTATCTGTAACAGATTTCCAGATTGTCTGTGTGTCGTTATTTAAAGCAACTTCCACATTTGGCAGGGGAGTACCGGCAGAATCTGTTACTGTAACAGCAATTCTTTGTGTTGGGTCAAGTCCGAAACTGGGGAATGTAATGATTCCAGTATTAACTAAATTTGAGAAAAATCCCCAGTTTTCATGGTCTTTCCATTCTCCGGCGGTCAGCATTCCGACAGTAGATTCATTTTCTGGAACAGGAGCGGGGTCAGGTTCTACAATTGCTTCTTCTGCGAACATTTCCACATCATTTAAAATTGCATCTGCATCATCTACATCATCTGCATAAGCTTCTGCTTCTCCAAAATCTGCATCAGCAGCAACAGAGGATACATCATCATTTTTCACAGCTGCACCCTCTTCAATAGCTGGTGCATAGGATTCATACGCTTCATTTCTAGGAGATGCGCCGCATCCCGTGTAAGCAAGCAAAGTGAAAATTGTTGTAAATATCATTAAAGAATTATGTTTTTTCATAATAGTTCCTCCTTTAAAATCGCTCTTTGAAAGGCTTCTGTCTGTTATACGAAGGAGAAACTTATTTTTATGGGGTAATCATGTACAAAGTTTTGATTTTATTTTTGTATAATATGCCGAATTATTCTTCAAACAATGGTGTTGAGAAATAGCGTTCTGCGGTGTCCGGCAGAATGGTGACAACTGTTTTTCCTTTTCCAAGCTTTTTCGCAAGCCGGAGGGCAGCTGCTACATTTGTACCGCTGGAAATACCACACATTAAACCTTCTTCTCTTGCAAGGCGTTTCGCAGTTTGAAGAGCTTCATTATCTGTTACAACATAAATTTCATTATAAATATTCTGATTTAAAATATCCGGAATAATGCCGTCTCCAATGCCCATTTGAATATGTGTGCCTATTGTTCCGCCTGCTAAAATAGCTGCGTTTTCCGGTTCAACTGCCCAGATTTCAATGTCAGGATACTGCGCTTTCAGAACTTCTCCGATACCGGTAAGCGTACCGCCTGTGCCAATACCACTGCAAAATCCGTGAATTGGCTTTGCTGCCTGTGCCATAATTTCCAGTGCAGTATGCTTTTTATGTGCAAGTGTATTATCCTCATTTGCAAACTGCTGTGGTACAAAGACATCAGGATTATTTTTCTTCATTCTCAAGGCAGTCTGCAAGCATTCGTCAATACATTTTCCAATGTCTCCGGCATCGTGAATTAAACGTACTTCTGCACCATAGTGCTTAACAAGTTTTCTGCGTTCTTCACTGACGGAATCAGGCATAATAATAATAGTTCTGTAGCCTTTGACTGCACCGACAAGGGCTAAACCAATTCCTTGATTACCGCTTGTCGGTTCTACAATAATTGTATCTTTATGAATCAGCCCTTGCTGTTCTGCCTGTTCAATCATATTTAAAGCCGTTCTGGTTTTAATAGAACCGCCTGCATTAAGTGCTTCCATTTTGACAAGAATTTCTGCACTGTTCTCTTCAGGCATGTGATTCAGACGAATTAAAGGTGTATTTCCAACCGCTTCTAAAATATTCTGATAAATCATGTGTTTTTCTCCTTTAAAATTGATAGCTTTTTTATTATAGCATATCTGTCAGAAAATTGCAATGCTGTTTTACAAATTTTACTGATTTAAGAAATAAATTCCAATGGTCAGATAACTTGCAAACGCTGTCCACAGTAAATAAGGAATATTTAGATAAGCAGCAGATTTTTTAATTTTGTAAAATGAAAAAATCATAGATGCTACTAAAATTAACAGTAATATGATGACAACGACTGCACCTAGCAAAGACTGAAATCTGAAAAATATAATGCTCCATGAAAAATTTACAGCTAACTGTATTCCATAAAGCAGGAGAGCATTTTTCTTTCCTGTGTTTTCACTTTCATAAATTTGATAAGCAGAAATTCCCATTAGTGCGTATAAAATTGTCCACATGACCGGAAACAGCCATCCGGGTGGTGCAAACGGTGGTTGTTCCAATGACTTGTAAAATGCTGAAAAATTTCCTCCTGAAAGTAAACCAGATAACGCTCCAATCAGTTCCGTTCCAATTACAAAAATCAATAATGTTGTTAATTTTTCTTTCTTCATAAAGCATACTCCTTTCTATTGCTAGTCTATGCAGAAAAAATAGTTTTATGATATTCTGAAATCATCATTGACAAACTGTAAAAAATATGCTAAAATAAAATCAGCTTAAAATCTGATTTAAAATATACGGAGGGTTATCTATGAAAAAGCATATGCTGAAAAATATTGCAGTTTCTGCACTGACAGCTGGTACAATGCTGTTGAATTGCTTTGCTGTTCTGCCTGTTTCTGCAACAGAACCAGATGAATACCATGATGACTGGCTTCATGTTGAAAATGGTGTCGTTGTGGACAGGGACGGTAATGAAGTTTGGATGACTGGTGTCAACTGGTTCGGCTATAATGTCGGCAGTCAGGTTTTTGACGGTGTTTGGTCAGCCAATATGCATGACTGCTTGAATTTAATCTCAGACCATGGCTTTAATTTACTGCGTGTGCCAATGTCTACAGAAATTATTTTGCAATGGAAGAACCACGACCCCGACCCCATGGTAAAAGTAAACCAGTATTCTAATCCTGAACTCACTGAAGAAGGCATTGAAGGCGGTACAATAAAATATAGTTTTGACATTTGGAATCAGGCTGTTGCATGGTGCAGAGAAAATGGTATTAAAATTATGATGGATATTCACAGCGCATCTACCAATGCAGCAGGTCATAATTATCCATTATGGTATGATGATAATTTCAGTACAGATGACTGGCTGGAAGCATTGTCATGGTTTGCAGAATATTACAAGGACGATGATACAATTATTGCAATCGACCTCAAGAATGAACCTCACGGAAAGCCGGAAGAAGGAAAATTTGCTAAGTGGGACAACTCCAAAGACGAAAATAACTGGAAATATGCTGCTGAACGTGGCGCAATGGCTTGCTTAGAGCAAAATCCTAATCTGTTAATTATGGTAGAGGGAACAGAATGTTATCCCGATTTTTCAAGAGGTGCAGACTGGTCAACACCTTCTGTAGATTATGCACATTACGGAGAACCAAGCAAAATTTTCGGTGCATGGTGGGGCGGTAATTTGCGTGGTGTTAAAGATTATCCCATCGATATCGGTGAGTATACAAAACAAATTGTATATTCTCCTCATGATTACGGCCCTGAAGTATGGGCGCAGGACTGGTTCTATCTCAAAGATGATTCTAAAACCTTCACCAGACAAACTTTACTGGACGATTATTGGTATGATTCATGGGCTTATCTTGTAGAAGAAAAACGTTATCCGCTGTTAATGGGAGAATGGGGCGGCTGGGTCGATGAAGAACACGACAAAACCGGAGAAAACCGCCATTGGCTTCAGGAAATCCGTGACTATATGACGGATAAGCATATTCATCATACGTTCTGGTGCTTTAATGAAAATTCTTCTGATACAGGCGGTTTGGTTTATGACAATTTCGGAAAATGGGACGATGTGAAATATGATTTCATTAAGTCGGCATTATGGCAGACAGAAGATGGTAAATTTATTAGCCTTGACCATAAAATTCCGATTGGAAAAAATGGCATTTCACTTTCTGAATATTACGGAACTGCCAGCAGTGACACTCCTGTTATTAAACCCACTGAACAAGAAATTGTATCAGAATCTGAAATTGTTACTACTTCTGAATCTGGTTCAGAAGAAACGTTCTCTTACGGTGATGTGGACGAAAACGGCAGTATTGATATTTTAGACGTTATTATGCTGAATAAAAATTTACTCGGTAAGGAAACACTTACAGAAAAACAAATTAAAGCAGCAGATGTCAATCAAAGTGGTGTCCCTGATTCTAATGATTCTTTAATGATTCTTAAATATATTGTTGGTATGATTAAAAATTTCACTGCTTAAACAGAAAAACTGCGGTATGCTTGAATGCTGCCGCAGTTTTTATTTAAGAATTTGTATGCATCGGTGAATGATAATGATTTTTCCATGCATAACGCTTTTTAGCAATGTATTTATTGAATGAACAGTAAGCTTTGCAGATAAGATATATCATATAAATGACAGGATAAATTAAACTGATAATTTCAAATAATAATAATATTGCTGTATCATAACTGATAATTCTTGCTGCGTTCTCCCAGTAAGGATAGGTGACTGATTCACAAATCAAAAGCTTTTTTAAATTTTTCAATGTGTCCCAGCGTCCTGAAAGCTTCCAGCGTCCTGTATTTTTTAAAAAGATTCCGCTGTAATCGTCAGGATTTAAAATTTTTGTCAGCATGGTTCTTGCAAACCCTTTGACCGGATTTGGAAGAACTGCTTCATAACATTGAATATGTCCAGTTTCTTCTCCGGCGATTTTCTGATACATTTGATAAGGAATATACATTCTTGGCAATGTGCCGTAAGCCGTTTCAGAAGCATAATCTTCTTCCGGCTGAATGACACCTGCTATGAAATATGCCTTTCCCTGAATTGTCACAGTCATGCCGGAAGCGTCCGAAGAACCAAATAACTGCCATGCTAAACGGGTATCAATCAGCACTCTGTCCTGCATAATATCCTGTTCAGAAAAATATACACCACTGACCAGCTTCAAAGGATGTATTAGGAAAAAATCTCCTCCAATTACAGTGACTTCTGCATCAGCAGGCGTTTCTCTTTTTCCAGTGACAGTCATTTTTCCGGCGGGTGTGCTGTAGGCATCATACCACAAACGGGAATATTTATTTTCTGGGGTGAGCGACTGCGCTAAAAGTGCTTCTTCTATGCTTTCATGAACGCTTTGCAAATCTGCTGTAGAAAATGCTGAATCTGATTTGAAGAATAGACTGATTTGTTCTGAAGGAGTTTCATTCTGCCATCGTTCCGCTGCCTGCTGGCTGAGTAAAAGCTTTGAAAGATGACTGCTGATGACTGCTAAAATCACGAAAATGAAAAGAAACAATATCCCCAGAATCAGCCGGAGAATTTGAAATTTCCGGAGTTTCATGAATTTTCCTCCATACGTACCTGCATACCAGCAGTTAAGGGCGTTTCAGAAGCTGTTACAACAAAGTCGGAACTGGAAATATCTCCTTGTACTGCACTGCTAGTATCATCATGTGAAATGACTTGCACATCACTTCTATTGACATAATAGCGGTTTCCAAGTGGTGTATTTTTGGCTGTGACAATTAGTACAAATTTACCCTTGTTATCTTCCATAACCGCACTTGACGGAACAACGCAGTCATAATTTTCACTGGAAGTCTGAATAGACAATGCTAACATCTGACCAACAGTGATATCACTTCCGGTAATGCTGAATATTAAATTTTTGCTGTCACTTCCGGCTTTTTCAGTATCTTGTTTAATTGCTGTCAAAGTAGCAGTCATATCACTGTAATATTGATTTGTGATTTCCGCATTCATGCCTGTGTGAAGTTTACGAGCCTGTTCAGCTGTTACAGGGATTTGAACTGTATAGCCTGAACCAGTCAGTGTAATGCTTGCTAAACTGTCGCCGTCCATAACGCTGTCACCGGCTGCACAGTTTAATTGATTCACAATTCCGTCATTTTTACTGGTGATTATTTGAGTATCTGTATCTTTTTTCAGTTTTTCAATTTCTGCTTTCTGCTTGTCAATTGTGTTTTGCTGGCTTTGAAGGTCGAGCTTGTTAATTTGTTGAGTTAAAGAGTCTTCTTCTTTTTTTTCAGTGAGTCCAACAAGCAAATCCTGTAAAGCACGTTCTTGTTGAGAAACAGCATCTTCTAATGAGCTGATATCTGCTGTACTATTATCTTGACTTTCGTAAGCAGATATTACAGATTGTGCAGATTCTGCAAGTGCATTAGCAGCATCTAAATCAACTTGAATTTTTGAAATCACATTTGCACAGGCGGATTTATAAGCATTTTGTGCATCGGACAAGTCAGTTTTTGCCTGTGTGACAGTGTTCTGAGCATCAAGCAATGACTGTTCCTGCGCTTGAATGGAGGCTAAAATAGTTTTGGCATTCTGAGCATCTTCCTGCGCATAACGAAGGGTTTGTGCTGCATCTTCCATAGCTCTTTGCAAATCTGTGACAGAAACGGTTGTTTCAGAATCATCTGATGAAGCAACGATACCATTTTGCAAGGCAGATTCATAATCTGCTTTTGCACGGTCGTAAGCAATTTGTGCTTTTTCCGCCTCACGTTCTAAAGTCAATACAGTTTGCTCCTGTTCAGAGGAAGAAACTGTAATTGTTTTTGCTTCAACGACTGCCTGTGCTGTTTCAAGTCTTCTTTCAGCAGATTGTACAGCATTCTGCGCTGTCAGCAGGTCAGCTGCATACTGTGCCGGCAAACCGTCTGTTTCACCGGAAGAAACAATAGAAATATAACCAGTTAATTTTTCAATATCAGAAGCAGCATTTTTAGAATTTGACATTGCAATTTGATAAGAAGATTCAGAAACAGCAGGCTTTTGAGATTTAGCAGCATTCAGGCGGTTAATGGCTGTCTGCAAATCTGCTCTTGCATTGCTGATTTCTTGATTTTCAGCTGTATAGCTTGGAGCGGCGGTTAATAAAGCTTTTTGATAAGCAATTTCTGCTTCCTGTAAAGCACTTTCTGCTTCTTTAATTGCATCGCTATTATCTTCGGCATCTAAAGCAAATAATTTATCACCTTTCTTGATTTCATCGCCGACTTTAATATAAACTTGAGAAACTGTTTTTTTGCCGTCAGCAGAGATTTCGTAATTTTGGTTTGCAGTAACAGTGCCTGAACCACGGATTTTTTCAGTAATTGTGCCGTAACTTGCATATTGTGCAGAGACAGTCGGCAGACTGTAATTTAAAATTGTATTTGAGAAAAATGTTAGTATTAACAAAATTGCTAAAAAAATAATTAAAATTGTTTTAATGCGTTCTCTGCGCTTTTGACTTTGCGTTTGTTCTTCCATAAAAAATCATCCTTTCACACCGCCGGAATAAGTAATGCCCTCTACGAGGTACTCTTCACCGTATAAAAATAATAATAATGCCGGAATCATATAGACTACTGCAACTGCAAAGGCTAGTCCTACATCGCCTTTGTTAATCTGCGATAAAAATACAGAAAGCGGATGTAAATCTGGATTATCCAGCAAAATCAAAGGCTGTTCTACCATATTCCAATAGTCAATAAATACCAGAAGTCCCACAGAAAGCATTGCACTTTTGCATAATGGCAGGCAAATATACCAGAAAATTTGAAATTCTCCTGCACCGTCCAGACGAGCCGCCTCAAAATAAGCTTTCGGAATGCGTCTCATAACTTTCGTTAATAAATAAACGCTGAACGGCGAAAATATTCCGGGTAAGATAATTGCCCATCTGGTGTTTAAAATCCCTAAATATTCTGAAACTAAAAAATTTGGTACAAGTGTTACCTGATATGGCATCAGCATTAAAATAATATAGCTGAAAAAAATAATTTCACGCACTTTGCCCTGATATCGTGAAAATCCATAAGCAGTTACAGCGGCCAGCATGACCTGAAATAATGTAATCGGAATTACTAATATAACAGAATTCCAAAATTTGAAAAGATAATCCGGACTTTTAAATAGCACAGAAAGATATTGCTGAAAGCTAATCATATCCGGAATGAATTTTAAATTCAATTCTTCGGAGATATAATTTTTCTTATCTTGGGAAGCACTTTCAATCATTGCGCCGTAATTGGTGTTGATTTCCTGTTCTGACATGAAGGAATTTGTAATTGTCAATACGGTAGGCATGACAAATAAAACAGCGGATACTGCTGCAATTAAAAATAACAGCCATGTGATAAATTGTTTTTTGTGCTTGCTGGTCATTCTTCCACATCCTTTCCAAAATTCCGTTCTATCAGGTACAGAATGCCTATCAGAATTATCATCACCAGTGAAAGTAATACTGCTGCACTGGAAAGTTTCTGATAATCTAAAGATTTAAACGTATTATTCATGAAATGCTGTAGCAAATACATACTTTCATAGGGGTAATCGCCTGTTAAAAGATATACCTCACGGAACATTTTAAAAGAACTGATAATTGATAAAATGGTAACAAATAAAATCGTAGGGGACAGGTATCTTAATTTAATATGAATAAACTGATACCATTCTCCAGCTCCTTCCAGTTCAGCAACTTCCAGTAAATCTTTCGGAAGGCCTGCAATCGCTGACATAAATAAAATCATGTTATAGCCTAATGTTTTCCATAGAAACAAAACTGTTAAAACCAGATATGACCATTCTGTTTTCAGCCAGTCAACCGGCTCAGCTCCAAATAAAGCCGTAACTTGATTTAAAGTCCCGTGATAGTGAAATATTACTTGCCATACTAACACGACAGAAGCAACAGGAACCATTAAAGGACATAAAAAACATGACCTTATCCAGCTTTTTCCCGGAATATGTGCATTCAGTCCAAATGCCATTGCTAATGACAATACGACAGAAAGCGGTACTGCAATCACTGAAAATATTCCTGTGTTCCGTGATGCTTGCAAAAAAGCTGCATTTTGAAATAATTTTTTATAGTTCTCTATGCCAACAAAATTCGCAAATACTGGATTATCCAGCACGGAATAATATATTACCACACAGAACGGAATCAAAAAGAAAATCAGTACACCTAACAGACTTGGCAGCAGCCAGCTCCATTCCTGCAATGTTCTGATAAATTTTTTTTGCAATCTTATCACCTTCCTGAATTTATATTACTATATCAGATTATAACACAGTATTACGAAATCGTCAAGTCCGTAAAAAAGTAATTGAAATTGTTACATTGCATAAAAATGTTGAAAAACATATACTTATTTTTTACGCGAAAAATGCTTGACAAAGGGGTGCGTTTATGCTATAATATTATTTGTAAGCAATGCCGCCGTGGTGGAATTGGCAGACACAAGGGACTTAAAATCCCTCGGAGTAAAATCCGTACCGGTTCAAGTCCGGTCGGCGGCATCATAAAGTGAAAGAAGTACTGGTTTTAGTGCTTCTTTTTTTGTTCCCTGCCGTATTGGTTACAGCAGGGAAGTTCTGTTATTTTTGAATTTCGATTGTAAAGACACCCTCTGTATTGATTTTTAAACGAAGCGTTTTCACATATTTGTTGCAGAAAGTTTCCATTTCTTTTATTTTAGCAGTGATTCTGGTATTTTCATAAAGCTGATAGGTCAGTTCCATAGGATTTTTCCCGATAATTGTGGGAAGTTGCTTTTCAAGTTCTGTAAAGAGAACAGCATTTTTTAATTCTCCTGTACCGGCAGTGCAGAAATCATCAATTGCACAGTAATAGATACCATGTTCAGAGAGGGCTTTTTTAATTGCAAGACCACATTTTTCATATTCATACATAACTAGAAAATCTGCATTCGGCAGGGAAGAAATCAGTCCGAAAAAGTCGGAATCACTGGAGACAATAATAAATGAAGTAATGCCGTTTTCATAATAATCTTTGCATACACTGGCAGTCATTTTGATGTCTACAAGGGATTTTCTTTCTGTTACTCGCTGTACTTCAATATGCTCTACTGGAATGTTAATAAACGGCGGTTTTAAAAAGTCCCAGCCGGTTGTTGTATTGCTGTCATCATAAAGCGTAATTTTTTCAATTTTTGCAAGTTCATCTGCATTCAGTCCTTTCAGGACACTGTAAAGCTTAAAGACATCTGAATTTTCACAGTCCACTGCAATAGCGGCTTTCATGCTGTTTTGTATAAATTGATAAATATTATTTTTTGTACTTTCATCGGCATCTGTTGTAGAGCCAATGTCTGTAAAAATGTCTCCATGCTGACTATAAATAATTTTCAGAAATTTCTTGTCAGAAAAAAGAATACTTCCCATGTCGCTGGGCTGCCAATGAATATACATTTGAAACGGATAGCATTCAATATGCGCCATATATTTATTGAATTCTTCACGCATGACATTTAATTTAGAATATTTTGGAATATAAAATAAATCTTTAATATATTCCCAATTTACAGAATCATAAAACAAGTCTGCACATTTATCAATATTTTCGTTAATCAATCTGGTAAAATCCTGCATATATTTTTCTGAACGGTAATTTACCTGAATAATCGAAAATCCCCATTTTTCTAGACTTTTAATATTTTCTAAATCATACCATTCAAGTGAATTCAGATTTTTTAAATCAAATCGCATAGCATCATCTGTTTTTTTAAATTTTTGAAATAAGGTTGTTCTAAGTTTACATAGATAACGAATGACTGTTGCATCTTGATTCTGATAAAGTGCATTCAATAATTCACTGCATTCTTCCCGAAAGCATTGTTCTATAATATGTTTTCGTACACCAATCAAGTAGGCAATTGTTGTTACAATTTCTTTTGTGTCCACTGTAGACATAGCAATGACTCCTTTACTTAAAATTTTTCATAATATTTCTATTATAACATAAGTTATGAAAAATTGCAATAAAAATTTGTTCAAATTGAAAAAACTTAAAAATTGTACTATTTTTTTCAGATTTTTGATATTTTGAAATCCATAAATTAAACACTATTCACAAAAAAACAGG
>JAZQIL010000193.1:0-2803 GCA_045541055.1 Oscillospiraceae bacterium
CGTAGCCATGTCGTTCTGTGAGCCAAGGAGTTGGAGAGATATTTTGTCTTCCTAAGCCCGCTTGGCCTCCGACTTGACAAGCCGAAACCAAAGTCAGTGAAAATCAGCAGCGACACATTCACCAGATATTTTGAATCCGACACCAAGTCAACTGAAATCACGGAAACAATCGAAAAGGCACTTGAGTTTTATTTCGCAAATGCTGGAAAGGACGAAACATGAAGAAATTTATTCCTCTGCTTGCGGTTACAGTTCTAACCGCAAGCCTGACCGGAATCCCAGTCCATGCGGAAACGCTTGACAAAGACTATATCATCAATGAAATCTGGACTGAATCATGGTATGGAATCCCCGATGACGGCACGACATTTCCAGAGGCATCCTACAAATATCATCTGCTTTCAGAATGGGTCAATGTCAACTACGGTGATGAGCATTATAACTGGTCTGATGTTGGCGAACTGACCTACAGCTACAAGGACTATTATAAGAAGTATACCGCCGATTTTGCTTTCCATGATGATGATAACGGCAACTGGACAATTGACACGAGCGACCACAGTTATCACTTTGAATTTGTTGAGGACAACTGGAATATGATTGACGAAAACGGCGATATTTCAGATACATTTCCACCGCACAGCACTCTTGAATCAGAGGACGAGCCGGAACAAGCCGAAATTCAGAATAATAATAGTCAGGCTGAAAATATCGTTGTTAAGCCGTTAAATGATACAGCAGAAACGCAAGCTGAAGCGGAGCAAACCACCACTGAAAACGATTCTGAAGGCAGTAACACCTTGATTTATGTCACGATTGGCATTGTGGTTATCGCAGTCGCCATGATAATATTCTATCTTTTCAAGAACAGAAAGTGAGGATTATTTATGATTATCAAGAGCAAGAAAATGGTTTATGACGGCAAGCAATACACCGAACCGGAATGGACACTCGACACCGCACAGCGTACTGTCACCCATGTTGACCCCTCGACACTGGAAACAACTGTGACCGACTTCCATACCGACTATGTGAAAGACCATCTCCGCTATGTGACATCCAAGCATCCTGAACGTCTTGAAAAACTGCTTGACGAGGGCAGAATTATCAGCTATCTGGACGAACTCGAAACCAGAGCCATTGAATCCGTTGACAGACAGGTAGAAATCTGGAAAAAGTCGAATAAAGAGTATCTGTCTGCCGTTCTCAGCGGTGACGAAATGAAACGGGTTCGTCTGACCAACGGTCTTGAGAGCATGGCGAAAGAACTTGTTTATGATACCATTATTTATGCGTGAGGTGAGTCTGTGAAAGCAGTAATCTATGCGAGATTAGCCGAGGAAAACCCTGACCGCCTGACACAGCAGATTGAAACACTCATGCAGGAAGTCCGAAAAATTCCCCTGATTGAACTTTCCGGAGTTTACTCCGAGTTCAGCAGCGGAATCACGGAAACACCGCCGCCCGAAATGCAGAAGATGGTGCAGGACTGCGTGAGAAAGGGAATCCGGCTTGTTATCGTCCGTGATATGAGCAGAATCGCAGGAGGGTATTACGATTTTGCAAAGCGAATCAAATGGTTTCACTGCCATAATATCGCAGTCTGGTTCGTGGGCGAGAACCGGAGCAGTCTGAACATGACAAAACCTGTTCTGGTTTCTGAGATTTTCAAGTAATCATAAAAGTAAGGCTGACAGAGCAATCTGTCAGCCTTATTCATCATCGAAATTTAATTATTTTTCACAAAGACGAATGAAAAATTCAGCTTTTTGAAAAAGGCTGACATTCACAATGCTTAATCTGTCTGTTTTTCCAAATGAAGATTGAATATTAACAGTGATACAGAAATTGTCACCTGTCTGAAAATCGTAGTGTGCTTTTCTGCCGGAAGGAAAATCAAGCCAAGTTCCTCCGTCTGGTATAAACGCCCCATGATTCAGTCTGATTTCCCCTTTGCAGACTTCAACTAACAGCTTATGAATGCCCTCAACAAGAGGAATATATGCTGTATGTTGTGGCTTTAATTCTGTTATCTCATTAAATTTTACTTCTTTCATACTTCCTCCTTTTTCAGAACTTTCTGACTTGTCATATCAATTCCAATTGCACCAAGCGGAGCAGTAATCAGGATTGCAAGAACTGCGACAGACAGCACTATTTTTCCGCACGGAAGTCCAAGCGACAGCGGAACAGAACCGATTGCTGCCTGTACGGTTGCTTTTGGCAGATAAGCAATCACACAGAAAAGTTTCTCTTTCAAAGTCAGTTCCGTACCAATCATACAGACTGCAACACCCACAGCACGAAACGCAAGGGCAATAAAAATCATAGCAACAGCAGGAAGTCCGGCAGTTAATGTATAACGAACATCAACGGCTGCTCCTACTAAAACAAACAGAAGAATTTCCGCTGCAATCCAGAGTTTCCCGAATTTTTGTGAAAGTCTTTCAGATACGCTTTTGACAGATTTGATTTTCATGACACAAGCCATTGCAACAACAGCAAGAAGTCCGGATACGGAAAGATACTCTTTCAGGGCAGTTTCAACTGACATGAGCAGAAATGCTAATGCAAGCAGTATGATTACTTTTGTACTGTTTCTGATTTTTTGTTTTCTCTGATAAGATTTTTCAAAAAGGAAATAAACGGAAAATCCTGTCAGCGTACCAAGCAGAACGCCAAGAACAATAGAAACTGGGATATTCAGAAAATCCATAATATGTGCCGCCCCACCCTGTGCCATCGTAACAAACGTACTGAATAACACAATGACAAATATATCATCACAGGAAGCACCTGCAAG
>JAZQIL010000194.1:0-8190 GCA_045541055.1 Oscillospiraceae bacterium
GTTTATCCTTCAGATTTCCTGTTTCCTTTTTCTTTCTCTTCCATCCCGATATTGTACTTTTTCCTACTCCGAAAATTTCTGCTGTTTCTGCGATTGTGTGTCCTGATTCATGATAGGCTATTGCTGCTTCCCTCAAATCTACACTTTTACTCATAATTCTATTATATCACATCTTCATATCAATTTCAAGTAGGATGACTATAGTATTCTGATAATAAGGATTGAATGGGAGCCCAAAAGTGTAATGTATGAAAATTACACTCACAAACGATAGGTTGAGCTTTCATTTGTTTATGCACCCCCTAATTTTTGATTTAAGTTAAGATTTTTTACATAAACATCATACTTTGTTTCCTATTACAGGATGCCTCGATGTTCCGATATTGATGTCATAGGGGCTAAAATTCTGCTTTTAATGCTCTTATTTTCAAATGACGGTATTCGGAAACAAGTCAACAGATTTTGCCTGTTCACGGGAACAAGTCTGCACTTAAAAACCTATTTGCAGTAGTAGCAGGGGAGAAGTCTGCACCTGAAAAACAGACTATGCCTGTTCACGGGAACAAATCCACGATGATTGACGGTAATGGGAAACAAATCTGCTGTCATGAATTTATTCTTCTTTTACTTTCCAGTCTGCTAAAATACGCTGTCCGGAATCAAATGACACACCTATCTTATAAATTTTTCTATCGTTTGCCACAAACGGAAGAACATAGCTTTTATCTTCAATCTGCTGCAAAGCTTTATCTGCGGATTCATCACGCTTGAGTTCATCGTTGTGAACCCTCCAAATAGTAACCACGAAATTAGCAGCCAAATTCGACACAATTTAACAATAACATATAAGCCAAAAACGGTTGTACTTTCTATGAAGCACAACCGTTTTTTTGTTCAGTTTTCTCTAAGCCTGTTCACTACGCTGTCTCTGCAAACTGCATGATAAGCCACAGACGGTATAACCGCCGAAAGCAAAAGCAACATTGGGACACAAATGAGCATCGGCAGGATCGTGAAATGATAGGTGAAGAAGAACATATCTCCCGTTATGGTATTTACAACAAAATAACTGAACAGAGTACCGATTATCAGGGAGCAAATTGCTGTCAGCACGGCATAGTGAATGCCCTCCCACATCAGCATTTTTTTGAGCTGACTGCCTGTCATTCCAATTGCGTTCATCATGGCAAGCTCTCTCTTTCTGGAGATAATACCCGTCACCACGGCATTGACAAAGTTGAGAATACCGATCAGGGCGAGTATCCCCGAAAGTGTACCGCCGACCAGTTTTATCATATTCACGAAATCCGCATATTCATCTGCATAGTCATGCTTGTTTTTCATAATGATATTATCGTTGTTTTCGACTATATTGCTGATTTGCGTATTTACATCATCAAAACGGTTTTCTTCTGCATTTATCATGAGTGACATTGCATTGTGGTTATCAGTAAGGTCAAAATATTCACTGTCGGGAATCAGCACATGACCGTATATTGTGGAATACCTCTGTGTACTGAGGGCATAAGGGATATCACATACTGCCATTACTTCATAGCTTTTGCTTTTGTCATCAGATGAGAGTGTCAGTATATCTCCGGGTTTGTAAAAATCATCATCTATATTTTTCTCATCTTCAATTCTGATATAACTTGTAAAGACAAGAGCATAATTTCCGGTTGCAAATTTTTCCTTGTCCAGATCTCCCTTGATCGGTTCGAGATATGCAAGCAAATCCGGACTGATTCCGTAAATATCGGAATCAAGCATTCCTTTTTCTCCGTTAAGAGGACCTTTTGCAAGAAGCCTGAGTGAAAAATAATTCTCAAAACCACGGGATTCCCATGAAGAATAATCTTCGCTTTCATATACTTCTTCCCATTTTTCAATGTCAGCATACTTTTCATAAAGTTTTTCAGCCTTTTCCATAGCATTGCCTGATAGTCTTATATTTCCGTGTGAATAATACACTGCACTCAGCTCTTTCACACCGTCAATTTCAGAAAAACACTCTGTTTGCTCGGGAGTGATCTTGTGTAGATCATCAGGGTTAGTCACACTGGTGTCAGACTGCTTTACAATAAAATCTCCCGTGATTTGGTAACTGATAAATTTATCCATATCCACACCGTTCAAAAATGTGACTAAAGTATTCACAAGAACCATGCTCAGTGTCAGCGACAGCACAACAACAATTGTTTTCTTTCTGCTGCGTGACATATTGTTTTGTGCTACGGAAAACGGCGTTATACTGCCGGTTTTCTTGTCCTTCTTCTTTGCACTGATATTTGTTTCATTGTATCGGAGTGCTTCTATCGGTGAAACATTTCCGGCTATTTTGCATGGTTTCTTACAGCTTACCATAACTGTAAAAAATGTAAATGCCGATGAAATCAGGCATATCATAGCGAGCAGCTTTGCGTTGACTACATAGCTCTCTGCCGAGTAGATATTCAGCGTAGTCATGATCGCTCCAAACAGTACTTTTCCTGACAGAATACCGATCATAAGTCCGAACGGGATACCCAATGCACAGTAAACCTCCGCTTGTATCTGTACCATTCGGCGTATTTGCTTTGAAGTTGTTCCGATCGTTTTCAGCAGACCATAACTGCGAATATTTGCCGAAATATTGATATAAAAAATATTATAAATAATAAGATAGCCTGCCGTAAAAATAACAAGTATCAACAGGGTACCGCCTGCGAGCATACCGCCGTCTACGGAGCTTGTGGTGTATGCCCAGTTTATGCCTGTGTCCGGAACAGCATCAGAATCCCCGTAAAGCCTTGCCATGAGTTTGTCTGTCTTACCCTCAATATCCCAGGTATTCGCATAGTTGAAATCCACCTGCCAATAGCCTGCATATGTCGGATATTCATTCGTATTGAATCTCTCTGTCGGAGTAGGAGCATATTTATCCGCAAAGGCTCTTGACACCCAACATTCCTGTGCCATAGCTACCTTTTCGCCCTGCCAGTAGCCACACAGCTTAAATTCATGTTTCGATATATCACCGTCTATATCAAGCTTAATGGGAATAATCGTTCCTAATTCGTGTGGAATTTTCAGTTCATCAAGTACAAGCGTACTGACTGCAATTTCATCATAATCTTGCGGAAGTCTGCCTGTTGTCGGATTACAGAACAGTGCTTTTGCAGAGTTTTCATCGCCTGCACAGTTGACCTCAGCAGATATGTTTTTCAGATCGTCATTAGCCACCTGCCCGACTATGATACGATACACAACATCACGGGTCGCATTGTCAGCCTTTACTTTTTCGTAATCCTCCGGCAAAACGCATTTCAGTCCTGCCATTCTGTCACCGCCGACCTGCCGCATCGTTTCCTGCTGTATGCCGTTTATCAGGCTTCCTCCGACAGAAGTCAGTGCCGTGAATAAAATGCAGGTCAGGATGATCGAAAGAATTACTACAAAATTCATTTTGGGGTTATTTTTCAGTTCACGAAATGCAAGGCGTTGTATGACTTTTCGGTTATTTACCTTAGTCATTTCCTCCGCCTCCTCACATCTGATGTCGGCATACCCTCACCCTCGTCAGAATCCAAACTCAGGTTCGGGCAACCGCCTTTAATAATGTGACCGTCCTCAATGCGGATAATTCTGTCCGCCATTTGTGCTATCGCTTCATTGTGGGTTATCATCACGATGGTCTGACTGAATTCCTGCCCTGTGACTTTCAGCAGGCTGAGAACGTCCTGCGAGGTCTTGCTGTCAAGATTACCTGTCGGCTCGTCTGCAAGAATAATTGCAGGCTTTGTGGCTAAGGCTCTTGCGATAGCCACTCTCTGCTGCTGACCGCCTGAAAGCTGATTCGGCAGACGTTCCTGCATATTGTCAAGTCCAAGAGAACAAATAACCTCATTTACAAAATTTTCGTCCACATCATCGCCGTCAAGCTGTATCGGGAACACGATATTTTCATATACATTCAGTGTCGGTACAAGGTTGAATGACTGGAACACAAAGCCTATCTTTCTCCTGCGGAATATCGTAAGTGCTTCATCTTTCAAACTGAAAATATCCTTATTTTCAACAAACACCTTTCCAGATGTCGGTCTGTCAAGTCCTCCAAGCATATGCAGGAGCGTTGATTTTCCGCTGCCCGATGTTCCGACAATTGCAGCAAATTCGCCCTGCTCCACGCTCAGATTTGCGTTGTCGAGTGCTGTCACTTTGCTTTGCCCCTCTCCGTAAATCTTGTTAAGGGATTCTGTTTTTAATACCGCCATGTTATCTCTCCTCAAAATAAAATGCAGTGATTGTTTTCACTGCACTTATTGTAACAGATGATTCTTTCCACAATCTTTCGAGAATCTAACAGTTTTGAAAGATTTCATCTTGGCAGAAATATTTTGAACACCGAGCCGTTTCCCTCCGTTGATTCTGCAGTGATATAACCGCCCTGTCCCTCAATGATCTGTCTGCTGAGATATAATCCGATCCCTACACCGTTCTGTTCTCTGACATTCTGACCACGATAAAATCTCCCGAAGATACGGGGCAATTCTTCCTCTGCAACGCCTATCCCATTGTCCGAAACAGCGATGCAGGAGAATAGTTCAAAGGCGTTCACTGTGAGTGTTATTTCGGTATTTTCGGGCGAATACTTCACGGCATTGTCAAGGATATTAAAGAGTGCTTCCTGTGTCCATTTGCTGTCATATTTCGCTGTACAGCTTTCGGGGGTATATCGTATCTTTATCTGTTTGCTTTCGGCTTTGGGAGCAACTTGCTCTATTGTCGATCTTATCAAGCTGTCAATATCATTTTCTGCTGGTGAAAGCTGAAATATTCCCGTTTCAAGCCGTGAGGTCT
Source organism: Oscillospiraceae bacterium (assembly GCA_045541055.1). Classification (GTDB taxonomy): domain Bacteria; phylum Bacillota; class Clostridia; order Oscillospirales; family Ruminococcaceae; genus UBA3855. The sequence goes on from JAZQIL010000194.1 coordinate 4,840, forward strand.
TTACAAGCGACTGTATGAGAAATTCAAGCTTTTTCGACTGCTGACATATCTCATCAACAAGCTGTCGGCTTTGTTCGTCAAGATTCTGCTCCTGCAAAATTTCCGTGTAAAGCAGGATATTTGCAAGGGGAGTTTTTGTCTGGTGTGATATATCCGATACTAATTCTTTCAGACGTTCACGCTCCTGCTCGGTCTTTTGTGCGGAAATCTTTGAAGATGTCAGATACCTCAGCCATTTTGATTCCAGTTTGGAAAGCTGCGTTTCATCATAATCCGATTCTTCAAAAGTACCGTTGATACCGTCCTCCAGCATTTTATCAAGCCGTTTCAGCAGTTTTTTATCCGTGAACATTATTTCGCCCTCCACGCATAGCCAATACCGTACACGGTTTGTATACAGTCAGCGGCATTCAGCTTTTTCCGCAGTCGGTTTACCGTGACAGACAAGGCGTTTTCGTCCACATAGTCTGCACCGTCCGTCCATATCCTGTCAACAAGAAAATCTCTTGTGAGTGTCCGTCCCCTGTTCTGTATCAGCAGCTTTAACAGCTTTTGCTCTGTCTTGCTGAGTTCCACGGGAGTCCCGTTTTCAGAAAACTTCATTTTGTCAAAGTTGAATGAATAATTATCATCGGTATAGCTGTTATTATCAGATTTGTGTGATCTCCGAAACACCTTGTCAATTCTCGCCCGAAGCACCATAAGGCTGAAAGGCTTTGTGATGTAATCGTCTGCACCAAGTTCCAAGCCTGTTACTTCATCGGTTTCAAGGTCGTTCGCCGTAAGAATAATGACCGGAATATCGGAGGTCTGACGGAGTTTTTTCAGGAAGTCAAAGCCATTGCCGTCGGGGAGATTGATATCGAGAATAATCAGATCGGTCTGCTCGTTTATGTTAAAATCGGAAAGCCTGTAAAGCTGTCTGAAAGAATAGTCGGAATTTTTCAGGGCAAGGGCAATGCCGTTGTTCAAGGCTTTATCGTCCTCAATGATCGCTATTGTTTTCATTTTCAAATGCTCCTATCAATGTGTTCATATTTCTCATCACTCCGCTTCTGCTTCTAAAGCATACACAAAACTCATAATATCCTGCTTCATCTTCTCATAGAACGCATCAAGCTCCTCATCGGGCAGACGATTCTCAGCTTCATACTCGTCAAGCATATCCTTCATTTGCTTTGTAAACACCTTACGCTGCTGGTCGAACCTCTTCACAAGCTCAAGATCATCAAGTACACCAGCAGGCAGTTTTGTTTTCTGCTGACCGATATAATTACTGAGCCTTGTGCTGTATACCTTATAAGTGCTATTCTCTCTTTTACGCCTTTGGGCATTCTTGATCTCACGCTGATATGTCACCTGACAGTTCTCAGCATCACAAGCGACAGCATTTTTCTTTCCGAGGAATACTTTACCGCAATATTTACAGCTACAAACATATAGCTTTTGACTATGTATTGCAAAGCTGAAATCATAGAAGAAGTTGACAAGAGCTATATCAGCTACGGCATATATATCGTTGCGGTCATTTCCCCGTATGATGATCTTATCATATTTTATCCGAAACGCTTTCATGTCGCTCTCGGAGTTGAAGTCAAAATTCCAGTCATCACGCATAACCTCACGGATATGATTAAAAACATCATTGACATACTCCGTGGACTTCTTCAAGGCACGGGTATTGAAGAAAGCTCCTGCTTTGTCTATGTCTGCTCTCGCTTCGGTGAACACATCACGGAGCGTATCGGAATAATAACGTGTAAAGAAGTTGAAGCTGTTCAGGCGGTTATCGTCAAAGCGTTCCAAAATATTATGGAACACCGCACCCCTGCCATTGATAGCACAGATAAGCTCATCGGTGAGCTGCTCATAATCAAGGAAATCGTCACGAAATGCAGTAATGTCCCTGAAAATCTCGTCAAAGCTCAGGACAGTCTGCATATCCTCGGAGATATTTCCCCATACCTTTTCGTTGTCCTCTGTGACTACAAATACCACGTTTTTAGCCTGTTCATCAATGTAATAGAGCAGGATTTTTCTATTTTCAGCCATTTTAAGCTCCTTTTCTATAACGTAATGTGATATACACGTTATGAATATTATAGCATTTTAGGCTGCACTTGTCAATAGGTTTTAAAGAGAAATAACGTCGCACTAAATTACGTTATTCTAATTTCAAAGTAAATAACGTAAATTCCGATATTATAACGTGATATTATAGATTTGCAAACAGCCGTTATGATAAAATATTCATGTCGGGAGATAAAGACAGCCGACACAATCCAAAACATCAGAAAGGACTGATAGAAACTTGAATGGTAACTATTCAGTCCCTCAAAAATTCTATAATGTTGAAAGTGAAAAAATGAACAAAAAAAATTATGAATTTACCAGTATACACAAGAATCCAAATGTGGTATACTAAAGAAAAACAAATGGTGGTGAGGATATGGCAACTTACGAAGAACTGCTTGAAATCATTAAAGCACAGCAGAAAACAATTGAAAAACTGACAGCGGAACTGGAAGCAGCCAGAGAAGAGATAGCAGAATTAAAAGAAAAACTGAATAAGGATAGCCATAACAGCAGCAAACCACCGTCAACAGATGGTTATGAAAAACCTACACCCAGGAGTCAGCGCAAAAAGAGTGGAAAAAAAGCAGGAGGGCAGACCGGACATAAAGGACATCATATTGACCTCGGTCAGCCGGACCGTGTGGAAAGAATTTATCCACAGCATTGTGCGAATTGTCCTCACAGAGAGTATTGTACTCATCTGAAGGTACATGATACCTGCTATGTCGTTGATGTCATTGTCAAAAAAGAAACAGTGAAATACGAAATGATGGAATGCAGCTGCGACGGTATGCAGGAAACTGCCCAGCGTCCGGCTGGTATCAAAGGAACTGTGATCTATGGAAATCACCTGAAGGCACTGGTATGTGCTCTGAACGTGAAAGGAATGGTAGCCATGAAGAATCTTTGTGAAATCATCGAAGGACTGACTGGTATCAGACCGAGTACCGGAACAGTTGCCAATATGCTTTGCAGTGCAGCAGCTGCTGCAAAAACGATTGTGGACAGTTCTCCTAAAAAATTACATCAGAATCCTGTTGTACATTGTGACGAAACCGGAATGCGTGTGGAAGCATCGCTGCACTGGGTTCATGTCATTTGTACACCAGAGCTGACTTACTATGCCCTTTCTGAAAAACGTGGAAAGGAAGCTATGGAGAAAATTGGATTTCTTACAAAGTATACGGGTATCGTCGTACATGATTTCTGGATGCCGTATTTTAAGGTAACCAAAGCGGAGCATGCCATGTGCTGTGCACACCTTTTACGTGAACT
>JAZQIL010000195.1:0-7813 GCA_045541055.1 Oscillospiraceae bacterium
CTTTTAGTATTTCTTTTACAATTGTCCACTGACTGTCTGACATGTCACTCGTATATATCTTTCCAAACTCCATGCTGCATTCCTCTTCCTAGTTTTATTTCCTTTATTATACCACATTTTCATTGTGAAGACAACCTCTTAAGAGCAGCGGCACAACTTCTAAAATTTTTGCTGCTGCTTACATGACGGGTATCCTGCCCATCAAAAAAATGAAAGGACAGTCAGCAGTTTCTGATTTCAAAGAATATTCTGTTCTGAATCCAGGTAAATTTGCAAAATATACAGGATTTATTGAGGATGAAGTCAAGCAATTATGCGAACAAAAGGGATTAGATTTTGACAAAACCAAGAAATGGTATGACGGCTATTCTTTTGGTAGTGAAACATCCATCTATAATCCTTTCTCTGTCATGTCAGCAATAGACACTGGCGAATTTGAATCCTACTGGAAACAGACATCAGCGGCAGAAAACCTCATCACCTACATGGAAGTTGAAATTCAGAAAGAAAAAAGTGAATTGCAAGCTAAAATTCTAAAGCTGGCTGCTGGTGAAAATCTGGAAGTAGATGTCAGCAATTTCAATAATGACTGTGAAAATTTCAATTCTGATGATGATGTTCTGACATTACTGATTCATCTCGGATACCTTTCTTATGATAAAAACACAAAACGTGTTCGTATTCCGAATGAAGAAATACGCACAGAATTCAACAAACTGCTGAAAAAAGATAAGTACACAAAACTTGCGGAGCTCATCAATCGTTCTGAACAGCTCCTTGCTGACACATTTGCCGGAAACGGTGATGCGGTTGCAGAAGCTATTGAGAAAGTTCGTGCTACAAACTATGCTCCTGCACATTACAATAATGAGCAGTCACTCCGCTATGCTGTCAAATTTGCTTATATTATTTGTGTTGACCGCTATATGAAAGTGGAAGAATTAGCAAGCGGAAAAGGTCTGGCTGATGTAGTCTATATTCCCAAACCAACAACTGCACTCCCTGCACTGGTTGTGGAACTGAAATGGAATGAATCCGCCAATTCTGCCATCAAACAGATAAAAGCAAAAAATTATCCTGCTGTCCTGCAAAATTATGTCGGAGAAATTATTCTTGTCAGTATCAATTACAGCGAAAAGACTGAAAAACACACTTGCAAGATTGAGAAAATTTCAAAATGACTCTCCTTCTTGAGATGCACTCGCCATTATGGTGGGTGCATTTTTGTTCCTATTCCCAGTGAGCCATTTGACCAGCTCCGCAGAAAAGAACCCCATTCAGGCAAGCAAGGAAAAAGGGACACTTCCGCCCTCTTCTATCCTCTTTCATAGCTCTCATTGCTGAAATCATAGTTTATTTCAGGTTGAGAATTATCAGCATTTCAGGCTTAATTTACGGCTATTTTTCGGAAAAATTAGGAATATCATCTTATTTGCTTGCAACACATTCGCATGGTTCACAAGTCAAGATGAGGTAACGAACCGTCTGAGTGCAAGTGCTAACTATGGCGTAACCATCGCCGAAGATTTTACGCCGCCGGAAAACTGGGTTCCCGGACAAAAAGTTGATAAAAATGTTGGCGTTGTAAATACCGGCAATGTTGATGCTTTCGTTCGTACTTGGGTTGAAGGTGAGATGAATTTGCTTAGTCAAGCAAAGAGTATTGCCAAATGGGATGGAACTAATAATAAGTTTAAGAATGGTGAAGCCGTTTTACCAGATAGTGTAACAGATGTGACAGATACTGATTTGCTTGCACTCGGTCTTACTAAAACATTTACAGTAGAAACTGGAGCATCTCAAGAAACTTATTACCTCAAGACATTGAAGAAAATTGAAGTTGATAATTCTGATAATGCAAACGATGCAAGCCAACAGGACACTAGTAATAATGACACTACTTATTCGGAGGTAAAGACCGTTCAGGCAGGCGGATATTTGGCATATTGCCCTGAGGGCGCACAGTTTAAGTTTACTCCTAACCAGAGTGATGAATACCCCGTTTATAATGCGAATGGAGCTTATGTCAACACTTCTGTTGCTGCTGATACTGAACTTTTCACACAGGTTGCTGGCGAAACTACAGCAGGTAGATTACAGGCAGATTACAAAGGCAAGATTGATTCTGATACATTCCTGCCTCAGACAACTGGTCTTTATCTGTTCAGAAGAAATGTAAAACTTGCTGGTGAAAATCCTGCTAATGATGATTATGAGTACAGCGGTTATTATTATGTAGCTACTGCTAATGATACAGGTGGACAGGGAACATATTATGCTCTCCAGTATCAGGCAACTGACGGAGATAGTACCAACAAACAGCGTTCTGACTACACAATTGCTAAAGCAGACCTTACTGTTGAAGATAGTGGTAATGATGGTGTAATTGATGTTACTCCAAAGGATACGCTTTCGCTCTTCACTGCTGCACAGAAGCATATTACCAATGATAATTTGAAATGGTACTATACAGCAGCTGTTGCAGATAATACAGAGACCACAAATATAGATGAGTCTGTCCCTGCAATGCTCCATGCCTTCTATGACGTTGATGATGATGGTATATATGACAGAAACGATATCATGATTGATGTTGAAATTGCAAATGTTGGTTCTAAGGCAGAAAATTGGGCTGTAATAGCAGGTAACACAAATGCAAGCACCTTGCCGACAAGCACCGAAGCAGGAACTAATCCAAATCAGAAGTGGACATTCTACTACAACAATGATGTTGAAGAGGGCGACACCACTGCACGTTTCATCGACAGTGTAACACTGAATAAAGATGTAACACAGTATGCTTATATGGCATTTGATTTCGACCTTAACGTATTTATGGATTCTGTTCAGGTTTCTGTTAATGAGAACGGTAACGAAACCTTTGATACTGTAAAGGACGGCTGGGCTGTAACCAATGATTCAACAATCGGTCATAATGGTGCTACTGCCGCCAAGGCGAGTACAACTGAGGGTACACCTGAAATCGCCACAATCACTTGGACTAAAAATTAAATTCCTAATTCATAACACAAACAGGGCGGAGGCGGTTCGTCGTCTCCTGTTCCTGAAATACGGCTTTTGCGGAGACTGCTTTCTTTCGGGAGAGCGGTTTTCGGAGAGACCGGATTCTCTCAAAACATAACAGGACAGTCACGACTGCCCGACTGACTATCTTAGAAACAAACGGGCATGGTGTGTCCGTTTTTTGCTTTTTATGGAGGAAAAATTAACCGAATGCCAAAAAACAGCTTTTACAGGATATTGCATCGTCTGCATTCTTTTTTGGTGAATGTCATTGTGTTGCTGGGGTTTCTGATGATTGGCTTGTTTCTTGCCGGAATCAGAATTTATGCTGTGGAAACTGGTTCGATGCAGCCGGCAATTCCCATCAACAGTATCTGCTTTGTGAATCAGAATACTGCTTATGAGACAATTTCAATGGGAGATGTGATTGTTTTCCAGAAGGGCGGAAATGCAACTGTCACGCACAGAGTTGTCAGAATCACGGCAGACGGCATCGTGACAAAGGGTGATGCCAACAACACAGAGGATTCTTCCCTCGTGACAGAAGAGAACTATATCGGGAAACTGATTTATTTCATTCCAAAAATTGGAATTGCTGTGCGGTTTATCCGCACACCGGCAGGAATGGGATTGGCAATCAGTGTTTATCTGGTATTGCAGATATTAATTTTTGTTCTCGATTCAGAACAAAAACCTCCTTAAGAAAGGGGTGCGTATTGTGAAAATAAATAACAAAATAAAAAAAGTGCTGTGCTGACAATTGCAACAGCGTCTATTCTGATTACTGCTTTGACTATGGCATACTTTGTTTCAAGCGATACCGTCACAAACAGACTGAATGCGCAACATCCTTCTGTAGAATTGCTTGAACCGAAATGGTATAGTGACGGCATGAATTTAGCAAATGCCTCTGAACCCGGAATGCTGATTGACAAAAATCCCTATGCTCGTAATAATGGAAAAATTGATATTTATGTCAGGATTAAAATGCAACTTAGTGTTATAAGGTCTCAAAATCAAAATTTAGCAAGTCCGGCAACTCCAGAAAATCCAAATGAAATCTATCAATTATCAGCTGAGCAAGTGAGGGACAGAATTTTACAAGCAATCAGAATGAAAGACCATTCCACACCATTGATAACTGATATTAAAAGTAATAGTGAGATTGAAATCTGTCATAATATGTTTCAATGTGATATGACGGATATTTGTGATTATGCTGTTGAAAAATCAGAAGAGGAAAATACCTATTATTTTTATTTTGTAAAGCGGGCATTGAGTTCTGTTGAGGATAGTGAACTAATTGTACTGCACCCTGATGAATGCTCTGCTGAATTATTTAATTATATTGATATTCCGATACTGAAAAAAGAATATCTTGGTGTGTTTGACCAAGACTATCAGATTATTTTGACAGCGGAAGCAGTGCCTGTTGAGTCTTGTAATAATAATACGATTGCAGAATTTAAACGGCTTGCGGATTCTTGAAAGGAGAATAGTTATGACAGCAACAAAAAAACGATTGCCAGCAGAGTAATTGCGTTACTTTCGGCATTGCTGATTTCTTTTTCTATGCTTGAAAACGTTGATGATATCTTTGTATATTCTGAAGAACTTGAGGAAATGACAGAAGTTATCCCTTCTTTTGAAGAATCAACAGAAGGAACGACTTCTGAACCTGAGAGCTTTGAAATTTATCCTGCCTACGAAAAAATTCCACAAGAGGAAATACCAGAAGAAACAGATTTTATTGATGAAGAATATCTTCCAGAAGAAAGTGAAGATTCAGATATCAGTAATTCTGTTTTTCCAAAAGTACAGGTTCAGAATATTCATCTCAATGCTGCTGATGGTGATGAAACAGTTACATGCTATTTATACCATGCAGGATTATCTTGCTGCGTTTGAACCGAGTAAAAAAGAGTATAATACAGGTTATCGCACATTGACCATCAATTTTGAAGAAGACTATCAAATTCAGCCGTATCGTGTTAAACTGGTTCATGAAACTGAAACAGGCATTTCCAGAATGAATATGGATTTGTACCTCAAGCCACAGAAAGGTGAAAATTCTGCTTTTTACCGTGGAAATGTCCTGAGAACACTCTATAACAGCAAGGATTTAAATGATAGTGAAGAATATGGAAATTATGGCAGAGAAATTTATGATTTTATAATTTCTGTGGAAAACTATGCGGGCTACCGTGTGCGTGAAAAAGACGAAGCAGGAAATTATGGCAGTGATTTGATTTCAATGCCAGCAGGACAATATTATGATAAAAATAGTGGCATTGACCCTAATTCCGCTAATGCTCATGACTATTTTAGAAACGATAATACAGGATCACCTAATGACTATACAGAGTATCGGGGATATTTATATAATACTCCTCCTGTCCCTTATGGAACGACTGATGATTCCGGAAAACCAGTAAACAGCGATAGCGACAGCGGTGTAATTCCCGTAGAATCTGTTGATTACGGCGATGATTGTAATTATCAGAATGTCCGCATTCTGACTGCAAGAGATACTGCTACTGCAATGCAAAAAAATGCAGGAGCAGAAAAATTTGCAAACGCTGTCAATAATATTGAAAAAAGTCGTGTAGATATTACTTATACGCTTTCTGGACATGAAGGGTATGTGATTGATGATAAATACAGGAACATTATTCAGGATATTTCTTTGCTTGAAAATGCTATAAATAACTCCAGTTCTGACATCAAAATATATTCACCAGAAAGAGAATATGTTTATTTTTATGACTTGCTTCCCATTGGTGTGCAATATGATGCTTCTGTGACCCCAACTGTCGGAAGACTGAAAGTTCCAACTGTTCAGCAAGCTGGAAATAATGTTGATACATTTGTTTCGCAATATTGGGATACAGATGTTGCAGAAATTGTCCCCTATGATAGTAACAGTACCGCACTTGCCTCTATTGTTTCAAACTGGAATAATACCGGACGGAATCTTGTGCGATTTAAAATTAAACTGAATAATCATATTGAGGGAAAGGAATATAACTATAATTATGACCCAAATTCTAAAAACTGGTTCTATGGGTGCGGTATTCGTTTTAGCACTTATGTAAAGTGGGAAAATTATGCTGCTGCACAAGCGACAGATAACTTATGCAGTTATGTTGTCAGCTCCGTGGGAACAGACGAAAACGGAAATATTGTTTTGGATAAATATTCTCCTGACCTTATTGGCGACCGTGGAACACAGATATTTTATGATGATCCTGATGAAGACATCTATGGTAATATTCCTGATGAGTATAAAAGTGGTTTTCAATCTATTGATAGTTATGTTGTAACTGACTTTGACAAAGATGGAAATCTAGCAGAATATAACCGTGCTTATGCGAGCAGAAACAACCTCAGCATTCTCCCGACTTCTACACAGGCAGACGTGACCAAAAGCGTTCGTGCAGACCGCAATACAGCAGGTGAGTTTTCCCCTGAGACAGGTGTCATTGTGGGAGAAGATTATACTTATCGTATCGGTATCAATGTTTCATCTCCTACCGGAGCAATAAAAGATTTGGTGATCTATGATGCGATTGAGAAACTTGCAGATGGAGAGAAAGCCGGACAGAATGGAAATCTGAAAGACAAATACTGGCAAGGAACATTGAAGAGCATTGATATTAGTATATTGAAGACATTTCTTAAACAGTGCGGTGTCTCTGATAATGATATTAACAACAACTTAAAGATTTACTATACAACTGATAATAATCCTGAACCTCCTGTAAAGTATACAGGAGAAGGCGAAAATAAAAAGTATGAAAAACTTTATACTGTTGATGAAATAGGCGTAAATTGGAATGAAGTTACTTCAAGCACAAATTTTGGTACTATCACTGGCAGAGTCTCTGCAATTGCGGTCATTTATCGTGGAGAACTAAGAAAGTCTAATAATGACAGCATCGCACAATTGAAATCCAGCATTGATATTAAAATGAAAGCTCCGATAAGCATGGATGCTGCAAACTCTCAGGAGCCCTATGCAAAAAACAGAGCATGGTTTTATTTGGATTCCAATGACCTTGAACCAGGTTATTCCAGTTGGACAGTTGTTACAATTGGCGAAAAAATGAAGCTGATTGTTACCAAACAACTGGGTGACAGTGTTCCTGATGAATTGAAAGATGAAGAATTCACTTTCAGAATTAAGGCTGCTGTTGGAAAATATAAAAATAATACAGTGGAATATGAGAATGAAGCATTTACTGGTGTGTATTATTCACTTTGGCAGAGAGATGGTATCATCAGTGAAAGTGAATATGAGGATTTAACTGCTAAGGAGAAGGAAGAATCCTATACAATATGACTAATGGAGAACTTGGCTCTGGAATCACTTCAGAAGAAAACATGCAAGGTTCAACAGATAATACTGCTTATTTTGCATTCAGTATCAAATCAGGCGAAACTGTCGGCATTCCTGTGTACTTCAAGGGCGGTATGCTGGATTCTGATGACAAACCAAAATATACCTATGAAATCATGGAAGTAAGTGCAGAATATCTTAAACAACGTGAGTTCGATGAAAAAAGAATAGAAAAAGCCGCCAAAATCTGTTATAATGAGAATAACGACAGACTCAGAAAACAGAAAGGCGGTTTTTTATATGGAACAAATAGCAATTTTTTGCGATATAGATGATTTTTGCAAAGATTATGAGGAATATTGTACACATTCTTTATTGATGGATAAAAATGAAGTCGTGCCGAAAACGAAAATGGCACTGAGCGAAATCATGACAATCGTAATCATGTAC
>JAZQIL010000196.1:0-2185 GCA_045541055.1 Oscillospiraceae bacterium
GAAACGCTTGAAGAGGTCGGACAATTCTGCATTGACCATGAAATGCTGCCGGAGCTGGAACACTGTCCGGAAGAGATTCTGCCGTATCTCGACAGGAAAGAAATCGGCAAAACCAGAATGCTGAGATACAGCGGAATCCTGCAAAACGGCTTCTACTGCGAGCCGGAACAGTATCAGAAACTGGATATTACAGTGGAAATTCAGAAACCGGAGAAAGAATTTTTCCGTGTGCTGATTGGCATGAATACGGAGGACAGAAAATTTTCACAGTGGATTTCCCTGCCGGCTTATTATGAAACTATCGCTGAAATTGGCGACTGCTGCGGCATGGACACAAGCGAAATGAAATGCCTTGCACTGGAATCTTTTCTGCCGAATTTCAAGAAAGAAATACTCAATGACATGGAAAAAATTCATGACCTGAATGCTCTTGCTGGATGGCTTGCGGACTTTGACAGGATTGATTTTATCAAATTTAAAGCCGTTATGCAGACGGAAAATATCTGTTCTCTGGACGGGGCGAAGGCTCTTCTTGACCGGATTGATGAGTATGAATTTGATTTTGTATCAAATGCGAACGACTTTGGAATGAAATATCTGACAGAAAATCTGCCGGAGAATTTTGACAGGAACAGCTTTTCCAGAACGGATTTGACAGCGTTCGGAGAGGCGATTCTGTGTCATAAAAACGCTGTAATGACTGATTACGGTGTGCTGATGCATGGTCACGGACTCTATGAAAAGATAGTTTCAGAAAAACCGGATGAGGATTTGAATGAAGAAATGAGCTGGGGAGGAATGTAATTTGAAAAGAAATGTTGACGTGAGCGAAGAGAAAATTTCTGCTCTGGAGATGTATCTCACACAGAAAAACACTGCATTGGATGACGAGCTGACGAAGTACACAGAGCAGCTATACACGAAAATTGTTCCGCAGAATGTCCGTGACTATATCGAAATGATGGGCGGTAAAAAGCCTGTGAAGAAGCCGAAATCTGTGCCGGATAAGGAGTCCGGCATGGCGGTATTAGAGGCAGTACGGAAAGGGCAAAACGATGTTGCGAGTTAAAGCGGCGGTGCGCCGCACTCACAGCGGACGGCAAAGCCGACCGCTTGTGGGCATTATGAAGATTTTCAGACAGGTGCTGTAAATTGGCGATTTTTAAAATTCGGTTCTTTTGGCGAAGATGAGCCGAATTTTCAGAAAATAATTAGGTGCTGGAGGTATTTTTATGAGTTTCGAGAACAAAGTCAGGTTTCAGTTCTGGGTGTATCCGGAAACGATGAGAGAGGTAGAACATCATTATAAGAGTGACAACTGCAAGTCGCAAAGTGAATTTATTGAGAAAGCAATTAAATTTTATGTCGGCTATCTCAATGCAGAACGGCATGTAAATTATTTGTCTCCGATGATTACGGAAACAGTTGCTGCCACTATTAAAGGGTCAGAACAGCATATCACAAGAATCTTGTTCAAGATTGCTGTGGAACTTGGAAAACTGTCACACATGCTTGCAGCAGCACACGATGTCGATGAGGAAACGCTTCGTCAACTCCAAGGCATGTGCGTGAGTGAGGTCAGAAAAATCAATGGCATTATCAGCTATGAAAATGCTGTAAAATTTCAGAAAGAATGATTCTTATGCCGAAAATTATTATGACGAGCCGCTACCTGAAAAGCGGCTCGAAACGGAAATCAAATTATGTGAAATATATTGCCACAAGAGAAGGCTCAGCGAAAGTCGATTTTCCTGAACTAATTGACAATTCTCAATTCAAGTCTGTGAAAAATATGATTATCAAGACTGTTTCTGAAATAGAGGATAATCAAAATCAAAACTTTGCTGAAACAGCATTTAAATTGCTCCTGAATTTCAGCAGAATGATAGAAGAAAATTATCATCAGTCCGAAAGAACGCTTCAATCACAGACAGACAGCAAACTTCGCCGAATCATCCGCAGAAAGAAACTGGAACTTGGCATCAGAGAAGAATATGAACAGAAATTGTAAAAAAGTTTAAAATGCATTCATATTTCATACACAATTAGTGTGATTTATACAAAAACAAGAAAGATATTTTTTGAAAAAAGCGAATTGTATTTTTTACCAGAATATGATATAATAATTATAATAGGAAAGTAATTTCAAATTATGAATTCTTTGTAAATTTTTCGGAAAGGGGCT
>JAZQIL010000197.1:0-7417 GCA_045541055.1 Oscillospiraceae bacterium
ATCTTCTTCTCTGTCTTGGCTTTAATTTGTCAGATTCCAGCAGTTCGCTATGTCTTTCAAATTCATCTGCAATAATTGATTTAAACATTGAAAATGCAGTTTCATAATCAGAAGCCTCAATATCCTTCATGGTGATGCTGATGACAGGATACTTTCCCTGATGTTTCATATACTGTTCTCCAGCCTTGGCAACTGCTAAGTCTTTGAACAAGTAAGAATTGTCTTCACCAAATTTCTCAAAAAAATAACGAATCATACTCATATTCAAAGATTTGCCGAATCTTCTCGGACGGGTAAACAAAGTTACTTTTCCGAACCGATGTATCAAGTCTCGTAGCAGCAGGGACTTATCCACAAAATAATAGTTGCAGTCTATAATAGTTTTAAAATCTTCGATTCCAATAGGTAATTCCTTCTGTTCTATCATGATAACCGCCTCATTTCTTTATAAATTTCTATCTTCATTATAGCACATTTTTTCAAAATAAGCAAGTGATTTACACCACTTTCCAAGAAAATTATGAACTAGATTAAGAAAAGTGCCAATATTTCATATCTGTTGGGGTTGAAATGATTTTTTGCCAGTTTGGAGTACAGCACGAAAGTGGCAAAAAATATTTAGTACCCTAAAGCATGTAATAGCAGAGCCTCTCGCAAGCTCTATCATGCTTTCAAAAGCCATTTTATAGCTTATTTGAAACATGTTTTATGCTGTTTTGGGTTTTCAAGCCATGGAAAAACTTGGAAAGTGGTGAAGTGATTTATAAAAATTGACCGAAATTAAACTCCGGTCAATTAAGAAATTCAATTTTCATATCTTGGCTTGAAATTCGGGCAAGTAACCATCGCATTAGTTTCAATACCTTTTCCAGGTTTAAAACAAGATTTTCTTTCATTACTGTCAAACCGAAACATTGTACCACCTGGAACAATTTGGATTGTAGTACTTCCAATAGCTCCATTCCAATATCTGCATAATGCACATAACTTCTGAGTGCGATTAATTGTGGTATCAGACATAAAGAATCACCTTTTACTTTCTCATATCAATTTCAGCATCAATAAAATTTTCATTATCGGAACAATCAATCTGTGCAACACTAGTATTATTATCGATTCCTGCCTGCAATGCTCCTGTCATAGGCTTCAGATAAGTATTGACATTTTCCATCTGTAACCGCATCAGTTCGTCTGTATTGGCATTCATACGCTTAATGTCTTCTGCCAGTTCACTGATAAATTTTGAGGCAGTATCAATAATAGAATCCATCTGTGCCATAACCGAATCTTCCATTCTGATGCGGATGCGTTCATTATTTGCATAACGTTCCTGAATCAACATTAAACGTTTATCTGCTTCTTCCATTGCATCACTCTGCATCTGTTTGTATTTCTCAGTATTTTCCCTGACCATGTCATTCGCACGTTCACGAAGTTCCAGCGACATAACGCCGATACTGTTCACAATATCTCTTGAAGCAGTTGCCAGTTCAATCTGGTAACGTTTAATAGATTCTACTAATTTATCCCGTCTGGCATCTTCCTGCTGTGCAATGACTTCGTCCATTTCTGCATGAAGTCTTCGCATTTCTAGGTCAAGTTCAGCAGCTTCACGAGCACTTTCACGTTTGAGTTTTTCTTCATGCTCCCGCATCTGCATCTGAATATTAGCAGTATGCTGTTCATTCACTCTGTCACGTTTTGCATGGAGTGCATTTAACGGTTCTTCGATATAATTACATACTGCTTTTACAGGTGCATAGAGTATATCATCCAGTTTACCAAAAAAGTCATCACCATTCACGACAATTCCTCACTTTCCTTTTCCGCTTCTGCAAGCAGTCTTGCAAACTGTTCTTTATGTTTTTTCTTTTCTGCTTTGAGTCTGTCACTGTTTTCCTGCCATTTATCTGACATTTCAGCCATATTCAGCAATGCCTTGCGTTTGGCTTTCAGCATTTCGGGTACGGCAAGTTTCGATAATGTTCCCTTGTCATTGCATTCATCAATTAGACGTGAAAGATAGTCTGCAAAAAATACTGTTATAAATTTGCGCTCATCAATTGTATATTCGCCTTTATGACGTTCCATAATATCAGCCATATCATTCCAGTGATTATCAATCCATTCTATCAAATAAGCCTGAAAATATAGTTTTCTTTTAGAATCACTCTCAAACTCATGCAACCCACTATAAATCATCGGATTATGCTGAATGCTATCATAACAGAGTTTTTCACGTTCTTCCTGTAAAATCTGTAATGATGCCTTTACACAAAAGCGATAATCTTTTTCATGAAACATCATATTCTGCCTGCCGTTTCTTTGAGTTTTCTGGTAAATTCATCCAGATTGTCAGTTACATAATGCTGAATCAAAGATTCACTAATTTTAAAGCTGCGCTCTGTATTTTCTTGAATTTCGGCAAGCCACTGCTGCTGAATTTCCGGTGAAACTTCATCTTGTACCATTGCTGCTTTGATTTCAGGCATTTTCTTCAGATAGAATGTTTCACGCTCCTGACGAACTTGTTCCATCATTATTTCAATTTCTCTGATTTCATCCTTATAATTTTTCAGAAGCTTCATATAGGCTTCTTCATAAGCGAGTACAGAATCCGCTGTCAAATCTCGGTTATGGGGCTTGACTTTCTGAAAACTGGAGAGCATATCTCCCATTGATTATACACCTCTCTTTATAAAAATCAAAATCTTATGACTAGACCATGCAATACTGATTTGAGCTATTTTTTCCGGCTGTTTTGCAAAATCCAGTTCTTTGATTTTTTGCACCAGAAACCTATATAAATCTGGATATGTCTCTGCATCTACCTGATAGGTGATTAATTTTCCATTTGGCGTCACTTCTGAATTTATGCCTTGTGTTTTCAAAGCTCTCAGAATCGCACTTTCCACCGTAAAGGATTCAGGTTGTATATTCTGTGCAGATTTTTCAGCATTTATTGGATTACTTCTTGGCGGATTTCCAAATCCAGAAACTGTATTTTGTTCTATTTTTTCAGAAGAATTTAATTTCCTTTGTGTGCTGTCAGCAGGATAATGACCAGCACCACCACTGCGGCTGCCACCAAATAAGGAATGACTGAAGAAGTTGTTTTTTTTTACTATCTCCCTCATAACTTCCATAATTTGCAGCTTTTGGTTCGGGACTTTTTGGTGCTACACTTCTAGGCTGCACACTCTTTACCTCTGCATTAAACTGATTCCTTTGAATATTTGGTCTGTTAGAAGAAATTCTTGCTGACTGATTCTGTACAGGTGCAGTTTTCAATGTAGTATAAAGATTTTCCGATACAGATGCATTCTTGAAATATAACCTGTCCCATTCTTCTTTATACAGAATATCTGAAATAAAAGATGTCTCTGTATTATGCTGATTCAAAAGTTCATTGAAATAATAATCCAGAATCTGCTGTGAATTATCTTCAAAATGGCGGATAACAGCTTTCCCACCAATCACTTCTATAGTAGGTTTAAATGAAGAATCATATTTTTTTTCACTAAGTTCAATTTCAGGTTCTTTCAGTTTTTCTGATTCCGTGTCCATAGCATCCCACTGATGTTTCAAAAATGTCAAATAGGTATTCCAGTAAGTTTCAAGTGTAATTTCTGGAATGACATTGTTTTTTGTCTCAGAAAACGGAATAGCAAACCCAATAAAACAAGCCAATGAACGGCCTTTGCAATCCTTCAAATATTCTGATACCGTCTCCATAAGAACACCTGCTTTCTGGACAAGCTGTTTAGAGATACAGGCAATGCCACCACAGATGCAGTAATTTCCTACTGCAAATGTAGTATATCGGATAGAATTTAGTGTATCCAATCCCTGCATAGCATCATGTACATATTTCTGTGTTTCTTTTACATCTAAATCAGCAGGTCTCGCAAGAAAATCCGGTACAAAGTCTTCATTCTTGGTTCTGCTGAAAATCAACGGATAAGCTTTCATCTCTTAACACACTCCTTATCAGTCGTAGAGGAACTTTTCTACTTCCGGAGAAGTTTCAAAGTCTTCTACCAATCTTCCTTTCTGAATGATATAAAAACCATTTTTGATATGCTGTTTCTGCAATTCACTCATTACAGTCCCCATCAGCCGCTTATATTTGCTTAACAGAGCTTTGTTTGACTCAATATTTTTCTTGGCTTCCGCAATCTGAATATTATTCCAGTTTCTGTCACTTTCACCATCACCATTCCAGAATCTTGACCATGCACTTCGATTAGCAATCTGTGCATTTTCGCTCTGCATCCTGCTGATGGCACTCCGATTGTTTTCATCTGCTTCCAGAATTCTATATTTCAAATCAATACAACGATTCAGAAATTCATGATAAATACCAATAAAGAATGGTGTTTGAATGTTGATAGGTGCAACTTCTCCGGAATAGTCATCATCTGCCAGTTCTCTGCCAAGTGAAACCATCGTGATATAGGTAAGATTGCCTTCATAAACACTACTAAATACTTCATGAATAATTTTTTCAAGCTCCCCTTCCTGCAGATATGTCCCGCAGAGGTCAGATTTTGTAACTACAAATACGACAGGCGGCAAACCACCTCTGCCAGTATCTTTATCGAAATTATTGATGTAATTTGCAATTTTTCTGGCTTTTCTTTTTACTTTTCTCAGCTTGTCTTCATATTCATCACAGCAAAGGTCTTCGCCATCAATAAAGATATATAGAGCAGCCGACTGCCAGATAGAATTCTGAATTTCATTGAACACCTCAGAAGTTTCCTCTTTTTCCTGAAGCATACGTCCTGCATAGTCCAGCCAATCAAAGGTCATAATATATTCGCCTTTGCTGCTGAGATTGAAACAGTAGTCCTCCAAAGTTGTTGTATCTGTACCTGCCGGAAATCTATCCGGTCCGGATTCGTCATCAATCTTATCCATCCATCTGTCCAGTTTTGCAGATGTGCTGTTTTGTGTAGAAATGGTAAATCCACGCACGCCAACACACATTTCGTAATACATGCCAAGTACATAGCATGTCTTTCCTGAACCGCTTAATCCCAAAGCTGTAAATCTTGCATCTTCCATAATACATTCACTCCATATTTCTATTTTTTATCATCTGGACTAAACATAGCCACAGCAATAAACTCTACTGCACCTGCAACAATATAAATCCATTTAGCGAGAAGTAATTTTTTATAAAAGATAATAAATAATATTATCTGTAAAATCATAAGATATACCCACTGGTCATCTTTTCCTTTTTTGGAATAAAAAGCTGCAACAATTGGTCCAATAAAAAACCATTTCCACATACTGAGTGCTGCGGTAATAAAAATGATGATACCATCCAGTACCGGATGTGCTTTCGGAGGTTTCTTCTCTTCCACAAATTCGATAGGAAGTTCACCCTGCGTAAAGTCACTGATTAAAAACTGCTGATATTTCACTAATTCATTCTGAAGCATAGTCCGTATAACAGGTTCACAGAGCCAGACAGCATCATTTTTTACAGCAGCTTCTTTTTCCCACATCTGGTTTCTCAGCATAGAATTAGCTGAACGCAGTTCATTAGTTTGCGATTCTCTTAATTTTCTGCTGATAAAATTTCTGTCTTCATTTGAATGGATAACTCTGTTATTATCATTAATTTTATCAAGATATATGAATATGACATCTGCATTTCATTGCAGAAGTCAAATGAAGAGCTGCTTCCGGTTTGCCGCCGTTATTTTCACTTCTGACAGAATTCCTTGACATGCTCCTTGTTGAAATAATGCAGCGCTCTGTGTTCGCTGATCGGAACATCCATGTCAGGCACGATCTTGCCCTCACGGATATAGCGGCTGATCGTTTCTTCCTGTGCGGTCATATGGCGTACCAGCTCCATTTCGGAGTACATCTGATTTGCCTTGTCCTGCCAGTTGAAGATGTCAATGACCTCATAGTCCATTGCATGAATCGGGAAGTCCACCAGAATGGCAGGCTTTTCACCCTTCTGGAACATATCTCTATCCCACGCTATGCCGTGCTTTGTGCCGAGGACAAGCCCGCCGGGAGCATACTCTGCTATCTAGAACAGACGGTGCAGTGAATACGGGCAATTGAACATATTTGCATTATCCACGAAATCGAACACCATGAGGAAGTCCTTTCCTTCATGTGTACGCATTCCTCTTCCCAACTGCTGCATATAGATCGTCTTGGACATGGTGGGACGTGCCATGAACAGCACCTCGGTAATCGGGCTGTCCCAGCCCTCGTTCAGCAGATCGCAGGCGCAGAGAACCTGTATCTTCTTGTCAGCATAGTCCTTCAGCACCTGTTTTCTGATCGGCGTTTTGGTGCTGCCGGAAACCGCCTCCGCCCGCACTCCACGCTCCCGCAGCATCTCTGCTATCGTATTGGCGTGGTTTACAGAGGTACAGAAAATGACCGTAGACTTGCCCTGCGCATACTCCATGTATGTATCGACGATCAGTTGGTTTCTGCCCGGTATCATGATCGTCTGTTCGAGATCGAGTGAGTTGTACTTGAAGCCGTTGATACGAATATCGGACATATTGACGTTCGTTTTCACACGAATACAGCGCACGGGGCAAAGCACTCCAGTCTCGACCGCTTCCTTGATGTCCGGCTTATTGCAACATCCTGAAAGACCTCCAGCAAGTCTGCACCGTCAGCTCGTTCTGGCGTGGCAGTCAAGCCGAGCGTGAACTTCGGACGGAAGTAGGTCAGGATCTTCGTATAGCTCTTGGCGGACGCATGGTGGCACTCGTCGATGATCAGGTAGTCAAAATCATCCGGCTTGAACTGGTCAAGGTTTCGGATGATGCTTTGAATGCTGCCGCAGACCACATGGGTGTCGGTATCGTGGAAGCTTTCGTAGAACCTGCCGACAGAAACGCCCTTCCAAAGTGCTTCAAAGTTCTTTGTGCCCTGTTCGACCAGCTCCTTCGTGTGGGCGAGGAACAGCGTCCGTTTGCCGATTGTTTTGGCGTCCAACACGCCGATCGCCGACTTTCCGGAGCCGGTAGCACCCTGCACGAGAGCGATACTCTTGCCCTCCTCACGCATTTTCGTAAGGCTGGCGAGGGCTTCCTCTTGATGCTCACGCAGCTCGAACACCGCACCCTGCTGGGTAGGCGTATCGCCATCAAAGTAGGTCAGCGCAGGGGCGTAGCCGAGGAACGTGATCAGCTCATCCTTGACACGCTCCGGTGTTTTGATGAGCTGTGTATCCGTCCAGCGAAATACACGCCAGCCCTCAAAAACCATGCTGTTCTGTTTGAGCAGGTCATCGACGTACTTGTCCTGTGAAACCTTACCGGGGTTGTGCCACGTTTCACCGTCGATCTCAAAGGCGACCTTGCCATTCTCGGTCATGACGGCAAAGTCGATCGTTCTGTGATTGCCGTAGATATCGACGAAG
>JAZQIL010000198.1:0-2105 GCA_045541055.1 Oscillospiraceae bacterium
CATTGACGGATTCGTAGATGATGAGAAAATCAGAGTGGAAATCGCACAAATGCTGATTCCGTTCTACTCCTCGAAGCTGTCGCAAAAAGTTAAGAATTTGTTCGATGCACTCAAGTTATGCTGTCACAGCGAACCCATGCCAATGCGGACGGACGAAATTCATCTTCTGAACGGCGTTCTGAAAACGGACGGCACATGGATTCCGCAGAAGCAGTTCTGTATCAATCGCCTGAACATCAATTACAATCCGGAAATCAGAAAAAGTGCCTATTATCCTGAAAAATTCTTGACGTTTTTGCTTGATTTGCTCGCTCCGGAAGATATTACAACTTTGCAGGAGTATCTCGGCTACTGCCTAATTCCGTCCAATAAGGGGCAGAAAGCCTTGTTTTTAGTCGGCAACGGAGGAGAGGGAAAATCCAGAATCGGCTTCGTCATGCAGGAGATTTTCGGCTCGAATATGCTGACCGGAAACTTTCAGCGAATCGAAACGGATAAATTTTTCAGATACAATCTGCAAAATAAATTATTGATGATTGATGATGATATGCAGATGACGGCTCTGCCCTCGACAGGTTACATCAAAAATCTGATTACTGCGGAAATCCCTGTTGATGTCGAAGCCAAAGGTCAGCAGTCCGAACAGGCTCGGCTCTATGCAAGATTTCTCTGTTTCGGAAACGGTTCGCCAAAGGCACTCTATGACAAGACGGACGGATTCGCAAGACGGCTGATTATTCTCACGACAAAGCCGAAACCTCCGAACCGGATTGATGACCCGTTCATAGCAGAGAAGTTTCTGGCTGAAAAGGAGAAAATCTTCTGTTGGATGTTTGACGGACTGCAACGGCTGATTCAGAATAATTTCCAGTTCACGATTTCAGAGAAAACTCGGCTCAATATTGCTGAAGCATTGAGCGATAACTGCAATATTATTGATTTTCTGAATGACGAAAAAGCTGTTGTGATGGAAGCGGATTCTAAAGTCACGGGGGCAAATCTGTATTCAGCCTATATGTGCTGGTGCGGAGATAATGCCATGACCGCACTGAAAAGAGATACTTTTATCAGCTGGCTGAAAAACAATCAGAAAAAGTTCGGTATCAGCTATGACTTCAATGTTATCAATGAAAAGGGGAAAAGAGTACGGGGATTCAAGGGTATCAGAACCCTGATGAAAGCAAATATAGAATATCAATATTAAAAATAGTGTGTAAGCGTGTAAATCCCATAAAATAGAGAAAAAGTGCTGTGCATGGAATTGTGTTGCGAATGTGTTTACACTCGTATCAAACCGATACACAATCATGACACATTCTCTGCACACGTAATAAACGGCTTGAAACAGCCATTTACACAGATACACATCATTTCAGCAGATTGACTTTATATATAATATAGGAAAGGGGTAAGAGCATGAGAAAAGAGAAAAGAATTGCTCTGTATAAGAAAATCTGGTGCAAAATCAGATACTGGCAAAGTTTAGGAGATGTGACCGATACAGAACTTGCGAATTATCTGCAAGTTTCGGAGCGTACTCTGCATGAGTATGACAAGAATGCGAAGAACATCACGCTTGAAAAAATCGACAGTTTCCTGTACATGAACGGCATGGAACTTGCTGACCTGATGGCACTTTAAAAAATTTTGAAAAAAGTATAGACAAATCGTGCGGAATGTGGTATAATAATAAGCGTAGTCTGGTATCACTTTCCGCACTCGGAAAGGAAGATACACATGAAAGCAAAAAAACTCCCGTCAGGGAGCTACAGAGTTCAGGTTGTCGCAGGATTTGATATGGCAGGAAAACGCATTGTGAAGTCGTTCACGGCTAATACAGAATGGGAAGCTATTAAAATGGCAGAAGATTTCAAGCGAACCCGTGAAGAAGCGACAAGTAAGAACATCACAGTTGTCAGGGCGATGGAATCCTACATCGACAGCAGAGTGAATGTCATTCAGAAAACGACAATCAGAGCATATCGTCAGATTGCAAAGCATTGTTTCAGGTGCATTCACGATACAAAGCTGACTTCTCTCCGTGCAATTGATATTCAGAGGGCAGTCAACATTGAGAGTGCAAGGGTCAGTCCGAAATACATCAA
>JAZQIL010000199.1:0-9620 GCA_045541055.1 Oscillospiraceae bacterium
GTTATTTACCTTGCAAACTTTGGCTTTTACTTTCATATGTGTTTTATAGTTGGAAACTTCATGGATAAATATCGATATATATTTTGCTTGCGATTGGAAATCTGATGTTTTACAACTGTAATAGTAGCCAAACAGATAAATCTTTATGCGATTATGTGCGAAAACAGTATCGTCTATGATTTCATGACCGAGGTTATTGGTGAGAAATATCGTTCTCAACAGCTTGATTTTTCCGCAAAGGACGTGAATGTGTTCTTTATGGAGCTTGCAGAAAAAATTCCTGCCGTGAATGACTGGAGCGAATCCACAATGAAAAAGCTCAAACAGGTGCTTGTGAAATTTCTTGTGGAGTGCGAATATCTTGAAAGTCCACGTTCCGAACAGCTTTTACCTGTATATCTTTATCCTGAACTTGATGAGGTCATTCGGCAAAAGGGTGATACAGATGCACTCGCAGCGTTTAATAGTTTTTGTTGAGGTATAGACCATGAGTAATATTATAAATCAGCTTAATGAAATAAAAGCCCGATTTTCCGATGATGTGTTTCTGAGCAATAAGGGTTTGTCGAATGAGGTCGGCATACACGTTTTCTGCTATGAACCCAAAAATGAAATGATAGTCCGCAGCTATTTTTCGGATTTGAAAAAAGCACAGGGACAGCCATATCGCCTGATAGAATGCGATTTGTACAAAATTTTTCTGCGTATCTGCGAGGAAAAGCGAATATTAAAAAGTATTCCTGCTATGGAGAAAAAGAAAGGCTCAGAGGGACTTTTAAAGCAATTGCAAAAAGCTGTCTCACCGGAGGCTTTTGTAGAGAAAATGAAATACGAACCGCGCGAACACGGAGATATTCTGCTTATCACGGGTGTGGGAAAGGTCTATCCTTTTATGCGGTCACACAATATCCTTGACAACATTCAGCATGTTTTCTCCGATATTCCAGTTGTTATGCTCTACCCCGGTGCATACAATGGACAGGCACTTTCGCTGTTTGATGAATTTAATGACGGAAACTACTACCGTGCTTTCAATATGATTTAAAGGAGCATTTTTTATGCGTTTACAGAATATATACAAGGCGGACATCAACCGTGACATAAACGGCGTTATTAAAGTCGCACAGGACGATGAGCAGTCTATCGTGCAGGAACTTACTGAATACATCATCACAAAGGAACTGCGCCGTCATTTCAATACTTTTCTGAATCACTATGAACGTTCGCTGGAGCAGCCTACTAATAAGATTGGTGTGTGGATTTCAGGCTTTTTCGGAAGCGGTAAATCTCATTTCCTGAAAATGCTTTCTTATCTGCTGTCCAACAAGACCGTTGGCGGAAAAAAAGCAGTGCAGTATTTTTCGGATAAGTTTGATGACCCGATGATGTTTGCACAGCTTGAAAACTGTGTAAAAGTTCCCACTGAAACAATACTTTTCAATATTGATTCAAAAAGCCCTCTCACTAAGGACAAAACAGCGATACTGCGTGTTTTTGCAAAAGTTTTCTATGAGCATCAGGGCTTTTACGGAAATGACCTCAAAGTCGCAAAGCTGGAACAGTTTATTGCAAAATCCGGTAAAACAGAGCAGTTCAGAGAAATTTTTGAGAGTATCAACGGCGGTTCATGGGAGGATTCCCGTGACTCGTTCGCTTTTTTTGAGGACGATATAGTCGAAGCTATGTCAGAATCTCTTGGAATGAGTGAAACTTCCGCACGGAACTGGTTCAATGGCGAGGAAGAAATAGAGCTTTCGATTGAGCAATTAGTCAAGGAAATTCGTGAATATATCAACAATAAAGGCAAGGATTATCGTCTGATGTTTATGATAGATGAAGTAGGTCAGTATATTGGTTCTGATTCTGATTTGATGCTGAATTTACAGACGATAGTTGAGGAAATCGGCACAAAATGCGGTGGAAGAGTGTGGGTCATGGTGACTTCACAGGAAGCTATCGACAGCATTACAAAAATTAGTGGGGATGATTTTTCCAAGATTCAGGGACGTTTCAACACCCGTCTAAGCCTTAGTTCATCCAGTGTTGATGAGGTCATCAAAAAACGTATCCTTGCAAAGACAGAGACCGCCAAACAGGTGCTTAGTCTGCAATATGAGAAAAATAATCAGGTATTGAAAAATCTGTTCACATTCAATCATGCTGTTCTTGATTTGAAAGGCTATTCGGGCGAGGGCGAATTTATTGAAACTTATCCCTTTGTGCCGTATCAATTTAGGCTGATGCAGAATGTCCTTGCTGAGATACGCAAGCACGGCAATTCGGGCAAGCATCTTTCCGGCGGCGAGCATTCCATGCTGTCGGGATTTCAGGAGGCGGCACAGGCAATTCAGGACAGGGACGAGTATGCCCTTGTGCCGTTCTATCTTTTTTATGATACTGTTCATACTTTCCTCGAAAGCTCTATCCGCCGAGTTATCGACCGCTGTCAGAATGCCTCTGACAATCATGACGGAATCAAGCAAGAAGATGTAAATATATTAAAGCTGCTGTATCTCGTCAGATATGTAGATGATGTCAAGGCAAATGTGGATAATATCAGTATTTTAATGGCGGACGATATACGAACAGACAAAGTTTCTACACGGCTGACAATACAGCAGTCACTTGACAGGCTTGTATCACAGAACTATGTTTCCCGTGCAGGTGATACATACACTTTTCTGACCGATGATGAGCAGGATATTGCAAGAGAGATAAAGAACACTCCTGTTGACAGTGCTATCATCACAAAGGCTATTTCTGATATTATTTTCGGAAAGTTGTTTGTCAGCAAGAAATTCAAGTACGGCAAATATGATTTTTCCTATGACCAGCGTATTGATGAGACAGTGATTGGTCAGCTTACAGGTTCGATAGCACTGCATTTTATCACGGTGGCATCTGAAATATATACAACAGATGATTCTGTATTTCTGATGAGGTCAGCAGCGGATAATGAAGTTATCGTAGTTCTTGCAGAAAGTCAGCCCTATTTTAAAGAGCTTGAAGATGCAATGAAGATTCGCCGCTATGTTAAGAGCAAGAACGTGGCACAGCTCCCTGAGATGATACAAAATATCATCAGGGGCAGGCAGAATCAGGCTTCTGCACACGAAAAACGGGCAGAGGAACTTATCTCCGCCGCTATCGCCGAGGGCAGAATTTATGTTGCAGGCGATAAGCTGACACTCAAAATATCTTCCGTAAAAGACCGCATTGAACGTGCTATGAGTATTCTTGTGGAGAGCGTTTACACAAAGCTCGGGTATGTGCGGAAGAATTATGACAGCGATGCGGATATTCTGCAAATTTTGAACGGTGACAAACAGATGACTCTTGAAGGCACAGAATCTCCAAATGCCGAAGCAGTCAAAGAACTTTTCCAGTATTTGGAGATTCAGAAAATGAAGCATCTTCCAACCTCTATGGGCGATATTCAAAAGCGTTATCAGGCTATTCCTTATGGCTGGCGTGAAGTGGATATTGCAGCAGTTACCGCTGAACTTATCGCAAATCAAAAATTGACTCTCAAATACAGCGGTGCTGTTATTCATCCGAATGATAAGAAAATGCCTAATTATCTCCGTAAACGAACTGAGATAGATAAGGCAATTATCGGGTTCAGGGTCGCTCCTCCGACTGCACTTATCAAAAAGGCAAGAGAGTTTTTGAGCGAATATCATAACTGCACTCTTGGTGCTGTACCCGATGACGAAGATGGGCTTATTGCATATATCATAGAAAAATTTGAAACTGAACGTAAAGAACTGAATGACTTGCTGTCAAGTGAATACGTTTCTACTCCATATCCGGGCAAGAAAATTGTTGAAAACGGTGTGAAACTCTGCAATGACCTGCTTTTGCAGAAAAATGATAATATTGCACTGCTCAAAAAGGCAGCAGATATGCAGGACGATTTCCTTGATTTTGCGGAGGATATGAGCGATGTAAACACATTCTTCCGTGTCCAGAAGCCTATATTCGACAGTGCAGGAACGCAGGTTGAGCTTGTAAATGCTGAAAAAGAGTATTTCCAAACCGAGGACAGCGCACTTATGGCTATCGCAAAGATAAAGGAAATACTTGCAAATCAAAAACCTTATAAGCGAATCAGCGAACTGCCTGAATTGGTGCAGAATGTTCGTGATGCCTACGCAAGACTTCTCATTCAAAAGCGTGAAGAAATTAAGACAGAAATACAGACAGCTATGGGCGAGATTCACCAGACTGCGGACATTAAACAGGCTGACATCATTCAAAAGGCTGACAATGCCTTGACCGAAAAGCGCACAGCTGCCGAAAATGCTGATAAACTGACCTCTCTCGATGCGATGAAAATTCAAATCGGCAATATCAGACAGCAATATCTGCAAAAGCTGGCTGTAGTAGCTGAACCAGATATTGATACTGTTACTGTTAACAAAAATCTCATCTGCAATACTGCAAAATTAAAGTCTGAAACCGATGTTGACCAGTATTTAGCAGAAATTAAGAAAAAACTTATGCAGAAATTAGACGGTCATGATGTTTTGCATATTATATGAGGTGTGTTATGAATAAAACTGCAATCAAAAATTTCGCTGTCTGGGCGAGAGTCACACTTATCAATGCCGTGACACAGATGGCTTTTGAATATGATGTCACTGAAAATGGCAGGAATGACCCTGCACAGAGTTCTGTCAACGGCAATTCGCTGACGGCTACGGAGAAAAATCAGCGTTCACAGCTGATAGCTCACATCAATGCTAACGGTTTTACACAGACTATGGAAGAAGCCGCTTATACTTGGTTTAACCGCTTTATTGCTCTGCGGTTTATGGAGGTCAATAATTATCTGCCGTCTCATACGAGAATTTTTTCTGATGAAAACGGCAACTTCAAGCCCGAAGTGCTTTCTGATGCGGTGAATCTCGAACTTGACGGGCTTGACAGGGAACTTGTGCTTGAAATGCTCGAAAATCAGGAGAATGAGCGGTTATATAAATATATTATCATTACACAGTGTAACGCTCTTAACGAGGGACTTCCCGAAATATTTGAGCAGATTGGCGGCTGGACGGAGCTGCTTTTTCCGAGAAATTTACTCCGTGAGGACAGTGTTATCGCTAAAATGGTGACGGATATTCCAGAGGACGACTGGAAAGACCAAGTACAAATTATCGGCTGGCTGTATCAGTATTACAATACTGAACCAAAAGACAAGGTTTTCTCTGATTTGAAAAAGAATATTAAAATTTCTGCACAGGCGATTCCTGCGGCAACACAGCTTTTCACGCCTGACTGGATTGTTCGCTACATGGTTGAAAATTCCCTTGGCAGGCTCTGGGCGGAAGGGCATGGAAAGCCCGATTCTGCGGATTGGAAATATTATCTTGAGGAAGCGGAACAGGAAGAACAGGTCAAAGCGGAACTTGCGAAAATTCGTGCGGAATATAAAAATATTCAGCCTGAGCAGATTCAATTTCTTGACCCGTGCATGGGTTCGGGGCATATTCTGGTATATGCGTTTGATGTGCTGATGGACATTTACACCGCCTGCGGCTGGTCGGAGCGTGATGCGGCTAAGTCCATTCTTCGCCATAATTTGTATGGTCTGGACATTGACCGCCGTGCCTATCAGCTTGCATATTTTTCGGTGATGATGAAGGCAAGGCAGTACAACCGCCGCATTTTCAGCCCCGAAAATCAGCCGAATCTTGCTAATTTTGCAGATGTGTCGGGTGTTGACACCTCTATGGTAGGCGGTAAGGTGCGACAGCTTGCGGAGCAGTTCAAAGATGCTGACATTTACGGCTCTTTGATGACGGTGACAGCCCCTGACGGCATTGATGACGAGCTTTCCGACTTTTCGCCCACATTCGGGCTTGACCTGCGACAGCTTGACATGATGATGAAGATTCACAATATTCTTGGGCAGAAATACGATGTGGTCTGCACAAATCCCCCATATATGGGCGGTTCTGGCATGAATACGACTTTATCAGATTATGTCAAGAAGAATTTCCCTGACAGCAAATCGGATTTATTTGCTTGTTTTATTGAAAAATGCGGAAATTTTATTAAAGAAAATGGTTTTTATGCGATGATAACACAGCACGCTTGGATGTTCCTTTCAAGTTACGAAAATCTGCGTAAAAAATTGATGCTCAAATCTACTATCAATATGGCACATTTAGGAGCAAGGGCATTTGATGAAATTGGCGGAGAAGTTGTGCAGACAACGGCTTTTGTGGATTGTGGCAGAAAATTTTCTGATTACATGGGAACTTATGCACGGCTTATTGATGTTGTCGGAGAGAATGAAAAGCGTGATTTATTCCTGACAGGTGAAAAGCGTTACACCGCCAAACAAGAAAACTTCTCCAAGATTCCGGGTATGCCGGTGGCTTATTGGGTGAGTGAGAATTTTGTTAGGGCGTTTGAGAATAAGAAGATTGGGGATATTGGAAATGCTCGTCAGGGGATTATTCCCGGAAATGTAAATGTATTCGTTCGACTTTGGTTTGAACCAAGCTATAAGAAAATAGGCTTTAATCATTTGGAACATGGAGACATATGCAAATATGGCTATAAATGGTTTCCTTATAATAAGGGCGGTGCATTTAGACGTTGGTATGGCAATATCGAACATTTGATAAATATGGAAAATGACGGTTACGATATAAAGTATTCAGGAGAAAACAAACAATTATAGGTTAAGAGAGCCTGAATTATATTTTCAGGAAGCTATTACATGGTCTAAGATTTCAAGTGGTGCTTTTTCTGCCAGATTTATGCCTAAAGGGAATCTTTTTGATATTGCAGGGTGTTGTGTATTTGAATTGGGGAAAACCATGAACTATATTCTCGGTCTTACTAATTCAATTATAGTAACAAGAATCCTAAATCTTATTAGCCCTACCTTGAATTATGAAGTTGACCATATAAAGAAGATACCCATTATTTATGATGATAACCAAAAGAATAATGTTGATTCACTTGTAAAAGAAAACATTGATTTAAGTAAAAGTGACTGGGACAGCTTTGAAACAAGCTGGGATTTTGAACAACATCCACTAATTTGAACGGCAGAATTTGTAGAACTGCACAAAGAAAAAACACTTGTTTTTGACTAAATTTAGCCGCTTTTGCGAACTGCAAATTTGACTTTTCCATCAAGTTATGATATAATTATTACAGAATAAAGGAAAGGAGGGATTGAATATGACATAGTTTATTTTGTCGCAAATAGTTTTACCTATTGCTATCAATGTGTTAAGTGGATTGTTTGTAAACTGGATTATCAAGAAAAATAATTGGTAATCAAAATTCTTTATAGCGAGTCCTCCATTTGTGAGGGCTTGCTATAATTGATATTTATGGAGGTAAAACAATGCTTTTTGAAAATAGTTGTAAATGCAGATATTGTGATGAAAATATTGATTATTTCTTCACAGTTCATCAATCTAATGTTAATGTTGAAACATGGATAACGTCAGAAAATCAACGTAGAGCAGATGTATATTCATATAATAATGGATATAGAATCAAGGTAAGATGTCCTAAGCCAAAGTGCAATCAAATTAACTATTTTGAACATGACAGTAACGGTAATTATTTAGGAGAATTATAATGGGAACACTAATATCCGACAAATACAACGCATGGGAGCAAGAATGCTCCCAGCGTTTCAACAAATTAAAAGCCAATGAAGAAGAACTCAACCGCATTTTCATCGACATTTACGGCTTGCAGGACGAACTGACCCCAGAAGTGGAAGATAAGGACGTAACCGTCAGAAAAGCCGATTTACAGCGAGAAATCAAAAGCCTGATAAGCTATGCCGTGGGGTGCTGGTTCGGTCGCTATTCACTCGATGTCAAGGGGCTTGCCTACGCAGGCGGCGACTGGGACGACAGCAAATACAAGACGATTATTCCAGTAAAAGACAACGTTCTCCCGATTTGCGACGATGATTATCTTGCAACCGATTTGACAGGCTTAATCGTGGAATTCGTCCGCAAAGTCTACGGAGACGATACCCTTGACGAAAACCTGAAATTTATCGCAGATGCCCTCGGCACAAAGGGCAGTACACCCCGTGAACAGATACGAAATTATCTGCTGAACGGTTTCTATGCAGACCATTGCAAAATTTATCAGAAAAGACCGATTTACTGGCTTTTCAGCTCCGGCAAAAAGCACGGCTTTAAAGCACTCGTCTATATGCACCGCTGGGAACGTACCACCGTTGCAACCGTCCGCACTGACTACGTTCATGAATTGCAGGAACGCTATAGAACTCAGATTTCCATGCTGAATGAGCAAATCGACACGGTGACACAGTCCGACCGTGTAAAGCTGAAAAAACAGTCCGAAAAACTCACCGCACAGCTTGACGAGATTAACAAGTACGAAGAAAAAGTGCATCATCTTGCAGATATGATGATAGATATTGACCTTGATGACGGCGTAAAAGTCAACTATGCGAAATTTCAAGATATTCTGGAGAAAATAAAATGACAATAGACACGATAAAACGCACTCTTACTGACCGTTTCTCTGCTGAACTGCCTGACTACTACGAACGCAGGATAATTTTCTGGTTCGATTCAGAGCGTGAATTTGAGGGAATGCTTGATGAACTTGATATCCCTGATGTGAAAATATTAAAGCTCACGGGAGATAATCTTTTTGAAGCGAAGATGATATTATCTGAAACTGACACGCAGTCAAATTATCTCGTTTATGACCCTTTGACCTACAAAAAGCGTGAAGATAACTGGCTTCGAGATATACAGCTTTACAGCGAGGAATTCCGTGCAGATTTGGTTTCCATGCAAATGGACGAACTACACATTCCGCAGACGACACCGCTTCGCCGTGCGATGAAGCATTACACAAAATTTTTTGAAAATAAAGAACGTACTGCAAAGTTTGCTGCTCTCGGCACAAAATACGAAAATGCCGGACAATTGCATATTGATATTATGACTGTGCTGACAGGTGCAAAATCAAATACTGTTCATGGGGTTCTTCAGGCGATATTCTGCGATTCGCTGTATGAGGAAGAGAATCAGGCTTTGGAACGTATCGAGAAATTCGGCAGTATGCAGGCTCTGCACGAAATGACAGAAAGGTACACAGGCTATGTAAATGATAAGTTGATACTGTTTGATTTGGCAGTACATATTCTGCTGACGGCATTTTCGTCAATCAGTAATGAAATCGTTCTTTCAGGCTTGGAACAGTATATCTCCCGTGAAAATCAAACTGCTTGTTATGCTTTTATAGATGAGTGGAATCATTCAGATGAGAGCGAAAAGCTGTTTGACATTGCAGAAGAAGTTTCTGACCGCATGAAACTGACAGAACGTCTTGAAAAACTCGATACCAGTATACTTATCAAATTTGATAGTTTGCCCTGTATTGATGAGGCTATCATTGGCAGATTCATGCAGGAGATTGCAGAAAATATCATCAAGACCGATGAAATTCTCAGAGCCTGTCTTCACAAGGTTAAAAGCGTCGTAAAAGAGTCTGTAAATTAGAAATAATGCAGATTTGTTCCTGATAAAAAGAAGAAATCTCGTAGTCTTTGGATAAACGTCTGGAAAAATTAAACCATGCGAAAGTGCGTT
>JAZQIL010000200.1:0-3726 GCA_045541055.1 Oscillospiraceae bacterium
AGGTATCATATTGCAAGAAGAATGCAAGAGCGATTAACTTGGAGAACGTTATATACGATAATGCGTTTATATTCAGCTTTAATGATGAGAAAAACAAATGTGCATCTATGCTTTTTGATGTTGATTTGTTTGGAAACAGCTTAAATCTGACTATTATTACTTTGTTTACGCCTGAAACTGGCATGAAATCTGAAATCATGAGCAGATATGCTACCGCTATAAAAAGTAATATCAATATAGAAGCTTTTCGGGATACCCTTTTACAATCAGTAGAGGATGTTATAAAGGAAAAGGATAGTGCTTTTGTTATACCGGAAGATGAGTCAATACCGGATAAGTTGTTTTTATAATATCTTCTTAACCTAAATCCCTAATCCCAAACTCATCATACGCACCCCAAAAAATAAGTTGCAGCGTTAGTCACGCCGCAACTTATTTTTTCGTCTGCACTGGCAGTAATTAAGGGATTAAGGGAACATATTCCTCACGCCGTTCGTCAAGTTCTTCCAGTCTATTGATACGAAGAGTAATTCTTGGGTGACTGGCAATCATCTTCTGAATGATGGTGCTGTTATCCCCAAGAGAAATCTTTTCCAGAAGATAAAGCGCATCAATCATATCAGTATCATAACCAATCTGAAATGCAAATTCATCTGCCCGAAATTCGCATGTCCTGCTGTTCGCTGAAATAGCAATCTGCATGAGGAACGAAAGCAGAAAAACCATTGCTTCAAAAACAAATCTGGTCATAGTCAGAAGAAAACGGAAGAAGCCTTTCTTTCTTGTGAAGATATAATCTATCAAATCCAGTAAAAACAGTATGAGCCGATAGAAAAGGATTATAATAGTGAAAATACCATTGCCCACAATGGCATATAATGAAGCCATCGTATCCATATGAATGATATGCGCAATTTCATGAGCCATGACCGCTTTTAATTCTTCCTCTGAAAATGTCGCCATTGCTCCTTTGGTGACTGCAATTGTATGTTTTCCAAGTGCCATGGCATTGACTGTCATACTATCAATGATGCAGATTTTGATTTTATCAAGTTCAGGGTGCTTTTCCTTTGCTTGGGTATATACTTCCTGAAACAAGAGTAGCAGATATTCTTTTTCTTTCCGTGTTTCAATGGGTCGCACATGATTTATGAGCCGAAGAAATTCTTCTCCAACCTCAGAAAATCCTACCATCAATGCAATCACGTAAATCAACAGTATACTCAAAGAAATCCAGAACCCACCGCCTACCATAACACAGGATATAATATAATAAATGATACTGCATATCAGGTAAGCAGGATGTTTCGCCCAGAATTCCAGAACATTTTCAAAGTAGGGGAAGAGCCATTTCCATAGCCTTTGAAGCATTTTTTTACAGAATGCAAGTACATCAATAAGAACCTGTTTTAAATGCTGTAAGTTCATAACTGCACCTCCTAAAACGGCTTGTTTACATGTAGCTTACTATGGAAATTCTCGTCTCTGGATAGGAAAATACCATATCCAGTCTGCAATTGTTTGATTTCGTCCGGATGATATAAAAATTCTCTGGTGTGTCTTGCAGAGCCTAAGCCTGTTTGCGTTGTATCAAATCCATCTTGAAGTAATTGATAGGTTACTTCCATGCTGTGTCGTGTTCCTAAGATATTCGCCCAATTTTCGGAATTGACAGCACTGTTCTGGCGCAGTACCAGATAATTATTGCAGTTTTCTATTATCTGCTGAGTAAAATCCTCATCTTCTGCACCTGATAAGTCAGAAAGACTTTGTGTAGCAAGAACACATGTTATATTTGCACTTCTGGACTTGTTTACAAGGTCAATCAGTGTTCGGGATACATATACATTGATTTCATCAAATAAGAAGAATGTTCGCTCAGGATTTTTGAAACGCTGATTGATAGCCTTTTTGCTGTCGATAAGAATCATTCTGCCGAATGCAGGAGATATTTCAGGATAAATCAAAGGATTCAGAATAAATAGGATTACAGCTTTTTCCTGTAGTGCAGTTGCAATATCAATACCTGAATCTGAAAACAGCTCTCCAAGTTCGCTTTCTGCTATAGTTGAAAATCGTGCTATGGAATTTTCTGCAACCTTGCCGGAGGTCTTAGCAATTTCCAGATTCTGAAGATGCTTTTCTTTTGATATGATTTTATCCTTTACCATTTGCATTGAAAGATTGGCAAAGCGTTCCAGTTCCATATAACTGACAATTGTACGAAAGGAAAGAGGAATACCTGCTTTATTCAGAAGCAGAATCAAACGCTGTAAATAACGCTCCGCATTTACCTTGTAATGCTCCTCTGACCAGTCTGTCATATTTATCAGCATATCCTTTGCAACGGTAGGAGATGTATTGTGAAATGGATTGTATGTATCGGAATGGTTCGGATTGGTAAGGTCAATGCGATAAATCTTCTTTCGGTATCTTTTGTTCAGCTGATTCAGAACATCTAAAATACTGCCTGTTCCGGTATCGCCTTTACCATCAACAATCAGCATAGGCAGGTCTTTTTCCATACAGTTCTGCATATAATTGCTGAGTGCAACGGTTTTGCCACTTCCTGTAGTTCCGCAGATAAAAACGTGTTTTGCATTATCCGCACAGTAAACAGGTTTTCTTCCTTTATAGCCAAGCAAGGTGGCATTTTTAGGGTTAAGATTAGGACGTTTCATTTTCTGCTTTGTCCTCCTGTATTCACGCCTAAAATTGAACAGCTTTCTCATGATGATATTTTCTCGGCATTGCAGGAAAATGAGAAATGCCGAAAGAATCAGCAATGCTATTTTAATGGGGAATTGATATTCTATGATTCCGCCTGAATAAATTCTCTATCATTGGTCTGCACCTCCTGTAAATCTATTGGTTAAAGTGTTCTTTGGTATAACTTGCTACACTATATTCAGTACAAGCTGTTACTATGACAAAAAGGGAATTTATGATTCCTAATCCTGATGCATTAGATTCTGAATATAACCGGTGATTTTCTGTAGGGAACGTGCCTGAATATTATCATACAGCTTTCGGCAGTCTTTCAGCGTTTGCAGAATCATAGGCTGATTCTCCGGCACTATCCAGATTTGAGAATCATATTCCATATAATTATCTTTGATGATATTCAGAAGTCGGCTTTTGGCTTTTCGTGTCAGCTCCACTTCTACGCATGAAGTCAGGTCATCTTTTCGGAAAACAAAATCCGGTCTATGTTTTCTCACTCCGAAACCGTCAATCTGATGGAGCTGTTTTTCAGTTGTAATATCATCAAGAGCAAGACCTTGTTTGTGCATGAAGTAAATAGCCGTATCAAGTACCGTCATATCATGGACAATCTGTTCCACCTTTACTTTTTCCGGACGTGCTGTCCCTTGTATAAGTGCTTTGCCTTTTGCAGTTAGAAAATATATGCTCGGTACTCCATATAGATATTTCTTTCGCTCCAAGTATTCTGAATCCATTAAAATCCTGAGTCGCCTATCTGTTGCTCTCTGTCCTGAAAAGCCAGCTAAAAAGCGAATGTGTCTCCCTCCGCAGGCTCTCCATCTGTCTATCTCTCGTAAAATAAGTTCGTCTCTCTCCGTCAATCTCACCTGTTCCACCACCTATAAAAAATAATATAAAAATAGAAATAAAAATATATACCCCTATAACTCTACAAGTATGTTGTATTATCCGTTAATTCTAGAGATATGGTTTTATTTCTATTCTATAGTCTTTATATTT
>JAZQIL010000201.1:0-4064 GCA_045541055.1 Oscillospiraceae bacterium
TCGCAAGCAAAATATATATCGATATTTATCCATGAAGTTTCCAACTATAAAACACATATGAAAGTAAAAGCCAAAGTTTGCAAGGTAAATAACATCAGTTTTTTGAATTTTACAACTGTAATACTAAGATTTCGGAAAGTGTTTTCACATCAAATCCCTGCTGTAAGGCATTTGTAGCGAATGTATGACGGAGTGAATGAAACTTTTTTGACGGCACTCCTGCTTTTTTAAGTACGGATTTATAGCGGTTTGTAAAGCATCTCGGCTCGATGATTTTTTCTGAACCGGATACGATATAGGCATTATCCAGTCCTTTAATTCTGCGAAGTTCGTTCAGAACGAACACGGGCAGGGGAATTTCACGGACGGAAGTATCTGATTTCGGTGCAGTAATCATGACGGCAGATTTTCTTTTATTGGTTGAATGGCTGATTCTTTGAACCGTCTTTGTAACCTTGAGAACACCACGCTCAAAATCAATATCTTTCCACTGCAAGGCACATAATTCTCCGATTCTTACACCAGTATAAATGGTAAGCCTGATGCCGATTGCAGTTGGATTCTGGCTATGATTCAATGTCTGGAATAATGCTTTTTGTTCGGAACTGCTGAAAGTTTCCGTTTCTTTTTTCATAACTTTCGGCAACTGCACGTTTCTAACTTGATTCAGAAAGTTATGCGTATTTTCTGACCATTTAGCGGCAGATTTCATTATAATCACCATATCACCCACATATTTTGATGACAAGCCCTGACTGGTTTTCTCTGCAATGAATTTTTCAAGCATATCTGCCGTCAGAGCAGAATATTTCAATCTGCCGAAATAAGGCATGATATGTTTCTGAATTTTATTCTGATAACTTGCAAAACTGCTCTCTTTGATATGAGATTTACGGTTTTCAAGCCACATCTGCATAATATCTGATACCAGATAATGACAGTTTCTTGACGGTGTAAAGGCTTCTTTCCGCAGTTTATCCAGTTTTTCCTTTGCTTCGGTCATGGTTTTTCCGTAAACAGACTTGTATTTTCCCGTGCCTTTGTAGTAATATCTGCCCTCCCAGCGACCGTCTGCACGGTGGTAGATGTTGTTTCCTCTCTTTGACATTTTTGTTCCTCCTGCTGACAAAAGTATTGACGGTATAGAAAATTCTGTTTGTTAATTCTGCATATTAAATCATTTGTCAGAAGATGATATTTTGTCAGATTTATCAACTTTCCGAAATTGTGGTTGACTTGTCTTTCTGTTTGTGGTAAAATAACAGCAGATATTTTTGTCTGATTTTGTGAAATATCAACAGAAGCAAGTGCAGAATTGAACCTCTCAATCAGGAAATTTTCTATATCTCTGATTTTCCTGAAGGGTTACAATTTATGACAAATTTCTGAAATAACAGGTACTCAGGCGAACCCATTTTTTATGTAGATTCGCCGTTTTTGTGCCTTTCTAACTTCTGCCCCACTGGATTCAAAGTTAATCGTCAATACTTGGTTTTGTTTTTTCTTTCTTTTTAAATTTTTCTGATTTTTCCTGTGAACGCTGTTTCATAACCTCTTTTTTCAGTTTGGCACGTTCAAAATAACAGGTTTTTTCACGTTTCGGAGCATTTTTCTTTGCCTCGGCTGCCTCATGATTCAGTTCATCTGTCAAAGTTTTCAGCCGTTCTTTTTTTACTTTGAGTTCCGTTTCCTGTGCGAATGGTTCGGCTACAATTTTTTGAGCATCTTCGTGGTCAACACGCAGTCTTGCAAGGTCATTCTGCACATCATCAATTTTTCTGTCAATAGTGTAAAGACAGCTTTCCAGTCTTTGCAGATTATGTGAAGCACTTTTTCCTAACTTCGTATAATGCGGATAAGCACCGTTCAGCGTGGCAGTCAATCCACCGCCATTGAATGAATTATGCAGAGTAACTGAAAGTGGAAACCCCTGAAATTCGCCAATTTTAACGGCAGTATCTGCTTTTGTACAGGATTGCAGAACGGCATCTTCAAACGCTTTTGCTGCTTCTTTTCGGTCAGTGTATTCCATGCCTTGAATCGTAATTTTGAACACAGGCATTTTTGTTTCGGGGTCAATGGGCAGTTTCCGGAGATGTTCACGGTCTGTTTTCAGATTTTCAAGAGCGGTCACAAATTTCTGTTCCTGTTCAGGAAATTTCGTGATTTTATCCTGCATTTCATAGACAGTATTCTGGTGTTCTCTGGAAAGCACTTCCAGTTCCTTGACTTCGTTATCGAGCATGAGTTTTTCCTTGACACGCTCATCACCTGTACAAAGTGCCTTGATTTCGGAGTAAGTCAATGCCTGCTGGTCTACATCTTCACATTTTCTCATCATCTGACTTGGGTCTTTGGAGGTCATAATCTGCGAGATGAAACGCTGTTTTTTCTCCAAAGTCTGGTAAGAATAGGCATCGAATGTTCCTTTTGTGACATAACGATAAATGTGAACATTCTTGTTTTCGTTGCCTTGACGGATGACTCTTCCGGCACGTTGTTGCAGGTCAGCGGGTCGCCACGGAATATCGAGGTCATGCACAGCAATCAGCTTTTTCTGAATATTTGTGCCAGTCCCCATCTTGGCTGTTGAACCTAAAAGTACCCTGATTTCGCCATTTCTGACTTTATCAAATAAATCTGCTTTCTGCTTTTCAGTTTTGGCATCGTGGATATAAGCGATTTCTTCCGCCGGAATGCCCTTTGCTATCAATTTGTCCCGAATATCGTCATACACGCAAAATTCGCATTCTTCCTCCAGAGATTCACTCTCAGCAGAAGATTTTTCTTCTTTGCCGTCCTCCGGATTATCTTTTTCGGCAGGATTAGTGCTTTTGTGTGGTACACCTAAATCACAGAAAATGACCTGTGTCAGCCTTTGTTCAGAAGTTTCATCATGAATTTTTGCAACATTTTCCACGCATTTATTCAGCTTTGTTTCCGGATTGTCCTCAAAAGACGGGTCAATCAGACGGGGGTCAAGCCCTAATTTCCGTCCGTCTGATGTAATGCGGAGCATATTGTCGATTGACGGGTCAAC
The DNA here is from genome assembly GCA_045541055.1 of Oscillospiraceae bacterium. Classification (GTDB taxonomy): domain Bacteria; phylum Bacillota; class Clostridia; order Oscillospirales; family Ruminococcaceae; genus UBA3855. The sequence continues at coordinate 3,041 of JAZQIL010000201.1, forward strand.
ATTTCCGCCGTTGATGGCATCGGCTCTGTCGGATAATTCCTGCACAAGTTCCTGCTGAAAATCGGTTGCCTCAACATTGACAACGTGCATTTCATGTTCCGGAACATCAAGTTTCATTGTTTTTGGTGTGCGAATATCCGCAATTTGCTTGAACATACACATCAGTTCCGGCATACCTGTATAATTGGCGATTCTGGTACGTTCTTTGAATTTATTTCCAGCCGGAGCAAGTTCCCAGTCCGTCTTTTGCTGTCCAAAAATCGTCACCCAGTTATCGAAATTTTGAAGATTATGCTCCTGCAAAAAATCGTATTCCAGATACCTCATCATAGTGTGCAGTTCTGTCACGGAATTGCTCAAAGGTGTGCCAGTAGCCCCCACAAAGCCCTTCCCTCCGGTCTTTTCGTCCAGATAGCGAACTTTCAGAAACAGGTCTAATGCTTTCTGTGAAGCTGAGGTAGAAACGCCGGATATATTACTTAATTTTGTTTTTACGAAAAGATTTTTAAATTCATGTAGTTCATCTACAAATAAGCGGTCTATGCCCATCTGCTCAAAAGTAATCGTATCATCGTGATTTTTTTCGAGTTTCTCAAGCTGTGCCTCCAGACTTTTTCTTGTGCGTTCCATCTGCTTTACCTGAAATTTACTGCCGTCCTGCTGTTTCAGTTCCTCAATTCCGGTGATAATATCATCGATTTGTTCCTGAATTAAGGCTGTCTGCCGTTCTTTTGATACCGGAATCATGCCGAGCTGAGAGTGTCCGATAATCACAGCATCAAAATTTCCGGTTGCAATTTTGGCGAATAACTGCTGACGGTTTTCTTTCTTGAAATCATTTTTAGTAGCAACAAGAATATGTGCAGACGGATATAATTTCATGAAATCATCGCCAATCTGTTCCGTCAGATGGTTCGGAACTGCAAACAAAGATTTGGTACAGAGTCCTAATCTTTTTGCTTCCATAGCTGTGGCAATCATTTCAAAAGTTTTTCCTGCTCCTACTGTATGAGCAAATAACGTA
>JAZQIL010000202.1:0-7106 GCA_045541055.1 Oscillospiraceae bacterium
ACAAAAGGAAAGCACCCACTCCAAAGTGGATGCTCCCGAGATGGTTTTAATTGTCCTTACGGACAACGCCTATCCTGTGGGCAGACAGGATAGGCATTTTTATTTTCGCTTGTTTCTCTTATCGAGAAAGGCAAGCAACGCAACAATCAAACTTCCGAAAGTAAATAACAAAGTTAAAATACCAAGGTAAATCGAGACGATTTCATAAGCTGTCATGAGCGCCACCTCCCTTCCTATGTATTCCGGTGAACCGGTTTTCAAAGCCGGGAGGCTGCCACCCCATCATGGGTACTTTTCAATTCATAAAATATCACAATAACTGCACTGCGTCAATTACGTATTAAATATAAGCTGCATCAATAAAGCGTACCGGAATTCGGTACGCTTATAATCTGCGGTTCTGTTTAGCCGGATTCCGGTACGTTTTATTCAGCCTGGTATTCTTCCAGCACAATCGTTCTCCAGGCTGAGACAGAACCCTGTGTGCCAATGGGATGTGTAAATACAAGTACTGCTTCCGCTGATAATATCCCTTTATCCATGTCAATTTCAAGAATGTTTACTGTAAGCTCCGAATTGCTTTCAATCTGGCTGGCCAGACTCTGTAAAAACATTATCTTCCATGCTTCTTCGGACTCCGGTTTTCCTTCCGTGGCAAGCAGTGTATCCATTGCCTGCTTCATGGAAGTATTCAGTGCATTTTCAACCTCTGTCTGCCTCAGTTTCCTTCCATGCAGTGTAAACACAATAAGAATGAAGATAATGATAATCAGCGTTGAAAATACTGCCATTAATGCTTTCTTCATTATTTTTACCTCGCTTCCACCGGAAAGAGAAATTCATATTCCACACTTGTATTTGCATCATAATACACCTTTATCTTCATTTTAAATGAACCTCTCTTGTGAAAATACAGAATGTTTTTCTGAACATCATATATGAACGGGGCAGATACTTCCTCCATTGCCCCGATTTCTTCCGTTGTGTATTTTTCCAGCACGCTTCCCTGTGTACTGTCCTCTATATCCATCAGGTAAATGACTATGGACTCTTCATCAGCCCCGCTTACCATTCTTCCATCTGAATAGGAAAATAAAAACAGTTCCCTGATTCCGGCGGCATCCCCGACCGTTTTTGCCCCGGCGTTATACTTTATCCCCGGAACTTCCACGGGAACCGTGCTTTCCGCCGCCTGCACATTGCTTATAACCCTGTCTCCCGTGATGCCTGTTATTGCTGCTCCCAGCTCTGAATACAGTCCATTTCCTGTTCCGACTGTTCCTGTAAAATACACCGCTACTGCAAACACCACACCGAGTGCGGCTATCAGAATGGGAAAAAATTTTTTTACCTGCTCTTTCATTTTCAATTCCTCACGTAACCATCATTAACATCTCAAGCAGGATATTTATCCCGCCTCCCAAAAACATCCACCATAAAAGCCCGGTACCCGCTGCAAGCCCGAGGCCTTCCAGTACATGCTCCAGTGTCATAAATTCAATTATATCCTTAAATTCCATACAGTCTCCCGTTTCCATCAGACCGCGTCAGGGATTCCCGGTCTGTCCCTGACGCCATCCTGTTTATTTTACTTTTATCGACTTAACATTATATTTAACTGCATATGCAGTTACACCGTTCGTCTTGTTATAAGGTATGACAATGTAATAATATGTTCTGCCTTTTTTCAGTGACTTTTTATCCGTATATGCAAGCGTTGAGTTTTTCTTGACTGCTGCTATCTTTTTATAAGTGCCGGTTTGGGACGTGCTGCGGTAAATCTCATATCCGTCTGCATTTTTTGATTTGTTCCACTTTAAGGTAACTTTCCTGCCGGAAGATTTGATGCTTTTAATTACGGACTTTTTAGGAGCCTGGCTGTAACCGACATTCAGTTTGTAGATACAACCCACAGCCCCTCCGTAATTCCCTGTTACCTTGATATAATATGTCCCTTTCTTCAGGTCCAGTGTCAGGAACTCTTTGTTTGTAATTTTCTCTATCTTTCCGACCGGATTTGACGACGTTTTATTATAAACATATACACGCCATCCGTTTTCTACTGTATCAGGATTTACTTCATCTGCTTTTAATGTGATCCTTATGGTACCTGCATTCTTGACCGTAAACCTGAACCAGTCACTTTCACTGCTGTCCGAGAGCAGGCCGCTGTAGGTTTTTCCAAAATTTACTGTATCTGCTTTTTTTGAGGTATCATTATTTTCTGATTCCCACAGTGCAGATTCTTTGAATGCAATTTTCACTTTATAAGGAATGTCTACAATACCGTCATGGGCAAAAGCAGCTTTGATTTTCAGATAATAGGTGCCTTTTTCATACGGCAGAATATTTCCTGTATATGACAGTTTCACACTGTCATACACTGCTATCTCATTATAGTTTTTATCATACACCGTGATGTCAAAACCATAATAATTGCTTAAAAGCTCCGTATTCTCTACTGCAAAATCCACCTTGAAATAACCGTTTTTTTCAGTCCTGAACTTATACCAGTCGGCATCATTTTTATTATGCAAAATACCGTTATACACTTTATTAACCTTGATTGTATCAGCGGTTTTGTTTTCATCATTAAACTCTGTCTCCCAGCTGCCAGAAGATTTTGTAATTACCCGTAACTCATATGTACAGTCTAACGGGGCATACGAATAGGAATAAAGTGGAGCTACATTGATATAATACTCGCCTTTTGGAAACGGATACTCGGATGACAGTAATTCATCTGTACATGTGCATCTTTTTAACAGTTTGCGGTTTTCATCATAAAGCGACACCTCCCAGCCTTTCTTCACCTGTTCTGATGAAACATCGCTTCCCTGTTTCATGGAAAGCTGCATGGTTCCGGCTTTCGTGACATTGACTTTGTACCAGTCACTGTCATCATCATGATGCATGTTTCCAAAGTACGTTCTGTTTTCACTGATCAAAGTTGCTTCCTGCCAGGTATCGTTTCCCTCCGATTCCCAGGCATCGTTTTTCGTAAAGGCCGCCGTAATATGATACATACAGCCTGCCGGTGCCCATCTGTCAGACCAGTTTGATTTCGCCTTTACCAGAACATAATAGTTTCCTGCTTTCATGGGCATGTTAACGGATTCATACGCTGTTACAATTCCCCCTGCTTTCCTCAGGGGATTTATTAAATCATTTTCGCTGTAAATTTCAATGTTCCAGCCGTCATTAATACTCTCCGGAACAACACCCGGATCCGGTGCAAACCGAATATTGAAATATCCTTTCTCCGTTATCGTAAACTTATAATAATCAATATCCCCGGCTGAATCCAGTGCATCCTGGCTGCTCTGGTTAAGTGCCAGGCCTGTTGCCGCGGCATCAAGCTGTGCTTTGGTAAGGTTAACTGCCATTTTTGTACTTTCTGCCTGCACCGTTTCATTTTTTTGAACATCTGCATAAACAGGTGTCGTGCATCCCAGAACAAGTCCAAATGACAGTGCAAATCCTAGGATTCTGTTTCCCATGTTTTTTTTCATCTCATTTTCCTCCTGACTTTACAAATAAATTTAAGCTGTCCCTGCTGAAAACTTTACGTTCTTTTTCCCATTAATAACTGACTGCATAAAGAAATTTCCAAAGGATTACTATAATTCCAATATACATGACTGCCAGAACCGACAGTTCAAATACCATTTTTACAAATTTTTCCATGCACACACCTACAATACTTTCTGCCTGGTTTTCTCTGCTGATACTCCGAACAGGGCAATCCGTGAAGTATAACTCATTCTGATATCCGCATATCTTTTTACCCCGTAAACATCTGCCCCATGCACGGCCACTGTCAATTTGTATCCCATGTTACCGGCTTCCTGAATGCAGTTTTCAATTACTGTTTCGTTATAATCACTCTCAACAATTGTCTGCGTTACTGCTTCAAAGTAATTATTAACGGATATGTCATCCGATATATATACAGAAACCGCAAACCCGCCTGCCATGAGAATAACTGCACTAAATATCCCAACCAGTGTTTTATAAATAATATCCATCTCCCGGCACCTCCTATTTTATAAACTGTAATACCTGTTCCAATGATACGAATAAAATGGCCACGCAGTACGTCAGCATTCCCGCGGAAGTTATGAGGATGGGAAGAAACTGATACAATGCAGATCTGTCCGACTTCATTTCGATTGCCTTCTTTTCTGCCTCTGTAAGAATATCCATGTTGTTTTCAATAATGAAATGCATTACTTCCACCTTTGTACTGGCACCGATGGACAGGGAATACAGTTTTCTCATGCTTGTCTCGATATGCAGTATGTTAAAATCTGCCAGAAATGAAATGTATGCTTCCGCTGTTTCATTCTTCCGGATCAGATTGCATATCCTGTGTAGTTCTGCCTGCAGGACAGGAGGGGCATACGTGGAAGAAATCAGTATTGCACTGTCAACGGATTCCCTCTGCATCAGCAGCGTTACATCAAACAGCCAGTTCGGAAATGCTTTTAATATCTCGTCTTTCAATGCCTTTGTTGTCATTGAAAGCATGATTTTCCCTGTGTTTGCCACTGCGGCAACTGCCATCATCCCTATGGCAGCTGTAATCGGCGACGGATTCATGATAAATACTGCCGCAGCCGTAATTACAGCCGTCACATTATATGCGGTCTGCTTCCTGCGTTCTTTTTCACTGTTTGCATCCTGTATTTTTGTAAAGTAGCGGTCTGCTTCTTTCCTGGACATAAATTTAGGGTCTTTCAGCAGTGAACTGTTTATTTTTGTATCCAGTGTCATAAAAAATACAATAAACAGCGAAAGCATGACCATGTTCACAATCTGGATAAACCCAAGATGTACAATACTGAGTTCCTGTGGAAAAGCATTCATGATGACCACGCATAACAGGAGCATAAGCCCGTACAGAAATGTACACATGTTCCTTACACCGGTAATGTCTTTTCTGTATTTTTCAATTGCTTTTTCCCATGCAATACGTGTTTTTTCAATAATTACAAATTCTTTTTCACAGTCTCCCCCGCGTTTCTGGGCCACCAGAAGAAACTCATGGAGATTCGACAGCTTTTCACATCCGTACTGCTTTTCAATTCGCATAAGGGACTGCCTCACTGCTTCATCCACATCAACAACCTCGTCCAGGACTGCAATTGCATCCGTTAATGTATCATGCATTTTTCCCGTGGAAAACGTCATGGCTGTTTCCTCCAGTGAATCCAGTATGTTTGACGTGTTTGTGAAGGACTGTGCCATCTGGCTCATGTATGCATTTATGTCATTGAATCTTCTTAACTCATATGCCTGCTTTTTCTGGTTATAGCAGAGCTGCGGCACGAACAGTGCATATACTGCCCCTACAGCCACCATGTAAACAGGTTCCAGCTCAAATAACAGGCCCAGTATGACAGCAATCAGCAGTATTACGGAATAGGATATCACAGCATCTTTCCTGGTATAGCTTTCCCCTATTTCTTTCAGTGCCTCTGTCATCCTCAACGGTGAATAGATTCTTTTCTCTTTTTCCATGACCGGTGCATCCTGTATGTCATCAATAATCCCATCTGTTTTCAAAACCATGCCTCCCCTCCCGGTGAAAAAATACCATGCCTGATTTCCTTTTCCACCCTTTTTTTCATATGTTCCGGTATCCGTTCCTTATGCAGGATACCGTCTTCAACCACAAGTGCCGTACCATTCCTGTTCTCATGCCGGTAATAGATGCAGATCTGGTCAATGTACCTCTTTATTTCCGTCCTGCTTACGTGTCTTTTTTTCAGTAGGACTGCAATTCCCACATCATTATGCACCTGGTTTATGACACGCTCCGTGTCTGTTCTGGGTCCGAGGGCATTTACGATCTTGTCCGGAATGTTTCTCGCATCGTTTACGTGAAGGGTTGACATTGTATACACACCATTCGACCAGCATTCCATGAGATACTGTGCGTTCTTCCCCAGTGATTCACCAAATAAAATCCAGCTCGGGTTCATCCTGAGTGCATCTATGATACAGGTTTCATATCCGTCACTTCCGATTTTCATCTCCACGCAGTTATGGTCTGGATTTATGGCCGCATAATGTATCTCGCTTACGTCTTCAATGCAGATAACTTTATGTGCTTTTGGAACATAACTGGAAATATTCTTTAATGTCTCTGTTTTTCCGGTACCCGGAATGCCGCAGAATGTCATGTTTATTCCATACTGCACAAAATTGACAAGCATGTTAAATACTTCCCTTGTACAGAATCCGTCTTTTATTGCCTCATCCATGGTAAAACGCAGTTCTGCAATCTCTTTCCTCAGACAGATTGAAATCCGGTCATTTGCAACCGTTTCATGGACACACGTTACCCGCAGGCTTTCCGTGTCAACACACAGACGGTTTTCCTTTGCGTTAAACGACTTCCCGGAAAACAGTGCAATGCTTTTTGCAACATTCCGCATATAGTCTTCCGTTATTGCCTCGTCCTGAACCAGCCGGGTATCCGCAGTTGTTGTTGAAACCCAGAGATTCCCGCAGTTGTAGTCAATATCCGTCACTTCCTTGGGCTGTACATATTTCCATAATTCTGGAAACCGTTCCATAAGCTGCAGTTCCGTAAGTTCTGTTTTATTGTTCATTTTCTCCCTTTCCAGAAGGGAAACCCGTAAAATCCCGGGTTTCCCTTCTATGTTTTACTATGGAATCTGTGTTGACGGCACGGTCGCAGGTGCTTCAATCATGTTTTTTACCTTGTCGATAACCATGTTCAGAAGGTCTTCCGTGAAGCCTTCGATCAGTCCGCCCTCTGACATAAAAGCTGAATACATGATGACAACTGCCACACCGATTACCACTGCAAGTGCAATTCCAAAGTAATCTGTCAGAATCTTCTTAAAATCCATGCTTTCCTCCTTTCCTCACCCGGCAGAACAAAAAAGGACGTACACCGTCCGGGGTACATCCTTAAACATTCTGCTGTTTGAAATTTAGTAATGCCAATATGTGCACGTGCATACATACCGGCAGCAAAGAAAAAACCCCGGATACAAAAATGTCCTGGTCATTCTTCTTCTGATTATAGTTTAACACGGCCTGTTTCTGATATCTAGGTAAGATTAGGTAAC
>JAZQIL010000203.1:0-3945 GCA_045541055.1 Oscillospiraceae bacterium
TCTGTCAGCTTCGCTGACATCTCCCCACACTGTGGGGAGTCACCCACACCCCCTACAAAGACTTTTGAGTCTAATTTCAGCCCCATAGGGTGCACACAGAGAAATAATTAAATTTCTTCTTTACTTGATGTGTGCACCCTATGGGGCTGAAATTAAAACTTGAAAGTTTTAGGAAAGGAGTTTGAGGGATAACCCTTTTTCAAAAGGGTTTCCCTCAATATACTCATATATTCTCCTATAAGAATACCACCGTTATATAGGGAGTAGTTTTTTTACACTGCTTTGTGTGATGACATTATCATATCACAAATTTTAGGGAATGGAACAAATCTGTCGCAAATGGTTTTGTTTTTGTCGTGAAATGCAAAAGAGCAGCTTTTTAATCAAAGCTGCTCTTATCAATCATAAATTCAAGTATAAACTGATTATCTTTACATTCGGCTTTGACAATACCGCCGTATCTTTCAACGGTTCGTTTCATATTATAAGTACCGATTCCATGCTGTAAAGAGTTGGATTTTGAAGTATATCCGCTTTTTTCCTGAAACAGACGGCTGACATCTACGTGTTTTGCAACAGGATTCTGTATGCGGATAAACCAGAATTGCGGTGTTGCTTTCAGCTTCATTGTGATAATTCGTTGTTCAGTCGGCATATTTTCACAGGCTTCAATAGCGTTATCAAGCGCATTTGCAAAGACGTTGCATACATCTATAGGTTTCCACGAAAGACCGCCTGCAAGAACACCGTCAAGTTTAAATACAATGCTCTTGCGTTCCATGTCGCTTGCCTTTGCAGCAAGAATACAGTCAAGGATTTCATCTCCGCTTACATATTTTGCAGAAAGCGTATCTGCGGTGTCAATCAGACCTTGCAGATATTCCGTAGCGTCCTCTGTTCTGCCTAAGCGGAGCATTTCATTCATACACAGAAGATTGTTTAGTTTTTCGCATTGAATTGGCTTTGTCAGATAACGAAGTGCATTGACCTCATAGCCCTCAAGCGCATATTCGATATGGCTTGTGAGAAAGACAATGGGAACATCACAGCTCAGACTTCGCAGTTTTCGTGCAAGGGAAATGCCGTCTGTTTCAGGCATTTCAATATCAAGAAATACAAGATCATAGGGATTTTTCTGAAACGCCTGTAAAAAGTCTCTTCCGTTTTCAAATACATCTGCCAGAATATCAATATTGCGCATACATTCATCTATAGCTTGTACTGTCTGCTGTCTGCATTGAAATTCATCGTCACAAATGGCGATCCGCATTTTATTCACTTTCAATTTTCTGTCATAGCTGAATACTTTGATATATTGTACCATATATTCTGCTGAAAGTCAAAAAAAGTAAAGCTTGTTCGGTTAAAACTTCAAAATGTCCAATTTTTTATTCACAACAGCAGGTGTCTCTGCTGTCGTGAATTTAATCTTAGCTTTGGGGAATTGATTTTGTCTGCGTAAAAATCAGCTGTACCTATAACTCACATTCAGCGTGGCATTGTTGTATTTCCTAAGTCTACACATATCATCACCATGATTTTGATACAAAGTCAGGGCGAATTTTTTTTCAAAAGAACGCATTTTAGACAATTGATAAAGATACAGATTATCTTGAAAACAGGATTGTATTTTCTGTTCTTGAATACAGACAAACAGAAGAAACAACTTATCTTGATGATGAATCTTTGATTTGTACTGACAATGGTGCTGATGTAATTAATATGTCATTTGGTGGCAAGGGTAAATCCGCACTTGTTGAGGCTACCTTTAAGGATGCGTATTCTACCAGTGTGCTTGTTGCTTCTGCGGGAAACGGCGGACTTCCCACATCTGAATCAGAAGGCGGAGTTGATATTTATCCTGCTGGTTCTGAATACGTTATAGGTGTTATGGCTTCAGATGAGCATGGCGAAATAGCTTCTTTCTCTAACTGGGATTATGCTATAGGAAGCGGTTGCGAGTATAATATTACAGCTCCAGGAACTGATATTTACAGTATTCTTCCTGGTGACAGATATGCTTCCTGGAGCGGAACTTCCTCTGCTTCACCGATTGTGCAGCAGCTGCTGCAATTCTCAGAAGAGAATATCCCAATAAAGGACAATATCCTTCCAATTTCATAATAGGACAGCTTATCAGTGCAACTGAGAAAAAAACAGGGGAATATCCTGCACTTGATATAATGGCAAGTCTTTATACCGAGCCTCACCCCGCTCTTGCATTTACAGATTTTAATATTTTCGACACAGCAGAGCTTTCAGCGCTGAATTTCTATGACGAAACTATCCAGCCTTCTGAAACTGTAGATTTAGGATTTACCATCTGGAACAAATGGGGAAATGCTTCTGATGTTACAGTAAAGGCTGAGGCTTTGACTTCCGATGGCAAGGCAAGTCCTTATATAGAATTTATTGTTGATGAAATAACACTTGACGATATTCCGATGTTCTCGCCTGCTGATAACGGATATATATACAAAACTGAGGTATGGTCTCCCGATGAGGAAACAGGAGAGACTGAAGAAACAACCGAGGAAACAACCGAAGAAACAACTGAGGAAACAACCGAAGAAACAACTGAAGAAACAACCGATGGAACAACTGAAGAAGAGACAAGGGAAGAGATAGTTTATGAAGACAAAAGTGTTATAACAGGAGTATCTGATCCCATCAGATTTAAAGTATCTGATACTGTTCCTAATGATGAAGTAAGCTTATATTGTTGATGAGGACATGGACGAAACCGAAGATGTGGATATGACGATGTAAGACGATTAGGTTGCAGGTTTCTTTTTGAGATCTGTAACCTCATTTCTATTGAAAAATGAGGTGGGATGTGGTATAATATAGAAAAAGAAAATCTGTAAAGGTACATCAAAATGGACAAACGAGCATTTATCAAATACCTGTCAGCATTGCTGCTGTTCGGCTTAAATGGCATCGTGGCAAGCCACATTGCCCTAAATAGTTACGAGATTGTTTTTTTGCGAACGCTGATCGGAAGCGTTTTGCTGCTCTTTCTGTTTTTGCTCAGCAAAGGCAGATTTCATATTAAGGAATATAAAAAAGACACTTTGTTTATCACACTTTCAGGTATTGCAATGGGGACAAGCTGGATGTTTCTCTATGAAGCATATCAGCAGATCGGCGTCAGTCTGTCATCACTGCTTTATTATTGCGGTCCGGTGATCGTGATGATTTTGTCGCCACTCATTTTCAAGGAAAAACTGACATTTCCTAAAATAGTGGGGTTTGCCACCGTGTTGGTTGGTATTCTGCTTGTCAACGGAAATGCAGTTGATGGAAACATCAATACATGGGGACTATTCTGTGCAGCAATGTCAGCCATAACCTATTTCTTTATGGTTACACTGAATAAACAGGCGAAAAACATCACCGGAATGGAAAATTCCGTGATACAGTTGATTATCAGCTTTCTGACCGTTGGAATATTCATGCTGATTAAGCAAGGCATTATAATCAATGTTCCTGCGAATGCGTGGTTCTGGGTGCTTGTTCTTGGCGTTGTCAATACGGGCATCGGATGCTATTTGTATTTTTCACCGCTTTCCAAATTGCCCGTGCAGACCGTTGCAGTATGCGGATATCTGGAACCTCTTTCCGCTGTTGTGTTTGCTGCAATTCTGTTAGGCGAAAAAATGACCTTGATACAGGTTGTCGGTGCAGCCTGCATCATTGGCGGCGCGATGATCGGTGAACTGATTAAAACGAAAAAAGCAGATAACCAGTAAATATTACATAGCCGTTTGTGACTAACAATCACAGGCGGCTTTTCTTATATCCGAAAACAAGAAAGGAGTGGTCAGATGATCCGAGTATTCGACGCTTTTTCGGGCATCGGAGGTTTTCGAAGCGCCTTTGAAAGAGTGGTTGGTTTCAAAACGGTAGGCTGGTGTGAGATTGACCGATTCGCACAGAAGTCCT
>JAZQIL010000204.1:0-3278 GCA_045541055.1 Oscillospiraceae bacterium
CCGGGTTTTCCTTCTTTTATTGCTTTCGGCTGCTCTATCGTTAATCCTTCCAAAAGCCATCTTTTCTGTTGAGATGTGAGAAGTCTTGCCTCTGTTTCCGTGCGCGGCCATTGGAATTTACCATTGTCGAGCCGTTTGTACACAAGCAGAAATCCATCGCCCTCCCAAAGCAGACCTTTGATACGGTCGCATCGTCTTCCACAAAACAGAAACAGAGCCGAATTATATGGATCAAGCTTTAACTGTGCCTGTACAATTGCAGCAAGTCCGTCTATGGAACGTCGCAAATCTGTATATCCTGTTACAAGATACACCTGCTGGGTATTCTTCAGATTGTTCAGCATAATTCATGTACCAGTGCAATCAGGATTTCTTTGGAAATATCCGCTGGCAGTGAAATCTGCAGTCCGTTTTTCTCAATGTGGATATCGCCTGTTTGCTGCGGCATTGTCAGGGGAACAATTTCTGGTACTGATTCCACACACTGTTCACGCACTTTCCGCAAGTGATAGTAATAGGTTTTGACATTCATTCCATTCTCAGCACACCAGCTCTGTACAGTCATTCCACTCGCACGCCTAGCTTCAATCTGTTCTGCCCATTCCTGCAGTTTCATCTTCTGTTTCACTGTTGTGACTGCTGTTGTTGTACTCGGTTTCATTACTTTTCCTCCCGTGTCTCATTTACTCCAGCTTACTCCATAGACTAAATTGCATTTTCTCATCTGCTCTATGGAGCTGCTTAGCCTTTATTATACACGAGATTTTTATTCTTGGAAAGTCGCTATTTTATTTTACACTTACGAATAAAAAACAATGCAAGGCTGATGTTCATAATCAATAAAATAAAAGGGGAGCTGTTGCACCAGAGCAAATGGTGTAACAGTCCTATTTATTTACCACTTTTTTAAAAAAACAGCAGATAAGCTTTCGCCCATCTGCTGGTTTTTGTTATTTAGCCGAATAAATCGCCAAAATCGCCTTCATCGCCGCTGCCTTCTCCGCCGTCTGTCAGACTAGTAGTAATGACATCTTCTGCATCAAATGCGATGATTTCAAGCTCTGCTTCCATGTACTTCACAATCTCCTACTCCTTTCTTATTTAATCATATTGGCAATTGTGAAGGTGTTTGTTTTGCCTTCTACAATAGTACCGTCCTGTGTGGTAAAATATGGTGTAACTGTGAATGTTTCGCCAAATGCGCTATTCGGGATATTGTTCAGCGTATAAGCTTCCATATAATTGGAATCTTCTGAGAATACACTCGGATAGACCTTCTTGCTGCCTGCATTGAGGACATTATAAACTTTTGTCATTTGCTTGTCAATGGTCTTGCCGTTGAAAGTAATCTTAAAGCCGACATTCTTGTATTTCAGAGAATCCACTGATGTGATGAAACGAATGGAAGTCTTTTCGCTGTTTGCAGTTGTTCCGCTGGAAATTTGCGCTTTGACAGTCAGAATTTTTTCGTCAATGAACTTTGCATACGCTTGACCGGAATCTTGGGTGTAAGGCGTGGTGCAGGTTGAATCAGTGAACCATCCTGCGAAAATTTTACCTTCGACTGTAGGGATTGTATCGCTATTCTTGAATTTCTCGACACTTGCCATACCATTTTCGTCAATTGGGTCAACCGGATTCGTGATAGAATATTCTGCTGTCTGAATTCTGCTGTAGTAGGAAGTGTTTCCGAATGCATAAACGCTTACACGGTAATTGCCAACCTCTGAAGGAGCTTGATCAAGCAGTTCATCTGTATCAGCATTGTAATAATAATAAATAATTTTTCCATAGACATTTCCAGTAATTTTAGCTTCATGAGCTGTGCCGTCATAGGGGTAGCTCGGCAACGAAATTGTAAATTTCTGAGAAATCTTTGTGGGAGATGAAGGTACTAACGTGTAGTGTGCATAAAGGGTGCTGTCACCGTTTAATACAGTATCGTTTGTAATCTTTTCACCGCCGCTTGCTTTCGTATACCAGCCACTAAATGTATATCCATTTCTTGTGGCTTCCGGCAAAATTCCTGTCGGCTTATTATCCTTTGACAGCGACATTGTGACTGCATCACAGAACCCACTGCCTGCATCAAGAAGAACAGATTTTTTAGAAGACCGCAATGAAACCATAGCAGGTTTACTGCTTAATTCCGGTACTTTAACTGTAAGATTTTCTATCTGTTCTCCGCTCAAGGACAATTCCCCTTCATATAGCGGTACACTTGCCAGCACTTTATGTTTGCTATCCAGAATATCCGCTGTAATTTCGCCAATTTCAGCCTTTTGAAGCGAATTATTACTGATGTCCGCTACAACACTGTAGCCGTTAGTTTCATCACCAGTCAATGCAGAATCCATTATAATTTGGCTCTGATATTTCGATAAAAGTCCCTTAAATGTCACCATGGAATCATTGTCCAAAGTATACAATTCTTCCACATTTTCAACCCATGCACGGGCATAAAGGCGAACACCTTCATCGGGAACTTCCTCTGCATCACCAATGAAATCTGTAACATTAAAAGTTGTATTATAGATGTAAATGTCATTATCAATATTCTGATATGCAGATGGGTCAATTGTAATCTCTTCGCCGATTCGTTCCGTATGATTTATATCTTTGTAGAAAGCCAGCTTTACAATCTTGTTGCTTCCTGCAAGCGGAATTTCAGAAGCATTGCCAAGAATCACCTGAACATCTCTTGTCTTGTTGCTTTCTCTGGTCACTTTCATGCTGGTAATTCCAACATCAGGACGGTTGAGAACTAATTTTCCTGTTGCTGTGCCTGTAGTGTTAGCAGTAAGCGTGTAAGCGACATCACTTACAGGCGAGGGCACTGGATAACTTACAGTCAGAACGGTTGACTGTCCAGGCAGAAGATTCAACTTAGAGAATGATTTCTTTTGACCAGCAATATCTACTTCAATAGTATCAACCTTGCTTGTACCTGTATTTTTGACAGTAAATTGTACAGGGAAATTAGAATCCGGCATTAAATCGTGTAAATTCATGTCAGCAACTGCTTCAATTGCAGTTTCAGGGAATTTTCCTTTTGCCAATTTTATGCTTGCAACAGGGTTACGTGTTAGAATTGCCATTTGATTTGAAGTTTCGCCATTATCATTGATTACCTGAATCGGCAAATCAGTTAAATCGATGGTATCATATACACTAGTTGGTGTTGCTCCGCCATTATCAGTGTTATAGTCACTGCCTAACAGAACTGCATTCACTGTACCATCATTTTCAGTATAAGTGTCAAAATGGTCAATCACATA
>JAZQIL010000205.1:0-3927 GCA_045541055.1 Oscillospiraceae bacterium
ATCTATATCGACTAATTTATTTTTGCACAGTTCCTTACTTTACTGAATACTCCTAAAAGTGCATGATATTTTCAAAAAAGAAATTTGAAAAAACATGCCACTTGTTCCACCATGTGAAAGTAGTGGTATGAGTGGCATAGTTTTAGAAAAACCTTTTTTCAGAAAATATTACCTGAAGAATGTAGTTGTTTTTTCTTGAAGGACACTTCCGGTGTTTACGTCGTCGGCTCTCACGTCGTCACTACGTCGGCGGAGGGGACTCATGAGTAGAGTTTTAGTTCGATTTTCCTTACTTTTCTCAACCATGTTAGAACTGCTCATAACCCGAAGAACCCAAAATAGTATAATCCGCAATCCCACGCAATACGTTCATTTGCGTGGGTTCTTCTTTTGCTCGGAGCAGGTTTGACCCCAATTTGACCCCAAATACAGAACAATTTTTAATAAAAGGACAAGGAGCAGGATAGTTTTTCCTGCTCCATTTTTGGCTATTGATTATTTGGAAAAGATGTGATATAATTTATTCAGGGAGAATATCGATGATACCCTTCAACTCATCTACAGGGATAAAAGGACTTCCTGATTTCATAGTAGGCGAAGCAAAATTAACTTCAACAGTAGCTTGAGGGTGATACGCCATTACATTGTGGGTAATGCTGTCAGTCTGCTCAGGTGGTACGTTGTTGAATGTGTATTTTATCTGCCCAGTATTTGAAACAGGATACTGGTAACTTTGGCTTGGTTGTTGCATATCTGCTCCTAATGGAACAAATCGCCATACATGGTCTTCAAATGAATGATAGCATAGTGTACCTACTTTTTGATAGCTTTGATAGACAGCATATTCACCAGATGGTTCAAATACAATATTTCCGATGTAATCATACTGATTGGTTTGTTGATTGGGGATACAAAGATAGGGATTACAGTTTGCATCACAAATGACTTGTGCATATGTGGGACGATTTAGAATCTGAACGTATTTTCCGATACAGGTAGCTGAGGTAACAGCATTCATGACAGAAATAGCTAAATTTGTCTGTGGATAATTGTTTTCTGCCTTAGAAGATTGCTGAATAGTTGGGGCTTCTTGATTTTGAGGACAATCTGATTTAGAGATAGCAGTGATTTTCTGTACAGGTTCAATCTTTTCAGATGAGCTGTTTAAATTATCAGGAGCAGTTTCAGGGCTGTCATCTTCAAATTGTTTCATAAAATCCGAAATCAGGTCTTTATCATCAGGCATATGAAATCCTCCTTTATAGGGTTAGTATAGTATTATTTTAGCATAGAAAAGCGATTTTGTCAATCAAATGAGGTGATTATTTTGGCACAGTCAGAAATGAATCAGATACAGATAGATGATATGAGCAGTCTTGTCAATGACCCACAGAATAAGAAAATGTATCGGGCAGTAAATAAGAACAGGGTAAGCAATACGAATAAAACACAGACAATAGGAATGATGCAATTACCCGATAATTCTATAAAAACAAACACAAAGTTAATGATGCAGGCTGTTGCATATTTCTGTATTCATGATGTCGTCAGAGAAGTATACAAAGCAGGAGAAAAAACTTATTCTGATACTGTAATCGTAAACTGTGAGAATATGTACAGTGAACGGTTTACAATCAAAATAGATTATGCAAGGTTCAGCAAAAAGTTAATCAAATCCGCATTTGAAGAACAGGCTCGTCATGCTGTATTTTCAGCAGACATAAAAGAAACCTTGATGAATCATTTGCTTTTCAATTATATCAGAAGTACCCTGAAAGAACAGATAGTTGAAATTCCTGAAAAAGCTGGATTTTACAGTAATAACAGTGGCTATCAGTACATCTCACATACAGATGGAACATACGAAACAGAAACCGTCAGACAGGCGAAATATAGGGATTATCCTACTGATAATATTGATTATCGGGTTTTAAAATCTGTACTGGAAAATGACAGTTTGCCCATGATGTTGACGGTTTTAGACATTGCTTCATTTATGTACACTTTGCTCAAAAACAATGGACATGATTTCAGGAAAATGATAGCTGTTACAGGATGTGATACCAGAGAGAAAATAAAGCTGTTTCGTGATTTTTTCAAGGTGTTTGAACGTGATGGCGAAGATACTTTATCATTGAATTTAAAACAGAACGAGCTTAGAAATATCCTGTTTTCCAGAAAAGATGAAGCTGTAATTTTTGAAGATGATGCTTCAACAAAAAACAGATTGTTAGAGAATATCAGATTCTTGTATGACTGTTGTATAAAGAGGAGAAAATTTGATAATGAAATTGCTAAGTGTAACTGTATGATTCTGTGCAGTCAGGCTCAGACAATGGCGGTTCTTGAAGAATATGCAGACAGTATTTTATGGATTGATGTGTCAGAAATGCGTTTTTATTCTGATATGATAGCGTTAAATCAAAGAATCAGAAACACTATCATTCAGCTTGCAAAATCTGATAAAGTCCTGTCTATGCTGTTTGATGTGAGTGAATATCATGCCCAATTTGAAGATGATGTATTATTAAAATCATTGCATACAATAGAAATTATTTGCGATAAGGTTCTAAAAATTGGTCTTGATATTGGAATGTATTCTGAAAAGTATGTTTTGGATATATCAAATTATTTGGAGCAGTCCAGATATTTCTTTGATGCCGAATATATAATTAAGCAATTTAAAAATGTTATAAGTAATGCTATTATACATGGCGAAATTGCCTTTATGAGTTCAGATGAAAATACTCCTATCGTATATGTCAAGGATGATTTAATGCTGTTTTCCGTGAATGATTTTGCTGATTTGGAACGAAAAATCCCGTTTGGACTGATAGACAGAACCTCAAAAAGCAATGGAATAAGATTGAGGAGTATTCTTCGTGAAAAGGGGTATCTTGTCACCAATAACGGAGATAAATTATTGTATAAAGCAAGCGTATCGGAAAATTCAGCAGACAGAATGAACTTTAGCATTAAAGAAAAGTCTGCTGACAGAAAATGCTCAAAGGCTTGTACCAGTCGTTAAGAAGAAAGGTATTTCAGCAGCAGGCTATCAGCCGCCTGATAATACTGACGGCAAAGAAAGAATTTTCCTTGGAATGACAATGGACACACAGCAGCCCGTTTATTGGAGCATTGGAAATATCAGACTTTCTAATCAGCATATGTACATTCAGGCTGATTCTGGTTCAGGTAAGACAACACTGCTATTTCTGCTTGCACAGCGGTTATACAGAGCAGGAAAGAAAGTGGTTATCTTTGATTTTGCTGAAAAGACAAGCTATTTAGTGCCTGATATTGAAACTATGGATAAAAACTTTACGGAAATTACGGGCTTCTCTGTCTTTGAAAAGGGATTTTCAATAGACGAACTTGTTTACCGCTGGTATAGTAACTTGGATATACCAGAGATGTTTCGGAATGAAAAAATATATATCATCCATTGTGTACCTACCTATGCAGTATTAATTCTGCAAAATATATTCAAATGGCTTAATATTCATAATTCAACTCATGAACATGATACCTATGCAATCCTTGATGAAATAAATTCTTTGAATTTTGAGAAGCGATTTTCAGAAGAGAATAAACAAAGTATTGCAGATGTGCTTTTCAGACAGGGCAGAAGTATAGGTTTACATCTGATTTCAGCAACCCAATTTTTGGCAAAAGACGGTTCAAGAGAGAAGGCTTTACTGTTAAATCAAAGTGCAACAAAAATTGCTTTGCATTTGAGTAGAGCATCTTCAACAGGGGTAGCGAAGACAATTGACAATAAAAGGTACGAATACTACAAAGATGTGCTTGACAAAATGACTAAAGGTCAGGGAATTGTATATAGTGGGGTTGAGCTTGCTGATGGAAGTATTACAAATAATATGCCTTTACAGATAAGCATTTCTCCAATGAAGTCATAAATTTGTC
>JAZQIL010000206.1:0-3022 GCA_045541055.1 Oscillospiraceae bacterium
GTATCTTTCTGCTTCACGCTGTAATAAAGACGGCAGTCTGTTTTCCAGTCATACATTTTCAGAACGCTTATCCAGCTATTTTCAGGTATCACATAAGGGCAGGGAATTTTCAGTACATCATCTTCATAAATGCCATAGGAACATTCCTCACCGTTCTGATACCAGCCCTCATATTTTGCACCGCTTGAATCGTAGTCATCAACATACTGGTTTTTCAAATACCACCCTGTTGCAGAATAATCATCGTTATAATTCAGAATTTCGCCGTTATTCAGGTCATAATAAAGTGTGTTTCCGTTTGTTACCCCTGACATGGGGAGTGCATCAGGATAAGAAATTTCAATATATCCATAATTTTCTGAAACACCGCTGTCCGTAACAGAATAATAACCATTACTTTCAAACTGATACCTGTATTCCCAATGTGACGTATTATCGTACCAATGCACAAATTCATATTCTGACCGGAACAGTTCATCAAGCAGACTTGCCGTAGTTTCGGTAAATTTCCAGTATTTTATATCACCGTTTTCAGAATCGAAATCATAGTAATAGGCACACAGAAACGACCATAATTTGTAAGTATCAAAATCATAATCAGGTGTCCAGTCATAAACCTCAGATTTCCCGAAAATCCATGAATCTGGTTTATCTTTCATGTTTTTGGTATCCACATCAAATTTTTTCAAACCTTTCTTCCAATTGTCAGAATCTCCGACTAAAAGCAAATTTTCATTGAAATTCCATGCAATTTCAGTATAGTATTTTTCAGCTTGTGACAGGTCATAATCCTGTGCCGCATACGTTCCAAGCGTGAATCCACCGCCTGAAATAATTGAACTGAATATCATCATTAAAAATGCGAATAGCAGAAAGAACACCAGAACCGGAATAGCGACTGTTCCGAAAAATGCTCCTACTTCCTTAACATAGACATTCTTCATAAAATGAAAGATTTCCTTAACATTCTCCCTGACTTTATCACCAACAGATTTTTGAGGTCTGATTCTGTTTCGTCTTTGAGGTCGTGGCTGATTTCGTTCATGCAAACGCTGTTCTTGTTGAATCAGGCGAGTATGTGCTTTTTCTTTCTTGTCAGCAAGTTTATCCCTTTTCTTTTGTTCTTTTTGCAGTCTGGCTTGCGGAGTAAAATTTTGAGCGACCGGAGAAACCACACGGTTTTTAATTTCGTCCGCAGCTCTCATGAAATCATTTTCAGAATCTTCATTGACCGCTTTCTGCCAAGCCGAAGCTGTCATTCTGGTGACGGAATAATTCAAAGGATTTACCGCAGAAAGACTTTGCTTTGAAAATTTGGCGATTTTCTGCTGATTTTTCATCTCCGCAGTTTTGAACTTCTTTTCATTTTTCAGTTTTTTGATTTCAAATTTCTGATTTTTATACTTCCTGAATTTAATTTTGTATTCTTTTTCAAATTCCCGATATTCAGCCGTTTTCACATCTGATTTGGCAGATTCGAGCTGATACTGCTTTTTCAACTTGAAATGCTGACGAGTACCGTCCACGGCATCAAACACAAGCCGACCGCTGAACAAAATTCCCTTGTGATAATCGTCAGTAGCCTCACGGGAATATTTCCGTTGATAATGATTTTTGACCTCTCTTGTGGCAGTTTCAGCCGATTTCAAGCCGATTGTTTCACCTGCAAGCGATACATTCACAGCAGTCTGAGCCACATCATGAACAATAAAATTAGTCGCTTTTGCAGAAGTCTGAACGAATTTACCGCCTTTTGTCTGCGGTTGAAAATTATTGATTGCCCTTGTAAATGACGGTTTATCGCCCTTAATTCTAAATTTCAGGTGATAGGCTCTGTGCAGAAGTCCTTTATTGCCGTGATGTTCTTTCACACCACGAACGATATGAGGGGTTGTCCGGAATCGCTGATTTCTCTGCTGTTCACGAACAAAATTGATTTGAAATTCTTTCTGCCGACTGCTCACACGTTCAAGCCGTTTTCTTGCCCTGTTCAGGTTATGCGTTCTGAAAATGAGTGCCATGTTACTGCTCCTGAGGTTTCGTGGTCATCAACTGATACATTCTTGTATCAGTCGGAAATTTGTCTGTAAACGGCAAAATCACCCTGTCATAGCGGATAAGTCCCTCACCAGCACCGGAATTTGTGACATATTTCATTTGCTCATCCGAAATATGAAGCTTCTGACCGAGAATTTCTCTGTCACCGCTTGCCTGATTCAGCATATAAATAAAATCCGAGTTATCCAGAATATTTTCTACTTCCTGACTTTGCAGTAAATCCTTGACATTCTGCGTAATTCCGGTCGGAATACCGCCCCATTTTCGGAATCTTTTCCAGATTTCAGCACTATATTTCGCCGTTTGTTCCTCTTTCAAGAGCAAGTGAAATTCGTCAATATAATATCTTGTAATCTTATGCAAATTTCTGTTGATAGTAACCCTATTCCAGACGGTATCCTGCACGATGAGCATACCGACTTTTTTGAGCTGATTGCCTAACTCCTTAATATCAAAACAAATAATACGATTATTCATATCAATATTTGTTCGATGATTGAATAAGTTCTGTGAGCCGGAAACGAACATTTCCAGAGAATTATAAATTCGTAAAGCCACTTCTCCCTCTGTCTTTAATTCGTTCTGCAAATCGCTTAAAATCGGCATTTTCTCAATTGTTGGCTGATTCTGAACGAAATCTTTGTAGATTCTCTGCACACATTTGTCAATCACGGAGCGTTCTTCAGAACTCAGTCCATAACGACCGCCAACGATAATTTCACACAGAGAAATCAAAAAATCCGACTTTGTAGCGATAACTTCCATAGGATTTTCAAATAAATAATCGTCAATCGAAATATCCATCGGATTAACGTGTTGTTCGGAATTGCTCGCAATCCTGATTAACTGCCCGTGAAGTGCCTGCACTAAGGAACTGTGCAAAAATAAATCAGTCATATAAAGGAGAGATGGTATAATTCCAATTTGGGTGAAATTCATCCCCAACTAATCGCAAAGAATCAAA
>JAZQIL010000207.1:0-12074 GCA_045541055.1 Oscillospiraceae bacterium
ATTATGGTAAAGAAAAAATGGATACCGGCTGGTGTAAGCATGCCGGAACAAATGAAATTTGTTTTAATTTGCAGTAAAAATGGAGAAATACATAAAGCTTTCCAAAATTTGGGGCATATATGGATAATGCAGAATGTAAAATCCCTGCCATCCTGGTTTTACATGGATGAAAGTTCGGTAACAGCCTGGATGCCGCTTCCGTCAGTGTACCAGGAAGAAAACGCTGATGAATGGATAGCAGCTTCTGATTCATTACCAGGAAAAGATGAGCAGGTTCTTGTCAGTACGGAAAATGAAGTCTATATCTCATATGGAAGAAATGAAGACAGCAGTATGTGGTGGATGCGAAACCGGAACGAAAAAGGGGCTGATGCAGTATATATATTTGACAGTTCTGTTGTTGCCTGGATGCCGCTTCCACAAATATACAAAACAAGTACCAAGGAGGTTTCAGATGAAAATAAGACGAAAAATAAACGGAGCATGGACTGACATCACCCTGACACGGGAAGAAATTTTTGAAGCCCACAGGGAAGTCATAAAATACTTTATGGCTGATGAAATCGCAGGAATGCTGTCTGGGGCTGATGATGAAACAATCATGCATCTTGCGGAAATGGCATATGCGGAATATGAAGATGGCAACGGCCTTACGCAGTATGAATGCATTGAAAAAATTGTGGGGGATTATAAAGAATCCCACGCAGAAACGGATTAAGGTTATGAACCACGGCACGTCCCTTACGGGGCGTGCTTTTTCAGTTATTTATTTTTTCTTTTATTTTCCATTCTATGTATAGAGCTTTATTCACAGACGCATGGAGGATAAAGGTCTATATAACAGTTAAAGGAGGAAACTACAATGAATAGGAAAAAGGAAAATGCAAAAAAGGCAAAAGACCCTGTTGTGTTCAGGATGGGGGCTTCCATACGGTTTAACAGGGAAATTGACCCGGAAAAGGATTATCTGTCACCGGGCGGTTATGAATTTACCATGGATGGCAGAAAGACCAGGTTCGACTTCGCTGAATACAGTGCATACGTGGATGGAAAAAACAGGCGCATTCTGCACATGGAATGCAAAAACCCGGATTATGAATACGAAGACACTGCGCACATCACAAAGGAAATGCTTGGAAATGTAACGGAAATAAATGAATTTTTTGTTTTTACAGGCGAAGCAGGAGAATCGGACCTTGAACCGGAACAGCTTCTGGCATGTTATTTCACCCTTATCCACACGGATGACCCGCAGGATGAATGGCTTACTCTTGAAGTTCCGCAGAAAGTGATAAAGGAAGCATGCATGATTAATTACTCATAAAGTTTAAAGGAACTTTTACGCATGATGCAGGGTTATTTTCCGGAAGCGTACATGATTTCTGAAATATTGTGGCACAGACACCAAAACAAACTAAAGCAACTATCATTAACGGATATAAAACATAAAGGAGACAACCAATGAGATTTACAAGTTTATCATTCCTTCCCGAAAATGTCCGCTGCCTAATCCAGGCCGGAAGTTATGTGGGATATGTAAGGATTTATTACGACAAGGGACGTTACGGTTCACGCATGTTTTGTAAGGATGCGGCGAAAAGGTATACAGAGGAACTGAAAAATGCATTAACCACGGTAATTGAAGTATTCTGTAAAGAAAAGAACCCGGACGGAAAAGCGCAGATGCTTGATTTCTGTAAGGCAAATGGTTTTGACAAAACACCTGCCGGGTACATGGGATTTGCCTGCATGGCTGGTTCGGCATTCCAGATTGTGGTGTCGGAATTAGACGGCTGTTTCTGCAGGATATATTTTTATGACAGGAATGAACAGCAGGCGGAAGAACAGTTTGCAATATGGAAAACAGAACACAAAACCATAAAACCTGCACGACAGGAATTCATGAAAAACCCTTGTGATGTACTGGACATATCGGAATGCAGTGATTATCCGGAGGAGCTTTGCGGGGAAGATGTTTATGACTGTTTTTACCTGTTACGCAATGAAGAAACAGCTGTTGGCTTTACCTGCCTGAAATACCAGGCTGACAGGGAAATGCTCATGGAAGAACTCCATGAATATGACAGACTGAGAGAAGAATACGGAAAGGAAAACTACCTCCGGAGTGCCAGTATCAACAGCAGTACCATAACGCTGAGTGAACTAAAAGACGGAACATATATTTTATGGGAATCATACTAGGAGGAAACATTATGTCAGAAGCAAAAACATTCCATGACGATATGGAAGCAAAGGAATACGGGAAGAATTTTGGGAAATATGAGTTTGAAAAAATAAAAGTAGAGGATGAAGATGTCATTCTCTGTGGCACGGACCAGGCCGTGGAAACAGACCTTTGGGGAGGTGCGCTTGAGCTTGTGGAAAATTTCTGCAGGATGCTTGGAACCGTAGATAAGGATTTTGAGACGGACATGGCTTCAAAAATACGTGACCTTGTCATTTCCGAATATGAAAAGGACAAGAAAGTAAGATTTTTAAATGTTTATGATGAATATTAAAAGGAGTATCCCAATGATTGAATTAAAAGGAAAATATACTAATGCAAAAATTTTTACTGACAACGTGGAATCCGAAGCCATCGGACAGATACTGGGTTTGTGCAACCATCCGGCTTTTGAAGGTGCAAAAATTCGTGTCATGCCTGATGTACATGCAGGGGCAGGCTGTACCATTGGAACAACTGTAGTTTTAAACAGGAAAATGGTTGTTCCAAATATCGTAGGAGTAGATATCGGGTGCGGCGTACTTACAACTGTTTTTAAAACAAAAGAAACAATTGATTTCAAGGTTTTGGATGATTTTATCAACGCGAATATTCCATATGGCATGGGTGTACGCAACACAGAACACAGACTGTTGAATAAATCGGTAAAAGCGCATGTATTGGACATCATTCATGATTTAGGACTGGGGTCTGAAGAGCGTCACGTTAATTCCATAGGAAGTCTCGGCGGAGGAAACCATTATCTCGAAATTGGAAAGATTGATGAGCATACCTATGCATTGAGTGTGCATACAGGTTCCAGAAACCTTGGAAAAAAGGTCTGTGAATATTTCCAGCAGAAAGCCTTCGAAAATGTAAATGGTAAAACGGAACTTCAGGAAGCGGTTAAATCATTGATTGCAGGTTTAAAAACAGCTGGACGGACCAAAGAAATTGAAACAGAAGTTACACGTCTGAAAAACAAATTTAAAAGCAGTAAAATAGGAATCCCAAGAGGACTTGAATACATCGAAGGTGATGACTTTGACATGTATATGAAATACATGTTGAAATGCCAGATTATGGCCTGTGAAAACCGCCGATTAATCACATCTGACATTATGAAATTTCTGGATGTAGCAGTAGATTACCAGTTTGATACCATTCACAATTACATTGAAGAAAATGAAGGTGCATTTATTATCCGAAAAGGTGCCATTTCTGCGAAAGAAGGACAGATGGTAGCAATTCCCCTTAATATGCGTGATGGCATTATTATCGGTATCGGAAAAGGCAATAAAGAATGGAACAGTTCGGCACCACATGGTGCGGGCCGCCTGCTTTCACGTTCTAAAGCAAAAAAATGCATATCCATGGAAGCATTTGAGGAATCCATGAAGGGAGTCCAGTCATGGTCCGTAAACAGAAGTACACTGGATGAATCCCCACAGGCATATAAACCAGCAGAAGAAATTATTGAACTGGTAAATGACACAATAAATATTGTTAATATTGTAAAACCAGTCTATAACTTCAAGGCGCATGATTAATAAACGTTAAAATAAGAAAATGAAGAAAAATCTAACAAGCGAAAGGAAAGATAAATTATGTCTTTAACATGTCATACACAGGAAACAACAGAGATGCAGAAAAATGAAATAATAAAAAATATACTTGTCCTGTCCATGGGACTTGTATATGATGCAGTTATAATCATTGTGACTATCAGTTTAATGATGCAGGTATTAAAAGGCGGCGTAACACTCCGGCTTATGCCAAAGGTGGTTACGATTACGTTTATGTCAATGTTTTCATACCCCAAAATGCTCAAAAATGAAGACCTGGTAAAAACCTTTTTCATTGGGGTTTTTGGATTTTTTACACTCTGGATGGTATTTATGGAACTATGTCCTGTGCTCTGTTATATGGCAGGACAGCTGCAATTATTACGATGACTGAAATTACAATGATGATTGGAACAAAAAGAGCATACATGGAATTACAGGAGGACAGCATGAAACAGAAGAAAGTCAAAATCAATAAAGAAGCAAAAGAATATTTGTTAAATTATTTACAGGAATGGATTGACCATTTCAACAGGTTTCCAACATCATTCAGAAAAGGAATTGTAAGGGCTATTTACAACAAGGTAGATGCCATGGAAACCGAATAGTTTAAAAAAGACAACTGAATAAGACCTCATTAATTTCAAAAAGGCAACCGGAAACTGGTTTCATCCAGCGCCGGCTGTCTTTTTTTTATGCGGATTTTTGTCCGGACGGCCTGTGTTTTAAAAATATTTACCATTCTACTTTTACACGGACAGAAAGGAGTACAGGCATGGTCTTAACGGAAAAGGAACTGGACAGGCGGATGAAAGGCTGGATTGCGGAAGAAAAAATTTTACGGAGGGGGGGACGGGACCCTGTGTGTGTTTACGGACAGGATGGACCACCTGGAGGATGTGGTAAGGCTTCTTGTGGACATCTCCCCGTACCGTGGCATGGAAATGGAAGGGAAAACCATCCTTCTGAAGAAAAACCGCGGAAACCCCGTCAGTTCTGACTGACGGCTGGCTTGAGGGGAAGGAAAAACCAGGGATGGGAACAGCGTAAAATTTATGAATGCGTTTTTTACATTCTAGTAACCAGAAAAGAAAATAACAGGGCAGGAAGTCCACTGCGGAAGCATGGCGGTGCTGAAAGAAGACCACCCGAAAACAACCCTGCGTATGGTACAAACCTGGCGGACAGGCAGTTCAACGAACCTCATGGTACGCACTGATGACCGTGAGAGGGTGCGGTCGTGTCCCTGTCCGTGTGGGGTGTTGCAGGGGCGAGGGTCCGCAGAAACAATACTAAAAACTGTACTACCCCCACTTGACACTCCCTATGCCTAAATGCAGGGGATTCTTGCTACCTGCCACTACTTAGCGGCTGACCAGTACATTTCTGTTAGGTCGTAGTGCAAGGTATGGGTGTGCCATCACCCATCGCAGGGCAGAGCATATAGCTCCCTACGCAGTATGTCTGATATTACTATCGCCAACATACTCAGTTGAGTTACAGATATTCATAGCACCGAGCAAATCCCTATGGATATGGAACCCACATTTGCAAGTGTAGTTCCTATCGTTGGCATGATGTACATGACCACAGACAGGACATGTCTGACTTGTATAAGCGGGATTTACGTACTCAACTTTAATGCCTGCAAGTTTGGCTTTGTACTCTATATACTGTGCAAGTCTATAGAATGACCATGCATGCAAACTATGATTGTTTTTACGACTTGTTCTTGTCGTAGAGCGGATATTTGCTAAACACTCTAATTTTATGGTTTTAACCTCATGGGCAACAGCAGTTTCTATGATATCATGACTTAATTTATGGTCGATATCCTTCATGATGCGATGTTCTTTGTTGTTGATACGTTCTACGGCTTCAGGATGTTTAGCCTTTTGAAGTTTTTTGCGAAGATTTTTGTAGTGTCTACGCATATATTTGTTTTTACGGCCATTACCGTGGAACTTGACACTATCATCGGAAGTATAGGATACCGCAGGGCACTTGATACCGAGGTCAATGCCCATAACATTGCCATCATCAGAATATTCAGGTTCAGTGACTTCATATACGATTTGAGCAACTATTTTGTTGCTCTTATAGACAATACGCATTGTGCCAAGTTTTGAGCTGGCAAATACAGCCATTTGTTTATCTGTCATGGATGTGCGGACTGTTATACGTCTTGATTTGCCGTTAATCAGAAGAGGAAATCCAATCAAACCATCCTTGATTTTGAAGTTCTGATTATTGATATAACAACAAGGTCTTTTAAGTACAGGAACTGCAGGCTTTTTTACTATGACAGCAGATTTCTGCTTTGCAGTTTTTTTGTTCTTGGCAGAAGCCTGACGGACAGCTTTGTTGTACTTATTGATGATAGATTTTGCATCACGAATACATTGATTTGTCAGAGCGGATGGAAGGTATGCACTAACATCAGCAGTTGTATATTTACTGATGGAGGTGCCTTTTACAGCAACAGAAACGAGACTATTTACGGTACTGATATACTCGTTCATAGCCACGACAATAAGCTCCTTTTGTTCTTTTGTCATATAGAGTTTTACTGTTTCCGATAATTGCATAAATGATACCTACACATTTTTCTGGTTCTCAATGTATTGTTTGATTACGGCAAGCGGAGCACCACCCACTGTACTTACAAAATAGCTGTTCGTCCAAAGACTCGGAAGCCTTGACTTAAGCCAGGGGAACTCCGTTCTTAGCATTTTGGAAGAATATCCCTTGATTTGTTTAACAGCTTTATGAACTCCGAATTGAGGGTCTACTTCCATAAGCAGGTGCACGTGGTCGGGCATAATTTCCATTTCGATGATTTCGACGCTGAGTTGGTCGCAGGTTTCTTTAATCAACTCCTTTAGGCGAACATCAACACCGTTTATTAAAACGGAACGTCGATACTTAGGACACCATACCACATGATACCTGCAGGAATAGACTATGTTATGGTTTGATTTGTATTTCATAAATACATTATACTGCTACGACCTATCTAATGCAACAGGAATTAGACAATTTTAAGAAAAATAGTTGTAGTATTGGTCGCCTTATATCCCCATAGTTGAAACAAGGGGCTTTACAGCGACATTTGGTAATTTATAACACAGGATATATAAGGTTAAATACAGGAATAAGGGTTAATCAGGGGTTTTTTGTCCAGAATGTAAAAACACCTGTTTTTTATCATTCTATTTGCGTAACAGACAATACAGGATGAAAAAGCAGGAAAGGTGGTTTTAAACATGGGACTGGGAAGTTATGAACAGCAGATGATAAAAGCAATTGCTGAAAATGATGTCAGGGAAGCGCGTAAGTGGGCATTACTGGCCCTTGAAGCGGATAAAACACAAAAAAACAAATACTTTGTAAACAGGTACAAAAACATATTAACGTCAGAGGGTGCAGGGATGATTGAACTTCCCGGCAATCTGAAAGACATACTGCTTTGTGAGGATGTTTCGTTATCATTCATGGAAAACAGGTACTATGTAACGGAAAGACAGGAGCAGATAGCAAAAGAGATTTTAAAAATGGCGAGGATAAGCGGAAAGCTCATGGAAATGCAGATTCCGTATAAGAACGCCACCCTGCTTTACGGGCCTCCGGGAACCGGAAAGACCATGTTCGGGAAATACATTGCATATAAAATGGGACTGCCTTTCTGTTATCTGAATTTTTCAAAGGTCGTGGACAGTTACATGGGAGCTACTTCGAGGAATATATCACAGGCATTCACCTATGCTTCCACGCATCCCTGCGTTTTTATGCTGGACGAAGTGGACGCCATCAGCTGCAACAGGGCAGACGGGGACAGGAGCAGTGCGGGCAAGGAAACCAGCAGGATAACAATAACCCTGATGCAGGAATTTGACAGGCTGGCAAATGATGTGGTTGTCATAACTGCCACAAACAGAATGGATATTCTGGACGAAGCATTTACAAGCCGGTGTTCCCAGAAATATGAAATGCTGCCGTTTACACCAGAGGAAAGTAAATGTATGGTACATAAATTCCTGGCAGATATAAACATGGAAGTACCGGAAGATGACATAGAAAGGGTGGTCCGGGACGGAAAAGACCAGCGTTTGATAATGCAGGAAATTATCAGGATGGTGGCGGAAAAGCTGGATGTGTAGAATAAATAAAAAAAGTGTAAACAGAAGGGAGAGCTGTTCTGCAGCTTAATATTAATTATGGATAGTAAATGGAGAAAACAACAAATAAAACACGCAAGGGAAAACTTCAAAGACTTTGTGGCTGATTTCAAAAACTATGGAGAGGTACAGACACTGGACTGGCGGCATAAGGATGGTAGAAGTAATTACCATGTTCATTATATTTTTGATACAAAACAACAATATATGCATGTTTCCGGAGATTTGGGTTCTGCCTGCTTTTACCTGACATGGAAGCCGACCTTTGAAAACATGAGAAATATAATCAGGGACCCCTGGTATATCATCGAAAAAATGGAATGCTCGACGGATAAATATGTTTATCCTGCTGAATATGTCAGAAGTGAAATTGAAAAATACTATAAAGACTGGGAACCGGCAAGGGATGATTATGACGAAGGAGAAGATGGTCATGAGCAGTATTTAGAGGATAAAAAGGAATTCTGGGAAACGATAGAGAATTTTATCCAGGCACATGACTGGTATTATGGTTTCCAGGAAAAAAACTGTGACAGATTTGATGATTTGCAGGAGATAGACGGGGAATGGTATGAGCATGAATTTGGCCGCTGCATTTCCACAAGAGTATATTGCTGGCTGGTAGGTTTGGAAATGGCATGGGAAAACTACAGTGGATTTTCAAGAAAGGAACAATAATGCAAACCCCTATAGAATTTAAGCGACCCTGTGCGTGGAATACATAATTGACGTGACACCGCAGCTGTCGGAAAATTTCTAGATATCATTGAAGAATGCATGTGCCGGGCTTAATTATACACCGGAACAATACATAAAGCAAAAACACTAATTTCAAAATAGCAGAAATATTAGTCTGCTGCCATACATGGTCCGCCTGTACACACAGGCGGATTTTTTTGCTGCAGTCTAGAAAATTGTCCAGTTGTTTTGTTTTTTATGAAATTCATCATTCTATTTATACATAAAAAATTATACACGAGAGGACAGTAATTTATCTGTTCAAAAGGAGGAAATTATGACTTATTTTAATTCAGAAGAAGAGTTTATGAAAACATGTTTCAACCATGACAGCTTACAGTCAGTGATTGAGGAGATGGAAGACCACTGGGAGTGTTTCTGGGAAAACAGTAAAAACAATACCATCCCGGGAGTACTCCTGTTAAAGACCGGTAATGAGCAGGAGGAAGATGACGGTAATTATGCCGCATTATCCTTTGTATCTTATGATGGAGGCAGAAAATACACAGAGAAAGGTTACAGCTTCATGGTATCAAAAGTGGAAAACGGAAAACGCACTGAGGCTTCATTCCGTGTAAATCCCCTTGCAGCCCTTAACATGTTCCGTGAATTCAGCGGACAGAATACACAGGAAAAACTGGACGGACTGTTTTTGGATTTTCTTGGAACACTGACAGTAAAATGCATTTCAGGCAGTGACGGGAAGCACAGCATTTTTGTAAAGGAATTTGACAGCAAAAGGGGTGTCATGGAACTTCTTTATACGTTTTTTTATCCACAGGTCCAGCAGTATTTCAGTCTCCATCACCAGAAAGCACGCACAAAACTGTTCGAGGCCGTGAAGATGGAAACACCCGGGATTTATTTTGAGGAAAAGAACGGGGAAGTGGTAATGAAGTACGCCTTCATGCACCAGTGCCGTGAATACGGACTGTCAGGGGCTGAGGCGGAATGCATCCTTGAAAAGGCAAAGCAGTTTTTAAGCGGACGTGAAGCAGCGGCACCTGACGCGGACAAAGTGGATAACACGGAGGAAATGAATGGAAGGGATTTGAAGGAATATGTCCTTGGACTTTCCGAAGTGCAGTGTGAAAAAATCCGTAAAACTGCCTCCATTCTGGTATCTGAGAATGAATTAACCAGTGAAATGGAAGAAAAACCATTCATGGTTCCGTCAGTCTTTGTTAAAAACGAACAATTCTGGGATGAAATTTTAAATGAATACCATGCAAAGCGGATGGAAGGAAGTCTTGTGACAAACGCTTACTTCTTTTCCGTAAGTACTGTGCTTTTAAGATGGATGAAACAAAAAGGGGTACATTCATACCAGTGGCAGAAGCTTGAGTGTCCATATTCTGAAAATTCCTGCAGGCTTGAATTTGATGAGGAATACACCTGGTTCACCAGAGAAGGCATAATGGTCCTTGAAGACCGCATAAAGAAATACAGGGCATACAGGGATGACAAGGATGAGATGGAAGAAGCGGAAACCACAGAAGCGGAAACCACACAAGGAAATGTGCGTGGTGTTACCATGACGGAGAATGACGGCACTGGTGACGTTTCTTTGGAAAATAACCGTGAGGATGAAAATAAAGAAAAACAAACAGGCCTGACGGAAAAAGAAAAAAACAAGACCCCGTTATTTAATTCAATTTATGAAATCAGGAAAAATTTTCTTAAGGAAGGTTCCATTAAAAAATTCATGGAAGATAACAGGGACAATGAACGCCTGTACTGGAAAAACCGAAAAGGTTCCATGTGGGACTACATTCCGGGAGGTTCCATGTGGGACTACATTCCGGGAATTATCCTTTACGATTCAGCAACGGATAACGGAAACCTGCACGATTCCAAAAACCACGTGGTTCTTTCCTTTGTGTCATATGAAGGCGGCATGGACCATACAGGGTTTGGCTATGCATTCATCGTGACACGTGAAGGAGAAGGAATGTATCCGGTATTTTCATACAGGGTCATGCTCGAAACTGCACTTGCGGTTTTTGAACGTTTATGTCAGGCTGTGACAGCAGACATTATTCTCGGAACGTTCCTTTCATCACTGGATTTTACCCATGTACAGACAGTCACCGGAGAAAAAAATAACGGGCATCCGTATGAGGAGTACAAACTTTTTGAATCCGCTGAATCCTGCGACCAGGATGACAGGGTTGTATGGGAAATTCTTTTTATGTTATTCCATGATGAAATGAACCAGTACATGAAAGAATTCCATCCGGACTGTGAAATAAATATAAAAACGGCAGCATCCATACAGCCGCCTGACCTTTTCCTTTTCAATGATGAAAACGGGCCGGAACTCTCCATTGTTTTTGAAGGGGAAATGAGTTTTACCATCCCCCTTTCCGGAAAAACATCCGAAATGGCCTTACAGAAGCTTAAGTCTGTGACAGATACTGCCAAAAAGGCATGTGACCATGATGCAGATGAACTGCCTGACATGGATGGTAAGGAAACAGAATAAGAACAGGTAAAGAGAAACAGCTGCAGACGCGGCTGTTTTCTTTTGTCCATTTTTTAGTTAATGCCTGTATTTGTCATACTATATACAAATTAAACGAAAAGGTGTGAAAAAATTATGAGCATTGAATATGAAAAAGCCGTGGAACACTTAAAACTCCTGCGCTCACTTGAAAATGACCCGTCCGGAATTTTTACAAAACTATACCCGGACTGTAAAAATTCAACGGATTACGAGAATTTCATCATCCAGGTGAACATGAACGGGGTATATGTCAAGGAATACATTTATGGAATATTAAAGGACATGGAAATATTTAAAAAATGCAGGATTCTGTATTCCGGGACAAAAATAACCGTGTTCCTTCCAGGACTGGCGGAATGTTCCTGTCAGCAGCTGAGGGAAGATGACAAAATCATGGAGATAGACCTTTCGGGCCATTCCTACAGAAAATGCATGGACAGTATCAGAAACTACCGTACAATCATGAATGCGGAATATACATTAAAGGAAACAAGCCTTCCTTCCTACTGGCAGTGCCTGGAAAAATGCACGCTCCGGGAACGCATGGATGTCGTCAGGGAGTTTAAAAACCATGAAAGCTGGAAATACCGTTGTATTACCCGGAAAATTTCAAAATCAGTATATTTTCTTTTTTCAAAAAAAACCGACCTGATGAAGAAGAAGAAAGAGTTAGAAAAGCTGGTGGGGAAAGACAATGCCACAAGGAATACGGAGTTTCAAAGGAAGCTTTTGGAACAGAAAGAATTCAGGCTGCATGCACCGGCATATATTGCAAAAATAAATGCCATGCAGTCATACATAGGGAAATACTTGACGGAACAATGCGGATATGTAAAAGAAGGGGATTGAAATGCGAAAAAATG
>JAZQIL010000208.1:0-3303 GCA_045541055.1 Oscillospiraceae bacterium
AATATTGAAACCATTCACAATGGTGTCTTTAATGCCCGTAATTGTACCTGAAATTGCCGTTTTAATGCTCTCCCAGATAGCTGAAACAGTCGTTTTGATGCTGTCCATCACAGAAGTGACTGTATTTTTGATTTCATACAGCGGTCAAGTGCCATAATCCATGCCACAATGCCGTCGATTTTCTCCGTTGATTTTTTCTTGGACGGCTTGATATTTTCAGCCGCATCTATTTCAGCGACAATATTTCCTGCCATCCATCTGAGAACAGGGTTGCCGCCGTGAATGAACTTTCCTTCCAACAGGAGCTTATACAGTTCTTTCATAGGAGGACTTTGTTCTTTAAAGCCCATCCCCATCGGTACAATAGTAAATCCATCGCCTTCAAGGTCGGTGATAAGCTGTGTGGCATTCCAGCGATCACACGCCAGTTCCTTGATGTTATAAATCTCGTACAGTTCATTGATTGTTTTCCGCACAAAGTTATAATCAACCACATTTCCCTCTGTAACGTGGAATAAGCCTTGTCTTTCCCAGATGTCGTACAGTATGTCTGAATTTGGTTTTCCTTTACATTCAGAGTTTTGCTGATTGCACCATAGCCCAGCCCTTTGAACTGCATCATGCGGACTGCATCCTTCTGCTCTTCTGTCATATTTTTCATATCTCCTTTGAACCGCACAGCTTTGTGGTATCCACACGGGCTTCGCCAAGTGCTGAATTTTATCATGCAGAAAAGCTGTAAAAATTATATTTTTACACTTATTTTCTGCCGAAAATCGCCATTTTAAAAGCCAGTCTGTAACGAAACTATGTAGGATTATCCGCTGATAACATTCCAGTCCCTGATATTGGAAAAGCACGGAACACTGACATTTCCGCAGTGCCATGCCTGCGATATCGCTTGAAAAATGATAACTGATAAACTTTATAAGGGACCCCGGCCTTTCAAATTTGCGTTTTTTTCTAAACGAGGGGGCGACGGTCTAAGTTTTGCTTTCGTTTATAAAAGCGAATCCGCCCCCCGGCGGCTGCATCCGCTGTCATTCAGCCCTCTGCCCCGATGTTCATCATATGTTTTTCAGATATTCGCTGTATCAATATGCAGATGGCTGTGCGAAGGAAGGTAGAAGTCAAAGATACCCTTGTCATGACTGAACCACGCTGTGCCGGATTCGTAGATGAATACTCCTCGGTCACAGTGCCTGTCTTTGATGTGTTCCAGCGGAATGATACCAAACATACCGCTGCCCACAGCATAAAAGTTTTTCTTGTTGTCGAGATACAGACCGTCACTGTGTGCTGTGCGACCGACACCGAAGCAGGTGCTGCCCCGCAGATGAATCAGCCCTTCAGCAAAATGCAGTTCGTCACACCAGATGTCGTAGTAGATGTGTTTGCTGAGAACGTAGGAAGGGTCTCCGATAAAGAATCCCACTCTGCTTCTCACAAACCCCATATGTTCACTGACAACTGAATGCGGTTCGTATCTCAAAATGTTATGTTCTTCTATGTTACTCATTGTTCTTCATTCCTTTCACTTGTTTTCTTAACCGTTTACCTACAGCAGTAGGTAAACAGGGTAATTGTTATGTGGTAAAATAAAAGCACACACTGAGTACAGCCGTTCAGTACTTGTACTCAGGTGTGTGGTCTTCATTGCGTGTCTTGATGCTGTGGTGCTGGTGGCAGAGGCTCTGCCAGTTGTTCTGGTCCCAGAACAGGATGCTGTCACCTCGGTGCGGTTTGATGTGATCCACATCACTTGCCTTGACGTAGCGTCCTTCTTTCAGACACTCCGCACACAGCGGATGCGTTTCAAGGTAACGTCTGCGTGCTTTGTTCCATGCACCGCCGTAGCCACGGCTTCCAGCGGAACGTATGTCTTCTGGATGAAGTGACCTGTGCTTGTCACAGTACTTCGTTCCGTAGGGTACAAGCTCCGGACAGCCTGGATGCTTACATGGTATCTTGGGTCTGCTTGGCATTGGCTCTGCCTCCTTTCACAGCGGAGTTGTAGCAGTAATTGTCATAGTGACAGGGGCGGTCAGTCCCGCTCTGTGACTATGGTCGGTCTGAACAACGCCCCCTACTATATACCATTTCAGGGGGGTGTTTTAGAAGGTGAAAATCAAAATTTTTTGAAATTTTTCAAAAAATTTTCAGCACTCCCAAGGAAGCCCTTTTCTTCCGAAATGACCATAAGCTGAAACCTTGTTGTAATTCACATCCAGCAGTCTAAGGCTCTCAATAATACCTTTCGGTGTCAGGTCATAGTTTTCATACACATATTGCACGATGAACTTCTTGTCCTGATGTTCTGTCCCAAAGGTATCCACATGAACACTCACAGGTTCAGCCACACCGATGGCATAGGCAATCTGTACTTCTGCCTTGTCTGCATATCCTGCACTGACGATATCCCTTGCAATCTTTCTCGCCATATATGCTCCGCTGCGGTCTACCTTGGACGGGTCTTTGCCGGACAGCGCGCCGCCGCCGATATGCCCGATACCACCGTAGGTATCACAGGCAATCTTACGACCGGTCACACCGCAGTCAGCAAGTGTGCTGCCAAGAACAAATCTGCCTGTTGGATTCACCAGCTTGACAAAGTCGGTATTCAAACCATAGGCAGATGCTGTTCTTACCATCAGCTTTTCGATGATGTCACGGAAATCCTCCCCTTCTACACCATGAACGTGCTGTACAGAACAAAGGAAAGTTGTAATTCTGCCGCTGTCATAATCGAAGCTGACCTGTGCCTTGGCATCGGCTTTCAGCATTCTGGTCGGATATGCTTTCAGCAGATGCAGAAATTTGGTAGCAACCACAAACGGAATTGGGAGCAGTTCCGGTGTTTCATTAGTTGCATAGCCATAGCACATCCCTTGGTCTCCTGCTCCGCCCTTATCGACACCAAATGCTATCTGGGAGTATCTGCACTTTTCAGTTCCGGAAAAAGGACCTCTTGCGAGTTTTGAAGAGTGGATGCCGGACTTCATGGAAGGACTGGCTGACGGAATCAACCAAAGCAAAAAGTATGTAGAAAAGGCGGTATCCGGTGTAGCGGAAGCAATGACACTGACCATGAATTCTGATTTCAATATGGATATGTCCAGTGTGACCGGAGCGATAATGGAGGGCATGGGAACGACAGTCATCAACAACTACAACAATGACAACAGCAGAACAATTCATCAGACGAACAATTCACCAAAAGCACAGTCGAGACTGGAACTTTACAGGCTGACACGAAATGCACTGAATGTGTAGAAGGGCAGGAGCATTCCCGCCCTTTACATA
>JAZQIL010000209.1:0-2152 GCA_045541055.1 Oscillospiraceae bacterium
TGTCAGCTTGACGAAAATCGATATGAAAAAGGAATTAAAGTTTCGGATTCGGAATTTGATTCTTTGCGATTAGTTGGGGATGAATTTCACCCAAATTGGAATTATACCATCTCTCCTTTATATGACTGATTTATTTTTGCACAGTTCCTACGCTCCGATTTCATCAATATTATCCTTGAAGTCATCACGCATAAGACCAATGTTTCCAGTACCAGATAATTCAATCGTCCCTGAAAAAGACAAATCAGTTCCTAAAAGAACAGTCTTTCTGTTTGTGCTGTCGGCAAACTTCAATGCCCCCTTATCTCCTGAATTAAGCTGCATATTTAGAGCAGTGCTTGTATAATCAGCAGTACTTGCCATAGCTGTAACAGGAGCTTTCAAAGTAACTGTATGATTTGTAGTATTGAAAACAAGCACTCCTGTATTCACATCATTTTGTGTTTCAAGAGTAGTAAGTGGTAAATTTGTAGAATCAGTTCTTATAACACTGCCCCATGTACCGATATCGTCTGTCTGAACGCCTGTGGTGGAGCGATTAAAAGTCCAGCCACTGTCATTTCCGCTTCCAACAGCATATACAAGGGAATCTTTTCGGATACCCACAAGCTGACCGTAATCACGCCCCACACTTGCAGGTGCTTTCTGCATATTCGTTATTCCGCTAAGACGTAAAACACCGTCTGTTAGAACACCTACAATACCACCACCGTTGAAAGCGGTACCATTTGGTGTGGCATTATCACCATCCGTAGTTACTCCTGTTTCAACAGTAACAGTACCAACATCCAACATACTGCCCTTATCACCTGCATTACCGATGATACCTCCAAAAGCAGTTGCAGTATTAAATCCGGCAGATGATATATGTGTAAAAGATGCTGTTTTTATATATGCAGCCTGCTCCCCTATAATCTGACCGAAAACGCCACCATAATAACTTGTTCCTGTTGCAAAGGTTGCCGATGTATTTGCAGTAACTGTATTTGCTTCAAATGTATTTGTCAAAGCATTTGTTTGATATGTGCCTGCAATTCCTCCGAAATTTGTGACCGTATCACCGAAAACTGTAATTTCATTTGAACCTTCTGCAGAACCATTTACAATAAAATCAGCTGTTCCGTTAAGTACACCGACAAGACCTCCTGCAGCACTTGCTTTCACAGAACAATCGACATCATAATTTTTCATATTCAAAGTAACAGCCTGTGCAGTATCATTTTCAACATAATTAGAATAATATCCATACAATCCGCCTGCACCAGAAGTTCCCTCGATGCTTCCTCTGATTTCTGTCTCTGCATTTTCAGGAAAAATGATTTTTCCGCCGTCATTATAACCAACAAGACCACCTACATAGCCATTTACTGCGGTTATGCTTCTGCTGATACTCGGTGAATAAGTGCTGTTAATCTGCAATTTAGAACCAGCATTCATTTTTCCGACAAGTCCACCAGCATTACCCTCAGTGGTTGATGTAACAAGGCAACCATTATTTGTGCCTGATAAAGTAAGATTAATCTGAGAATTTTCGTGCATAGTCTGACAAATTAGCCCAACGTCACCACCTGATTCAACATCAGAACGGAAACCTGTATCTGAATCATAAGCACTATTATCATACTCTATCGTAACACTGGCATTTTCTTCAATATCTCCAATTAAACCAGAAGTATTACAAACAAGGACATTATGACCATCGCCCGTATCCTGTATCTGAAGGGCAGATTTAATCTTCCATGTTGCTTTATTTTCTCCGCCTTGTGTAACATGATTTGCAAAAAGTGGTGTTATTCCAGATTTTTCTTTTCTTCTCAGTTCAATCTGAATTGGTTCTGTATTATATTCACTGGCAGAATAATTTATCACTGCTGAATCAGTCACATAATCAAAAATAGGCTTATCTGTTTCAAACCACCATGAATTTCCATAAGTCTGATTGATATATATTTTTCCATTGAACGGATATTCTTCTGTTCCGAGACTGACAAAATTACTCGGAAATATATTTATACTATTCCTCTATTATCATATAGACAATATCCAATCTCTTCCTGTAATGCTTTTGATAGTAGATTTTGTCAGATTTTTAATAGTAAGGCAAAGCCTGTCTATCACATCATCAAGAGAATTGAAACATTCATTATGAAAA
>JAZQIL010000210.1:0-3903 GCA_045541055.1 Oscillospiraceae bacterium
ACTGTTCACAGGCAGAAGAAGTGCAAACGGCTTGTTGAAAGAAAATGCCCTTTTCAGTACTTCATCTTTCTTGCTGAACGGAGGATTTGAAACGAGAATATCCCAATTTTCAGGCTCATACCTGAAAAAATCCTGTCCCTCAGCCAGACTGCTCCTTATCACGCTATATCCATGTTCCGAAAATAGCTGATAAAATGCACTCCATTCCTCATCGAACGGACACCAGATAATTTTGTCTTTCGGCAGAAATTCCAATAACGGCTCAACAGCGTAAAATGGTGTATAGCACTCATCTCCCGAACTTGTGCGGTCAGCTGTCAGATAACCTATATTTATTCCCATTCTGTCTTATCGCTTACTTCCCAAACCCAAATCCCACCCATAAGCGACCTTTCGTAATTCTATATAGACGGCATTTCTTGTACAGCGTTCAGCCGATTTTTACGCTTGTCTCTTTTCCTGAATTGTCGTGTGTCAGATTACACCGCACTCGTCATCATGTTCTGGAGAACAGGAACGAGGATAATTGCGAGGAGAATCAGTCCAAGACCAGCCATTAACTGTTTCATCCCTTGACTTTTACGACAGTAGGCATAGAGAAGTTTTCAAGAAAACATTGTAAGACAGGACAGCAAGCTAAAAAATAACCGAAAGGGTGTTTACAATGATTGATATGATTTACAACCTCCGTGTGGGAGATATTCACGCCGCCGAGTTCTCGGACGAGTTCAACAAGCTCTGCATACCGTTTGAAAATTCGCTGAGTGAGCAGCAGATCGAAATATTCCACAAGATACTGGACTGCGTGAGCGATACTGCCGCCGCTGAGATGAGAGCTGCGTACAAGGTCGGTTTCAAGGACGGTGCAAGTATTATTGCAGATGTGATGACACCAGATTAACAGTTTGTCAAAGGAATAATAAAATGAGCGTTTTATAGAGC
Source organism: Oscillospiraceae bacterium (assembly GCA_045541055.1). Taxonomy (GTDB): domain Bacteria; phylum Bacillota; class Clostridia; order Oscillospirales; family Ruminococcaceae; genus UBA3855. The sequence continues at coordinate 943 of JAZQIL010000210.1, forward strand.
AACTATAATCTTCATTAAAGTGTCACTTGACTTTTAGGTGCAAGTTGTGCTATAATAGAATAGTATATCGGCTAATACTTGAGCGAGGAAAGTGTATGAGAAATGCTATTACATTGAGCGATGAATCCCCATCTGTTGTATTTTTGAAAAATAAAGATAAACGACTTGCTCGTGTAATTGATATGGTAGGAACTATCACGTATACTCCTTATGGCGATGGCTATACATTTTTGATTCACGAAATCATAGAGCAAATGTTGTCTATCAAAGCAGCCAGCAAGATATATGCAAGACTTGTAGAAAGTTGTAATGGCGTTATCAACCCAGATAGCATAGCTTCATTGACCGATGATCAACTAAAAGGCATTGGAACATCTAACGCAAAGGTTGAATACATAAAAAGTATTACTAATGCTATACAGAATGGTGATTTGGATTTAGATATTCTTTCATCTCTTCACGATGAGGCAGTAATGAAGAAACTAATGTCTATAAGGGGCATTGGAACATGGACAGCAAAAATGTATTTAATATTTGTTCTTGACAGAAAAGATATTCTTCCATTTGAAGATAGTGCTTTTTTACAGAGTTACAGATGGCTTTATAAAACAACAGATATATCTAAGGAGAGCATCATAAAAAAATGCTCAAAGTGGAAACCATATTCCTCTATCGCCGCACGTTATATGTATAAGGCATTGGATTTAGGATATACAAAAAACGAATTTCATTTATACAAGACTTGATCTCACGGAAGGGGTATCACTATGATTGATAATCCAAGATTGTTTGGAATTGTATGTTCCAATCGTGATTATACACTTAAAGATACATGGGGTAAGAATCAATTCAACTCCTCATTCCCAGCAGCATTAGCTTGCTATCTTCATTCAAAAGGAATGAAAGCGGTTTACTATACTACAGATGACAGGATGTCGAAAATCATTTCACATATTGGCATTGATGAACTATATGGGATTGATCCGTTTAGCGATTCGACATACTTTGCGTTTGAAACTCAATATACCCCTTTCCAAAAATATGTAACTGGAAGCATTCCAAGAAATGATCTTGTCATTCTTTCTAATGGGCAATGTTTGTCATCATTAGAGATTAAGTTAGTTGCATTACCAGATAATCCTACTTGCGATTTGACTGATGATCAATTCGGCTCTGAAATAGTGATTCGTCCAGATACAATCATCTATCTTGCTTGTAGCTTTATTCAATCGCTTGGTGATGATCGAACAGTGATAAAGTCACTTCTTGGTAGTGAATGTGACAATCTCAATGACTGGACTGAAATAGATGATGTTCTTCCACATACATATGACATTTATAAAGCAATAAAGAGAGTCGTCCAAGCAAGTTATCAAAAACAAGTACCAGTTATTATGGAACCAGTGTGGAAAACTGAAGGAAAATCTCCAAAGCTTGCATTTAATTGTCTTGATGTTTTTGTATGGAGCAATTGTGGAATGCTTCTACTGTTCATGCCTTCAGAACATGATTTTATCGAAGATAGACATGGTATCAAAGCTCTTAAAAAGATTGGTAGACACGAGAGAACAATGATATGGCTTTATAAAATGTTACTCGATTATGCTAATAACGGTCATTTTGATGGTGGCAAAATTATTGACTTTTTAACTTACAACACTAAGAACGATAAAGCATTTGCATCAAATGGTCTTCGTACTCGTCCAATCATGACTTGTCCTGAATTAACATCTCCACGAATTACCAAGAGAGAGATTAAAAACATAATTCTTGGCGGTGGGCAAAACCTTCTTAGTCCTGAAAGACGATTTGATGCTATTATTTATAACTCGCCTGATTTATTTGAGGAGGAAGCATGATGAATGTTATTGATATTTTCTGTGGTTGCGGAGGATTATCTCTCGGTTTTCAAAAAGCTGGCTTCAATATAGTCAGAGCTTTCGACAATTGGGACAAAGCTATAGAAGTTTATAATTCAAACTTTGAGCATGAAGCCGAAATGATTGATGCTTATGGTCTGAACGCTGAATATATCAACAAATACTCGCCTGATGTTATAATTGGTGGACCACCTTGTCAAGATTATTCATCTGCTGGCAAGCAAGATGAAACACAAGGAAGGGCAAATCTAACTCTTAGATTTGCTGAGATAGTTTGTGAAGTGGCTCCTGAATGGTTTGTTATGGAGAATGTTGATAGGATTCTTAAATCCCAAACCCTTCCAAAAGCTATCGCTCTTTTCAAAAAAGCTGGATACGGGCTTTCACAAGTAGTTTTAGATGCTTCTCTTTGTGGCGTTCCACAGAAACGTAAGAGGTTTTTCTTGATTGGTCACAAAAATGATGTAAATGATTTTTTAACAGAAAGCCTATATGCTGATTTATCTTCTGAAAGCACAACTATACGAGATTATCTTGGTGATGAGTTCCAAACAGATTATTACTACCGTCATCCGAGATCATATGCAAGGAGGGGTATCTTTAGTATAGATGAGCCAAGCCCAACTGTTAGAGGTGTAAACAGACCGATACCACCAGGCTATACGATTCATTCCAATGATGCGACTGATGATATAAGTAAGGTTAGACCACTAACTACGCTTGAAAGAGCGAGAATACAGACTTTTCCTAAGTCATTTAAGTTTTCAGGTAGTAAAACAGATTTAGAACAAATGATAGGAAATGCTGTTCCTGTAGACTTGGCTAAGTATGTTGCAACACATTTGTTGAACTATATTCAAAACCCTTTAACTGTACAAGTACAGCTTCAATTTAATCTGGCATAAAGTTAACGTGAGTTCGATGAAAAAAGAATAGAAAAAGCCGCCAAAATCTGTTATAATGAGAATAACGACAGACTCAGAAAACAGAAAGGCGGTTTTTTATATGGAACAAATAGCAATTTTTTGCGATATAGACGATTTTTGCAAAGATTATGAGGAATATTGTACACATTCTTTAT
>JAZQIL010000211.1:0-5722 GCA_045541055.1 Oscillospiraceae bacterium
AAGACAATTGAAGATATGGTAGTCGGCCAAACTATGCCGAATCTTAATGTGCCAATCGTCTCGAACTTCATGATTATTTGTCCGCCGCTTGAAGTACAAGAACAGTATTATTCATTTGCGGAACAAACCGACAAATCAAAATTTCTAAATGAGAACATAATCCACTTATTAAGGAGAGTGAAATTATATGACCAATTTTGAATTTTTAAGCAGTATCCCCGAATATGCGTTGTTTTCAAGTGCAGCAATCGAAGCAGAAAAGGTCTGTTCCATCTCTCCGGCAATGTGTGCCGTTGGCTGTCGTAAAGCTCTGGAATTAGCCGTGAAATGGGTCTATTCTGCGGATAAAACCATCACAATGCCCTACAAGGACAATTTGCAGTCGCTGATTCATGAGCCGTCTTTCCGCTTTGCATTAGACAGCCAGACATGGGGAAAACTTCCTTTTATTATCCGGCTGGGCAATCTTGCAGTACATACGGAAAAAGCCGTAAATCTGGCAGATGCGTTGCTTTCTCTGAAAAGCCTGTTTGAATTGATTGAATGGATTGATTATTGTTATGGTTCTGATTATGCAGAGCGTCATTTTGATGCCGCATTGATTCCGGCTGAAAAAGTTGTGATAGACACGAAAAAGATTAAGGAACAGGAATCTCTGCTTGAACAGAAAGACAGTGAAATCAAAGCATTACAGGCGAAAATTGCCGAAATGTCAGCTGTACTCACTGCTGAAAAAGAGGAAAAGCAGGAAAGCAGAACTTTTGTGCCTGCGGATATTTCCGAGTTCAAGACCCGCAAAATTTACATTGATGTTGACTTGAAATCAATGGGCTGGAAGTTTGACGGAACAGATGCTGATGTTTGGAAGGAATACCCTGTCACAGGTATGCCGAATGCTTCCGGTGAGGGTTTTGTGGATTATGTGCTGTTCGGAAAGGACGGTCTGCCGCTTGCGATTATCGAAGCAAAGCGTTCCAGCAAAGACCCGAATATCGGCAGAAAACAGGCTGTATTATATGCGGACTGCTTAAAAAAGAAATTTGGTCGCAGACCGATGATGTTCACTTCAAACGGTTTTGAAACTTATTTCTGGGATGATAAATCATCACCGCAAAGAAAAGTCAGCGGATTTTTTACGAAATCAGACCTCGAAAAGCTGATGAACCGCCGTGAAACACGCAAAAAACTGAAAACAATAGCGATTGATGAGAAAATCACAGACCGCTATTATCAGATAGAAGCAATCAGGGCTGTATGTGAGCATTTTGAAGAAGGTTTCCGCAAGGCTCTCATTGTCATGGCAACCGGAACAGGCAAGACCCGAACTGCATCCAGCCTGACCGATGTTCTGAGCCGAGGCGGATATATTACGAATATTTTATTTCTTGCTGACAGAACTGCACTCGTGAAGCAGGCAAAGGACGATTTCAAGAACTATCTGCCGGATATGTCACTTTGTAATTTGTGCAGCAATAAAGACGACAGGAACGCAAGAATTATTTTCTCGACTTATCCTACTATTTTAAATGCAATAGATAACACCAAAACAAAAGACGGCGTTCCTCTGTTTTCTCCTGCACATTTTGACTTGATTATCACAGATGAAAGTCACAGAAGTATTTTCAAGAAATACAGGGCTATTTTTGAATATTTTGATTCTCTTATAGTTGGCTTGACAGCTACACCCAAGACAGATGTTGACCGCAATACCTATGACTTTTTTGAAGTTGAAAACGGTGTCCCAACTTATGCATATGACTATGAAACTGCGGTTCATAAAGACCATTATCTTGTGCCGTATTATAATTATGAAGTCAAGACAAAATTTCTTGAAGAGGGTATCACTTATGACGAACTTTCAGAGGAAGATAAACGCCGTTATGAGGAAGATTTTGCAGAAGATGGCTATATTCCGGATTTCATCCCTTCTGAAAAGCTGAATAAATTTATCTTTAATGAAACTACAGTTGATACCGTCTTGCAGGATTTAATGGAGCGTGGCATCAAAGTAGAAGGCGGTGACAGGCTCGGAAAGACGATTATTTTCGCACAAAACAAGGAACACGCTGAGTTTATTGTTCAGCGTTTCAATAAGCTCTATCCGAAATATAACGGAACATTTGCACAGCGTATCACCTGTGATGACAGCTATGCCCAGACAATTATTGACGATTTTAAACAGAAAGAAATGCCTGTGATTGCTGTGTCTGTTGATATGATGGACACCGGCATTGATGTGCCTGAATGTGTAAATCTGGTCTTTTTCAAGAAAGTACGTTCAAAAACGAAATTCTGGCAGATGATTGGCAGAGGCACAAGACTTTGCAAAGGTCTGTCCTGCACTGATGGCATTGATGGCGAATGCACAGACAAGAAACGTTTTCTCATCTTCGACTACTGCGGAAATTTTGAGTATTTCCGTGAGCATCAGAACGGCTATGAAACAGGAGAAACAAAATCCTTAACAGAGAATATTTTCTGCAAACAGATACAGCTTATCACCGCATTACAGGACAGCAGATTTATGGATTCTGAATATCAGGCATTCCGTTCTGAACTTGTTGCTGTCTGCTATAATGGTGTATGTGCATTATCAGATGATTTGGTGTCTGTCCGCCTGCAAAAGCAATATGTAGAAAAATACAGAAAAAGAGAGAACTTCAAAGCTCTCTCCGAAATGGACAAGTATGAACTTTCAAAATATATCGCACCTCTTATTGCAAGCAATGATACAGACGAATTTGCAAAGCGTTTTGATAATTTCATGTATGGACTGATGCTTGCTGATATTGACAAACTTCCAAAGCTGAAATATTTTCAGAAGCAACTGATTCTGACAGCGGAATTATTGCAGAAAAAATCCACGATTCCACAAATAAAAGCGGAATTGACATTGATTAAAGATATTCAAAATGATGACTTTTGGAAAAATATCAGCATTCTCACGCTTGAAATGGTACGGCAGGAGCTGCGTGATTTGATGCAGTTTCTTGTGGACAATAACAGCCGTCCTAAAATTTTCACAAGACTTAACGACCCTGTAATTAACAGGCAGGAAGGTGAAGCTCTCAATGCTGCTTACGACTTCGAGGATTATCGAAAGAAAGTCAACCGCTATATTGAAGACCATAAAAATGATGCTATTATTTATAAGCTGAATCACAATCTTCCGCTTACCAGAGAAGATTATGCGGAACTTGAACATATTCTCACACACGAACTCGGTGACAGTGAAGACTATAAGCGGGAATATGGAGATACTCCTTTCGGATTACTCGTCCGCAGGATTGCAAAGCTTGACCATGAAAGTGCAATGGCGGCATTCTCTGCTTTCATCAATGATAAATCACTGAATCAGCGTCAGATTGAGTTTATCCTGAAAATCATCAGCCACATTGAAAATAACGGCTATATTGAAGATGTCAAAATCCTCATGAAACCGCCGTTTGATAAGCCTTTCAGCTTTATCAAGATGTTTGATGCCAAAACCAGAACCGCACTGTTGCAGACAATTGAAAGCATTAAGAACAACGCTTTGCAGGCAGCATAAAAACATAAGGAAGTGATGATATGCCTAAATTAGTATCGATGGAGCGAATCTCGCTCAAAACCTCCAAGGAAGTCAATGAAAAGATGATACAGGACTATATCTTTGAAAATCCGTCTTGTCTTGGACTTGGAGAGCTTACTGCTTTGACAAAAGAAAAGACTCAGCCTGCCGGCGGTCGCCTTGATTTGCTTATGGCTGACGATAACAATACACGATATGAAATTGAGATTCAGCTGGGTGAAACTGACCCCTCTCATATTATCCGTACAATTGAATACTGGGATACGGAGCGTAAGAGATACCAAAAATATGACCATGTGGCTGTGATTGTTGCTGAAGAAATTACTGGTCGCTTTATGAATGTGATTCAGCTCTTTAACGGCAATATACCGATTGTTGCCCTCCAGCTTGCTGCTTATAAAGTAAATGAAGGTGAGCTTTCTCTTGTATTCACAAAAATTCTGAATCAAATCAGCAGTGCAGATGAGGAAGAAGAGGAATACGAAGCCACAGACCGTAAATACTGGGAATCCCGTTCCACTAAAGAACAAGTAAAACTGGTGGATTCGCTTTTTGAGCAATGTGAAGCCTTGAATGGTCTTGAGATGAAGTATAACAAATTTTATATTGGACTTACCAAAAATGGCATAGCTGTCAATCCTGTTGTTTTCCGCCCAAGGAAAAGCTATGTATATATGCATTTTTATAAAATTAAAGATAAAGAAATGTTCGGAAAAAGGCTTGATGATGCCGGACTGTCTTATGATTACTATCCACGCAGCGGAGAACTTAGGCTGAGAATCAATCAGCTCGAAGATTACACAAAAAATAAAGAGTTGATTGAAGAAATTGCTGCACTTGCTGTCGCTAATAGATTATAAGTAAGGAGGTTTCCATGTCATTATTATCTGAGTATGAACAAAGAACCTGTTGGAAATATGAACCAATTTCCGGCTTATTTCACACACATGAGAGATTAGCAAAGAAAGTGAATCCGGACGGCAGTTATGCTCCGTTTGCCGGAAGCACCGTTGTTTTTCGGACGGATATTTACTGTCAGCAGATAATCGCTCTGATGCAGAAAGTGCTGTTTCATAACCTGAACAGGAGTGATATGATGGCTTCTGTTCTGCCGGCTTATACAGTGCATATGACTTTGCATGACCTCTTTTCCCCGGATATAAACGGCAATATTCCTGACAGTCTGAAACGTGCATCATCTATTGTACAGGAAATTCAGAGAGAGTATTCTGGAAGAAAGCTGACAATGAAAGCAGACCGCATTGTCAATATGGTTTCCAAAGCATTGGTTCTCATGCTGAAACCACAGACAGAAGAGGACTATCAATTTTTACTGGAGCTGTATCATCGCTTTGACAGCATACAAAAACTGCCTTATCCGTTTACACCGCATATCACGCTTGGTTATTTCAAGCTCGGTATGCTGGACGGAAATCTGCTGGGGAAAGCGGTTGACTCTGTACAGATTCGTCCGGAGAATGCACCGGTATTTGAATTTTATCCCGAAAGCCTGACAGCACAATATTTCGCAGATATGCAACATTACACAGATATTCCAATGAAAATTTGTTTTTGTTGTGACGGCGGACTGAACCGAAGCGTGATGACAGCAAATATTGTAAATCACATGGCAAAAGAACAAAATCTGCCAATCATCTGCGAAGCACGGTCAGCTTATCCCAATACACAGGGAAAAGCAATTTCAGAGCTGGTGTGGTCGGCACTTGAAAGTAACGGCATATTTGCGGACAGAACACATAGCGAAGCAAAATATCTGGAAAGATGTGAAACTTCTCATTTCACGGCATTTGCAGCCATTTCATCGGGAGCGGTGCAGAGACTTTCAGTTCTGGAGATTCCGGAGGAGAGAAATTTAAGTTCTTTCTTCTATGGTGTTCCTGACCCTGAATATAACGCAGTTTCTTATGCTGATACATTTAAAGAACTATACAAAAGAGCAGAGAAATGGATAGATGAAGCAAAAACACATTTTCCTGAATTTATAAGCATGAATCAGTGTTAAGTTTCCCACATCTTTCAACAAAATATTCAACAGTACCGTTAAAGATAGTAACTATTCAGTCCCTCAAAAATTCCATAATGTTGAAAGTGAAAAAAATGAACAAAAAAATTGAAGTCGGATCGTAGCCA
>JAZQIL010000212.1:0-13031 GCA_045541055.1 Oscillospiraceae bacterium
GAATGTGCTGGATGACAGAGAAATGAATTACCTGATGCAGTTCAAAGACCCTTTGAAAATTGTAACAGACACATGGGTCATTGAAAAGGAATATCCGGTTGATTTTGATGAACAGCTGAAATGGCTTGTCTGGGATTTGACTGACAGATGTGATGCAGACGGATTTTATGAGCAGGAAGAACATGCAGAGGAGATGCATTTTTTATGAAGCATACAGAGTCATTTACTTTGATTTCTCCCTGTGCTGTAGTTTCATCATAGCGAATAGTGACAATATTTTCCTGATTGGTTTCCTGTAATGATTCTGTTTCTGATACAATATCTTCTGTTTTTTTCAGATTTTCCTGAATCGTAACTGTTTCAGGGCATTCTTCTTTCAGTTCCTGTAAAGCAGATTCTGTACCACAAAATTGGATTGTATATTTTTCAGAGCCAACAGCTTGAGAGAGTTCGTCAAAAATGCCATTCCATTTTACTTTTCGCATTATGAATGGATATACCCAGTCAGCAATTTCTCTGCCATTGATTCTGGAAGTATCAAATGGCTGATTATTGATAGTAATAATAGTCTGTAAAGCAGATTCATCATAATCAATCATAACAGTATCTGCATCAGAAGATTCTTCTGAAATTACCGTAACAGGTTCAGTTTCCCATGATTCTTTTAATTCAGCAAGTGCTTCAGGAGAGCCTTCAAAAATAAGATTGAAAGCTCTTTCACCGCCGAGTGCTTCAAACATTTCTAAATAAAATCCACTCCATTTGATTTTTCGCAATACAAACGGATAAGCCCAGTCAGCAATTTCTCTTCCTTTAATTCTGGAAGTATCAAAAGGCTGACCGTCTACTGTAATTTCTGTTTCTAAAGTATCATCATGATAGATGACTTTTACTGTTTTCGACATGGCACGATTACTCCTTTTTTAAACGCTGATGCAGTGCTTTCAGTTTTTCAGCGGCAGATTTCAGGCTTTTTTCTACAATTGGTTTAGCAGTTTCCATTGCAGGAATAATATTGTTTTCTGTAAAATCAATTGCATTGCTGATTCCATTTTCTGCTACTGATTTTGCTGCTGATTTTATGTCAGAAATAAATTTATCAGAATCAGTATGAGTAAAATTATCTCGCACAAATTCAATGCTAATATCAGGTTTTTGTATGTCATCAATGGGGTCTTTTTTTTTATGACATACATGCCGGAATTTTTAGATTTTACTGTAATTTCGTCTGAATATAGTTTCTGAAATTTGAAAAACGGTTGTTCTTTCAATGGTTCAGGTTCATTGAAACGAATAAGATACATTTTTTCAAGTTCTTCTACTTGTTTTGGAGAACAGAAATCAACATTTTTCATGAATGCATTCATTTCAGAAACAGGTACGGAAATACCTGTTTCTGTATCTTTTGGATTTGGAATAATTAAATTTTCCAATTTTCTGCACATTTTGTTTTGATGTGACTTTCTTTCAGACTGATTTGTTTCGTATTTTTGTGGAATTTCAAGATAAACCAGCATTTTCAGGAACAATTCATATTCACTTGCATCAAACAGAAATGCAAGGTTAAGCTGTTTCCAGATACCATCTTCACTTTCAGATTTCATTTTTTTCAGGAGAATCAGATAAGCTTCTTCCTGAGGAATTTTTCCATAGCATACATAATCTATCCGGTCATCCTCAAAAGCACTGATGATAAACGGATTCATAAGGCTTTTATCAGTATCTGGAATATAGCTGTTTTCGTTTTTCTCTTTATCATAGGCAAATACACCTATCTGAAAACCAACTGGAGAAGATTTGTAACTGCAATAAGTATAAACTTTCATGCTTAATACTCCAATCTGATGGGGTCTGAGATAATTTCAAAGCCACATTCCTGATGAGGCGGTCTGTTTGTCTTGATGTTGGAAAGAAGTGTAGTTTCCTGTGCGGCAAAATCTTCAGCGAATGCATAGCCAAGCATTCTTTTGGCAGTGTTTACAATTGCTCCAAAAATACCGCCGCTTTTTTCTTTCGCAGAAAGCTGTTTTTGAGTCAATCTAAGCATGTAGAGAATCACATAAATGAATGGCTGTTCACAGAATTGTGGTGCAGGTTTTGTAACTTTATCCTGAGAAGCAGTATCACGGACATTATATTCTGCTTGTGACGGATAATTGAATTTGGTATTCATGATGTATTCACGTTCACGTGTATCTTTGTTAATTTCCCTTTTGAATCCACTGAACACAACATTTCCCATTGTCATGATAGGAGTAATTGCTACTTCATAGCATCTTCTGTTATTTTCCTGTGTGAGATAATCCATTAAATTTTTAAAAGCTGATTTCAGACGGATTGCTGTAATGGCAAGGTCATTTGGAAATGGATTTCCTGCACTTCTGTTCCAGTAATATTTTTCACATTTTAAAGGAACAAAAAGTATCATTTTTTCACGGCTGTTTTCATCAGTTTGGAAACAGTTTTTGATTAAGCCATCAATTTGAGTGCATTTGTTTTTCCGGTTGTTGTATAATCCTACAGATTCAATGTCATCATCCGGAAGAGATTCCATCAGATAGGGTGTATCAATCGCAACCATAATGACATCAGCTTCTTTGACAAGATTTGCTACTTCTCCGTTGTCAAAATCAATTTTGGAAGAATCATCCATATATTCGCCGTCAATATCTGTGAATTTCAGTTTAACACGGGAAGATTTTTTAGATTTCAGAGAAATATAGAAACTGTATTCATTAATTCCCTGAGTAGGATTATCATCAGGAATAAAATATTTGTCCTTCATGTAGTAGCTTTTCAGTTCTTCACGCTTTTCATCAAGTTTCATCATAGTTTCAACATCCGCAGGAGCAATCGTAAGGTCTGTTTTTCCAAACATATTATCGAAACATTCCTGCATTGCTGCCAGAATACTGGTTTTGCCGCATCTGCGGCCGCCGAGCATCAGGACATTGATTTCCATGATGCTTTGGGTAGTGTTTGTATTTGCTGCCATAATTATGCTTCCTTTCTGATTTCAAAATAGCCTTCTCTGGTATACTCTTTCAATTGTCTGAGCGTTTCATTCCATGCCTTGATTGTGTCGTTGTTGCCCTCTGTTTTAAGATAATCGTCATACCAGATTTCATGCGCCCATTTGCCGTACATTCTAATCCACTGTTTCTTTGCACTGATACCATTTTCGCCATCTTCAAGCCAGCAGGCACGATGCAAAAGATTGTCTACAGCAGCCCAAAGTGCAAAGTTAGGTTCTGTATACAGTTTTTTAATAGAAAGGCGGATATTATCATATACAACATCCATGTCCTTTTCCATCATTTGACACAGAAGAGCAGCCAGTTTTTCACGATTTTCCCGTGTGTTTTCATAAGCAATATTTCTGCTTTGTTCGTGATAATCAATCGGTTCTAACTCTTTACGAACTTTATAAATCATAAAGCCTTCCACATGGAATGTGAAATCCTTAAATTCTGTCAAGGCATGGTATAGTGACGGATACAAAGCTTCGGCACGGACTTTTTCAAGAAATTTTTCAATCCATTCTTTTGCCCAGTCTTCAGAAGATACCGCATCACGGGGGAGAATATATCCTAATCTGCCTTTGGTAATCAGCATTTCTGCTACTTCTTCTTTTAATTGTCTTACGAGCATATCCAATACTTCGTCAAGTGTCCGGAAAGCTGTAATGACGTCCATTCTGAGTTTATCACCAAAATAAACCAGAGCATCTTTTCCAAATTTATTGCCTCGGTTCAAGTAACATACAATTTCTTCTTCTTTCGGCATAAAAGTCCATGTTTTACGAAGAATTTGTTCTGCTTTTTCAACGAATTCAGAACATGGCTGTATGATACCGTTTTCATCTGGTTTTGTTCTTTTCTTATACTTATCTTTGATGTCATCACGAAGCGTTCCGAGAATATCCACTTCATAAATCTGCTCAATTTCGCCCTCTTTAAGTTCTCTGAGAGAATCATCCGCAGAATCAGCTTGTACATTATCCAGAATGTTCAAAGCTTCTTCAATTGTTTTTGCAACATCATCCGCACAAGCGTTTGCTTGAGCAATCAGCATATCATCCACAACACTCATATTGGAAGATAATTTTTCAAGAATCGGCATAATCATGCAATTTTCGACTTCTTCAGTTGAAGAACAATCCAGTGTGAGAATATCGCTTAAAGCCATTCTGGAGGTTTTAATATCTTTTTCAACACTGGCAAGTGCATTTTCATTTTTCAGATTTCCGGTCTGTACTTTATTCAGAACCCAGAAGAATGTATTACGGGCACATTCTGGTGTAACTGCTTCGATAATCTGCTTTGCAAAACGGGAATGCTGTGCATCCAGACGGAAGCGAATCGGGTCAGGTCTTTGCATCAGAACGATAATATCACTGTCATATCTGACTGTGTGCAAAATATCTTCCTCCACACCAACAGAGTTTGCACCAATGCCAATGGTATCGACAAGTACAATCTTTCCGGCATCACTGTGAGGGAAACGGCATTCAATATCAGCACATTTTACACCAAGATATTTATTATATTTAATATCTGGATTTTTACTGCTATATTGTGCCACATATTGCTCAATTGCCTCTGCTGTAACGAGGCAGTCTTTTTTGTCATAATAATTATCCAAATCACCGCTCAGAATCACATCAATATATTTCAGAAGTGTTCCTGCAAATGCACCATCGCCTCTGCTGGCATCACGAATATTTTCTACTTCTGTACGAAGCTGAGAAGTTACTTCTGAAAGAGAAGAAATTCTTTTAATTGCTTTGCTTTGGTCGATTTCGTCCAGATATTTATTTACAATTTCCACCATTTCCGACTTGCTAAAAAAAGTAATTTTAGCATAAACTTTTTCCGCAGAAGGATTATTGGTAATAATTGATTTTGCACCAGTGCAGTCACTCCCAGTTGCAGAAGGAATAACCGTACCATCCAGACCACTGATTTGCTGCATAATCAAGCTTTTGCCTTGTCCGGCAGTACCCACAAAGCTGATATGTAGTTTTTCACGTTCAAATCGTGACTGTAACTGAAGCAGTTTTTCGTGATAAAATTCGTAAGCTTGGTAGAAATCTTCAAAAGAAAAACTGTTGATGTTATCAATTTCTCTACTTTTTTGGAAAATATAGGCATATTCTCCGGAAAGTTCACCAGTTTCTGTATTTTGCAGGGACTGGGAACATTTTTCTTCAAAAGTTTTGACACGCCGATAGCTTTCTTCAAGTCTGGCAAGAGCAGCTTTTACAGCAGGAAGATGCATTCTTCTTTGTTCAATAATGTTATCAATTCTTTCACCAATGCTGGTCATAACAATTTCAACTCCTTATGATTTAAGAAAATTTTAGCTTTCACACACAAATTGGTATATAGTATTAACCGCTTTGCTTAAAATTATAGCATATAATAAAAATAATGTCAAGTACCAATTCAATGAGGAAAGGTGTTTTTTATGTTCAAATTAAAAACAAAAAATGGGTTCAACAACATTACCGGAAAGCAGTTGGCAAAGCTTCGTCATGAGAGAAATCTTTCTCAGAGAAAGCTTGCCAAACTGATGCAGCTTGCCGGATATGATGTTGACCATCATTTTATCAGACGGATTGAAAACGGCGAACGTTTCGTTACAGATATGGAACTTGTAGCACTGGCTAAAGTACTGAATGTTAGTATACTTGACCTGATAGATGATACAATTGCCATTTCTGTTCCAGAAGTCAGATGATTAGTTAAGTTTGCATCTGATTTTGCAGACTTTCTTATAATTTTCGCTGTTAATAGGACAGGAATAAATTTCATAATCAATGTATCCGTCATCATTTTCATCACTCCCCACTAACTTAATATCATATTTATCTCCGCTTTTGCCAACACCAAGGTCAGCACTGCCTGCTTCGCTGCGAATATAATAATTTTTGTTTGCACTGTCGCCAACGAAGTAAAGTGTATTAATTTTTCCCATTCTTACAAAGGATACTTTCCCTGCCTTGCATTTTGTCGGATATGCTTCATTAAGTGTGTAAGCAGGACTAAGAATAGTGGTTTTATTTCCACCAGTTCCGCTAAAAATCAGCAGAAGTATCAGTAAAAGCAGGAAAGCACCGATGATGTACTTTGTTTTTTTGCTGAATCCGTTCCAGAGAGTACCTGCTTTCTGTATATGCTCATTCTGCATTACTTTCTGAACATTTTCATTCTGCATGATTTTGTTATACTGTTCAGAATTTTTGATGTTCTGTGCAGCATTCGTCAAGCTTTCATCCAGTTTTTTTCCGGCATCACTTGCGGCACTGAATGCTTTCTGAACATTTTCGTTATTTTTGAGGGCTTCTGACGTGTCTGCAAGCCCTTTATCCAGCTTTTTGCCGATGTTTTCAGCGAAACCGGAAGCATTCTGATTTTCTTCATTCTGATTCATATTTTCTCTGTTATCCATGATAAATATCTCCTTGTAAATAAATTTAGTCTGAAAGACCGGATTTTGATTTTTTGCGGTACTCCTGAATTTCCTTGTAACATTTGGCACAGTAGCCAAGATGCTTTTCCCAGCGGAGTTCTTTTTCAGGAACGATTTTTCCACAGCTTTCACATCTGCATGAGCCGTTCTTATCTTTCCAGGGGATTTTTTCTGCAATCATAGGCATTATCCTTTCTGATGTGTTTGTGAGGCGGAGGAAAAAATATTCCTCCACCCACAGATATTGGAAATTATAATTCGTCAAAAGCGAACATATCATACAAATTGCTGTTCAGATAGTTATGATAGGCATAACACATCAGATAGAGCTGTTTCTGATGGTATTTGTTTTCAACAGAGAGCGGAACAGCTTCACTCACATAGACTTTTCCGGAGCGAGCCGGATAAAGCTTTACAGAACAGGGGATAAACAGCACATCATCAAGATAAATGTCATTCTTTTCATCTGTAATGTCGAAGTTTTCACAGAATTCAATAAAGTTATCATGTCCGTCAGTATTGATTTTGTTCAGATAGTACTGAAAATGTTTCGGATAACCGCCGTTAAAAATGGCTACATCCAAGCGAAGCGTTTCATCATCCGGATTATCTTTGTCAGGAAAGAAATCATATCCTGTGATACAGCCGAAATGTGTGACATAAGGAATTTCTTTCTTGGGATAAGAGAGGAAATAATAGTAATTCTGAACCATCTCCGGAATATCCTCAATAGTATCAGCAATGCTTGCAGAATTAAGAATGCTGAGATTTCTTTCTCTTCTCATATCTCTTTCGAGAGCAGGTCTGATTGTCAGTTCATAATCCTGCGTATTGAAATCAACAATGCAGTACGTTCCAAGAGCTTTGGAAAGGTCAAGCTGATGAGTCTGTTCATCAAAAAGACCTAAGCCCTCACAGAATTCCTGAAACTGCCCTCTTTTGTTGGTAAAAACGTGATTGAACTGATATCTGCCGTTTTGCAGAGTTCCCTCATTGCAGTAGGCGTAGCAGAATTCTACGATATAATTGCGGACATTGTTTCTGATTTTCACATCTGTGATAATGGCTGTATACTTGCCATCAGGAACAGGTGTTGAAGTATAGATGTTCGTTTCTGACTGTGTGTAAGAATCTGACATGAAATTCTTCCTCCTTGTATTTTTTTGCAGTTCTGACTGCATTTTTAGTATAGCATAAGAAATTTTCAGTTTGTAAAAATGATTTTTTCCGCTTCTTTATCTTTGAGATGGATGGTGTATTTCCCACATTTGTGGAGTTTTTCGTATGAAGTGTTTGAAGTAACTCCAAAAGCATCAGAATGAGAAATTCTGATATGATACAGATAATGGCTTGATAAATCTTTGAAGTTGAATCTGTTGTCCGTTTCTGTGATATCAGTTGTGAGAATATATTCTTCATTTGGATAGTTGAGTTCTTCCGAAGAATCTTCATCAATAATTTTTTTGAGATAGCTATTGATTTCTTCCGGAACTTTTACGGTGCTGATTTGAGAAATGATACCACCAAAAAGAGAATCAAAATCCCAATCGTCTAAAGGGTCAAATTCCTCTTCATCAGGGCTTGTACAAGGATATCCATCTACAACATAACATATATGCGTACTATCTTCTATAATGACAATTGCCCTTGTACCGAGCAGTTCATTCAGGTCAGCCTCTGCTTTGATTTTCTGAAGCAATTCAGGATATTCTTCTTCTGAATAATAGTCTAAATCAGGAAGCATAAGAGAAAGATAAAAATTTCTGAATCTTGCTTTTCCGTCCGTGAAGATATGCCTGCAAATTTTGTAGAATTTCTTTCTGTAGAATCCGTTGCTGCTCATGAATACAAAGGCAACATCATAGTCATTTTCTGAACACGGATGTACTTTGATTTCTGTAATCACAGCAGGATAGGTAATGTAATAGGGTTCAAAATTATCTTTTAAACCCTCTAAATATTCCCACATTTTTGCGATTCTTTCTTCTAAACTTGGGAAAGTATTTTTGTCCATTTACATCAGACCTTTCTTAAATTTTCAGCCTGTTCTGGCTGTAATTATAGTATAGCAGATTTGAAATCCACTTTGTAAAAATGATTTTTCGGAAAAATATTGCTTTTTATGGAGATTTATGCTATAATATTTGTATACAGGGAGTGGTAATTTTGAAAGATTTATACGAGAATGCAGGAGAACTGACAAGGCATTGTCTGGATTCGCTTCTGAATGATGAATATACTTTCTTTGATGAAGAGGAAAACTACACAGAAGAATATCTGCTGACTTATCCGTTCAGAAGCTTTTCAGACGGATTCACAGAAGTCATTCAAAAACACGGATTTTCAGGAAATCCTGACTTTACAGAAGAAAAAGTAAAATTTGTCAGAAAATGCTGTCAGAAAAATCAAGTATCTTTGAATACTGCAAATATTCGGAACTGGTTTCAGGAGAAAAGACCAGTTTCCAGTGAAACAAGCCGTGAACTGGTATTTCGGTTATGTTTCGGGCTTGCTATGAATCTGGAAGAAGTCACAGAATTCTTTCTGAAAGTCTATTTTGAATGTCCGTTCAATTTCCGGAATCATGAGGAAGTTATTTATTATTTTTGTTTTTTGAATCATCTGAACTATGATTCTGCTGTTGAACTCAAAAAGAAAGCAGATTCGATTTTGAAACAGGCAGAACCGGAACAGTCAGCTTATGAATTCACAAAGAACATGGGCGAAGGTCTGAAACAGATTCATACAGAAGAAGAACTGCTGAAATACATTCACAAAAACAGTTCTGAATTTCTTTTGAATAACAGGACTGCTCTGAAAAATGCAAAAAGGCTTCTTGCAGAATGCACCACTCTTGCCGCTAATGAATTTGAAAAATATGAATTTCATGCTGAAAAAGAAACAATATCGCATTATTCGTCTAAAAAAGAAAACGCAGATTTGTTTCTGAATATGCTCTTAAGTGTGGATATGATGCAGTATTCCGGTGAAAAATCATTTGCAAAGGCATCTGTTTTTCCGGAACTGATAAAATCCAATTTTCCGCTGAAAATGCAGCTTTCTAAAATCAAAAACGGAAAGCCGGTTTCTTATGATGCGATGCGGAAAGCTCTGATTATTCTGAGCTTCTATGATTATTTTACAAAACTGTTTGAACAAAATAAAAGTGACAAGCATTTCTGTGTATTTGAATCGGATTTCAGGGTGTTCGTGGAAGAAACAAACGATTTATTGACAGACTGTGGCTATCCGCCATTCTATATCCGAAATCCGTTTGACTGGCTGATTCTGCACTGTGCGAATCATCCCTATCCGCTGAATGAATTCCGTGATGCTTTCAGAAGATACTACGCTGATATTGTAGAAGAAGAATTTTAAAAAACATGCCACTCCTACCATTGATGGCACAGGTGGCATGAAATTTCAAAAGCATTCTTAGAAATTTTTCAAAAATCATTTTTACAAATGGATTCTCCTGTATGTTATAATGAGTGCAGGAGGTAAATACTATGAACCAGATTTTTAAGCAAAGTTTGCATTTGATTTCTGTCATGGAAAATGAAAAACTATCAGTCAGAGATTTTATTCAGAAATATGGAGAATATTTTTCAGAGATTCCGGCTGGCTCTCTGATTGCACCGGAATGCAGAAATATCCGCAAATATCAGGAATCCGGATATATCTTTCTGATTGGCAGTTATATTTATTTTAAGTCAGAAGATGAGCCTGTTACATGGTTTCAAAGAAGAAGATTTGCAGAATTTCATCAGTATGAAACGCTATATCGGAAAACTATCAGCACAAGTATCAGCAGACGATTTCAAAGTCTGAAAGAATTAAAAATCTATCTGGAAAATTTACAGGAGGAACATCATGAGAACTGCACTGACGGAAAATTCTGAAATTATCTTACAGGAAATCGGAACACAGAAAACATTCAGATTTAAAATTCTGGAAACTGTCGGCATGGGTGCAAGCTGTATTGTTTATACCGCTGTTTATGAGGATGCAGAAAAAAATCAGATTTTTGTCAGGCTGAAAGAATGTTATCCGGCAGAATTAGAAATTAGCAGAAATCAGAAGCAGGAACTTGTGATTTCAGATACAGAAATTTTCCGGAAAGAATTACAGCATTTTACTGACGGCTATCAGAATCAGCTAAAATTCCGCACGATTCCTGAGAGTATGAACAGTATCAGCAATATTCAGGGAATCTATCAGGGCAATGATACGAAATATATTGCAATGAGCTGTCAGAATGGAATTTCTCTGAAACAGGCTGATTTGAATATTTATGATATTTTCAGAGTGCTGAAATCCGTAACAAGGCAGATTCAGAATTTTCATGAAAACGGCTGGCTCTATCTGGATTTGAAGCCTGAAAATATTCTTCTTTATCCGGAAACGCCGGAACTTGTGATGCTGTTTGATTTTGACAGTGCCTTGAAACTGAACGAAATTCAATCCGGAAGATTATCTTTTACAAAGAGCTGGTCTGCACCGGAAGTCATGCAGAAAAAACTTTCTAAAATCAGCATATGTTCTGATATTTATTCGATAGGTGCATTATTGATGTATCTGTTATTTGGCAGAACTCCGGAAGTTTCTGACCGAAGAAGCTTTACTTCATGGGATTCAGAATTTGAAAACAGTTTGCTTGCAAAAGAAAGTCCGGAAACTAAAAAGTTAGTTTCAGATATTTTCAGAAATACACTTTCTTCTGATGTGAGAAGCAGATATCCGTCATGTCAGGATTTATTAGACGTAATCGAGCCGTTTATTCAGTCATTTCAGAAACAGAAGCCCTATCTGAAAACAGTTCTCCCGATGGGTACAAATTATTTCTGCGGTCGTGAAAGAGAAATTTCAGAAATTCATGAAATTTTACAGAATCAGACGAATTTTTTAATTCTGCACGGAATCGGTGGAATCGGCAAATCGGAACTTGCTAAAAATTATGCAAAGGCATTTTCAGAAGCCTATGATGCTGTAGTATTCGTTCGCTATCATGACAGTATTTTAGAAACCATTGCAGATGATTTGCAGTTCCATGTGGAACATCTGCAACGCTCCGAGGAAGAATCTGACGAAGAATATTTCAATCGAAAAATAAAAGTCCTGAAATCAATCTGCACTCCCAGACACCTGATTATTTTAGATAATTTCGATACAGATGAATGTGAATATCTTGATGAACTGACTTCTCTGCCGTGTAAATTTTTGATTACTTCCAGAACGGATTTTTCAGAAGTTTTTCCGCAGTATGAAATTGATATTCTGGATGATTTTACAAGCATTTTCAGTATTTTTCAGCATTATTATCATCATGATACAGAAGCTTTCACAGAAGAAATTGAAAATATCATCTATGCTCTGGAATGGCATACTATGGCAGTAGAATTAGTTTCCAAACAGATGAACTTAACTTCCATCACTCCTGCTGAAATGTATGATAAACTCTGTGAGCAAGGGATTTCAGCAAGTAAAGAAAAAATAAAGCATCTCAAAGACGGTACGCTCCGGAACAGAAATGCCTTGAATCATATTGAAATTCTATTCTCTGTATTTCACCTTTCTGAAAATTTAAAACAAATTCTGAAACATATTGCTTTGATTGGCTCAACACCAATTGAAAGAACTTATTTCTTGGAATTGTGTGATTTCTCTCAAAATGAAGTACAATATCTTGATATTGCCGTGCAGGGAGGATGGGTACAAGCGTATGATAATAATCTTTATCTGCATTCTTTAATTGCAGAAGCTCTTTGCAGTCAGTTAAAGCCAGATTCTTTGCAATGTCAAAAATTAGTGGAAAGTATGATTTATATAGCTGAACGGATTAACACATTTCAGGCTGACCAAAGAAAATTACAGATTCGCTGGATTGACCATGCTGTCTGCAATTTAGCAGGATGGGATGAACTGTTTGCTGAATTGATGATTACAGTAAATTTTCATATCTATATGCAAGAAATGCTTTATAATAAAGCGATTTACAGCAATCAAAAAATTATCTCTACTTTAGAGAGGTTACAGCCTGTTAATACAGAACAGATTGCATATGCTTACCTGTTTTTAGCTGTTATTTCAGAGCGTACAGGAAACAGTAAAGAAGCAGAAAAATATTACTCTAAAGTAAAAGAGCTTGGTTATCAAAATCAAATGCTGGAAGTTCATGTGATTGATGCCTTGGATAATGGAGATGTAGCTCAGGCTCGTTATCACATAGAATGTATGCTTAAATTTGCAGAAAACAGTCATGATTTTTATATTGCCTATGGGTATTTTGTCATGCTTGAACGAATGAACGAAAATCAGGAAAAAGTTGAAGAGTATTCTTCGCTTGAAGTTTTATACTTAGAACGATTCCTTGAAGAAAATCAGACCGAACAAAATCCTCAAAAAATTGCTGAAATGTATAGTGATGCCGGAGATGTTTACAGAGATGTAGAAAATTATGAAAAATCTGCTTTGTGTTATCAGAAAGCAATTCTTGAAACAGAAAGTGTTCTCGGAGAAAAATGTGCTGAAACAATGATGCTGTATAAGTCGGAGGC
>JAZQIL010000213.1:0-8180 GCA_045541055.1 Oscillospiraceae bacterium
GGAAACACAATATGATTTGAAACGTCTGGTAGGTGCAAAGTCTATTTGTCTGGATGTTTTCGGAAAAGACAATCAGCAAAAATTATATGATTTGGAAATTCAGAGAGCTGATGAAGGTGCAGTTCCTGAACGTGCCAGATACCACTCCAGTGCAATGGATATTGAATTTTTATCCGAAGGACAGAAATTCACTGAACTACCGACTACATATATAATTTTTATTACAGAGAATGATATATTTGGTGCTGGAAAACCAGTCTATCACATCAGGCGAATGGTAACAGATTTTCAAAATAGACCATTTGCTGACCGTTCTTATATCTTATATGTAAATGGTGCTTATGTCGGTGATGATGACATCGGAAAGCTGATGCATGACTTCCGCTGCACCAATGCGGATGATATGAATTTTGAACTGATGGCACAGGCAACAAGATATTACAAGAATACCCCCGAAGGAGTGAGTTATATGTGTAAGGTGATGGAAGAAAGAATCAAAGAGAATGTTGACCTTGCTCACATTGAAATGGCACTTGAAATGTTGGCTGATGGAACAATTCCAATTGAAAAAATTGCTCGGTTCTCGCATCTTTCACTGGAAGAAGTACAACAACTCGCCGATGAACAGAACAGCAAAAACTGAATAGAAGATTCCCAAAGTCCGGAACGACAATACGTTCCGGATTTTTTTGTTTTTACAGACCAAATTCTTTGACTTTCCTATAAAATCGGTTCGGTTTCATATCCATATTCTTCATTGCGGCAGTAGCAGTCTGTTCTCCTGCCCTCCACTTCTTACATTCTGCTTTGAACTTGTCCATGTCGATAGGCTTTGGCTTACCGCCCTTGAATTTGCCTTGTGCTTTGGCAATAGCAATGCCCTCTTTCTGGCGTTCTCTCATGATTTCACGTTCAAATTCAGCCAATCCAGCAAATACAGTCAACATGAATCGCCCTTCTGGTGTTGTTGTATCTAAACGTTCCCGAAGGCTGACAATCTCAACACCCTTGTCCTGTAGTTCCTTGACTGTTCGCAACAGGTCAGTACTGCTCCGGGCAAGTCTTGAGTATTCGCAGACAACAACAACGTCTCCATCACGGACATACTCCATCATCTTCTGAAACTCTGGTCGGTTAGTATCCTTGCCGCTGCACTTGTCCATGAAAATTTTATGTATCGGCTGTCCGAAGTCTTCCAGAGCCTTCAACTGTCGAGCTTCGTTCTGGTCAACACTCGACACTCTGACATAGCCAATATATGTCTTTCTAGTATCTTCCATTGTTTGGTATCTCCTTTCAAAAATCTCTTAACTAAGTGTAACACATTCCCTGAAATATGTCAAGATACAAGATTAAACTTACTTGACATACTTTTCAGAGGACACACAGAGACACCTTGAGGGTACGCTAATTTGAGATAACACTAAAAGTTTATAAAATGCACTGGGGGAAAAATTCCCCCAAAAATTCCCCCAAAAATTCCCCTGATTTTTTTATCGTTTTTTATTGTTTTTGGCTATAAATAGTAAATATATAAATTTATAATTTTTTATCTAAGGGGAAATTTTTTTTATAAATAATTAAGTAATATAAACATAAACATTCATTTAGGGGAAAAAGGGGAATTTTTTTCGGATTCTTTATACATTTTTCAGGTCTTTGAACACTTTACGCTTTAGAATCGTAAAGTTTTTCTTTCCTATTTTGTTTTTTTTCTGCAAATTTATTCCCCTTTTTCCCCTTTTTCCCTTAATTACAATATATAGTAATAAAAATAGATATAAATACTAAATATAGTTATTCAGAACAAATATTTGGGGGAATTTTTAGGGGAATTTTTAGGGGAAAAAACTTAAAAAAATTCCCCTAATATTCAAAAAATGAATAAATAGAAAAATTAAACACTTTACGCTTCTAAAGAATAAAGTGTTTTTCTAATAAGAAAGTCCGGAAGGTCTCCGGACTTTGAAAACTATTTTCATTTAAGGATTGTACGGAGTGCCTGAATTATTCTGTGCATCAGCAACACTATCAAACATGCCAAGGTCTTGTTTAGATTCTGGTGTTAATGTGTGCAAATAATACCAATTTCCTTGCACTTTTTTCTGAATTTTATCATGTCCCTCCTTTGTCGGCTCTACACCATAGAAATTGCAAATGCTTTCACGGAATTCTCGTTTTTTTGGAGTGTATCTTTCACCATTGCTGAAGCACCAGCGTTTAAAGGCTTCGTAAAGTCTAGCAGTGTTAATGCTGTCGTAACATTTGCGAGGCACACAACATTCATCAAGAAACTGCAAAACAATATCATTCTCAATTTTGTATTGTTCAAGCATCTTTTTTGATTCATCAGACATAGAGAGTGTATAATTGTTTTCAATTGCTGTTTTCAGTTCCATTACTGCAAAATGGACGATAGCTTCTCGTTCTGCATACAACTTTTCCAGAAGTTTCTTATCACGCTGTTTTTCAGGAATTGTTGTTCCGCATCTGATAGGTATAATGCGTTCATAGACATGAGTGCCTTTATCGCCGCCGAACAATGGCAGACTATTCGCACAAATCACATAAAGACCATTAAATACAAACGGAAAACTCTGCTTGCCTTTTTCTTCACACATCAGCTCACCGCCGCCTGTCATGCTCTTGAATACGGAAACACTGGAGAAATTGCAATAATTACAATCATCATCTCCGGCAAGACGTTTCCGATACAATGTAGAAACACTGAAACGCTTGTCCAGTTTCTCAAATGGCATAGCAGCGAAGTTGTTTTTGCCTATCAGCAGAGACATGAATTTCAGAAATACCGATTTTCCGCTATTTCCAGAGCCGCAAAGAATCAGTGATTTCTTGAAACGTTCGATTTTGACATTGGAGATTGCAAATCCAATAGCCTGTATCAGCGTTTCAGCACTGTGCCAGTCATCATTTGCAAGATGCATGATATAGTTGTAAAAGGTGTTGTTCTGATTGGCTGAAGGATTCCAGTTACAAGGTATCTGGATGGTACAGAGATAATCAGGACTGTGTGGTTTCAGCTCCATTGTGTCGAGATGCAGAATTCCATTCTGAAAATTGATAATGTTTTCATCTGCATCAAGCAGAGCTTCATCAGAGACGAAGTGCTTTCCATCTGGATATGTGATGTGTGTGTAAGTATCCTCAATGACACGCACTCTTGCAAGCGTTGTATCATAATTCTGAATCAATGCTTTGATTTTTGCTTTGATGTGTTTTCCGCTGATTCTGGTATAAACTCCGTTCTGATACCAGTAGCACCGCTGTGATTCTTGGTCTTGTAACTGTACAAAAATGTAATCTTCTGTTTTGCAGATGTAATCAGCAAGCAGTTCAGCGTTGGCTCTCAGCCCTTTATCTGTCTGCTGAATCCAGTAAGGCAAATTTTCCGTGATGTTGGTAGCTTCTGGTTTCAGTTCATCAGAAGCTGGTTGATAGATTTCTGTCTGTTGGACTGCATCGGAAAGAGCTTGTTTGATTCTGTCCTGTCCTAACGCTTCTATGGCATCGGAAATATCACCTTTTTCCGGACAATCAGACCAAAAGGATTTTGTAGGAATGATTTTAACAGATTTGGCAATCTTAGAAACATTTTTAGCAACAGTTCTTCCGTAATTTTCGCCAGAAGGGTCATTGTCTGTCAGAATGATGATGTCACGTCCGGATAAATCTTCATTATATAAGGTGTTCCAACTTGTCTGACCGCCGCCGTTCGGAGTACTTGTGGCGGTAACTCCATAACAGTTTTCCATTGTTTCCACGTCTTTCTCACCTTCAACGAAGTAAACAGTTCCCTGACTATTATGAATCCTGTCTGCATGATATAAAGGAATTTGTAAACCTTTCAATCCATTGGAGAAAGTATGTGTATCAGGGTCATACAAGCTCCAGAAGGGTGATTTTGACCCGTCTGAATACTTTGTAATAGTTTTCCTTGCAAGAATAATTCCGGTTTTATCAGTATAGAGATGTGTACGGCTTCCGATTCTTGTCTTTTTTGCTTTTGGCTGTTTAGGTGTTGCAGTATGTGCTGTGCTGCTTGTAGAAATCATGCCATACATTCCAGCCAGACTTCTGATAGCAACATTAACATTGGCTTTAGTGTCTGACATATCATTGACAGCAAGATAAAGACCAACAATATTTCCGTCAAATCCGCAGGAATGACAGTGGCATTTCAGTCCATCATCATATAAGTTAAATGCCGGAGTTCCGTTTTCTCTCTTTCCGCTGTTACAGAGAGGACAGTTATATTTCTTAGATTTCCGCTTTTCCGTGATACTATTGACGTATTCAGGAAGATGGCGGTATAGTTCCGGCAAGTCATATGTCTCAAAAGTCGTCATATAAAAAATTTCCTCCTTTACCTCTTGCAATTTCGGAGAAAGTATGTTATAATAAAAGTAACAATAGATAATAAACTTTCTCCGAAGTCCGTCCGGTGTTGGTAGCACTGGGCGGATTTCATTTTGCTTACTTTTTCTTATTTCTTTGGAGTGGATCTATCCAGTGATGGCATTCTCTATTAAAGTGAAAGCAATTCACTTTCCCAAATGCCTCTATTAATTTTTTCAGTTAAAATGTATGTAAAACCGCCTTTTACTTCAAATGTTATCTTGATTTCAATAGAAAGTGAACCGTATGTACTACTTGAAGAAAATGTTGTTTGCGTTTCTTTAATCCTAAACCAGCTTAATGGTGGTGGACTGATAAAACCTCTTTTTCTTGAATAAGCAAATGCACATAATTCTTTTGCTTCATCATTTGAGAGAGAAACAACTCTTTCAGTGGCATTAGCGATGTCAGAGAGAGTTTTAAATTCATAGGCTTGCTGAGAAATATTGTAATTTCCGCTTTTTCTGACTTCTGGCAGTATTCCTTCAAATATCCACTTTTCAATTTTCCATGCTGACGGTAATTCACTTGCTTCAATTAATCGGAATACATCACCTTCAGTGATGAATTTCATTTTCTGCATACTACCTTTTGCAAAGATTTCCATTTGTAGTACGCCTTTGCAATATCTCCGAATAGTTGCGGCAGGTTGTTTATATTTCAATGCAACAGCAACATCTTTTCCGCAAAATAAAATTTTTCCGTCAGGCTTTTCAAGTACCTGAATTGAGCCAAACTCTGGATTTTCAAAAGTTGTCAAGCTATTGGAAATAGCAATAGGAGCAGGAGAAGAAGCAGGAACGTGAGCATTATAGTTTCCGGTTCTTCTGATTTCAGGTAGTACTTCATGTGTTACCCAGCGGCGGAAAGGCTTTGCCTGTGGTTTGTCGCTTCGGAGAATGACAGAGTATAAACCAGATTCATTGATGATGACCATATTTTGAACACCGCCAGGGGTATGAGTCAGACTCACACCCTTTTCATCTTCTTCAAGCCGCTCTGCTACTCTTGCTGGGGTTGTCAATTCCAGTATCTTGCAAACATCGGCAAGCACCCACCATGTTTCGCCATTTTTTTCAATTGTCCGGATTTCTATGTTTTCATAATTCCAAACTGTCAACTCGTTCATAACATTACCTCACTTTCAAGGGGATGAGATAAACTCACTCTCCTTTTATTTTTTCACTCTGTATCTGTTGTTTTTGTACTAATGTTTTTTGATTCGGGTTCTGTTCCAATAGTAGTAAATATTTCACCGATAGCAGTTAAAATAATACGTTCATTGCTTTGTACTTGCTCCGTTTTGTGATTATATGCAAGCATATTGATAAATTTTTCAACAGCTTCTTTTCTCTGCGGTGAAAGTGCTTGATATTTTGCTTTAATTCGTTCATCTCGGTCTGTTACCTCACGTCCGAGTATGTAGTCGGTACTAACATGATAGAAATCAGCAAGTTTAAGAACAGCTTGTAAACCAAGATTTCTATCTCCTGTTTCATATTCTCGGCACATAGTATAGGTCATTCCTGTTCCTTTTGAAACTTCTTGTATTGTATAGCCATGCTGTTTTCTCAGTGCTTTCAATATATCTTTTGGTTTCAACATAATCACCTCCCTATTTATTCTATCAAATATTTTCTTACTTGTCAACCCTTAAAAGAGTATTTTTTTCTTTTTAGAGTAATTAACTAAATTTAAATGCTCTTTTTTATGCAAAAAATAGAATCTTAAAAGAGTGAAATAAAACTATTGACAAACTCTAAAAAGAGTGATAAAATGAATATAACATAAAAAAGAGTGAGGTGTTTAGAATGAACGAGAACGAAAGTAAGAAAGTAGATTCACAAGATATTCCTAATTATACAGAACTTACAGATGATGACAAAATGGCTTTGGAAACATTCATTGATATTGTTATGGCATTAGATGAAATTCAGATGAATCAAGAATAAAGTTTTTAACAAGCCGGAGTCCGTCCGGTGCTGGTAACACCGGGCGGATTTTTTTATTTTTTGATTCGTCGGGTTATGACTATCCGGCGACGGCGTTCTCTGCTTTAGCATTTGAGAGTGCCTTTTCTTTTTCTGTTTCACGGAGGTCGAGTTCTGCACCAACAGTTGTCTGCTGAATGATATAATCATCGCCATTTTTTGGTTGTTGTAAAATATTTCCAAGTTGACGAAGGACATTGAGCAAAAACGCTCTGCCTTCCGGGGGAAAGGATTTGTATTTTTTCCAAACTTCTTCTTCGTCCTCTTCGCTTAGTTGCATCTCTGCAAAAGGATTTGGAGCAGGTTCAAGTCCAAGAAGATAGTCGATAGGAACATTATAGAAACTTGCAATTTTGATTAGCGTGTCAATTGTAGGGTCAGCATCGCCTTTTTCATATTTTAAGTAGGCTTGTTGTGAAATCCCTAGGTAGTCAGCAATAGTACTTTGGTTAATGTTCCTGTTCCTTCTCAGTTCAAACAGAATGTTACCTCTTTTAATCATAGCTTTTTTATCTTTTGTAACTTTTGGCATTATAATCACCTCCTTCTTTAATTATAATATCACTAAAAGTTTATTTTGTCAATAGCTTTAGCGCAATTCTTCAAAGGTTGTTGATAATATACAAAATACAACTTTATTTTTAGTAAAATCTCCAAAAGTTCATTTTTCTATTGATTTTTACAACTGATTGTGATACAATATAAAAAAGACTGAAAGCGAGGTGCTTAATATGAACGAAGAAAAAAAGATTGTCATGACTGGGTACAGAGAGTTAAGCCCAATTCAAAAAGAACTGTTTAAGGCTGTAATGAGTATCATGTCAATTTTTATGAAAGTCAATCCCAAAACAAGAACATGAGCATGAAACGTGCCAGACTGCCGCCTATCAGACGGGCAGACAGAAAAAAAGCCCCGAGGGGGCAGGTGAGAAAGGAGTGAAGAGAATGCTCAGAAGTGAATTTGAAACGCTGACCAGAATTTATCCGTCAGAAACGCTGTATTCCGTGATTGAGGAATTTTACAACGAAAGCAAGATTGATAAGCACGAATTCTGTGAGAATTACAAGTTGAATGCTGACGGTCTGGCAGAACGCATTCAGGAAGAAGCAAATGAGCTGGAAGCCGACCTTGACAAAATGAGAATGGACAGAAACAGACTGAAAGACCAGCTCGACAGGGAACTTGACTGGCATCCGGCGGAACATACCGGAACGAATATGAAGCAGGCAGATTATCAGAAGCTTTTGGAGTGCTGTACAACAGAGGTTTTGAGCGATGAAGAAGCAGTAAAACATATTTCCGAACTGTTTGGATTTATGCCGGACAGAATTCAGATTCTCCGTGAAGTGCAGACGTTTGAAGTCAATAAATACAATCGTCAGCGTGTGAAAGATACTTATCAGCGTGAACCGCTCTATGATGCAACGGACTGGAATTATATCCGGTTTGACTGTGCTGGTAATCAGTGGGAGCTTATCAATGGCGAATTACTCGCTTATGAGGACTGAATATGAAAAAGACAATTGAAACATGGACAGAGTACTGGAATCTCGGCGGAGAACATACGGTTCTTGTTCTGATTATCAGGAAGAAGAAAGGAAAGCTGACCCGTGAGGAAGTCAAGGAAGCCTGCATTCGGTGCAGAACTTGGTTCTATGAAAACACATGATTCCAATTTGCCAATTTTCCCTGAATTCCGTTTCGGTGCAAATCCAGCGACATTCTGCGGACTGCCGTCTGATATTAACAATACTGTTTCATTCGTTGCTGCG
>JAZQIL010000214.1:0-8481 GCA_045541055.1 Oscillospiraceae bacterium
GGATAGGCTTTATCCTGATTTGTAATGCCAAGCAGATAATCGGTACTAGTATCATAGTATTCAGCCAAAAA
Source organism: Oscillospiraceae bacterium (assembly GCA_045541055.1). Lineage (GTDB taxonomy): Bacteria > Bacillota > Clostridia > Oscillospirales > Ruminococcaceae > UBA3855. Next base: position 72 of record JAZQIL010000214.1, read on the forward strand.
GTCTGGGAGATTTTGATTCTCTCAAACTTTAAAGTTTATCATTTCATTAGTATTTGCTGTATTCATGTAAACAAGGCAGTTTCTGTTTCTGGCGGTGTACAGTCTGAGATATGAAGTATGTTCAGAATAGGAATATCTGCATTTCGTGCAGCATGGTGCTGTACCATAATTTTTGCAGTGACAAAAGCCCAGTGATTCTGACGTACTGTAAAAGCCTTGTGATATTGTGCCAGAAAAAAGCTGAATGCCATATCTTCTACGCAACATGTCATAATATTTCGTCCCACGATATAAACATCCGGCGGAAAATCAGCATTTCTGTCTATGATTGCACGGAACACAATCGTCTTGTCCTGATATTTCTTCGCTTCTGCCATAATATCCTGATACCATAAAGCATAATATTCGTCTTTTATCATAATTGGGTCAGCATTCAGGTCAAACGGCAGAGGGTCTTGTATATCATCAAAAGACAATTCACCATTATCCATTTCATAATAAATCAAAGTTCTCCAGTTAACTGCTCTGACAATTTTATGAAGTTCTTCCGGATTCACACGATGTTCAAACCGGTTAAATACAACTAATTCACATAAATTCAGCTTATCCATCACAAGATTTTTGAAACTGGCATGATACTGCAAAAATGTAGAAGCATCTGCAACCAGTACAGCCTGAAAGATTTTCCAGTTGTCAGGTTTATTTGACAGAATATCTTTCAGATGCCACATGCCATTATACTCTATCATGATACATCCTGCATGATACTTGTCAGCAAGAAAAAGAAGATTTGCTTCATTCAATTCTTCTTTTTCTTCAATGACATGAATAAAAATGTGATTTCCAGGGAATTGGGAACTGTCATATTCTTCCTCGCCTTCTTCACATGTCAGAAGCAGAATATTCTGTTCAAAATGAAATTGTTCATCTTCCAGCATTTTCTGAATAAATTTTGTTTTTCCTGCTTCCAGAAATCCAAGAAACAAGTAGACAGGAATAAAATTTTCCTGAGTCTCCTGCAATTTTATCACCTCATTTTAGAAAGTTCATCAACATCTGTTTGATAAAAAAAGACTGCATTCTCCTCAGAAAAATATCTGTGTCCGAAACAGAGGAAAGAATGCAGCACTTGTGAGATAAAACTTTAATTATTTTTTATGTTCGTGATTTTCGCCATTGCACAGTGGCTCTCCACATATATCACAATTTTCATGATTTTTTCCGTCACAATTGTAATGTCCTTCGATACCGCAGTCAGCTGGAGTATGGTCTTTGCCATCACAGTGAGAATGACCTTTTGTGCCGCATTCTGCCGGACTATGGTCTTTGCCGTCACAGTTATAATGACCTTCTACACCGCAGTCAGCTGGAGTATGGTCTTTACCATCATTATGATTGTGTGCTGCATTTCCGCAGCCGATTTTTGTTTCGTCCATCATTGAACCCTCCATTAATAATAAATTTAATTTATGCCCTTACCAGACAATTCTCAATGCGATTTACAATTTCCTGTTTCCGGTAGCCTTTGCCGATAAAGACAAGCTGGTTGATTCTGTCACCGTATTCCGGATGCCAGTCCTCATTCAAATCCGGATAGGCTTCCAGTACACGAGCTAATTCTTCCGGTTCCCATGCTGCCATCCATTCGGAAAGTTCTGTAATACTGCAATTGCGTCCTGCCTGTTCAAACAACTGAATATGTGCAGGGTCATCTGCAAACCATAAATAACCTTTGGAACGGATTAATTCTTTCGGATATTCCTCTACTAATGCATAAAGCTTTTCACGGTCGAAAGGTCGTTGTTCCTCAAATACAAAAGAAGTAATACCATATTCATCCATGCAGGCTTCTTTTGCACTGGGTTCATTTGTATTCAGGGCTCTCTGAATCGAGGAAGAAGCGAGGACTTCTTCATAATCAAATTCACTGCCGTCAAGGATTCTGGAAGCATCGACTTCACCCTGAACGCAGGGGATAATTTCCGCCTTGCTTTGCAGGTCACGGAGTGCCTTGATTACTTCATCAAGCTGAGATTCTGTCAGAAGGTCTGTTTTGTTCAGAAGAATCAGATTGCAGAATTCAATCTGGTCAATCACAAGATTGATGACATCGCCTTCGTCCGTATCAGTGACCATCTGTAAATCATTGAGAAATTCTCTGTAAATTCTGTCGGCATCCACTACAGATACAATAGAACTGAGAAAAATATTTGCCTCCGGATTTTCTTCCTGATAGCCGATAAAACAGCCGGCGATTGCTGAAGGCTCGCTGATACCGGAAGCCTCGACAAAAACGGCTTCAATATCCGGTTCTTTTGAGATACGTTCGATTTCCTGAATGAATTCATCACGGAGTGTACAGCAGATACAGCCGTTCTGGAGTTCCACCATTTCCACCTGTGCCACCTGATTTCCGGTCTTGCTGAGCAGTCCGGCATCAATATTGATACTGCCCATGTCATTGACAATCAGGGCGATTTTTCTTTTTTCCTGTTTCAGGAGATTCTGCATCAGGGTTGTTTTTCCCGAACCGAGATAGCCGGTAATCAGAATCACGGGCTTTTTGATATTTTTTTCCATCATGGATAACCTCGTTTCTTAATTTAAATTTTCTTTGAGAACATCATAATTTTCCTGCATCAGAGAAAGATAATTTACACCATCTGCAATTTGCTGACTTGTCACAGACTGGAGCGAATTCAGGACAGCAATATTCTGATTTTTGTCGTTTGTATTTTCAACAATGGTCTTTGCAATTTTCTGGTCAGAATTTTCAATTGTAAAGACTGTTGAAACATGCAGGGTATTGACCTTATCTGCAAGGAAAACAATCGTTTCAAAGCTGGCTTCTGATTCTGCCGAACAGCCGACAAATGCAGCATAATAATCCAGACCGTAATCATCTACAAAATAGCGGAATGGGAATCTGTCCCCGAATACCACAGTTTTTACAGAAGCTGAATCAACAAGAGCCTGAAAATCACTGTCAAGTTTGTCAAGCTGTTCTGCATAGGTTTTCAGATTTGCTTTGTAGTCTTCTGTGCTGTCGGAATCCAGAATGCAGAGTTTATCTGTAATTTCAGTGCAGAGGAGTTTTGCATTTTTCAGTGAAAGCCATACATGCTCATCATATTCTTCTTCACCCTCTTCGTGATGATGTTCATGTTCTTCGCCTTCTTCGTTCTCATCATCGTCATCATGATGGTCATGTCCGGCGAGTGCATCACTGACTTCTTCTGGGCTGAGTTCAGCAGGAAAGAAGGTTGGCCATTTATTTTCGGGGTCTTCGATGGCATCATAGCTTTCATCGCTCATTCTGATATGGAAATGTTCTGCTTTTTCGGGTGCAATCATGTGGTCATTGAATTCAATATAGACAGGTGCACCGGATTCCTTGTCAACGGCTTCAAAGCGATACATAGCGGCTCTTGTTCCGGTTGACCAGTCCTGAATGAAATATCCTGTATATTCATAATCAGATTCTGTTACAGTACCGTCATTTTTAGTAAAAGTAATGTGATTGCCTTCAATCTTGATATCATCATAATCTGTTTCATAGCCTTTAATATAGTAATCTTTGTATTCTTGGGCGGTCATCGAGCCGGATTCTGCCTTATGTGCAAAGGCTTCATCAAGAGAGCCATCTAATGCTAGCGGATAGCCGGACTGCCATTCCCCTTCCCAGTCAGAAAGACTTCTGTCCTGTACTTCATCATCTTCAAAAGTGGAAACTTCTTTGCTATGGTCGTGTTCATGGTCATGTTCTTCTTCCTGCATACCCTCTTTGAGTTCTTCAAGTTTGGCAGAATCGCCCATGACTTCCATCAGATTGATAACCTGCATATCCGGATTGACTGCTTCTGCAAGGGCATCTTCCACCCATTCATCTGATTCACCGCCGACATAGATAAATAAATCACACTGAGCAATTTCGGTCATATCCTTTGTAGACGGCTGATAGCTGTGCAAATCCACACCATTATCAAGCAGATAAGTGATAGTATCATTTTCCGCATGACTGCCGAGAATTTCCTTTACCCAGTCATATTCCGGAAAGATAGTGCAGACGATATTCAGAGATTTATCTTCAGAAGTAGCAGTTTCTTCTGATTTAGTTTCTTCCGGAGCAGCAGAATTATCTTCCTGACTGGAAACATTATTTTCAGAAGCCAAATTTGCTGTACTGTTATTTTCTGCTGTTGTATTTGTACCGCATCCAGTGAGACTCATTGCAGCAATGAGAAAGCTTAATGTGAGTAAACTAATTTTTTTATAAAACATAAAATTACCTCTTTATTATTTTTTATTATTTTGGCAGAGTCACAGGGCTGTGCAAAAATTCTGTATCTTAAAGGAGGTTTCAGAGCCGTCATTCTGCACAGCTCCCCTGCTGTATCTGCTTGAAGAAATGGAGAGTTCGGAAATCTTTTAATTCAAGAGTTCCTCTTTCAGAGAAACCGGAGTGGAAAACATCATAGCAATTACCCTTTCTTTACTGACATGACTTACAGACACCATTTAGAATAATATCATGGTCTATTCTGAAAGATTCTGTATTCTGAATTTCCCGAACAAGCCTTTCACTGTCATACAGATTCATCGGATATAATTTTCCGCAGATTTTACATCTCATATACATGTGGGAGGAATCCTGTTCTTTTGCAAACTGATAAACAAATTCTCTCCTGTGAGTGTCCATCATTTTGATGACAATCCCTTCATTCACAAATTTCTTGATTAAACGATAGATACTGCTTGTAGCCGGAATTTTTCCGTCAATGTGTTCGTTCTGGATTTGATACATCATTTCCTGTACAGTCAGTGCAGTATTGCTGTTCGCTTTCAGGAAACTGAGCAAATATTCACGGTTTGCAGTGTGATAGGCTGTCATTAGTATCCCTCTCTTTCTCAAATTAAAATATAAAATGATAATCGTTTTCAAATTAGAAGCTGTAAAAAATGATATATCTGAAATATATCATTTTTATAAATATGAAATTGAAAATCATTTTCAAAATGAAATCTATGCTATTATTATATCACAGAAAATGAATTTGTCAATAGTAATTTGAAAATTTTCACATAATTTTCACATTTAAATCTGATTCAATTCTTTCAGATTCACAATACGGGTACACAGTTTTTCCACTAATGCTGTATTATGCGTAATCACGAGCAAACCAAGATTTCTTTCTTTTACTTTTTTGAGCAGAACACTCCAGATTTGTGCCTGTGTAATCGCATCCAGCATAGTACTCATTTCATCAGCAATAATAAATTCTGTTTTCGGGCTGAGTACTCTTGCAACACAGAATCTTTGCAGTTCACCTCCGGAAAGTTCATTCGGGAATCTGTTCAGCCAGAGTTTTTTATTGATTTGCAGTTCTTTCAAAAGTGCATCATCTGGATTCCATGCTTCATAAAGAGAATTTTTTAATCTCCATCGGGGATTGAGGGCTTTTTCCGGATGCTGATAAATCATCTGCACAGGACAGTAACCAGTTTCCGGAAAAGGCTTTCCCTTCCAGAGAATTTTCCCTGCCAAGGGCTTTTCATATCCGGCAAGAAGCCGTGAAAGTGTACTTTTTCCATATCCGGACGGTGCAATCAGTCCGACACGTTCGCCGGAAAAAATCTGCAAATTGATATGTTTCAGAATCCATACACCGGAATTGTACCGGAAACTGACATTCTGACATTCCAGCAAGATTTCTTTCTGATTCATTCAGAATACTCCTTTCTGAGAAAATTTTCCGGCACACAAAATCCATTTTGTGGCAGAGCAGACCAGAGGGCTTTCGTATATGGATGATGCAAAGCATCTTTTCCCTGCCGGAATTGTTCACTTGTGCAGGTGTCAATTGTCTGTCCGTCATAGAAAACTGCAATAGTATCAGCGGCTTTGAGGGCAATTTCAATATCATGGGTAATCATAAGAATACTGCATCCGCTATCAGCGAGTTCACGGAAATGTTTCATTGTTTCAAGGGCGATTTCCTCACTGAGTCCGGGAGTCGGTTCATCTGCAAGAATCAATTTTGCATTGGAAATTACTGCTGTTGAAATTAAAGCTCTTCTTGCCATGCCGCCGGATAACTGAAACGGATACATATCAGAAACGGATTTTTTCAGTCCATAGCGTTCAAATGCATGTTCCTGCTGCTGTTTTGTTCCTTTGATGCCCTGTACTTGTTTTCCAGTCTTCATGAGTGGGTCAAGATAAGTGACTGACTGCGGAATCATGATGATTTCTGAACCGACTTTTTCTTTCCGAAGTTTTTTTGTTAATGGCTGATGTTCAAACAGAATTTCTCCGCCGAGTTCAGCATTGGAAGGCAGAATCCCCAGTATTCCATGAGCAAGCACACTTTTTCCGCTGCCGCTTGCACCGACAACAGCCAAAATTTCGCCTTCGTGCAGTGTAATATTCAGATTCTTAATCACTTCCAACTGATATTTTTTCAGCCCTCTGTCATACATTCTGAACCGGACGGAAATATTTTTTGCTTCGAGTATGATATTTTCTTTTTTCATTTTGATTACTCCTGAACACTGTAAGGGTCAATTAGCAGGCGGAGCTGATTTCCGATTACTTCAAATAGAATCACTATCAATAGAAGGCTAATTCCCGGCAAAACTGCAAGCCACCACATGCCCGTTGTCAGATATTTCATAGATTCTGATAAGATAATCCCAATTGCAGGCTGTTCCGGTGGCAGTCCAAAACCTAAGAACGTCACTGAGGATTCATGCATAATTGCATGTGGAAACATTATTGACTCGCTAATAAAACCTTGCCAAAATCAAGCAGCGTAAGAAGTGAATTTGGCAGAAAAGAAAGCAGAAATTTTGGAAGGGGAAAGCTGTAATTTCTTCAGGTGAGAACGAACAAGATGTTCCAGTTCTTTTTCAGAACGGGGAGAGACTTTTGAACCCGCTCCCCGTTTCAGGTCACTGTTGATTAATTCATCAGGATTGTATTCAGGAGCATAGGGCGGAAGATAAAAAATTTCAATCTGTTCCTTATGCTTTTCAAGCCATCCTGTTACTTTTTTGGCATGATGAACTTTCAGATTATCCAGAATGAGAAATACTTTCTTTTTGCTTTCTCTGACAAGACGGCGCATAAAATCAATCAGCTTTCCTGCATTCATATTATCCTGATACAGCATGGATTCAATATTCATCATGTGATAGCCATCAATTTCCTGTACAGCTAAATTCTGATTGGTATAGACTAAATCAACATCACCTTTCTGAGCGGCAAGAAATGCGGCATCATCGTCCATGAATAACAGAACAATTTTCTTGATTTCAGGTTCATCACCATAATAATATTCATTATATTCCCAGACAGCCTGCTGACCTTTTTCCCATTGCACCAGCTTGAATGCACCCGAACCAATAGGATTTTCACCATAATTATCATCATAGACTGCTTCCGGAACAATTCCTACTTTATAAGTCACATACAGAAACGTATAATCCGGTTCTGTCAGATGAAATACAACTGTAGTATCATCTATGGCTTCGGCAGAAATGATATTATTCAAATCCAGACTTGTACTGTTATCACGGACAGCCTCATAAGTAAATGCCACATCAGAAGCAAGTACTTTTTCGCCGTTGGAGTAGCGTGCATCATCACGAATTGTAAAAGTCCAGTCTTTTCCGTCTTCGCTGACCTCATATCCGGTTGCCAAATCATAAGTAATTTCACCGCCGTAAGCCTTTGTCAGCGTACTTTGCAGAATTGGGTCATACCGTTGACCATATCCTGTTATTGGATTCCATCCTGCACTTGGTTCAGAATTGACAGCAGCAATGACTTCTGTTTTTTTGACTGTTTCTGCTTCTTGTGCATTTGTTTCTGCTGATGCGGATTCTGAATTTTCAGCAGAAGAATTGCTTTCTGTATTCTGAGCTTCTGCCTTAGCAGAACAGCCTGTCAGCAAGAAAACACTCATTAAAGCGATTGTCATCATTTTGTTGTAGTTCATATCTAAGTACCTCCAATAGATTAAATATTCTAAAATAAAATGATAATCATTTTCGATTTAAAGCGCAATAGAAATGATATATTTGTTCAAAACAAATATATCCAAAAAATGAAAATGAAAATCATTTTCAAAATAAAATCTATGCTATTATTATATCATAGAAAATGGATTTGTCAATAGTAATTTGAAAATTTTCACATAATTTTCACATTTGAAATTGAGAATCATTCTTTATTTTAAAAATTTGTATAAAAAAATATCCTGCGTCAGATGCTTCACAGGACAGAAATTTGATATAAAAGGGGAATTTTATACCATAGTATGAAATTGTAGATACAGAAAGAAACAAAATATAGGGCAGTGCATCTGAAATTCTGCTGTATCCGGTAGTTTTAGTATAGCACAGCTTT
>JAZQIL010000215.1:0-7367 GCA_045541055.1 Oscillospiraceae bacterium
TGCTGGTATGGTTTTCTTTTACACTTTTAATTATACCACAAAAACGGAGAAAAGTCAGTAGTTTTTAAACTTTATTTGCATTGTAAAATAGCCATTTTCTTTATTTTACAATCACCTAACATCATCAGGATAAGGAGAAAATTGATAAATGGCTGAATGAGGAATTTCCAAGCATTACAGAACGTGCTGTGAAAGAAAATGCGGAGATATTTTTCGGAGATGAAACCAATATTCAGAATACGGCAAATTACATGAGAGGATACGCACCGAAAGGGAAAACACCTGTTGTCAGAAAGGAAGCCAGAAAACTGAAAATCAATATGCTTTCCGCAGTGACAAAAAGAGGAAAACTGCGCTTTATGCTGTATCAGGATAATATGAATGCAGGAAAGTTAATTGATTTTATGCGCCGTCTTGTCAGGGAAAGCAAAAAGAAAGTATTTTTGATTCTGGACAATCTGAAAGTACATCATGCCAAAAAAGTAACAGGGTGGCTTGAAAAGCACAAGGAACAGATTGAAATTTTCTATCTTCCGCCTTATGCCCCTGAGTACAATCCCGACGAATTTATCAACAGTGACCTGAAACGGGGAGCAGGTTCAAAAGCCTCTCCCCGTTCTGAAGAAGAACTGGAACATCTTGTTCGTTCTCACTTAAAAAAATTACAGCTTTCCCCTGCCAAAATTTCTGCTTTCTTTTCTGCCAAACTTACCTCTTATGCTGCTTAATTTTTGGCAAGGTTTTATTAGCGAATCAATATATTGATTATGCCGAAAAAATCAAATCTGCCGGACTGAACGGATTCTGTCAGATAATCGATGTACCGCCGTTTGCACCGTAAACAAATGAAAGCCTGTGAAGCAGTTTGCTTTGCAGGCTTTTGTTTTCGGCTGATACATTTTAATTATGGAGGTATTTTTATGACACAGGAACAAAAAGAGCGAATCGCAGCAATGAGAAAGAACGGCGGTACTTACAGCGAAATTGCACGGGCTATGAAGATTTCCAGAAACACCGTCAAATCATTCTGTCAGAGAACAGGATTCAGCGTAATTTCAGAACAAAACGAATCATCTGAAACTGAATGCAGGGAGTGCGGGAAACCGATTACACAGATTACAGGAAGAAAGAAAATTCTGTTCTGCTGCGGTGAATGTCGCCAGAAATGGTGGAATGCTCATCCGGAAGCGGTCAACAGAAAAGCAATTTATACGTTCACCTGCGTTCACTGCGGAAAGGAGTTCACAGCATATGGAAACAATCACAGAAAATACTGTTCTCACGAATGCTATGTCAAAGACAGATTCAAGCACTGATATGCTCTATTTTACAGCCCGTTCAGTGGCAGAATCTCTCTTGAAAAAAGGACTTATCACAAGGAAAGAATACGCTGAAATTGATACAATTCTGCTTGAAAAATATCCTTCATCTCTGGGTAAATTACTTTCGGAAAATGCTTGATATTCTGCGGAAAATAGGTTAATATGGTAGTCAGAAAGGAGGGTGCTGCCCTATGAAAATCATACGGAAAATCAAGCCTGAAATTACGGCAGAAAAGCCGAAAAAGCGTGTTGCTGCCTATGCCCGTGTTTCACGGCAGACAGAACGGCTGATGCATTCCGTTTCGGCACAGGTCAGCTATTACAGCAGTCTGATTCAGAACAATCCGGAATGGGAATATGTGGGTGTCTATGCGGACAGCGGAATTTCAGGTTTGTCTATTGCAGGACGTGACGAGTTTTCCAGAATGCTTGCGGACTGCGATGCAGGAAAAATTGACCTTATCCTCTGTAAGAGCATATCAAGGTTCGCAAGAAATACAGTTGACTTGCTGAACACTGTTCGTCACCTGAAAGAAATCGGCGTAGAAGTCCGGTTTGAAAAGGAAAACATCAGCAGTCTCAGCAAAGACGGAGAATTTATGATGACCATTCTTGCAAGTTTTACAGAAGAAGAATCCAGAAACATTTCTGAAAATGTCAAATGGGGACTGCGGAAACGGATGGAATCAGGTGAAATTGGTATCAAAAACAAGCACGTTTTTGGCTATCGATATGATGAAAATCAGCAGAAATATGTCATTGTTCCGAAAGAAGCAGAGATTGTCCGCTATATTTTTGAACAGTATGCTGCCGGAATAAAGCTGCGTACAATTCAGTCTGAACTTGAAAAATCAGGTATAAAATCTGTGAATGGATATGATTTTTCTTTTCACGCCATTCATTATATTCTCCGGAATGAAATCTACATTGGTGACCTGAAATATCAGAAATGCTTTGTGCCTGACCCGATTCTAAAGAATAAAGTGCCGAATCGGGGTGAACTTCTGCAGTATTATATTTCAGACTGTCATGAGCCGATTATCAGCCATGAACTGTTTGAACAGGCACAGGCTGAAACAGAACGCAGAGCTGGTACAATCAATCCAGTCTATTGTTTTACAGGAAAAATCAGATGCGGAATCTGCGGACGCACCTATTCCAGAAATAAAAATATTTCAAGAGGAAAAATTCACATTTATTGGGTATGCAGAGCCAAAAAAGAAGCAGGGGTGACATGTGAAAGCAAGATATTTCAGGAAAAAGAACTGTTACAGATTTCTGCTTCTGTACTCTCTGCAGAAAAATTTGATGAGACAGATTTCTGTCAGCTTGTGAATCAAATTACAGTGCAGCCTGACGGAAGTCTGATATTTCATCTTTTCAGCGGTGAAAACAGAGTGTGGCAGAACAGACACATATCAGATTTTCTTCATACAGCCACAGTGACAAACTGTTTTCAGGATAAAATTTTCTGTGAACAATGTGGAAACAGCTACCATATCCATAAAGACAGAAAATATATTTATTGGAAATGCCGTGGAAAGCATCTGAAAGATGTTCATTGTCACAGCAAAAATTACACTGATTTTCAACTCCGTCAAATTTCTGCTTTCGTAATGGAGATATCTGAATTTTCAGAAACTGAATTTGAACGGCAGATTCAGAAAATAATTGTTCTTGAAAATGACAGTTTACAGTTTTATTTCATTGACGGGAGGATAAAGAAATGGCAAAAAATGTGAAGACCATTCCTGCAACACTGAACCGTTTCACATCAGTTCCGAAAACGGCAGTAACAAAGCGGAAAGTCTGTGCGTATGCACGAGTTTCGACAGACCACGAAGAACAGCTCACTTCCTATGCGGCACAGGTCGATTATTACACCAATTACATTAAAAACCACAGTGAATGGGAATTTGTAAAAGTATATTCTGACGAAGGTGTGACAGGCTGTAATACAAAACACCGTGTCGGATTCGCTCAGATGGTATCGGATGCACTTGCTGGCCGCATCGATTTAATCATCACCAAGAGTGTGAGCAGGTTCGCAAGAAATACGGTTGACAGCCTTACCACAATCCGCACTCTGAAGGAGCATGGGGTGGAGGTATATTTCGAGAAGGAAAATATCTGGACATTTGACAGCAAGGGAGAATTGCTGCTTTCCATTATGAGTTCGATTAGTCAGGAAGAATCACGCTCCATTTCAGAAAATGTCACATGGGGACAGAGAAAGCGTTTTGCAGACGGAAAGGTTTCTGTTCCCTTCGGCAGATTTCTCGGCTACGACAAGGGGAAAAACGGAGAACTTGTTGTCAATCCGGAACAGGCAGTCATTGTCCGCAGAATTTATGCTGAATTTCTGAAAGGAAAGTCACCATACCAGATTGCTAAGGAACTGACCGCTGACGGCATTCCCACACCGGGCGGAAAAACAAAATGGTGCGGAAGTGTTGTCCGCAGTATTCTGACCAATGAAAAATACAAGGGCGATGCACTTCTTCAGAAAGTCTACACGCCTGATTTTCTGACAAAAAAGAAAGTGAAGAACAGCGGACAAGTTCCGCAGTATTATGTTCAGGATGACCATGAGGCAATTATTGAACCGGAAATTTTTGACCTCGTTCAGCAGAAAATACAAAAACGGCAGAAGCGTGAAGGGCGTGTCAGTATCTTTTCTGGGAAAATCAAATGCGGATGCTGTGACGGCTTTTATGGTTCAAAGGTCTGGCACTCCAATGATAAGTACAGGAAAGTGATATGGCAGTGCAATCATAAATTTGAGGGACAAAAATGCACCACTCCGCATCTTTCAGAAGATGAAATCAGAAAGCTGTTTGTGAAAGCCGTCAGTCAGCTTGTGGACTGCAAAAAAGAAATCCTTTCCCTTTATTCTGAAATTGCAGATACGAAATTTTCTACAGCAGAACAGGAAAAAACACTGACGGTTCTTTCACTTGAAATCCAGTCGGCTGAACAGCAGATTCAGGACTGCATTGAAGAAAATGCTGCTGCTGCACTCAATCAGGCAGAATATACAGCAAGGTATGATGTGCTTATTAACAGGTATGATTTGCTGAAAACCAAATACGAAAAACTTGCTGTCAAAGTGCATGAAAAACAGTGCAGAAAAGAACAGCTCCTGTCATTTCTCAGATGGCTGGAACATACAAGCCTGATAACAGAATTTGATGAAAATATCTGGAATCTCATGCTGGACGATGTGATTGTTCACAGCAAGTCAGATGTTGTGTTTATTTTCAATAACGGAAGTGAGATTTCCGTTTCACTTTGATACAAGCCGTGATGCAGATTTTCTGTATCACGGCTTTTTTCTTTGAAATGGACTTGATTTTTCTGCTCTGTTATGGTATAATGAATAAAAAGCAGAGGAGTTGATACCAATGGCTGAAATGCCTACGAGCCTTGCCAGCAGCATAGAGGCTTCCGATGACCGTGCAAAGCTGGATGCTGTTGCAAAGAAACTGATTAAGCACCGCATTATTCTTGCGGAAATCTTAAAGGAATGTACTGACGAATTCAAGGATTTTGATATATCCTACATTGAGCAGAACTGTTTTGCCAGTGAAGTTCAGGTAAATGTTGTATCTGTAGACCAGGATGTTCCTGATGCAGATGCAAGCATTGTCGGCTCTGATACAGAAGATGCCTCAGACAAAGAAGGCGTAATTCACTATGATATCGTGTTTGATGCAATTGTTCCGGATACGGAGAACATCATCAGACTGGTCATCAATGTTGAAATACAGGTGGATATGGACGTTTCCTACTTTGTAGTGACAAGAGCAGTCTACTATGCTGCCAGACTGATTTCAAGGCAGAAAGGAACTGTCTTCACACATTCGGATTACCAGAAGATTCAGAAAGTCTATTCTATCTGGATATGCCCCGACCCCAAAAAGAAAAATGCAAATTCCATCGCAGAATACGGCATCACTCAGCAGAAGGTTATCGGCAGAGTGAAGGAAAAAACGGAAAATTATGATAAGATGAAAATCATCATCATTTCTCTGAACGATGAAGGCATGGAAAACAGAAGCGATATTATCCGGCTTCTGAGTACACTGCTTTCTACTACAGAAAGTGTGGAAAACCGTAAAAAGATACTGGAAGATGAGTTTCACATTCCAATGACAAAGGAAATCAAGGAGGAGGTGTCCGAAATGTGTAATCTCGGTATGGCTGTTGAATTAAAAGGTGTAGAGCAGGGAATAACGCAAGGCATAGAAAAGGGAAAAGAGCAGACCTTACTCGAAAGTATTAAAAACCTTATGGAAACTTTAAATTTGAATGTACAGCAAGCTATGGATGCCTTAAAAATTCCAAAAGAAGAACAGGCTCACTACGAATCTAAACTTTAATATAAAGTACGCTCCTTTCTACTACGGAAAGTGTGGAAAACCGCAAAAAGATACTGGAAGATGAGTTTCACATTCCAATGACAAAGGAAATCAAAGAGGAGGTGTCCGAAATGTGTAATCTGGGTATGGCTGTTGAGTTAAAAGGTGTAGAGCAGGGAAAAGAACAGACTCGACTTGAAGACATTAAAACTCTTATGGAAACAATGAAATGGACTATACAGCAGGCTATGGATGCATTGAAAATTCCAAAAGAAGAACAGGCTCACTATGAATCTAAACTTTAATATAAATAACATCAAGCCGTGATGCAGAATCTCCCGTATCACGGCATTTTTTGTCTGGGTGCAAAATGCACCCACCCTTTTTATTTTGCACCCACTTTGCACCCAGCTTACACCCACTGGGTACAAAATTAAATTGTATCAAGTTAGGAGATTACATTTCCACATAGAACCGCTGATTGACAAGTCCGTGATTGTTTGCGTATTCCGTCAGGATTGCTTTCTGATGAGCGATACTGTCACTTTCGATTCTCATGCCGTCATCTGCGGAATATCTGCAATATAAAGCTGTAATTTTGCCTGTCTGTGCCATAATGACCTCCTGTTCTGTACAGACAGACCAATAAACCGTTGCTAATATCTTAGCACAGTTTTTCGGATTTTTCAAGAGGTTCAGGCACATTGTAACCAAATTGCAGCAAACTTTTTTCTGACGTTCCATATTCTGTTTTCAAGATGCCTGTTCAGCTCATTTCACCAGTCTGAACTGTCAGCTTTCTGGCTGACATGATTATTATAGCACAACTTTAAAAATTTGTAAAGATGCCTGTTCTGCGTTTGTTCCTGATATTACACCTCTCCAAAAATCACAAAATTTCATTGGAACAAAAAACAGACTCCGGAAATTGTTCCGAAGTCTGTTTATTTTATTGCATCAAATGTTCGAGATATTCTTCTGCCAATTGCTGGACTACTTTCATCGCCCTTTTGAATGACTTTGTGACCGCCTGTCTGCTGATGCCGTGCATTGCTCCGAGCTGGGCAAGAGTGATTTCATCTTTTCTGAGATAAAATTCGCATATCAGCTTATGCCAGTAGGGATTGAGCTTTTCCAAATCGTCCATAGCAAGGTACATCGCCTGAAAAAGAAGTTTTTTGTATGCCTTTTCCTGCTTTGCCTTCATTTCGCTGTAAATTCCGAACGGACTGAGCTGATAGAGTTCATCTTCATAGCCATAATGTAAGTATTTTCGGGAATTCTCCTTTTCAAGCAGATACCGTTCGTGCCGGAGAATCTTCCTGATGAGTTTCTTTTTTGCTTTTTATTGCTCATGACAGTAATTCCTCAATATTGCCGACACCGATATAGAAAATATGGATTTCAGGCTTTTTCAGGCATTTTTTCACTGTCCTGTCCTGTTCGCAAACTTCTATACGCTCAATCAAATCTTCTGTCAAATCCGTATTATAGTCATCCTACTTGAAAGGCAGAACAATCTAAAAGATTTGAAAAGCAGCAAAAATAGCATCATCCAAAGAATTGTAATCATGAATATGCATTCTGAGCCAATGCTTCAAGGTATGCCAGAAATTTTCAATCGGATTCAATTCGGGTGAATAGGGAGGAAGAAAAATAATTTTTCTGTGATATTTTTCAGCAA
>JAZQIL010000216.1:0-10363 GCA_045541055.1 Oscillospiraceae bacterium
CTTTTCATAAAATCACCTCCAAATTTGACTTTTGTATTCTTATTATAGCATATCTGCATGATAATTTCAATACTTTTACAGACTTATTTTATCCACAAAGCAGGATGCTGTCAGAAATAGTGCTGTCATGAATCTGAAAAACATCCTGCTGTATGTGATAATTTCAATTTTCCTTTGCAAGCCAGCTTTCCTTGCGGTCTGCTCTCCAAGGAAGTTCTGTCTCGCCATTTAAATTAGTGAGTTTTCCATCAGGAGAAGCAAAGCAGGGATTTTCCGGCGAAACTTCAAATTTCATCAGGTCAAAACTGCTGAATGCTCCATATCCGATGTAAGTCAGGTCTTTCCCGATATTAAGTACCATATTTTCTCGATTTGCGTATTTGATATAGGTACTGAATGCAAATGAACCAATATATTCAAGGCTGTCAGGAAGTTGCAGTTCTCTGAATGCTGTACAGTTATAAAAAGCATATTCATCTATTTTTTTGAGTATAGAAGGAAATATAATAGATTTTAATCCTTTGTAAATGCCAATATCTCCGAGAAAGTCATCTGCTTCAAATTTATCATACATTGTCCACGGACAGCTTCCATAAAAAGCCGCTTCTGCAATTTCTTCTACACCTTCTGGGATGGCATAAGATTCTCTGTAAGAGCCTGGAAATGCAATAAGCACAGACATATCTTTTGTAAAAAGAACATTATCCTGAACAGTATAAAACCTGTTGGAAGAATCAACTGTCAGTTCTTGCAGATTGTCGCAGGAAGAAAATGCACCTGCTCCAATTTCGGTTATTTTTGATGAAATCTGGAATTTTTCAAGTCCAGACCCTTTAAAAGCATATTTTCCTATTTTGGTAACAGATTCTGGAATTTCAATTTTTTTCAGAGACATCGTATTTTGAAATGCACCGTAACTGATTTCAGAAAGTTTTGCTGGAAGTGTAACCTTTTCCAGATTTCCACATCCGGTAAAAGCATAATTTCCGAGCACTGTAATAGTATCTGGAAGTTTCAATTCTTTCAGAGGACTTTTAAAGGCATTTGCTTCAAAAGCCTTTCCACCGATTTTTGTAACAGGCAACCCCTGAATTTCTGAAGGAACTTCAAGAATTTCATCTTCTCCCTCATAATCATTCAGAACAGCATAATCTTCATAAAGTCGGAAAGTATATTCTCCTTTTTCTGTTTTTTCAGTCACAGTTCTGAATTCTGTAATATCTGGGATTTTTGTAACAGAGGCTGCATGTTCTGTACCGCTCATATCACGAATCACAAGCTGATAATAAAACTCATCTTCCCGACCTGTTTCAGAAAGATATCTTGGCTTATAGCTGAATTCATCCTGCATGTCCATGTATGCAATCGTGATATGTCCTGTATTTTCCATTTCATAATACAGCTCTGTCTTATCACCATCAGGCATTTCTACAGGACAATAATAGCAGTATAAGGCATGAAGTTCATCAGTGGAAATATCATTTTTTCCTCCGGAAACAAAATCTGTTTCTTCTTCTCTCTCACTCGTAATTGACTTGATGACTGCTTTATCTACATCTTTTCCTGCTTTGATGGAAAATTTAACAAAGTGATATTCTATCATCTCACCAATATATTCTATATTAGTAGCCAGTGCATTTCTGACTGACTCATAATTCACCTCGTTATCCTGCTGACTGACATAACGAAATCTTGCAATCATTGATTTATCTTCATCAGAACCGGAGACAGCCATAATGACTTCCGGGTCAAGGTCAATGGTAAGCATTCCGTTTTCGTCAGGGAATACAGGAATATTTTCCATAATAGGGTAATAACAGTCAGCATCAAAACTTTTATCGAAAGAACTGCTTTTAGACATAACAGTATAATATGCACCAGAGAAATCAGCAAGCTGTTCATCAGTCAGCTGATAATAATCATAATACTCTTCCTCATCACGTTTTGATAATGGAATGCTGTCAAATTTTTTAGAAGATTCTGAACGCCACGGCTCAGTATAACTTTTCATAAAAGATTTATACTTTGGTGCGTAATTACTGGATTCAATGAAATTCTCTCCCAATGCGGAAAAGACGTTGTAGCATTGATACGGCAGATAGACAGAAATTCCATAACTGTAAGGAAGATTTGTTCTTCCATACAGAATTATCTCATCAATTGTTTCCAGAAGTTTTTGAGAAGAATCTGCTGTTTCTTTAAAATAGGAGCAGAGACTTGCGAAATCGCCAAGGTCAAAAAGGTCATATTCTCCGTTCCCATAGGCGAAAGAAGCAGAAATGATTTCCATCAGTTTCAGACGGTTATTCTCTGACTGATAAACGGAAGACAAATCTTCAAAAAAATCATCTGTTTCTTTAAGCAACCTTTCAGTTTCCGAAAGGTCAAAAGCCATCAAAGTATAATCGGGATGAGAAGTTGAAGAATAACTATTTCGCACACTTTCTGCATAACTATCAATAATCGCATGTGAAATATTACTGCTCTCTACAGTTTGATTTAACGCATTCAGAAAACTATAATTCCAACCGATACCCGGTTCTGATTCAGGAGAGGCAATCATAACCTCTGCGTACTCTTTCAACATATCTGCAACTTCTAATGTTCCCATCAGGCAGGCATCAAATCCGAAAAAATCCAATTTTTTCTCTTTGAATGGTGACTGGCTTAATGCAGTATCCATTTCCTGAAGTGTCAGACAATCAGATGTGAAAATATTATCTGGGTCAGGATATTTTTCATCAACACCATACCCAATAAGAGGACCTCCGCCATGATCCCAGCAAATAACGCCATAATGTTCCGCAGGAAACTTTTCTACCGTTTCATTCAGGAAAGTGCTGAATGTCTTTGTCTCTCCCATACTTTTTTCAGATTCAGTGTAAACACTGAATTCACCACCGTTTTCAGAAGAATATACCAGATAAGAATTCACATTCTGTGGAATATCAATCCACCATGTATCTGCTCCCCCGCAGTATACGACAAGATTCACATTATCTGCATTGAGAGAACTGTCCAGCATTTCCAGAATATCCATACTGGCAGCCTTATATTCACTTTCAAGATTTGAACCAACCATATAAACCATGATTGTGTAATCTTTTGCATCGGCTGGCTGAACAGAACTCCATTCAGGATAATTTTTTTCTGTTGCCTGATTTTTTACTCTTCTGGTTCTGCGTGAAGAAGAATTTTGCTGTGTTGATTCTGAAAGCTGGACTGCACGTTCCAGACTGTCGTTGTCACGCAGAATATTTGTACTTCCATCTGTATGTGTTACTATGCCTGTGCCAGAATCAGAGCTGTTTTCCGTTTGACTTTGTCTGTTGCTGACAGCAGTATCTACTACAGAATTATCCGCTTGCTGTTCGCCACTGCACGATGCCATTAAAAAAGAAAGTAACGAAATACTCAGCAATAGAGCTGTTTTTTGCCTGAATTTCATAATATATCATCTCCATTTCTTATCCCGATAAGGTGTATTTTCAACGCCTTTTCTCATCAGAGATTTCACAAATTTATCCAGATGTTTTCTCCAAAAAGTTTGAAACCAGCCATACTGTCCAAAGCACTTTACCACTAACGGACTGATAGCATAATAAACATGTATAAAAGCACGTCCAGACCACGTTTCAGAAAGATGATAATCCCGATAACGACGGAGAACCCACACTTGCGGACAGTCATATGAACCATAGACACAAGTTGCAATATAGCACCCTCCGGAGTTATTCTCACTCTTATCTTCAAACTCCATATCAAATAATCTGTTTGCTAATGAATGTATTTTCTCGATATCTGAAAAACCTGCCGTTTTTGTTGATTCAAGTGCTAAATTTGCCCAATATCCAGCCTGATCCATATCCTGCTGAAAATTTTCACCTTTAGCAAACATATAGGCCAGTTCGAACTGAGCATCTCCATAGCCTTCGTTAGCAAGTTCAAGAAATAAGTTGTATGCCATCTGCATATTGATGCTTGTTCCAATACCTTTGGCATAATAACGTGCTAATGTATATTTGCCACAGGTACTCCATCCCTCCACAGATGCGAGTCTTTGAATATAATAGAAAGCCTGCTCCGGAGAATATTCAAATCCATCATTTCCTTTTTCAAGCTTTGAAGCAAGTGAAATAATCGCAGCTCCATTATCAGTATTCGCTGCTTTGATTAGCCATTGTTTTGCCTCTGCTTCGTTCTTGGCAACACCATTTCCATTAGAATACAACGAATATAATGCCATCATAGCCGCACCAGAACCATGTGATGCAGCCTTAAGATTCCAATCAACCGAAGTTTTGTAATCTCCTTTCAGTGCATACTGACGTCCAAGTTCAGCTTCAGCTTCTACTTCTCCGTTATTTGCTTTTGTAATTAATTCTTCAATAGACATGATTTTTGTTCTCCTTTCCGGATATGTTGCTTTTTTTCAATTTCTTAATAGCGTGGTACACTGTCAGGAATCTCGATCACAGTATTACCAAAAGAATCTTTTTGAAACAGCAGTGTACCATCTGGACAGATAAAATTTGTTCTGCGGATTTGTCCAGTTTGAAGTTTTTCACCAGTTTCTGCAAAAGGGCGAAGAGCATAGCGACTATTTGTTCCATCTATAAGCCCACCGAAATTCAAATCTGTGATATTTGCTGTTTGTGTATCCAACATAGAAAATTCAGCATAGTTTTCATCAATTTCTGGATGCATATGCAACAGCAATATATTTTGTCCACAAAAAAAGGCATAATCTGCATCTAATTTTACCAATTCAGAAGTCAGTACACCTTCTTGTGAAGCATAAGCATAATATGGTTTTCCATCCATACCATAACAAATTATTATGGCAGAACCATCATCTTTTACAAAACATGATGCAGCATTCAAATCTGAATTTTCTTTGATTTTTTCCTCCATTATCTCCAATGTAGTCTCTTCAGAAGAATCTGCTGAAAGATAATTATGAACCTCTTCACCTTCTGTAAGTACTTGAGTGCTTGTATTGCCGTTTGCATCCATTCGATTTAGTACATAAGAAACTGTATCAAAGTTTCCTTCCATGCTAAGCCAATAAAACGCATCAGTATTATAATAATATGCTGCCAACGCATCACACTCCGTATTTGTACCAACGGTCAGATTTTTCAGTAATGTACCATCATGCGAAAAAACGTATTTGCCGGATATATCATCTGTATAACTAATCGAAAACACAAAACAGCCATTAGAAATATAATCTGGAATACTTAGCTCGTTTTCTTCATGTTTTGAATAATAAGTATCAGAAACAACAACAAGTGGTATTCCACTTTCATTAATAACACAAACATCACCATTTTGCAACACTACACTTGCAAGTCCCCTGTTATAACGGAAAGCATCACCAATAAATGAAATGGGATAATACGAAGAAGCGGATGACTGATTATCCATAATAAGATTTGATGAAACAACATTATCCGTATTTTCTGATGCACTAAAATTTTGATTATTATCAGATGTATTCGTTGCACCGCATCCTGTAAAAATTAACATTATCAAAAAGAAAAATTGAGAAAATTTTGCCTGATATTGATTTTTCATATAATCATTCCTTTCCGTAGCTCAACTCACGAAACATCTAAATAATTAATACTTTTCCCACACAGCATAAGCTATAAAATTTGCTGCATCCGTACTGTACCATTTTCCTCCATAATGAAACACAGAGAGGTTTTTATAATAGCGGTTATCAGCAACATCTACCTGATACGTTGTCATTCCGGATATTTTATCCAAATCAATTTCTACTCGTCTGTCAAAATAATCATCATAGGAATTTTCGTCTATATCTTCCAGCTTTTTTGCCTGTTTTATCTCACTGCAATCCCAATAATCACGAGATTCAACTGATAATTCAGCTTCAACTGCCTCCGTTAACTGTTCCTTGGAACATTTGTATTCACTCATTAAATCCTCAATTACCGCATTTGGAACTAAAGATATCATTTTTTTAGCATCTTCATCATAACAGGCTTTAAGGTATGAACCTGCAATATTTCCTTGTCCGGAACTTCCGCATCCAGACAGTAAAACTGCTGATAAAATTATCGTAAGCGCAGACAGGTATTTGGTTGACTTCATAATAAATGTTCCTTTCTTTATGTTGTTATTTGCTGAATAAAAAGACGTGCGATTTCGTATGCTTGTGAAAACCAAGCTGTAAATACTTCTGGTTCTTTCAGAAGCCACGCATCCAAATCCGTTATTTTAATCCATTTTATTTCTTCAACTTCACTCTTGTTATAATTTAAGAATACGTTTTTTTGAGAAATAATCATGCAAAAAACATGATCGATTTCGTGTTCAGAACAAGTATCATATTTTTGGAAATATTTAAACTTTCCAAGTTCAATAAGTCTGAAGTTTAAGTTATGAACTGAAAGCCCAAGTTCTTCCCATATTCTTCTAATAACTGCTTCACTTAATATTTCTCCCATGTGCGGATGAGAACAACATGAATTTGTCCATAAGCCTCCAGAATGATATTTTCCAAAAGCTCTTTTATGAATTAGAAAAGTATCATCTGCCTGATTATATATGAATACCGAAAATGCCCTGTGAAGAATTCCTTTGATATGTGTTTCCATTTTCTCTCCACAACCAATTTCTTCATCATGTTCATTCACCCATATTAAGGATTCTTTCTGAATTTTTCCCATACTATGTTCTCCAATTCTATATCTGGATAATTTTCTCTTTCTTCAATGGTACTTAAGGCAACTGCTTTAAACCATCCATAATATCGGAAGATTGCTCTCTTTGACATTAAAAAAATCAGATTCTTGTGTTTTATCTTTTTGTATCATTCTTTTTCCAATGATTCAAAAATTCTTCCATTTCTACAAAGTAGTAATTATCTGTATCTTTAAAACGTATTTTCAAAGATAAGCCCATGCATTTTTGCAATGTACACCCTAATTCTGATAACATTTCAATATCACCATAAGTATAATCAGAATGAATCTGAAATCCCAAATAATTAATTTCCGGCAAACGTTCCAGAATAGGATGCCGAGTTCCACATGCATCATTATCATATGTATAATCATTGATTTTGTAATAAAACAATAACAAAGCAGCTCTTTTATTTCCATATGCAGTAACAAACCCATCTAAATTATCTTCACGAAAGAAATCAGACATGCACCACTGGAATCCAGAATAATACGAACCAACAACGTGATCAATTTTTAATGAGTTTGGCATTTTATTAATTATATCATTTGGCTTAATATGAACATTTTCAATTCCCACGACTTCAAAATTCTCTTCATTAATCATTTTATGTTCAGCACAAATTTTATAATCAAGAAAACTATCAATCATTTCTATTACAAATATTGTTTTTGTATTAGTATCCACTTCTATACCCTCATTTCACATATGCATATACATACATCATTCTTCCCCAATAGTTGCGACCTTCAACTTTAAAAGTACTGAAGCAAACAGAAAGACCATATGCGTTAAAGGCTTTCTCAATATCAGCTAAAGCTTCATCATTAGCAAATTCCATAATGTTGTATCGTTCACTGCTGAGATGACCAAGTTCTTTATGATATTCATTTGGAGCAATTCTTGCATAGCTTTTATCCCTGTCATATTCCAACACTTTGAAAAGCATACGTCCACCTGATGTTGAGGTCTCGTAGTTATCATAAGCAACATAAACGTCTGTTGTAAAACGAACTTTCTGTTCTCCAAGAGCTGATTTAGAAAACCACGAATACAGAAAACTACCCACAAAAACTTCCTTTACACTGCCTTTTTGCTCAGCACTCGCATAATTTTGCAGTATATTTTCTTTGCAGAAACAAACGGCATCATATACCTGATTCTGAAACGGATTATTACTGCCGCGTTTCTGATAATATGAAGCAGGTACATTTCCCGTTGAAATATATTCTTGAATCTGAGAAGATAACTCTACATCTTCAACTGCATTTGGACAGTATTTGGAGCCGACAGCGGAGTCCTTGCCTGTTAGACACAAAATTACTATTATGACAATAATAATTATTATAATCATAATTTGCTCCTTTCAAAATTAAAGCATTAAGGTCTGCTGAATAATAATTCTGTCAAACTGCATTTCATCTTTTGGTGATAAAGCAGTTCCATAAAATATGGTATTCCCTTTTCGCATCATATACATGCTTCTGTTACGCATTTGATTTTCATTCTTTTGGATGCCTGAAACTGGCTGTATCATAAGTTGGTCATATGTTCTGCACTGCTTTGCACATTGATGCGTAGTCAAATCAAATCCCGTATAGTTTTCTTGTCCATAATTACGCATCATGCATACTCTTCCAGTAGTCACGTAACCATATGGAAGAAATGCAGAAAAACTAATTTTTTCCTGTCCAGATGATAAGTCTATACCATAAATAGGAATATCAATATCATAACGACAGACAGCATAGTTACTCAAAAACTCTGATAATATTTTGCCGCTACAGCAGGAGATTTTAAATAATTCTGACCATTTTCATTAGAATACTGCTGATACATATCTGTATTCATTCTTCCATCGTGATACATTTTATCAAGAAGTCTGCCAGAAATTAGTTTTCCTTGGTAACCAGAAGAATAAAAAAGATATAATACACCATAATCATTTACAGATATTTCACAATGATATTGCTGTAATAAAGGCATTAAATTCTTTATTTTCACAAGACCATATTCGGTGACAGGTGGTGTCAGAAATGTAAATTTTAAATTGCTTTTTTCACATTTCTGCAATATTCTTTCTACAGTTCTATAATCTGGAATCCTTAATTCACAAAATTCTGCTCCAAAATAAATACGTTCTACGGAATATTCAAAGAATCTTGAAACAGCAGAAAAATAGATACTGTTGAAATAATCGGACAGGTCGTTTGGATATTGATATCCAGTTTTAGTAATATCTATATTATCAATCTGTGACTCATGCTCTATTTTAAGTGCAATTTCTATTTTCTTCATGTGTTTATACCTCTTGTACAACAAAATAACCCACTTTCACATAAATTGGGATAACCTAAAAATTCTTCTGCATACTTTTTATACTGAAGTAAGGAATAATTCTGTTCTGCAAGAAAGATGATTTTTTTTAATACGTTTAATTCACTTTCTGGAATTTTCATTCCTCTGCCTACCACTTTTAAAGAAGAAAAATTTTTATATCTGCTAAGATTATAGACAGAACACAAAGAACAGAGAATTTTTCCATGACCAAATCCAAAGTTAGATGATTGTTCAATTCCAAATATAAAATCTGTCATATCCTGACAGGCAATCTTTAGTAATCGATTTTCCTGCATACTTTGATTGACACCATCTGTTCTGAAGAATTTTGTTATCCATGCTTCAGAGCAAATTGGCTCAATATCATGGATACAGCGACAATTTCCATCATCATAAATACAGCGGCTGCTAAGAAGAAAACTTTCAAACTCTACCTCTGGGTGCTTTATTATGATATTCTCCATTTCTGTAACAGTAATGTGACGTGGAAATACAACTCGTTCCGGATGAAACCGCATATAAAAATCGACTGCTTTTTCATTGATTACTTGATTTTCACAGCTTACTGTAATTTTCATATTCGGATGTTCCTGAAAAATATAATTCATCACGCCAATATCACTGACAATAATATGTTCAATCCCAGCTTTTTCAATTTCACACAACCACTTTTCAATAAACGGATAAGCTGCTTCTGAATAGAATGATGCATTCAATGTCATAAAAACTTTTGCATTATATCTTTGACAGAGTTTGCAAATAAGCTCTAATTCTGAATAATCTGTAATATTAGATGTTAGATAATCCCTCCGATTTAAAGATATCTGCAAAGTAACAATAGTTTTTTCGTGCTGTTTATTAAAATGTGTAATCCATTCAGAAGTGATATATCCACAATAAAACTCTTTTATTCCCTGCTCCAAATACTCGGCAACCTGTTCTGAAGATCTGATTGGAAGAAGCAACTGCATTTTAATTCTCCTCACATAATTCTAAAGATTTTGATTCAACATACGCTTTGCGAAATTCTGCAACTTTACAGAAAAAACAGTCTATTTCAGGAATTGCATTTGCTTTTGAAAGAAAATGTGCAGTACATTGTTCGCAATAATGAAATTTATCACACATGAGACATTTTAAAGGTGCTTTCTTATCTCTGAATTCTCGTTTTATAGTCATCCTACTTGAAAGGCAGAACAATCTAAAAGATTTGAAAAGCAGCAGAAATAGCATCATCCAAAGAATTGTAATCATGAATATGCATTCTGAGCCAATGCTTCAAGGTATGCCAGAAATTTTCAATCGGATT
>JAZQIL010000217.1:0-5621 GCA_045541055.1 Oscillospiraceae bacterium
GTATGGAAGATATTGACACAACTTTTGTCAGCAGAGTACAGCAGGGAGATATTATGGTCGGAGGGTGGAATTTCGGCTGTGGCTCTTCTCGTGAACATGCCCCCATTGCAATTAAAGCAAGTGGAATTTCTCTTGTCATTGCAAAAAGTTTTGCAAGAATTTTCTATAGAAATGCAATTAACATCGGTCTTGCAATTGTGGAATCTGAACAGGCAGCAGAAGCGATTCAGGAAGGAAACACCATTACAGCAGATTTGGACAATGGTATTTTGCATAATGAAACCACCGGAGAAGATTATCAGGTTGAGCCGTTTCCGGCATTTATCCAGACGATTATTGAAAACGGCGGTTTAGTAGAATCCATCAAGAATGGAAGTATCAAGTAATGTTTGGAAATTTACATGACCGTTTGGATGAATTAGCAATTTTTCATAATTTAAATCATGACAAAGTATTTCATGCATTTCACAGACTGCTTGGTATTGTCGGAGAGCAGGGCATTAACTGGTGGCAGAGAAAAGGCGAATTTTACCGTTTTGTGACGTATCTGTATGAAGCACATACGGATAACTGGACGGAATATCTGAAAAATTTGGTATTATCTGTAGAAACGCCCTGCACATGGTATGCTGTGCAAGGTCTGCCAATTCCGGAAACAATGCGAAAATCTGCGGAAAGAGAATTAGCGTATCTTTCCAAAACAGCAAGCATTTCTTCTGCACTGATGAAAGAACATCATTTTATTATGGGATTTGGAGAATTCACCGGACGAGAAGGACTTCAGCCCGATTGGTACGCTGAAAAAATTGATTTAGAACCGCTCTTTTTTGAACGGCTGAACAAGATTCAAAAATATGGATATGGCATCTGGGAAAAACATAGAATGTTTCAGATGAAATGTTATGATGACAGCTACAGATTAAAGCCTGTTGCTTATCCGGATACCATTCAGTTAACAGATTTAGTCGGCTATGAAATTCAGAGAAAGCAAGTCATTGATAATACAAAAGCTTTGCTCAACGGCTGGAATGCATCTAATATTTTATTATATGGCTCTGCCGGAACAGGAAAGTCAGCAACTGTCAAAGCAGTTGCGAATGCCTTCGCTGAGGAAGGATTACGCTTGATAGAACTTTCTAAAAATGAACTGCATCTCTTGCCGGAATTGTTGGAAGAATTAAATAAAAATCCGCTGAAATTTATTTTATTTATTGATGATTTAAGTTTTCAGGAAAATGATGACAATTTCAGCGCATTAAAAGCCGTTCTGGAAGGAAGCATTTCCGCAAGGGCAAAAAATACAGTTATCTATGCCACAAGCAACAGACGGCATATCGTTCGGGAAACATTTTCTCAAAGAGCAGGAGATGAAGTTCACAGAAACGATACCATACAGGAAACAATTTCACTTTCAGAAAGATTCGGTATTCAGATTTTATTTGATAAGCCGAATAAAGATTTATATCTCAATATTGTGACAAGTCTCGCTCAGGAAGCCGGACTGCAAACAGAAAAAGAACAGTTAATTTTAAAAGCCGAACAGTTTGCTATGCGGAAAAGCGGTCGCTCCGCAAGAACTGCCCGACAGTTTGTCAATCAGCTTCTTTGTGAAGAGTATCAGGAAAGACTTGACAGATTAGCTGAACTGAATCAAGGCATATTTTAAAATGAAATTCAATGAAGGAGTGATTTTTCATGCTGACACTGGATAAAATTTATCATGCCAGTTATGTGTTAGAAGATGTCATTCGCCAGACAGATATGATTTATGCACCAAAAATCTGTCCGGAAGCAAATGTCTATTTAAAAACTGAAAATTTACAGATTACAGGCTCTTTCAAAGTTCGTGGAGCATATTATAAGATTTCACAGCTCAGTGAAGAAGAGAAAGAAAAAGGCGTAATTGCTTGTTCTGCCGGAAATCATGCACAGGGTGTTGCTTTGGCAGCTACCAAAAACGGCATTAAATCTTTAATCTGCCTGCCAGATGGTGCGCCGATTTCTAAAGTAGAAGCAACTAAGGGTTATGGTGCAGATGTTTGTTTAGTGCCGGGGGTCTATGATGATGCTTATCAGAAAGCTTTAGAATTACGAGATGAAAAGGGTTATACATTTATTCATCCGTTTGATGACGAAGATGTCATTGCAGGGCAGGGAACAATTGGCTTAGAAATCAGTAAACAGCTCCGTGATGTAGATATTGTAGTCGTACCGATAGGCGGAGGCGGTTTAATTTCAGGTGTTGCCTTTGCATTGAAGAATTTAAATCCGAATATTCGGGTTTATGGTGTACAGGCAAGCGGTGCGCCTTCCATGGTTGCATCTTTACAGCAAGATGAAATTGTATGTCTGGACAAGGTTGGCACAATTGCAGACGGTATTAAAGTAAAAGAACCCGGAGAACATACTTTTGAATTAGTCAGAAAATATGTTGATGGTGTTGTCACTGTAACAGATGATGAAGTTTCTTCAGCAATTTTAGCTTTAATTGAACAGCATAAGCTGATTGCAGAAGGCGCAGGCGCAGTTGCAGTTGCCGCTGTTATGTTCAATAAAATTCAGGATATGAAAGGCAAAAATATTGTTTGTCTGGTATCCGGTGGTAATATTGATGTAACAATTTTATCAAGAGTCATTAAAAGAGGTCTGCTAAAATCCGGCAGAAGCGATACTTTAACCATTCAGCTGGAAGACAAGCCCGGACAGCTGAAAGGTGTATCTGCAATTCTTGCAGATTTAGGCGGAAACGTTGTTTCAATTCACCACGAAAGAGCAAGCGAAGACAGCGATATTACAGACTGTGTTCTCCGGATTGTGCTGGAAACCAGAAATTATGAACATATCCGCCAGATTCGTCAGGCTTTAACAGATGCCGGCTTTAAAATTGTAAACAGATAAAATTGATAATTAAGGAGTGCTTTACTATGACAGAAAAAATTTATACCCCCAATGCACCAGCTGCAATTGGCCCTTATTCTCAGGCAGTCAAAGCAAATGGAATGCTTTACACTTCCGGACAGATTGCTATTGTTCCGGCAACCGGAAACATTGAAGCGTCTGACATTCAGGGACAGACAGAACAGGTAATGAAAAATCTTGGCGAAGTGTTAAAGGCTTCCGGAACAGATTTCACCAAAGTCATCAAGACGACTTGCTTTTTAGCAGATATTGCAGATTTCGGCGCATTTAACGAAATCTATGGAAAATATATCACAGAAAAGCCAGCTAGAAGCTGTGTTGCTGTGAAAGACCTCCCGAAAGGCGCACTTGTAGAAGTAGAAGTCATTGCTGTTGCAGACTGATTTCTTCAAACAGTCCCATGACAGGAGGATGAAATGTAAAATAGAAAAAGCAGCCTGTCAGCAAAATCAACCATAAAAAGCCGTACAGACTGCTTTTTTTCTGCCTGTCCGCCTGTGTGCGAAGATACCATACTAAAAATATAACACAAAAATAAAATATTAACATGTCCGCTGGAAAAAATTCTCTTCCTGCAATCCCTGTGAAAAAATAATGCCCCGTCAAAAATAACAGCATTGTCAGAGAAATTCCTTGTGCATAAGTTGTTAAAATTCCTTTTTGCAGTTCTCCTGTGAATAAATAACGAATCATGCCTGTCAAAACTGCCGGCATGTAAAGCAGTTTCAAATTCTCCCAGATGCTGTTGCGGACTGGAACAAATGCATAAAAAACAGGAATTTTCATCAGAACCGGTGAATACAGAAATAACAATGTTCCTCCAATTCCTGCCAGTAGAAATAACAAAATATCCCAGTAAATTGTTTTCCGAAGCATGTGCTTTTTCTGTGTAGCACGGTCTAAAATGTCCTGTTCAGAGTGGCATAAATTTTTATGATACATTAAAATTTTCATATAATACAATGCTCCTTTGCTTTTTTATCAGATTATGCGTTGAAATCAGGAAACATGCAGCTTGTCCAGAAAAAATTTTTTCAGCTTGACAAATCCTGAAAAGTATGGTAAGATAAAAATAGTATCATGCAAGGGGAAAAAATTGGACATAATACCCTTGTAGATGCAAAGTGTAAGTTCATTCTATATTTATTTGTGAGGTGCTGAAAATGGAACTCAAATATAAAAGAATTATCCTGAAACTTAGCGGGGAAGCACTCGCCGGAGAAAAAAAGTTCGGGTTAGATTATACAGTGATTGGCAATATTTGCGAAAGTATTAAAAAATGTGTCGATGTCGGCGCACAAGTTGGCATTGTTGTCGGCGGTGGTAATTTCATTCGGGGACGTATGAGCGGAAGCCTTGACAGAATTCGTGCTGACCATATGGGAATGCTGGCAACTGCAATTAACGCTTTAGCACTTTCTGACGTGCTGGAAGCGATGGGCGTGGAAACTCGTGTGCAGACCGCTATCAATATGCAGCAAGTCGCTGAACCTTATATCAGAAACCGTGCGCTCCGTCATCTTGAAAAAGGCAGAGTTGTGATTTTTGGCTGTGGTACAGGAAATCCTTTATTTTCAACAGATTCAGCCGCTGCCCTCAGAGGGGTTGAAATCGGTGCTGAAATCTTGATGAAAGCAACGCTCGTAGATGGTGTTTACAACAAAGACCCCAATCGCTTTGAAGATGCTGTACGTTATGAAACTTTAACATTCAGTCAGGTTTTAAATGATAATCTTGCAGTTATGGATATGTCCGCCGCTGCAATGTGTAATGAAAACAAACTCCCTATGCTGGTGTTTGACCTGCACAGACCAGATAATATTTTAGATGCTGTACTTGGCCAGAAAATTGGTACAGTTATTACAGCTGAATAAATTTATTTCATTTAGAAAGGAAGATTTTCCCATGAAAGAAACTCTTAAACACGCAGAAGAAAAAATGCAGAAAAGCTTGGACAGCTTGCAGTCAAATTTCGGCTCTATCCGTGCAGGTAGAGCAAACCCGAAAGTACTTGATAAAATCAGTGCAGACTTTTGGGGAACACCTACTCCAATTCCGCAGATGGCTTCCGTTACCGTTTCCGAAGGCCGTACACTCGTGATTCAGCCTTATGACAAAAACAGCCTGAAAGCTATCGAAAAAGCAGTACAGGCTTCTGATTTAGGCATCAATCCTGTTAATGACGGCAATGTCATTCGCTTAACATTCCCTCAGCCTACAGAAGAACGCCGTAAAGAACTTTGCAAAACTGTGAAAAAATACGGCGAAGAAGCAAAGGTGGCTGTTCGTAATGTCCGCCGTGATACGGTTGATAAGTTCAAAGCAATGAAGAAATCCGGTGAACTCACTGAAGATGACCAGAAAGACGCTGAAAAGAAAATTCAGAAACTGACTGACAAATATTGTGATGAAGTGGATAAGGCGATTTCTGCAAAAGAAAAAGAAATTATGAGCATTTAATCAGGAGTACTGCACATGGCTTTTACAAAGAAAAAGGCAGAAATACAACAATTACCGGAAGTTCTGCCTGTACATGTTGGCTTTATTATGGACGGCAATGGAAGATGGGCAAAAAAACGTGGTCTGCCAAGAAGCCTTGGACATGTTGAAGGTGGCAAAACCTTTAAAAAAATTATGCAGTACTGCAAAGATATCGGCATTAAATACGCTTCTTTCTATGTGTTTTCAACTGAAAACTGGAA
>JAZQIL010000218.1:0-26437 GCA_045541055.1 Oscillospiraceae bacterium
TGCAAAAATAAATCAGTCATATAAAGGAGAGATGGTATAATTCCAATTTGGGTGAAATTCATCCCCAACTAATCGCAAAGAATCAAATTCCGAATCCGAAACTTTAATTCCTTTTTCATATCGATTTTCGTCAAGCTGACAATTCACAGTTATAGTATCAGAATCGCATTTTTCCAATACTGTTTCAAACAGCTTTCTTCCGATGCCTTGTCTATGATATGTTCCGTCTACAAAGAATAATGCAATATGTGAACCTTGATTTCTTGTAGCAATTACACCAGCTAATTTCTCTTGAAGAAATGCGCCATATAAACTAAGCTGAGATACATAATTTTCATCATGAATACTCTGATAAAATTCGTTCACACCTTCTTGTGTATAATCAGGTGCTTCATATTCCTGAAAGACTTTCCAGACGAATAATAAAGCATTTTCTATTTCTTCTTTTTCAAGTTCTCTGATAGAAAAATTCATAGATATACCTCCATATTATTTTTTATCCAGTTATCAAGAAACTGCATCTGTTCTTCAGTGTGAAATAAGCTCCGATACTGTTGGCGATTACTGAAACAGATTCAAAATTCTGGTGAACAGTTTCAAAAAATTTCGGGAATTCTTCTTTTGCTTCCCACGGAAACTGAGCAGTATAATTAAAGCTGATGATTTCATAATCTATAAATTTTCCTTTCAGTGCAGTTGGTTAATCCAATACTTTGCCCATTCAAAGAGCTGATTTGACAGCGATGCAAAGTCAATATTTCCGTCATTTTTAATGCTTAGAAAAGCAGAAATGATTTTCTTTTCTCTGTCATCTGCCTTTCCTCCAGTAAATCTTATATAAGAAATAATA
The DNA here is from genome assembly GCA_045541055.1 of Oscillospiraceae bacterium. GTDB lineage: Bacteria > Bacillota > Clostridia > Oscillospirales > Ruminococcaceae > UBA3855. The sequence continues at coordinate 851 of JAZQIL010000218.1, forward strand.
GTCCAAGATACATCAATGTTCCAGCGATATTGCCTTTTGCAGGGAGTTTGGTAGGGAGCATTGCAATCATAAACACAAGTGTATTAAAAAGGCATCCCCACATTGGAAGATTGGTTTTCTCTGTTATTATCATCACAAACAATGTTACAAGAAATACCAGCAATGCAAGATAACCGACTATCATTGTACTGATTGTTTTCTTCTGTAATTCCAGTACAGCTTTTAAAACTTCCTCTTTACAGCCGAGACGAATATAAACCTATTCCACAACTCCGCAGAAAACATGGTGTGTTACAATCGGAATCAAAAACAGCACTGCTGAAATAAACATCATGTTCGATGCAATCACAGAATAATGTTTCATCCAGTCGCTTAATGCAAAATAGCCGAATCCAAACAATGTAATCGCAAATGTTCCCAGAACCATAGAGATTAACGGATAAGACAAGGGCATTATAGCTTGACTCTCCATATTCAAATTCTTCATAAAAATCAGGCTCAACACCAAATTTTTCATAATATTTTTTATATAATATTTCTAATTCTTTTGTCATTTTTCCATGTATTATCAAAATTGAAAGCCATGATTCTGCACAGAGTCACGGCTTTACAATGATGATGAAAAAGAATTTCAGTTTTTTGGTTCTTCCAGCTCTTTCAGTTCTTCCGGTTTGACGATGTCCCCATCAGAAGCATCATGTATTATCACTTGATGATAAGGAATCTTAATTCCATATTTATCGAAAATCAATTTCAGTTCTGTGAGCATAGCTCTTCTTGCTTTTCCACGCAGATAAGGCACAGTGTAAATGGAAATGCGCAAAAGCATACAACTGCTTTCATATTCGGTCACACCGTCATATCTTGGTGTTTTCAATAGTCCGGGTATTTTTTCTGTCAGCAAAGGAAGCTCTTTGGAAAATATTTCTTTTATTTCACGAAGGTCAATATCATAAGAAACCGGAATTTTTAGTTTCGTTCTGGATACCGCTCCGTCTGAATTGATGATTTCCCGTATGCTGGAATTGTAGTAAATTTTAGTTTCTGAAAAAAAGGTGACTTTTGTTGTACGAATCCCAATTTGTGTGACAGTGCCGTACCAGTCCCCAATAGTAATAAAATCTCCTACTTTGAATGTCCCTTCAAAAATAATGAAGAATCCAGCAATAATATCATTGACAAGGTCTTTCGCTCCAAGACCGATAATCAAAGACAAAATGCCAGCCGATGCAAGCAGTGTCTGTGACGGAATCCCAAACTGAGATAACCCGAAATAAATAAAAATGACAGCACGGACATATTTCATGGCACTTCGGAGCAACAGGCAAATCGTTTCCACTCTTGCATCAGAGATTTTAGCAATATGATACAGAATCTGGTCAGTAATCGCACCAAATAAATGCAATCCAAACAGCAGGAAAATACAGGAAGAAACTGAGAAAAGATTCACGCCTTTTTCCCAATGCCCCATTACTACATAAGATAAACCATCTAATTCTTCATCGGTTTCAAACAGCAGGGAAAGCCCCGCAGGCAGTAAATTGATGATGCTGAAAAGAATTAAAATCCAGTAAATAATCCGGTTCATTTTCTTTTCAGGCGTTTGATTGTTACTGGACGGCTTGAGATTCCACCGTTCTTCAAACAGAAATTTTTCCTGTGTCTTGATTAAATTGGAAAATCCTGAAAACATTCCAAAACGGTCATCTTCACTTTTGGAAAAACTTTCCGGCTTTTTTTCCTGAGGCTGTTCAAGAAGCGGTTCATACCGCCGGAATGCTATAAACAGTACTGCCAGCAGCCCAAGAAAAGCAACAACAGCCACGAGACAGGAATTATAAAGTACGCTCCAATTGCTTTTGTGCAGAACAATCGGTACAAGATACATATCGGAAGATTCACTGAATCCGGCATAGTATTCTTTTCCGTTAATCCACAAAAAACCACTGTAATGTTCCGTCAGGTTTTCAATATTGATGCCTAATTTTTCTACAGGTTCGTCTTTAAATCCGATTCCGGTTGTTGCTGCCACTGTAAGTGTTTCCTTATCAATTGCCAGCGCATGTTCCGGAAGCCCGATTACAAGGTTATTCAGCACAGTTTCCACATAAAACGGTGCAATCAGCTTATCACGGAGTGCAGGGTCAATTCCAATCTGGACAAATCCGTCACAAAGGTCTTTTTCATTGCGTATGCTGACACCGATATACTGCATATATTCACCAAAAGCATCATTTTCCATTGGTTCTTGTATCACATATTCTGCGCCGTCCAGAAGCGGACGAAATGCATAAGACTGTGCAGTTTCATCATTGCTGAGTTTGAAATGGTCATAGGGAGAGTTGGTGACAATCGTTTTTCCGTTCTTGTCAAACAAATAAACATGCTTGACATGAAGCAGTTCTGCAAGATTTTTCATATCTTCACGGGTCAGTGATTCTTTTTTGATATGAGAAATATAATCTGCTGCAAACTGGCACTGTATCAGATACTGTTCATCTAGCCATTCATTGATATCTTCACGGATTTCCTGATAAGTATCCAATGTTTCAACAGCAACTTGTGCGTGTTTTTCCATAGTTTTCAGGTCGTTAATCATATCCGAAAGCACTTGTGCATATAAGGACACTGCAAACACCATGACAGTGATAATCACAGAATAAGCAAAAAGCTTTGGTTGAAGTGTCTTTTTCTCCTCCAGCTGGCTTTCCAGATGCAGACAAACATATTTCACAAAAATCCACATCAGAATCAGGACAATCAAACTGATGAAAAGACCTGTTGCATTCATGGAAAAAAACTCTTTTAACGTAATACCACATATAATATAAGTATCTTCATAAGAAGCAACATAGCATATCATCGCATTTTTTAATCCATATAATCGGGTAATCTCTGGGATTAAAAAATGATAATTAAATTTGACATCTGAAGTGATGTCTTCTATGGCAACATCAGCAATATCATCTTCCGGAAGTAAGGAATTTTTCTTTTCTGATTCTGTTTTTGTAGAAATATAAGCCTGTAATCCAACCAGATGGCTATTGGAATGTGCAAGAATTGTACTGTCCTGTTTGGATACAACAACGACTTGACCATCACGACCTACTTTGAGATTTGTAATACGTTCCATCCATGACAATGAACTGATAATATTTTCAGTATTTTCTTTTGCATTTTGATTTTCTTCGCCATTGTATTTTGTTTTCAAATTTTTTCTGCTTTCCTGCATCTGTTCATACACATCAAGAACGGCATTTTCATTGCTTTCCAGCTGTGGAAGAAGCTGGGAAACTTGTGTGATGGCACGGGTCAGCTGTGGTGACAACTGCTGATTAAACCGCCGGTTAAAGCTTGTCAGCAAAATAGCTACAACAATGAGATAGCACACTGTGATTATCAGGTAAAGAACAGATTGTTGACGTTTCTTTTTCTTTTCACCGATTGTTTTTATTTTTTTCTTTTTTAGCATAGTTTAACTCCTTATGCTTGTGGGGGCGGGGGGACATGTCATTTTCCACAAAAATATATTTATAGTATAGCATATTTTTAAGCATTTGTCAAGATACATTCCTAGACTTTTTCCGTATTGAAAAAGCAGGAGATGGGAAAGTCTCCTGCTTTTTTATCATGTATTTTTTTTCATTTTGCTGACAGCCGTATTCATGACTTCAATTTTGTCCTGAAAGTCAAGCTTTTCAAAAATTTGAATAAATTCGTTTACAATGCCGTCAGGGGTTTCCTTTGCCCGATAAATAATATGTTGTTCCGGTGACTGCGGTTTGATAGACGGGTCGTCCGTCCTGCCAAGCAGATAATCTATTGAACAGTTGAAATAATTCGCTATTATCGTAATTTTGTCCACAGAAGGCACAGAACCGTTTTTTAAATTGTTGACAACATTCTTATTCAGACCGCAGTCTGTAAATAATTTTGTTTTGGAAATGCCTGCTTCATGACATAGAAATTCAATTTTATTCACCAGAAATTCAGAATCAAATCCTGTTTTCACGTGAATTCCTCCCTTCTGAAACTGTCAATTTCTATAAAAATAATTCTTTTGATTTGTGGAAATGTACAAATTTAAGAATTTCCTATTGACTTTCATAAATTTAAGATGTATAATAAAATTAGGAGCAAGAATACATTCTTGTTAAATTTATTATACACCAAATCAAACGAAATGTCAATATTTTTAAAAGATTTTTTCAGAAAGGAAAATTTGCCATGACACAATCTAATTTAATAATTGCCAGACTTCCACGGGATAAGGAACACCCTTTTACAGTGACATCGAATGACAAACGGGCTTTTAACTGGGATACCAGTCTTTCTCCCGGAGCGTATGGTGTGCTTTGCAAAGTGCTTTCCCTGAATGGGGAGAAAGATTTTTCTGTGCCGTGGCTTTGCCAGCTTCTGAATGTCGGGAAATCTTCTGCACAGTCTTTGCTGAAAGAACTGGTACAAGCTGGATATTTGGTCATTGAACGAACCAGAAATGAACTCGGAAAATTTTCAGGAGTGATTTATCATTTTTATGAAGTTTCACAGAATTTACGAGAGGGTGAACAACCCTCTGCATTTTGTGCTTCTCCACAGCCCAAATCTCCAGATGTGGAAAAACCGCAACAATTAAATACTACTATGTCTTTAAATACTTCTTTACAGTCTGTCTGTCCTGTTTCAGAGCAGACAGAAGATTTAAAAAATTGGATTCTGGAAATGACTGCTTTTTCTTTTCTTCCAGAGGGAGAATTTAAAAATTTTGTTTCTGAAATTCTGCCTTATTTAGCAGAAATTTCTTCTCAGCCGGAACTGTATGAGAAATTAACAGCAATGCAGAAAAAAGAACAGTCTTTACTTCCGTTTCTTAAAAAATTGGAAAAACGCTGTCAAAAAGCTTTAAAAAATTTGAAAGTGCCTGATGCAAAAGAAAAATTTTTACTTTCCACAGTCAGAAATGCTGTGCTGGAATATACGTTTTCCGCTTCTACAGAAACGCCTGCACCTAAAACAGAACAAAAAACACTTTCTTTTCATGAAATTCTGCATCAAATGGGAAGTTCTCTCTGTGAACTGCCTGAAAAATTTGAATCAGAAGAAGAATTATCCTGCTTTGACCCTGCTGACAGAGCTATCGAAGAATGCACCATTCCGGCAAATTTTCTCTTTCAGCCGGAAGCCATGGAGCAAGCTTTGAAATTTCTGTTTTGTTACAGCAATCTCGAAAATAATGATTATAAACAATTTACAGGAGCAGTCAGCCGTTGCCTTGCGGAAGCTGCTTGTACAGGGAAAATCAATTCCATTCACGGAACAGATGCAGAAGCCATTCTGCACAGACTGAACGAAATTAACCAGCGTGAAGATGAAGGCTCTCTGGTCAGCTGGCTAAATGGTTTTTCTTACCATTACAGCGAAAAATGCAAAGAAACGCTTGCAAAAGGTACGAAAATTCGTAATCCGTTCGCTTATTTAAAATCCTGTGCAGTGAATTATCTTTTGAAAGACAGCTGTGCAGGCGACCCACGTTTATATGAAACTATGTTCTGAAATGTTTTATCTGCAAATTGTCCACTGAATCTGCAATTTATGTGTTGACATTTTTTAATAAATTATGTATAATTTATGAAAGAAATTGTATATGTTTTTGTGAAAATTACTCTGAATACAATCATCTATGCTACACTTAGGAGGAAATCATATGAAACAAGGACATATTTTAAAGAAAGCAGCGGCAATTCTGATGACCGCTTCCCTGCTCACAGCAAGCTGTGCTTTCTCATTTGGGGCGATGACAGCAACAGCAGAATCTGTGACAATTGCAAATCCTGTGATTTGGGCAGATGTGCCAGATGATGATATCATTCGTGTAGGCGATACGTATTACATGGTCAGCACGACAATGTATTTTTCACCGGGTGCGCCAATTATGAAATCTAAAGATTTAGTTTCTTGGGAGATTTGCAATTACGTTTATGACACGTATGCTGACGGCGATAAACAGAATTTAGTCGGAAATGAACATGATTATGCACATGGACAATGGGCAGCTTCTCTCCGGTATCAAAACGGAACGTTTTATGTATTTTTCGGAAGTTACGGAACAGGTAATTCTTATATTTATAAAACCGATGATATCGAAAACGGCTCTTGGACAAGAAGCGAAATCAAAGGCATGTATCACGATGCTTCCATGCTTCTTGATGATGACGGCAGAAATTATCTTGTTTACGGCGGCGGCGGCGAAATTAAAATTAAAGAATTAAATTCCGATATGACCGGCTTTCAGCCAAACGGCGCAGAAAAAACATTGTTTAAAACTGGTCTGGACAATCTCGCCGGTGAAGGCTCTCACATTCAGAAAATCGGGGATTATTACTATGTATTTATCATTGCATGGCCTTCCAATTCCGGACGAATTGAATTATGCTACCGCAGTAAAGACCTTTTAGGCAACTACGAAGGCAAAACTGTTTTAAATTCCGGTGTAGGCACTTACGGAAGCGGTGTGGCACAGGGCGGTATTGTAGATACTCCTGACGGCGACTGGTACGGTCTCCTGTTCCAAGACCACGGAAGTGTCGGAAGAATTCCGGTTTTAGTACCGGTCACATGGCAGGACGGCTGGCCAATGATGGGCGTGAATGGAAAAGCACCTGTCACATTTAACATCAATATGAACGGTAATGGCACTGCTTTAGCGAAAGATGACGATTTCAGCTATCATTCTGACAATTTAATGCTGGAATGGCAGTGGAATCACAATCCAGATAATCAAGCTTGGTCTGTGACAGAACGTGATGGCTGGTTAAGGCTTCACAATGCGCATATTGCAAAAAGCATTTTAAATGCAAGAAATACTTTAACCATGCGTACAGAAGGACCGGCTTGTTCTTCTGCCATTCGTTTAGACGCTTCCAATATGAAAGCTGGGGATTATGCAGGGCTTTCCGCCTTTCAGTTTAATTATGGCAATGTTGGAGTTCGTGTAGATGAGAACGGAAATAAATTCATTTACATGGCAAAAAATGCCGTTTACGGCTCAAATAATGCGCAGATTACAGACAGCTACGACAAAATTCTGGAAGAAGTCCCCTTCTCCGGTGATGTCGCTTATCTGAAAGCAGATTTTCATTTCAACACAACAGACAGCAATTTCAACGTTTCCAACAATATTGACAAAGTAGATTTCTATTACTCTCTGGACGGCTCTGAATGGACAAAAATCGGTGATACACTTAGCATGACTTATGATTTGAAACTTTTCACAGGCTACAGAAGCGCAATTTACAGCTATCCCACAAAAACAACTGGCGGTTATGCAGATATTGATTTCTTTGATTATGAGCGTGATGACTGGAATCATTCTAAAGCTTTCGCCACCGGACAGAAAAATGTAACCACTATTGAAGCAGACAGCAACGGCTATTATTTTGAAGATAAATTTGAAGGCTCTGAAAATGGCTGGTCTGGCAGAGGTTCTGCTAAAGTCGCTTCCAGCGGTGACGTCTCTTATGAAGGCAGAAGTGCTTTATTCTGTTCTAACCGTGAATCCGCTTGGAACGGCGCAGCGAAAAAATTAAGCAATGCTTTCCAAGCTGGTCAAACTTACAGCTTTTCCGTGAATGTCATGTATCCCGAAGGTGAAGAAACAGATACATTTCATTTCACTTTACAATATGACGGCGCAGACGGACAGACACATTATGACAAAGTTGATACTGCTGCTGCTTTAAAAGGCGAATGGCTTCAGCTTTCCAATACAGATTTCACCATTCCCGAAGGTGCGGAAAATCTTGTCCTTTACGTGGAAACGGATAACAGCACAAATTCTTTCTATCTTGATGACGCTGTCGGCGCAGCTGCCGGAACAACCATTCAAGGCGCAGGCAAAAGCAAAGTTCGTGCTGCTTTACAAGGCGATATCAACGGCGACAGCATTGTTAATATTTACGACTGGATTCTTGCAAAAAGAGGTTTGCTTTACGGCTTCCAGAATGCCCTTGACGAGAAAAGCGCAGACATTGACGGCAACGGAAAAGCAGAAGTCGCTGACTTACTTTCCATTCAGAAATTTATTAAAAAAGAAATTCAGCACTTCCCTAAAGTTTCCGCTCCTGAACCACAAACCAGCAAATTTAATTATGACCCTGCTGTACAATTCCATGAAGCCCCTGCAAATTATTTAGACCCATGCGTTCAGGCTGGCACAATTACGAAAGAAACTTACACCGGTATCCGTGGCACAAAGAGCTTGAATGTTTACACGCCTTACAATTACGACCCTTCTAAAAAATATAATATTTTCTACCTGATGCACGGCGGCGGTGAAAATGAAAATACCATTTTCAGTAAAGATGTCAAACTTGGCAATATTCTTGACCATATGATTATGAACGGCGAACTTGAACCTTTGATTGTGGTTACACCGACATTTAACGGCTCAGGCAGTGAAGCAGGCAATTTCTGGGACGAATTCAGACAAAATGTTGTGCCATTTGTAGAAGGCAAATATTCCACTTATGCAAAATCCACTTCTTTGCAAGATTTACGGGACTCCAGAATGCACCGTGCATATGGCGGTTTCTCTATGGGCGGACTTTCCACATGGTGCGTTGCTGACCATGATATGGATTTAGTAGGCTATTTCATGCCGTTATCCGGCAACAACTGGGAAGGCATGGGCAAATTAACTGCCGAAATTGACAGCTTAGGCTTAAAGAAAAATCAATACTTCATCTTTGCAGCAACCGGCAGTGAAGATATTGCTTATCCCAATATGAAACCTGAAATGGAAGATTTAAAAACAAAAACCAATCATTTCACATACACGTCAGACTTTTCACAAGGCAATCTTTACTGGCTTGTGGCAGACAAAAAAACGCATTGGTGGGGCTTTGTCCGTCATTACGTTTATGACGCTCTGCCGTATTTCTTCCACGAATCTTAAAATTATAAAAAACGGTTGAGTTGTTACGCTCAACCGTTTTTTTTTAACCGTTCGGGAAAAGTGTTGCAATTTCTTCGTCACTTAAATCAAAATAATTGATAAATTCTGTTTTGCAAACATCTCGTCTTACAAGTAAAACTTCTCTGTATTCTTCCACAGATTCTTTCCATTCCTCGTAAGAAGGCGAATAAGACAGCTGATGCAGTTTCATTTCAGCGTCCATTTTAGCGGTCATTTCGTCCAGCCTTGCACTAAGCTTGTCAGGCATGAAAGAAGTATTTAACAATTCCGCATAACGGGAAATAAATTTCTGCATGTAAGTAGAATTTTGTGTCAAACCTCTTTGCAGACCGCTGACATAAAAGGCTTCTGCACCGTTTCCGGAAGGGCTGAAAATGTCTTTTAATGTATTAAAGCCATTCACTTCTGTGCAGTCTTGTGTCATGCCCATAGACATGTCCACATCGTAAAGAATCCAACGCCATTTTCCGTTTTCGCTGTCACGGTAATGCTTGTTATTGCTTCCGCCGTCCTCGTTTGCAAAGAAAATTTCCGTAATTAAATAATCAATATAATTATCAATATCTATTTTACTTGCGACATACTCATAACTTTCCTGTGTACTCATGTCATGTTCTTCCATGTAGCGCAGTATTGCGGAGAAATCTTCTCTTGAACCGCTTTTGACTTCGTCATTGTCTTTGACCAAGTCTAAATTTTCTTTTTGAATGCCTTCATGATTTTTGATATGGTCGGCACTGACTTTTTCACGCAAATTGTACTGACCTTGATACTGTCCGTTAATGTAAACACAAATCGGCTGCCAGTCCATGTGAAGTAAATCAGAATATTCTTCAGCGGTTTCGGCAACAAAAGCATCTCGAATTCTTGCTCCGCTGTGGTCTTGACCAGTGGCACGGAGTAAAATACTTGAAAAATCTGTTACAGGATTGTTTTCATCAAAGAACGGATAATGCACTTCACTTGTATTGTACTTGCTTCGGAAATACAGGGCAATACTTTTCTGAGGATAAGCACGGGAATATTGACCATGTACTTTTGCACCGGCATTGCAGAAAAGCTCTCTTGAACCGTCCGGAAGATAATATTCAAAAGAAACTTCTCTTTCCCAGTCCTGCCAGAAGTTCGCTCCTCGGTAAGGAAATTCATAATCCCCTTTTCCGCCGTCTACTAAAATGCCTTCTTCATCGCTGTAAAGTCCGTAAGGGTCGGAAGAAAGACAAACTATTGGTACATCATGCACCGCATCTGTAATATAAGTCACTGCTGTCACTTCAGAAGGCAGTAAACCAGCCTGCACAACGTAAAATCTTAATACTTGATTGCCGTTTAACGTGTATTCTGTGAAAACTTGGCTTTCCTGCGTGGGAACAGTGCCGTCATCTGTGTAATAAATGGTCATGTCCTGCGACATGGGAGCAGTAATTTTCTCGCCAATCTGCGCATAACCGCCCATGTTGGAAAGCTCCGGAAGCTGTGCATAACCTGTATACCCAGTTCCATTCGGCTGCTGCGGTGTCGGCACATCGTAAAATAATGTTGTCCCTGTTGCTAAATCCCTTCCACAGCTGTGGCCTGCGTGTGCCTGCGCCACTGTGAAAAAGTCTTTCATATTGCCTTCTTGGTCATATAAGTAAATTTTATCCCCGTCTGCGCTTAAACTAAACGGAAGTGTTCCGTCTCCGTTCTCGTCTACAGAAGATAAAAGCAAGCATTCTCCTGCATTTAAACTAATTTCCCCGAATGTGTAAGTGCTTTCTTCTTCTTTGCCAAGCGGTTTGTCGGAAATACTCCAGCCGTTTAAGCTGATGGGCGTTTGTGACACGTTGCAAAGCTCCACCCAGTCAGAGCCGTTTTCCTGATAAGCACAGGCTTCTGAAACAACAACACTATGCTCCAAAGAAGCAAGGGCTTCCGTTTCGTTCTGGAAGTTATCAGAAGCATTCGCCTGACCGGGGGTCGGACTGGTGTAATATACCGTTGCCCCCCCCTGCTGACCAACGGAAAACTCCAGTTCAGTGCGTGTCAAAGGCGCATTTAATACCGTTTCCGTGCCTTTGTAAATCATTAAACAATTTGTATCCGTGCCAAGCTTGAAAGAAGCGTGCAAAAAACTGTCTGTGCCGTTTTTATCGTCTTTTTCGTCCATTAAAATGACTAAATATCCACCAGCTTCCACAGAAGCATTTTCAGGAAATTTCCATTTTTCAGGCTCTTCCGGTGAATCCGTCAGTGACATTCCGGCTAAAGAAACCGGCTGACTTCCAGCATTGTAAAGTTCAATCCAATCGGGAGACTTTTTCTTTTCACCGAAAAATACAGTATGATTGGAAGTCATATATTCATTTAAAACAAGCTGGACAGGTTCAGCAACCGATTCCACAGCAGGAAGTGTTTCCTGTGTTTGTGCGCTGACACTTTTCTGCAATTTCTGAATGGGATTTTTAGAAGCCCCGTTTTCCGGACGAGTCACCAGAAAAGAAATTCCCACGACTGCCACAAGCCCTAGGAATGAAACTTGTAAACAACGTTTCACAGGCTTTTTGAGCTTAAATTTTTTAGAAGATTTTTCAGAACTTGATTTTACTTTCTTTCTTCTGGAAGGTTGCGAAACAGAAGCTTTTCTTTTCAGTTCCCTATTGTCAAAATCTTCAAAATCATGGACATTTCGTTTAATTTTCAAAGTACCGGAACGGTTGGTACTGGGCGTATGCTGTACAGCTTTGCTTTTAAGGCTTTTTCTTCTGACAGGGTGTTTACTGTTTGATTCCATGGGATAATTCACTGAATCCTTTCTGTAAGTTCCATGACTGAAATATTTTCAGCTATTCAACATTGTAACATAAATTTCAAATTTTGTAAAGAGGAAACTTATACAAATTTAAAGATGGAAAAACAGCTTGTTTTATGATAAACGTCTTTCAGAGATACTGCAATGTGACCGGACGTTTCTGTTTTTCGCCGTTGACCATGAATAATTGCCTTCCGTTGATGATTGTGAATTTTTCCGGCGGAGCAAATGTGTCTTTTCCGTCAGCACAGTTTAAATTGATATTTGTATCAGAATTTTTAATCACAATAGCAGTTTCTTCGCTGTATCCGCCCAATGCTAACGCTTTTTCGCCGGAATTGGCAATTTTTAAAGTAATGTTAGAAATGTTAATTTCTGATGCGTTGTATAATGCGCCCAGTCCTGTTCCGTAGTCAGTTCTCATGTTAAAGTCAATGCCGGATTCTGCAATTTGAATTTCTGCTTTTTTGCCGTGGAGCGTTCCCAGTCCGGAAATATATTTTCCCGAAACGTACCAGTTGACAGCACTGCTTTTCATGGAAATCGTTGTATTTTGTTCCAGTGAGCCGACTAAAAGACCGGAAGTGACTGTGAAATCCGCTTCAATATGACAGCAGTTTAAACATAAGGTTACTTCGCCCTTTAATGCGCCAATGCCGACACAAGTTTCATTTTTGGATTTTAAATTATATTCTCCTCGGTTGATGTGCATAATTCCGCCAAGCCCTGAACCAATGCAAACAGAAGTTTTTCCACGGCTGGAAATGTTTAAAGGACCGTCCTGTTCAAATACTAATGTGCCGTGCCGTGCGTCATGGGTGTTTCCAATGCCGTAAGATTCTACAGCATTTAAATCAATGTTCAGTTCTCCCGTGCCTTCCATCGTGAAACGGGCAGTTTCCGGCACTTGAATGCCTGCATCATACAGCGTGTTACTGCCTGCAATGACCAGTGTGACATCTGTATTTTCCCCCAGTGCAATGCAAGGACGGTTTTTAATATTGGAAAAACATACATCTTCCAGCGTAATGCGTCCGCTATAGCCTGCTTCCACTCGAAGATGAATTTCTGTTTTCATCTGCGGTGTGCCGATAATGGAAATATCTTTATATACCATGCCTTCTTTGCCGACAACAATATCGGTACAGCCGTCTTTCACAAGTTTTGCAAGAGAAATCCGGCTGGTTTTTCCGGCAATGTAAATTTTTTTCATATTGCCGTCAATGCGTTCCTGATAATACTGACGAATTTCATTTCTAAGCTGTTCTTCAATTTGCGGAACAATCACCGCTGAAGGCTTTGCCGTGTAAAAGCCTTGAATTAAATCCGCTCCAAGATGAATGACTGTCTGCAATTCTTCCGTTGTTTCAACGCCTTCTGCAAGAGCCATAATATGATTGTCATGACAAAAATCAATAATTTCACGGACAAAATGCTGTTTCTGCATTTGATTTTGAATATTGCTTAACAAAGAACGGTCAATTTTCACATAATTCGGCATATACCGGAGTAAATTGCTTACATTGGAATAGCCTGTGCCGTAATCGTCCACGGCAATATCAATATTCATTCTGCTGAAATACGCTTTCAGCTGTTTCAAATCAGAATCTTTCAATTCTGCTTCTTCTGTAAGTTCCACAACAATCATACCTGCATGAATCTTTAAATATGCATTTAAAGCGTTGGTATCTTCTTCACTGATGCTGACCCCCGGAATGCTGTTGATAAAGACTTTCGCCTTGCCAAACTGTTGTTTCTGTTCATCAATAATATGCAGAACGTTTAAAAAAGTCGCACGCTCCACATCGGAAAGCCGTTCCTGCATGGCAGCATATTTAATAATGGCAAGCGGTGAAATTCTTGTTTCCGTTTTGGAACGCATTAAAGCTTCGTAAGCATAAATTTTTCCGTCCGTGGTGCGCACAATCGGCTGAAAATGATAAGTCAGCAGATTTTCATCTAAAATTTTGGAAACAAGCTGATATTGTGCTTTTTCTTCTGCATTCAGGCTTTCAAAGGCATGGCTGACAACGGAAAATTTATGATTTCGGAAACGTTCCAGCTGTTCCTGCATGGTTTTTAAAAGAAGCGTTCTTCTGAGCATTTCAAACCCTCTGCAAACAGAAGCCGTCCATTTCCGGAATGTGCTGTCATAACTTCTTACCGTCTCGCCGTAACTGATGGCCACATAGCCGAAACATTCATTTTCAAAAAACAAAGGCGTGAAAAAATACGCTGTTGGAAAAGCTCTTTCCTGATGCAGTTCCGGAAGCATTTCAGCAGAATCAAAAAGCTGTTCAGAATCAGCTGTATTATCTTTATGATTTTTCTGATATTTTATCGCATGAATCATTTGTTCCGGATAGCCTTTGTTTGAAAGATGCACATTTTGCCCCATATATTTCCAGTCGCTTCCTAAACAAAGATGAAATTCCTGAATGTCCCCCAGCTGGTAAATATAAGCATATACTGTATTCAGAAACTCTTTCAGTGAAGTCTGTGAAGCAAGATTTTCATCTATCATGTTAAAAACAGAAGCATAACTTTCTTCTGAAATGTCTGTTCCCCAAGTTTTGCGCTTTGTTTCATAGTGGGGCATATCTAATTCCTGACAGCCACAGCTTTGTCCGTAAATTAAATGAGGCTGTATTTTAAACGACTCTGGTATATTGCCGTTCATTTCGGACATCAGGAAATGAAATGCATATTGTCCGAATTCTTCCGCCGGAATCAGGGCGGACGTCAGGGAACGTGGAGAAGTTCTTCCTTCAAATGTCGAATCATACCCAATGACAGCAATATCTTCCGGCACACGAATGCCATTTTTTTGAAACGCTTTGCAAACGCCGATTGCCATCTGGTCATTTGCGCAGGCGACCGCATCAGGAAGCTTTTGCTTTCTGGAAAGTATCTGCTCTGCACAAAGTTCACCGCTTTGATACCAGAAATCTCCGTAAAGAATATTTTCTTTCAAAACAGGCAGACCATGCCGAGTCATAGCATCACAATAAGCTTGTAAACGTTCTTTAGAATGCTTATGCCATTTCTTTCCTGAAACAAATACAATTTCCTTGCAGTCATGCACTTCAATTAAATGAGAAATTAAAGCATATTCTGCGGAATAACAGTCTGTACAAATACTTGGAAATAATTCGCTTTCTTTTTCAATTACAACAATGGGTTTTTCAAAAATCTTTTTTAAATGCAGTTCTAAATTTTCGCCTGCCTGTTCGGTCTGAATGCTGTCTTTCAGGATAATTGCGCCGTCAAATGCGGTCGGATTCATCAGGGAAAAAATATTAGACTCTCCTTTTTCCCGTTCCGGAGTATCCTGATATTTGCGGTACATCGAAAAAATACACACATCAAAATTTTCTTTAAAACTTTCTTTCAGAAAACCGCTGATAAATCGCTTTTGATAAGATTCTTCAGCCTGTCCTGTGAACAGTGCAAGTTTTTTTCTTTTCGTCAGTGTTTTAATAAGAATCGCCTCCGGTCAAAGAATTTCTTTTTTATATTATAGCACAAATGCTGGAAAATTGCAAGCATTCTGAAAAAAATACCGGATATATACTTTTCTATATCCGGTACAGATGAAATTTATGATTTTAAATAAGTAACGTTTTCGCCGTAAATTGTTTTCCAGTCATTTTTCATGGAAATGGGAATCCAGTCATATTCTTCGCAAAGGTCAAACATTTTCTGTGCTTTTTCGACATTGCCGTTTTCCCGTTCGGTGTCGTCACAGCAAAGCATGAAGGCAAGGCTTTTATATTTATTATGGCTGGTGGCATATTCCGCCATACTGGCATCACCGGTGCTGTTTCCGAAAGAAAGTACAGGTTGCTGGCCAATTTCCTGATTGATGACAGTCACTTTATTCATTTTAAGATTTTTAATCAGGAAGTCACCGCCTAAAACAAGTGTATCCTGTTCGTCAAATACATAATTTAAGCCGTCTGTATCGCCCTGACTGGGTGCAACAACAGATTCATCTGAACCAATGATTTGCTTGTTTGGCAGGTCAAGCGGAGAATTGTCTAAAATGCCACGAACAATAAATCTGTCTGTTCCGCTGACAACATAAACCGTAAAATCATTTTCTTCTAAATAATCCACAATTTCCAGCATGGGCTGATAAAAGCCTTCTCCACGGTTCATACCTTCATAGCTTGGCATGGGCTGTTTTTTAAACTCCTGAATATAAGCATTAAATTCTTCCATAGTCATTCCGGAAAAAGCAGAAGCAACAGCTTTTCCGTGGTCTGTTTCCAGCCCTTCAAAAGATTCTCCGGTTTCATTTTGTTTTTTAATTTTCTCAGCAGTTTCTTTTTCAAAGTCGCTGGCTTTGCTGATATAGTCAGGGTCTTCTAAAACACGGTATTTTAAAAGCGTGTAATCAAAATAATTCGGGTCGGTTTCACAAAACAGTGTTCCGTCAAGGTCAAATACTGCAATTCTGTCCTCCGGCGGAATGTAATCCGGATTTCCCTCAGCAGTAATGTCCTGCATATATTCTGTCAGCTGAACTTTTGCAGGAGCGTTTTCCTCCCAGAGTGAAAGCGTTGCTTTGCTGGAAACAGCCGTTTCTGAACGGTCTTTCCAGCCGATTCCCATTCCATAACAAACACTTTCAGCGATAATGACACAAATTGCTGTAATGGCAACTGGTTTCCATACATTTTTCATAAAATTTTTCCTTTCTTGAATCAGTCTGAAAGCTTTAAAACATATTGCAGACCGTCACAACGACAACGACCTTTGCAAATGATGCAAGTATAATCTTTATACCCATACCAAGGCATTTTCAAACGGTGTAAAAATTGAAAGCCGTTGTCAATATGCAGTTTTTCAGCCGGAACATTGCCCTGATATTCCCACAGCAAAGAAGTAATTAACCCATATCGCTTTTTAGATTTAATATCTGCCAACGCTTTTTGAAATAATTCTTTGCCGACACCGTTTTTTTGAAATTCTTTGGAAATGCACATGCTCCGGCATTTTAAAAGCGGTTTTCCGCCAGCCATGCGAAGCAGTTCCGGCAATGGAATTTTTGTCTGTTCTGCCAGCACTTCCGCCGGTTCTTCTCCAAACAGCAAAATTCCGCAAAGTGTGCCGTCATCTTTTCTGGAAGCGTAAAACAATTCTTTTTCATCTGTGATATGATGCAAAATCTGTTCTTCTGTCATGTAGCCTTTTCCAAGATTTTCATCAAACATGCGCATTAACACCGGAATATCTTCTTTTTGCACATAATTAAGATTCATAATTTTTTCCTCCAATTGTAAGCATATAAATTATCATGCCAAATATCAAAAGCACACTGAAAGAAGCAATGCTTCCCGTAGCAGAAACCAGCATAGGTCCTATGGTTTGCCCTACTCTGGACAGCAAAATATAAACAATCAATGCACTGTTGTCAGAATAAGTATAATTTCCTTTGGTCTTTGAAAAAGCGTCCATAATCACTGTCAGCCCGAAAGAATCCAAAATTCCGCACACAATCACCGCTATGGCTAACATTCCCATTGACGGGAATATCATGTAAAGCAAAATCATGACTGCTGTCATCAAACTGTAAATAAATGTACTTTTTAAAGCGGACATTTTCGTAAGTACCAAGTCTGTGAAAAATGGCCCTGCATACGCTGAAAGTAATGCATTCGCCAGCATTAAAACAGAAGTCACTGTTGAAGAATATCCATAATCTTCCACATCAAGCTGAAAAACATAGCTGATAAACACTGAAGAAATATATACCGGTATCAGTATACACAGCAAAAATAATACTGCACGCTTATTTTTCAGCACAATCAATACATCTGAATATTTCGCCATTGTTACTGTGCCTTGTATCTCCACATGATTCAGCATGAAAAATATTACAAATAAAAATGCAATCGAAAATAAATAAATATACTGATACGAAATCTGCCCTGCTAATATTCCCCCTAAAATAATCGCTAAACACTGCCCTACAAATGCTCCGCTGTTGACGTAAACCAACGCTTTCATACGCTGTTTTTCATCTTCAAACAAAAATGCATAATACCGGATTCCGATAAAAATTAACCCCGTACCAAACCCTGAAACACCAAACCCTGCCAGCAGTATCCAGTAAGAAATCGCTACACCTTTTAAAATATGCCCGATTAACAAAACTAACACGCTGAATCTTAAATATTTCGTAAACTGTTTTGTTTGTTTCAAAATTTTACCAGACAGAAAAACCCCTACTGCCATCATTCCGGAACAAACCGTCACCGGCAGACTTAACATGAAATTTGACTGCATTTCGCTTTCCATAAGCATATGCCGGATAAATACTGCATTAAACGTGTCTCCAATCGAAGAGGCAAAAAAACAAAACAGTAAAATAATCCGGAAAAGTGCATTTTGTTTTAAAAATTCAGATTTCTCCATTTTGCACCGTCCTTTCCTGCGCTGTATGCCAAGAATAATTTTCTTCTAAATAGAATAAAAAAGTTTCTGTATCAGAAGTTTCTTCTGAAAGAATCGTTTCTGTATAAACGGCTTCTGTCTGTTGCATTTCTTCTGCACTGCTCAACTGAAAAATTTCTTCCTGCGGTTCTTCTGCATGTTCCGGCTGGTTAAATACAAATAACCGGTACTCTGTTAAAATTAAAATCGAAAACGTCAGCAATAACACCGTCTGCAAACTGTAGTCTAAAATTACTTTTTGCCGATAACTTTCCGAAGCCGTACAAATTACTTCCGTCTGGTCTGCCTGAATGCTTTCCACTTCCGGAATCATATCTGTATATCTGGAAAGATATTGCTCAATTTCAAAAAATCTGTCCGCCGGCACACCTGCATTGAGAATTTGTTCAAAATCTGCTTTGACAGAACTCCGGATTGCTTCAAATACCATATCCAGACTTTCAATGTACACCCGATACCCCTCGAAGCCGATAAATGCCCCGAAACATAATATCCATATCACCAGCAAAATAAAAGAAGTTTGAAATGCCTTTTTCTTGTCTTTCAGCGCATTCCAGAAAATAATGACTAATAAATTTACAATGGCAACCCCAACAAAGGCAACAATTGCAAGCGTTTTTAAATCATTCAGCATTTTCGCCTGTATCATTTCTGCATTGCTTTTCACCAGTACAGAAGCCTCATCATTCAGCTGATACATGCAATACAAACTACGCCCTGAAATTTTATTTTCACCAGCGGACATGGTGAAAATGCTTTCACTGGGCATTTGTTCAGCTGTCGAAAACAAAATTTGATTCTCTGCTGAAACAATATATAATTCTTCAATATCTTCAAAATGATTTTTTAACGCATTCAACTGTTGTTCCATTCCGTAAAATGTTTTAATATTTTTCCCGAACTGCATACTATAATTGATATTGCAGATAAAATCTGCTAATTCCACACCAATGACATTTTGTTCTGTTTTTTTCAGATTGGAATGATACATCATTGCACCAAGCCCAAAGGTAACTACTGTCATGATAAATATCAGAAAAGTAATGACAAATCGTATTTTAGTTTTCATGAGGTTCTCCTTGATATATTTTATCAGCAATCAAATAAATCTGCATGGGAACATTTGTATTTGTCTGTTCAATCGTGTCTTCATTCAAAGAAATATGCGGTGTAATGAAAAATACTTGTTCCAATTTGTCGACTGGCACGCCGTCCATGTAATCTTTCAGCGTTTTTGCTGCAAATTGTCCTTCTTCCTTCGCATCGGACATGGTAATATGCATTAGTGCGCCATATTCGACCTGACTTTCAGAAGTTTCAGCAACTGTAATAATTCCAGCCTGATGCACTTCCTCTAAAAGCCAAGGTAATTTTTCATCTTCAATCATGCCTGTGGTAAGATACAGCACTTCAATTTCCGGCAGTAATGAATGATATGCTTCTTTTAACTCATGATAATATCTTGGATAATTTTCCGCATTTTCAGGCTCTTTCACATGGCATCTGTGAATTTCAAATCCGTAAAGTTCGCTTAATTCTTCCAGATGGCGGATACCGGAATAGCTGTAAGCAGCGTCAGAATCTTCATACACTACCCCTATGGAATGAAATTTTGACATTTCATAAGCAAATTCAATTTGTCGGCGGATTCTGCCGGAATCCACGTGCGCAAAAGAATGTGAATTAAACCGTTCTGTTTCGCTTTTCACAATGCCTGCACTAATCGGGTCAGCACTGGCAAATACCATGTAATCAAATGAAATTTCTTCTGCATGTTGTGTCAGCCAAACGCCTGCTGAAGTGCCAAATACTAACAGCAAATCCAATTCTTCTTCTTCATTATTCAGAAAAGCCGTTTCCATCTGGTCATTTGTCATCATGCTCATGTTATAAAACTGTTCCGCTTCAAAAGTCATGTGTTCCGCCTGCGGACTATTGCACATATTTTCCCACACTTCCTGCGCCGTTTCGCCGTCAGCCTGATAAGCCGGAAACCCTTCTGTTTCCAAAGCTTCCGCCATGAAAGACAGCTGACTGGTAAATGCTTCATATTCTTCTGCAACAATACAGCCAATTTTCACCTGTTCACGAGGCGAATATTTTGGAACAACTTCCTGTTCAAATTCTAAAAATGTACACCCTGTTAAAGAACATGCCAGCACGCCTGCCACCAGACAGCAAAGTTTTTGATATACCATGCTTTTTACCTCCTTTCAAATAAATTTCGTCAGGCAGAAAAAACTCTGCCTAACGAAATTACTAACATAACTTAGAAACTTATTTTTCTTCATTTCCGAAATAACGAATGCAAAGCATTGTCAAGTCATCAAACTGCGGTGCTTCTGCAACGAATTTATCCACATCTGCACGAACATTTTTCAATATGGTCTGTGGGTGTGCATTTGCATCTTGATTCAAAGCAAGCACCATTCTGTCTGTTCCATAAAGTTCATTTTGTGCATTGGTAGCTTCCGGTACGCCGTCTGTGTAAACAAACAGACAATCACCCTTTTCAAGCTGGAATTCATATTCTTTATAACGAATTCCACCCATTGCACCAACCATCATACCGTGTTTGTCTTTCAGCAGGTCAAATTCACCGCCAGCCTTTTGAATTGCCGGATATTCATGACCAGCATTTGCAGCAACAACTTTACCAGTGGAAATTTCCAGAATGCCAAGCCATACCGTAACAAACATACCTTCTGCGTTGCTTTCTAAAAGCAAATTATTGACTTCTTCCAGAATTCCTTTCGGAGAACCGCACATTTGCGCATGGTCTTTAATCAGCGTTTTAGAAATCACCATGAATAATGCTGCTGGTACGCCCTTTCCGGAAACGTCACCAATCACCATTGCTAAATGGTCATCGTCCAGCATAAAGAAATCGTAAAAGTCTCCGCCGACTTCTTTCGCCGGTGTCATGGAAGCGAAAATTTCAAATTCATTTCGTTCCGGAAACGGCGGGAATACAATCGGCAACATATCTGCCTGAATCTGCGTTGCTACGGAAAGTTCCGTACTGATACGTTCTTTTTCGGCTGTAATAGTCGTAATATCCTGAATATAATTCTGAATACGCTGTGTTAACTGCCCGAATTTATTTGCCAATATATCAAATTCATCTCCTGACAGTTCTTCCCATTGGAAATCCAGATTTTCGCCGTCCAGCTGATTGACTTTTTCACTCAATAGTTTAATCGGCTGAATCAGTCTGTTGGACAGTCTTCTGATAACCAGTGCAGACACGATAATCATTACAACTAACAGAATGCCCAGACCGATAAATGCACAGCAGAAAACAGATGCACCTAACTCAATCATTTCTTTTGTCTGGGAATCCATTTTTTCTCTTAATTTTTCTGTATGGGCGGTAATAACAGTTTTCGGCACACAAGAAGCGTAAATCCAGCCTACACTAGTAATCTTTGCACAGAACAAAACTTGTGGTTCACCGTTAATTTCCAGTTCTGCCTTCATATTAGTAAGAGTTCCATCTTCCAGAAATGCTTTCAGCTGTTTTCCAAGCTCTGAATTTTCGCCTGCAAATAAACTGTCAGGATTTTCTCTGGAGGCTGTCAGCTCTCCTTCTGAAGCAGAACTGTTAATTACATTTCCTTTATAATCAATAATGAAATCTGTCCCCTGTTCAATCACGGGAGAAACAAGTGCATTTAAATCTTCCAGAAGCATTCCAATCCCGACAACACCCTTGAGCTGTGAACCTTTGAACACCGGCGCAGACGCAACAATTGCATAATTTCCTGTAGAGGCATCAATAAACGCATCTGTGAAATACACATCTTGTGTAGCATGTTCTACTGCACCCTTGTACCAAAGACGGCTTTTTGCATCAAACGGGAGCATATTTCCCTTTTCATCAAGGGAATATTTCGCCAGTTCATCTGTCTGAACCATAATGCCGGATTCTGTTGCAATGTAATCTGATGTAATATTTCCGTCCTGTGTATTGATAGAAAGCAATAATCCGCCAAGATTGCCGACAAGTCCCTGTTCTTCCTGAATTTCAGGAAGATTCTGGTCAACTGAGGGCGCATATGTTGCATATAAAGACATGTCGTCTGTATTTTTAGGCGGGTCTATTGTAATTGAGCCGTATTCTGACGGGTTGTCATACAAATATTGTGCAGTCTGCTGTAATAATATCACTTTATCGTAAAGCGTTTTGAAATACGTATTCGCATTTTCCGCCTTTGCGATAATAGTTGCGCGCATAGTATTATTAACCTGTTCTTCATTTGTCTTTGCAGAAATGCTTGTCAGTTCGTCACTGTTTTCGAGAGTAATGGAACTCATGGTAATATTCATTGCAAACATTAAAATCAGAAACGTAAGAAATACAACAGAAAATACAATTGCTAAAAGCACCCCGAATGCACGACGGATTTTCTTTCTGAATGTGATATTTTTTTTAAAGCTCATATTTCAGCTCCTTATTCTGTCAATTATCAGTCTTCATGAATGACAAGTTCTTCATATGCATTTTCTGTCACCCAGACAGCGGAAGAAAAGCCCTGTACTGTAAATTCGCCGTAACCTTCTGCATCAATAATAACCGTACCTCTGATTTTTCTCATACAATCACGGAAGGTCACACCTGCAAACTGTTTTCCGATATACATTCGTTTTTTGCCGTCGCGCTTATCAGAAAGCAAAACTGCAACACCGGAATCAGGGTGTTCTTTGTCGCCTTCTCTCGTCCAGCCAATGATATTATAATCATCAATATAATCATGCTGTTCGCCGTAAGCATAGTCATGACGTACTTTTACCAGCGTGCGCAGACGTGGAATCGGAATGTTTCTGGTACAGGGAATACCGTATAAATCGCCATAAAACAAACATGGAATTCCGTCTTTGTGCAGAAGAATCATGGCATAAGCAACTTGCTTCATCCAGCTGTTGACAAATGATTCCAAAGCCTGCCCCGGCTGAGAATCATGGTTATCTATAAATGTAATCGCATTCTGCGGTCTGCGCTGAACCAGTGAACCGTTGAAAATATCTGCCATATTGTAATTGCCGTCTGCATAAGACATTTTCAAAATATTATAATGCAAAGGCACGTCAAATAACCGCATACAGCCGTCTACCTGATTTAAATACTGATTCAGCATATTCACGTCACCGTGCCAGTATTCCCCGATAACAGGAAAATCATTATTTTTATATGCTCTCATCTTTGCAATATAATCTTTCATGAAAGAAGCACTGATATGCTTGACTGCGTCCATGCGGAAACCGTCCACTCCTGTGAAATCAAGATACCATTTCCCCCATTTTTCAAGTTCTTCTTTGACAGCCGGATGATTGACATCAACATTTGCACCCATCAGAAAATCATAATTTCCGTTTTCCTGATTCACGTCCTGCGCCCACTGCTTGTCAGCAAAACGGTAAATATTGCCGGTCTGCTTGGAGCGGTTATCCCAGTCAACGCCTGTAAAATGTTCATGATTCCATTTGAAGTCAGAATATTTACCGTTTCTTCCAGGGAAAGTGAAAACGCTTGGTGAAGAAATCGTAAAAGCATCTGACCACGCTTGATTTCGGTTGCTTGGATTGACTTTGACAGCCTGCACATCTTCAAATGCATCTGCACCAATACGGTGATTTAACACCACGTCAGCCAATACCCGAATGTCATTGTCATGAAAGGCTTTAATCGCCTGCAAATATTCGTCTTTACTGCCGTATTTGGTAGCAGTTAAGCCCTTTTGGTTAAATTCGCCCAAATCATACATGTCATAAACGGCATAGCCGACATTATCTTCCATGAAGCCTGCTTTATAAGCCGGCGGAAGCCAGACATCTGTAATACCGAATTCTGCCAGATGTTCCGCCTGTGCAGCACATTTTTTCCAAAGAACGTGTGTTCCTTCTACATACCATTCAAAATATTGAATAATTGTTCTGTTCGTTGCCACGAAAATGCCTCCTTGTTATTTTACTTTATGATATACATTGACGACAGACGGTTTCACTTGCAACGTTTGAATTTTCGGAACAATCGTTGTAAAATGTGCTGTTTGAAAATGTGTCTGCAAACTTTGTTCGTCCTGCCATTCTTCAATTAACACAAATTCGCCGGCATGTTCTGTATCTTCGTAAAGTGTGTAGGAAATGTTGCCGGTTTCCTGTCTGGTTTTGTCAATCAGTTCAAAAATCAGCTGGAAATAAGTTTCTTTTTTTTCTGGGATAATATAATCTCTTGCAGTTGAAGTAATCATGAAAAAAGCCTCAATTCTGATAATAATGCAGTCATTTGCATGACATCACAAAGATGCCATGCAAATCACTTGAAATTTTTAATAGCCTACACGGATTCCGCCATGATAGCGTTTATCATTTTTGGTATGCGCACCAAATACTCTCAGTGCCATATGCAGGTAAGAAGGGTCTGGGCTGACAAATACACCGCCACGAACGCCAGCACCTTTTGCGGTTTTAGGGTCAACAGACCAGCAAGGCATGTTATGATAGCCTTCTTCGTCCAGTTCGCCCTTTCCGTGTTCCGGAAGATAAGCACGGCCTTCTTCTCTGCCTACGGAAATAATATTTTCCCAGACATTTCCGCAAAGTTCCATAATGCCGTAATAAGAAGCACCAGTTCTTTCACGTTCTGTCAGTTCCGGAGAAGCAGGCGCATTTTCAAACAAACCTACTGTAACAGGACCTATCCAGCCGGGGTTATCCGGAACAGTTTTAAATGCTTTTTCAAACGGTGCAATGTCTGTCCCATAATTGCAGTTTGCAAATGCATCAGGTGTCTGCGGAACAGGCTTTTCAAAACCGCTTCCATCAATGCCGTCAAAATGGAATACTCTTCCGATTTTGGTACTGCCCCATGCAAATTCTCCGGCAACTGCGGGAAGTGTGCCTCTGCAAGCCTTTTCATATTCCAGTTCTGTCATAGGTCTGAGACCTGCAAAAGAAGCGAAAGAAGATGTATCTGCAAAAGAAATTGCATTCATTGCTCTGTTTGGTGCAGCTGTATAAAATTTCACAGGCTTGTCGAGCTTGTTGCCGAAACGACTGCAATATACTTCACAGCGGTCACGAGGTTCGTCAGTGTCTGTTACAGCGTAGTAATGCGGAATATCTTCTTTTGACAAATCCGCCATGCAGTGCGCCTGCTGTTGCTTACGGGTCAGGCAGTTTAAGAAGTCTGTGAACTGTCCTTCTGTCAGTGAATACTTCATGTACCACATTGCTTTATAGCCCTTCGGGAAAGAAGCCGGAATTGTAAATCTGTCGTCTTCCTGTCTGCCGTTCGGAGTATCTAAATCACAGTAAAGATGTCCCTGTTCAGGAGCAAATGCAATTTCATCTTCTGAAT
>JAZQIL010000219.1:0-10971 GCA_045541055.1 Oscillospiraceae bacterium
ACTAATTCTAATTTTTTCAAACAAGTCTGTGCATCCATTTCAGACAACCTCCTTCCAACACTGAGGGTCAGAAGCGTACATATTGCCAGTATAGCCGAATGTAACCGCTGGACACCCTCTGCAATAGCCTTTTAGTTCGCATCTATTGCATTTTTCAAACTTATCAAATTGTCGGTATGCTTCAAGATTGGTACTAATGAACAAATCATACATAGAATTTTCGTTAATATTGCCGATTTTACTTTCCATTCTGCGACAAGCATACACATCACCATTGGGAAGAATTGTCATGTGACCGATTCCACAATGACAGCCGTCATAAATCATGTCAGAATTATGATTTTCCGGAATTTTGAATAATCCTTGTTCATAGAGATATAACGTCCATAAATGGTCTTTGTACTGAAATGTCGTTTTACAGCCTTTTTTCTTATGATACTGAAATTTATGATAACACATATCCAGAAAGTTTCTGTAATCTTCTGGCTTAATGTGATATTCTTCCGACTTCTGACCGCTTGTCGGACAATATCGTCCAAATGCAAATACATCTATGTTTTTATCAGCTACGAGGTCAATCAGAGCCGGAAAATCCTTGATATTCGCTGATGAAGCAGTTGACATGACTGCACAATACATTCCAGAGTTCATAATATAATCAATTGCTTTTATTGTAGACTGAAAAGAACCTTTTTTTCTGAACATATCGTGCATTTCTTCCATTCCGTCAAGAGAAAGCTGATATTTCCGGCATCCGCACTCATGCAATCTTTGACAGACTTCATCATTCAGATGAAATGGATTTCCGAGAATCCCCCATGCAAAGCCCTTTTCTTTCAAAAGTTCCGCCAACTTCCAAAAATCCTTATGTAAAATCGGGTCGCCACCTGTAATATAAAAATATGGCTGTCTATTGAGCTTCTCACACATTAACTCACAGGAGAGAAGAACTTGCTTTATCTGCGAAAATGGCATTTCTGTCAAAGCCTTGCAGTTATCCTCAGCGAAAATATAACAGTGCTTGCAACGTTGGTCGCAAGTATCTGTGATATGAAATTGAAATGCAAAATATGGTTTCATGACAATTCCTCCATCTTTAGAATTACAGGCACACCGGACAAGCCGATATGCCTGTAAAGTAAGAAAGTTTTAAATCTGCTAATTACTTCTTATCAGGGTCAGATGCACCGCAGGCAGAACCACAAGCGGAAGGTGCAGGGTCAGCAGCTCCACATGCAGAAGGGGTAGGGTCGGCTGCACCGCAAGCAGAGGGAGCAGGGTCAGCAGAACCACATGCACCATTTGCAGCACCAAAAGCGGCAACTCTATTCAGCATTTCACTCATAGCATTTTCTCCTTTCTGATAGATTCAGGCGTTTTCCTGTTATATTTATCATAACACATATCAGAATCCTTGAAAAGTACGCACTTTTTTGTAAGTATAGTTTCTAAAAGTAAGTATTGTACAATATAGCCATTTTTAAGAATTGTAAACAATTTATGAACAAGAAAGCCACTTGCAAAAAAGAATGTAACATGCTATAATGAATGTAACATTCTTTTAGAAACTATTGAGGTGATACAATGATTAAGAAAGAAAATTTACCAGATTGTCCCGTTGCAACAACAGTTCAGCTTATTGGAAACAAGTGGAAACTTCTGATTATTAGAAATCTTCTTATCCGTCCGTGGCGATTTAACGAACTGCATAAATCTCTGGACGGCATCAGCCAGAAGGTATTAACCGAAAGTCTGCGTTCTATGGAAGCTGACGGCATTATCATCAGGACAGTTTATCCGGAAGTTCCGCCACGAGTAGAATATTCACTCAGCGAATTAGGCGAAACAATGCGTCCGATTCTTGATGCTATGGAGATTTTTGGAAAAGAATACAAAGAAAATCATTGAATTTTATTGTAATATAATTTTGTAATGACAAAGGAGTATACTATGAATAGAGAATCCGCAAAAGAAGAAGTCAGACAGCGTGAGCCAGACTTCTTGCCTCTTGCGAAGAAGAAAGTCCATAACCGCACAACTTATATCTGCCCTGTATGCCAAAACGGCACAGGCAAGGACGGTGACGGCATCACATTTGACCCCAAAGCCGACTATCCACACTGGAAGTGCTACAAATGCGGATTATATGAAGATGTAATCGGACTTTGGAAAGTACATACAGGTTATACAGACGATTCAGAAGTGTTCAGAACCTTATATGAACGCTATGGAATCGCCGTAGACGAACCCACAAGCCATGAGAACGCCACTAACCATATAACTGTCATACCTACACATAGCAACAACCAGAACGCCACTCAAACGCCTGAAACAGATTACAGCAACTTCTTTTTACAGGCAAACCAGAATCTTACACGAACAAGCTATCACAGGGGAATCAACATTGATACTCTCAATCGGTTCAATGTTGGCTATGTGGAGCATTGGCGACACCCCAAAGCCCCTCTCACAGTGCCGACAAGCCCTCGTCTGATTATCCCGACAAGTAATTACAGCTACCTTGCCAGAGATACCAGAGAGAACCTTACAGCTACGCAGAAGAAGTACTCTAAAAGCAAGGTGGGAAGTGTGCATATCTTCAATATCAGTGCTTTACAGACCGCTGACAAGCCAATATTTGTGGTTGAGGGCGAAATAGATGCACTTAGTATCATTGATGTTGGCGGTGAAGCCGTAGCAATTGGCAGTACATCAAACGTGAATCTGTTCTTGAATTGCCTGAAAGAGTATGAACCCAAGCCAACTTTGATACTTCTACTTGATAACGACAAGGCAGGCACAAAAGCCACAGAAAGGCTCATAGAGGGCTTGCAGAACATGGGTGTGACTTACTACCAGATTGACGTTGTTGCACCGTACAAGGACGCTAACGAAGCCCTGACAGCCGATAGAGAAAACTTTTCCGCAAAAGTAGAAGAAGCTACTTTGAATCCCGAACAATCAGAACAACTCATGAAAGAAATGCAATATATGGAATCATCAGTGACAGCACACTTGCAAGATTTTCTGAACGGAATCGCACAGTCTGTTAACACTCCATATATCTCAACTGGATTTCCAGTGCTTGACACTGTTCTTGATGGCGGTTTGTATGAGGGCTTATATATTGTGGGGGCAATCAGCAGTTTAGGAAAGACAACTCTGTTCACGCAGATATGCGACCAGATAGCACAGGGCGGTGATGATGTTTTAATCTTCTCTTTAGAGATGGCAAGAGCCGAACTCATGGCTAAGACACTCTCACGCCTGACTTGCATTGATGTGATAAACCATAAAGGAAATTTGAGGAACGCAAAGACCACACGAGGAATCACGACAGGTTCACGTTATGCCAATTACTCACAAGCTGAAAAAGATTTGATACAGCGAGCAGTTACCGCCTATCAAAAATTTTCAGACCATGTTTTTATTCATGAGGGTATCGGTGACATTGGTGTCAATCAGATTCGTGAAGTCGTGCATCAGCATATCTCTATCACAAATAGAAAACCTGTTGTCCTGATTGACTACTTGCAGATTCTATCACCGACAAATGACAGGGCAAGCGACAAACAGAACACAGACAAAGCAGTCATGGAATTGAAAAGAATCAGCCGTGATTTTAAAATTCCAGTGATAGCAATTTCAAGTTTCAATCGTGAGAATTATAGTTCACCTGTCAACCTATCCAGTTTCAAGGAATCAGGAGCAATTGAGTATAGTTCTGATGTGCTTATCGGATTGCAGTTGAAAGGAACAGGCAACAGCAACTTTGATGTAACAAAGGCGAAAGCCAAAGACCCAAGAGAAGTAGAACTTGTCATTTTGAAAAATCGTAACGGTCAGACTGGAAAGAAAATTGCCTATGATTACTATCCAATGTTCAACTTTTTCCATGAAAAAGGAATCGTTCAGGACAGCATCTGACGACCTGAAAAATAAATTCTGACGATGATATTTCAGAGTCGGAATAACGATAAACATTTTTTGCTTTTTAATTTTTGCTGATGAATTTTTTTAAAAAAATTGAATCAGCTTGAATGAATTTGAACGAACAGAAAATATATCCTATAAAAATAATAGGTATTTGCTGCTGAAAAAAATTTTTGAGAATTTTTTCTCCGAAAAAAATATAAATTTCTCACAAGTTAGCATGATGACAGCCGTTCAAATAATATGTTGACTTGGTGAGAAAATGACGGTTGCTTTTTTTGGCAGCCGATAAATTCGTCCAAACTTGCGTTTGGGAGTACTCCCTACCAGAAAACGCAACCTGAACCGCTACGCTTGTTCAGGGCGTTTTCTGTCCGGTCGCCCCCTACGGGGGATTATATCGGAAACACAATGCAATATTTTTTTAAATCGTAATCCGAAAGGAGAATTGAAATGCCTGTAAGAGTAACAAATCACTCCGGCAGAGTTGGCAAGAAAGGTGTCTACTCTGCCAAACATAACGATAGGAATTTTAACTTAGACCGTGCAAAACATATTGACCAGAATAAGAGTTTTGAAAATTCTTACTGGAAGTTCAACACA
This sequence comes from Oscillospiraceae bacterium, assembly GCA_045541055.1. Taxonomy (GTDB): domain Bacteria; phylum Bacillota; class Clostridia; order Oscillospirales; family Ruminococcaceae; genus UBA3855. The sequence continues at coordinate 4,537 of JAZQIL010000219.1, forward strand.
GAAAAAATTCCAGTCGATGAACGGAATCCCGATGCAACTTTTGATGAGCATGAAAGTCTGATTTACTATGCACTGTTCTCCACACAGCTTGCCAAAAGCAACGAGAAGTACATCAAGCAACGCCATAAAGAAAAGGTTCAGAGCATGGAACATTTTCGCACCGAAAACAAACAATATTGCCCCGAAGAAACTCTCATGTATTTAGGCAACTCAAAAGAATGTGTGTCCCCTGAAACACTGAAAAAAGTTTTTGAGGAATACCACACATGGCATGAAAAAACTTTTCCTCTTTGTATGTGGCTTACCGCTTCTATGCATCTCGATGAGAGTACCCCACACATACATGAACGTCATGTATGGACTGCCAGCTATACAGAATACGCAGAACATTATAACGAAACTCACAAGAGAAAAAAGGAACTTCCCGACTTTGCAAACGGTGAAGAAGATTACCTGATGATAGGTCAAGCAGAATCGCTCCGACAAATGGGAATCCAACCGCCAGACCCCAACCAGCCAATAGGTAAATACAACAACGCAAAACAAACTTACTCAAAGATGTGCAGAGAAAAAATTGCAGAAATCAGTCAGCGGTTCGGAGTTGAAATCATTCTTGAACCGAAAGACGACAGCGAAAACGGACTTGCCCTGCTGGACTATAAAGCAAAGTCCGCAAAGAAAGATTTGGAAACCTTGCAAGTCGAAGCCGACTGTCTAACACAAGAAATCCAACAGAGAAAATCTGAATCGGAACAGCTTGCAGATGCAAATCAAAACGCAACTACTCAATTGCATCAAACTGAAAATCAGATAGCTGCCAACCAGACAGAAATTGAAAAACTGAAAAATAAAATTGACGAACTACAACAACAAATTTTAAGTATTACTCTACCTGAAAGCCCAGTGTACCCTACCAAACCAAGCAAACCCAGACCACAACAAAAGACCAGAGAGGACTATGCTAAATTTATCATGGAAGATTATGCAGGTACTCTGAATCTTATTGAACGTATCAAAGAAAAAAATCGTTTGTGCGAAGAATATGATAAACGTGTTGATGAATGGCACAAGTATGATGAAGCCGTTAAAAAATATGACACTGTTCTCTATCCTCAATGGGCGAACTCAACAGAAACAGTGAAAGCATTACAAGAACAATTAAGGAGAGTAAACTCTCAACAGTCAGCAATTGAAAAAGGACAGAGGACTATTTATTTCAGAGAAGAACTGAAAATGAAAAAGCAAATCAAGGAGTTAGAGAAACAGAAAGATGAATTACAATCACAGCTTGATTTAATCCGCAGTCAGATTCAGAACCTTGCAGAACAGGAGTACCAGCGAAAAAGAAAAGCTGATGCAGAAATAATAGCATACTACCAACAATATTGTGGAATCAGTCCGAACAAAATAAAATCTGTCGTTATTGAACAAGAGCAACAGGAACAAGACAGCCTATCTCACCAAGAGTATGACTGATGAAACAACACATTAGGGACTATTGGATTTAGATTTTTTCCGATAAAAGATAATTGCTGTAGGTCGTTCCACAGCCCCCGCCTTTTCAGGATTTAGGCAAGCCCCCATTTTGATTGAGGGGGCTTGCCATTGAATATATTTAATATATTGAGAGAATTACAGTTAAAAAAGCGACGTAGAATAGAGAAAAAACGCATATTGCACCGTCAACTACAAGCCAGTTTTTCTGTCAACCACAAGCCAGTTTTTCTGTCAACTACAAGCCAGTTTTTCTTTAGTGAATTAAAGTGTATGTCACTCAAAAATAGAAATTTTATTTTTTCAGGAAAAAATAAACAGTCCATTCTTGACAAATGGACTGTAATGTGCTATAATAAACGGCAAGGGAGCAGTTCTCGACCAAAAGCAACTACTCCCAAAAATATATGAGGTTCAGGCTCACACATTCGCCTTGGATTAAATTATAGCATATTCTCCGGACTTTGTCAAGAGATAAAATAAAAATCCAGTAAAAGTGAAAATTTGAGTTGCGACCTCCGAAAGAAACGGGGGATTTTTTATTTTATGAAGATAACTTACAGTAAGGCAACAGTCGGAATGGCAAAGATGCAAAGCAGATACGGAAACCAAGACTATTTTGGAAATCTTACCATTGAGGGAGATGGAATCCGTTTGCAGGTTGAAAATTTTTCCGACATTGGAAAAGCGTTCGGAATCACAACACATAAGTTGCTATGTGCAGGTCTGATATGGTTCACGAAGAAAAATAATATTGGTGATGATAGGGATAATATACAGACTGAAATTACTATCCCTTTAAAGGAGTATGCCCTTTTGTGCGGTCACGCTGGTATTGTGGCAAAAGATGAGAACGACAAGAGCCGAGCAAATGAATCATTGCAAACAGTAAGAAAACAAATTTCAAAAGACTTGAAACTACTGTTACAAAGTTCTTTGCAGTGGGAAGAATCCACCAGAGGAAAGAACGGAAATTATGACTGTCCTATCTTGATTGATGGAAAAATCAGAAACGGCTATATTTATATGACATTCAGTCAAGCTTTTGCAAAATATCTGAAACACCGCAGAATCACGGAATATCCAGAGAAATTATTCTCCGTTGATAACCGCAAGGCGAATGCTTATCGAATTGGACAGGCTTGTGCATTTCACTTTTACAACACCAACAACAGAAAAGACGGAAATTTCAATAAATTGAAAATCAGTACTCTGCTTAAATATACCAATTTGCCAACAATTAAGGCGGTTCGCAAAGCTGATTGTGGGTCATGGAAAAAGAAAATCAAAGAACCGCTTGAAAAAGCCTTAAATGAACTGTTTGCAAAGGGTATTATTTCAAAGTGGGAGTACAAACAAAACGCAAATTCTCTTTTATCGGACGGAAATCACAAAATGACATACGAGGAGTGGGCGGATTCTTTGGTATCTTTTGAGTGTATTGACGATATACAGCTCCAGAGCAACGCTGACAGCGTACAGCCTGAATTACATACACAGTTACCAGAAAGTCCGTCAGAGGACGTACAGACGGCAGAGCAAGAACAGCAGCCGCAGGACACAAAGAACCACTCTGAAAGTAGTCAGCCGTCAAAAGATAAGCCGAAATCAGGCAAAACAAAGCATTTCTACAGAAAACAAAAACTGAAATTTGCACTTTTGGGACGACAAAAAGAGTAGGAATGTTGTCTTGAATCGGTAAGCCCTATCAATTCCCTTGAAAAGTATATCATATACATTGGTTTTATGTATTGACATATATTTTAATACATGATAAACTTAAAATATACTATTTTTGAGGAGATTTGACCAATGGCAGAGAAAGAAAAGACCTATATAGGCTATGTACGAGTATCAAGCACCGACCAGAACGAAGCACGGCAGTTAAAGGCATTAGAGGACTTCGGAAAGCCAATGCACCGTATTTTCATAGACAAATGCAGCGGAAAGAGTGCCGACCGTCCAGAACTTAGGAAAATGCTTGATTATGTCCGTGATGGAGATGTTCTTGTCGTAAGTGAGTATGCCAGACTTGCGAGAAGTAGTGCCGATATGCTTAAAATCGTACATGATTTGCAGGAAAAGGGCGTTGAAATCATTAGTCTGCGTGAACAGCTTGACACTACTACACCACAGGGGCGTTTTATGCTTACCGTCTTTGCAGGATTGGCAGAGTTGGAGCGTGAAACCATTCTGGAGCGACAGCGTGAGGGAATTGCCATAGCTAAGGCACAGGGCAAGTATAAGGGCAGACAGCCCATTCCCATTGATATGGAGCGTTTCAGAGCAGAATGTGCCAAATGGCGAGCAGGAGAGCAGACTGCCAAAGCGACTATGAAGAAGATGAATATGAAGCCTTGCCGTTTTTATAGGAAAGTCAAAGAATTTAATTTATAAAAAATCTGGTGTAATTTGTACACCAGATATGTTCGGTTATTTTATTTTGGATAAAGTGTCGTAAATATCTCCATTGATACAGATAGATTGTTTTTTTATTTCTTCTGGAGCATAAGCTTCTCCAAAATTTAAACAGGCATAAACTGCATCAGGATTCTGCTTTGTCATTTTCCAGAATGGATATTTTATGATGGCAGGAGTATTGTAGCCAACACCGAGTTCTAAGAATAAGATTTTCTTTCCTTTATAGGATTCTAAAAATTGGTGGTAACGATTGGCGGCTTTATGCCAACCTGTATCTTCTACAAAAGAATCATCGGAGCGGAGATTCATAGTCATAGGCTTACCACATACCGGACATTTAGGAATTAGGTCAGACGGAATTTCCATATCTTCTTGAAATTCTAACATATCCTTGATGATTTCTTCATTGTTGTAGGTTTGGTTGTGACAAGGTTCGCTACATTGGAACAATCCGTAATCCCCTTGTGTATAGAATAATTTTTCCTTATCGAATCCGGCTTTCTGAAACTGATGGTCAACATTTGTTGTAATAATAAAATAATTTTTGCCTTTCATGATTTCATATAATGTTTGATAAGTGCCGTTGTCAACGTCCATATAGCGATTGACATAGATGAATCTTGACCAGTATGCCCACATGATTTCCGGTGTTTCAAATGGGAAAAATCCGCCTGTATACATGTCATGGAAGCCGTATTTCTCTTCAAAATCACTAAAATATTTTTGAAACCGTTCACCAGAATAAGTGAATCCGGCAGACGTGGAAAGCCCTGCACCTGCTCCAATGACAATTGCATCAGCAGTATTGATTGTATTTTTTAATTTTTCGAGAATTTCTTTCATAATATCACCCCATTTTTACTACTATTTTACCGTTGATTTTACCGGAATCCAAAGCAATACAGGCATCTCTGATATTATCGAAGTCAAAACATGTTCCGAAACAAGGCTTTAATTCATGCTGATTTAGGAAATTGAAAATATCATCGACTGTTTTTTGTGTCGGATAATTACTGAAAAATCCTGTCAGATAAACTCCGTTTGGAATTTCTTTTATCGGGTCGAACCTGTCAAGCGTGTAAACACCGCCCAGAATGCCCGTATAGCAGACGATACCGCCCGTTTTCATGCACTGGAGTGTATCACGTACTGTTTTAGCTCCTATAAGCTCCAGAGCCTTGTCAGTCCGTTTCTCCCCCTCTGTGAGTTTACCAGTGTCGAGAATCGCTTCGTCTGCCTCTGAAAGCAAGTTAAGTTTCGATTTTTTGTGTGTAGTGGCAATTACATGACAGCCGAGAGTCTTTGCAATCTGAATAGCTGCATAGCCAAGTGAACAGGTTGCACCCCGAATCAGCAGAGTATCTTCCGGAACAAGATGCAGACAATCGAATAATGACCCCCATGCAGTAAAATAAGTTTCCGGAATAGCTGCAATTTCTTCCCATGCAAGAGCAGAACTCACAGAAAAGACATGATGTGCCGGAAGTAAAGCATATTCTGCATAACTTCCGTTAAAACTGCGACCCATACCGCCCATCATAGCAATGACTTTCTGTCCGGTTTTAAATTTGGTATCAGACGGGTTAACAATCTCTCCAGCACATTCGATGCCCGGAATAATCGGTTTTTGAATATAATTCGCCTGAATTTCTGATAATCTGAGAATCTGCTCAGAATGATTCATGCCGAACGCTTTTACTTTTATCAGAACCCAACCTGATTTGACTTCTGGAATTGGCATTTCTGATAAAATTACATCTTCTGCTTTGGTGATTTTGTCAATCAGAACTGCTTTCATAATAAGTTCATCTCCTTTTTATGGCTTCTACAGGACAATTTTCAAAGCAATTTCCACAATGTAGACAATTATTTTGCCTAATGACTGCTTTTCCGTCATTCATATCGATAGCTTTTTGAGGACAGACTCCAATACAGGTTTCACAGCCGATACACTCATCATTGACAATAAAGCCTTTTGGTCTGCTTTCTGCTCCGACTTCGTAGACTTCTCTGAAAATCGGATTCACTCCAAGATTGAAATACTCTATTGAAAAGCCCCTGATACAGAAAATAATGCCGATATATCTTGTATCTGACGGATATACGTTGGAAAGGTACGGCTGTTCTTCAAAAATTTTATCTATCCATAGTTTTTGCTCATCGTCAGGGGCAGGCACAGCCTTTCCAGATAATCTGATGCTTTCTTTAAATCTGGTGTAAGCACTTACCTGTACTCTGCCGTTTGATAAAAGCTGATGACAAAATTCTTTGCCCCTTGCCGTGAAAAAATAAAGTGCATCTGATTCATAGTGAATAGCACTGATATTTCTTACCTGCGGAAAACCGTCTTCATCGACAGTGGCAAAATTCAGAACCTGAACTAATTCTAATTTTTTCAAACAAGTCTGTGCATCCATTTCAGACAACCTCCTTCCAACACTGAGGGTCAGAAGCGTACATATTGCCAGTATAGCCGAATGTAACCGCTGGACACCCTCTGCAATAGCCTTTTAGTTCGCA
>JAZQIL010000220.1:0-4682 GCA_045541055.1 Oscillospiraceae bacterium
TCACCTCGCTTCCATCATAATCCATTTGTTCAAGCAGCTTTTGAATTTGTTCTTCATCAAAATCAGGTTTTCCGGCAAGGCACACTCCGCCGATGATTAGCTTTGATTTTTTATGAGAATCATCGTCATGACTTGAAACGCTTACTTCTATCCATTCACGATTATTAGACAGCTTATAAATTTTTCTGCCGTTTTCAAGCACTTCGCAGATAGTACCAGCAATCCAGTAACTTTCAGGAACTGGCATTTCTGAAACAGAATCACAGACAATATGTGCCAATCTGATAGCAGGGCTTAAATCGGTAGTATTTCTAACAATTCTTTCTCTGATGATTTCGTACATATTGTTCACTCCTTATCATCATCATTTGTATATTTTCTAAGCTTTTTCAGGAATGGCTTAATCCAGCCCATTTCCGGATTGATTTCACCGAAATTTTCTAAGATAGAAATAATTTCCATCACAGAAATATAAACGAAAATAGAAATTGCAGTGACAGTCCCAGCAAAATTTGCAAGCTGTTCTGACTGATAATATTCACCAAGCATTTTCAAGCCGATTTCCAAGCCGATAGAAGTCAGCATAATCAGCCATTCAGAAACTTTTCTGTACATTCCTTTTCGCATCGTGCCGGAATGATAGTCGCTTTCCGTGTGGGCTTTTATCAGCCCTGTGAGGATGTCTGAGAGCGACAGTCCGACAACAATCAAGAACATGATAAGATACTGCATTATAAGTTCATCTCCTGATTTTTTGGAAATTTGAAAGAAACTGCATCAGAACGCTGGAATTGAAACTGCACTGTTTTCGGCAGGGAAACGGCTTCAATTTCAGAAATGCTTTTAAAATCTGCGCCGATACCGGAAAGAGAAAAGCCTGTAAATCTGGGAAAACTGGAAGGGACGGGGGGAATTTCAAAGACCCCTTGAATGTGTGGAAAGCCATCATTGACAGAAGCATGAATTTTCCATGCTGACCTGACATTGCTAAAGTCTAGAGAAAGAATGTTTGTACAGGCTGGAAAGCCGTCCGCTGAAAAGTCCCATACAGACTTGACATTTTGACTGTCAAAAGCATCCGGAACGAAATCACATGCAAAGGGAAAGCCATCGTTGGCAGTTTCGTCAATCATCCAGCCGTTTTCAGTGGGCTGCTGTAACGTTTGTCCGCTCATAAAGTCACCGCCTTAGGGAAAGAAGCCAATTTCTGTGAGATAATCTGCATCTTTGAGCTGTGCTTCCGTGAGGGACTTGCAGTTAGATAATTCCGCCACTAACAAATGCTCAATGCTGTTTGTACAGAACAGGGTTAAACCCTGCCCTGTGTTGTACATTTTCAGAGAAACATCAGCAGAAAGCGAACCGGTGCAGTTATCTTCAAACGCAAGATAATTGAAACCGGTGGAGTTTTGATTTCCGAAAAAGGCAATGCTTTGAGCGGAGCTGCCGGAAGTCAGAACGGCATTTTTCACAACAATGCCTACCTGTGTGCAAACTGCACCAGTACTGCAAAAAAAGTTTGTAGATACTGCAATTGCAGCACCATCTAAAATGAAATTGCATCGTACAAGCGAAATACCGCCGGAAGCACTCACCACTGTGCCGGACTTTGCACCTGCAAATTTCATGTTGAAAGAGCATCTGGAAACAGTCATTCCGGTATTGCTGTAAGCACTAAGCACGGACACTTTAGAACCGACACTCTGTGCAGAGACAGGACATCCCCACATGGTGACATAATTTCCGATTTTTATAAAAGCTGTAGTATTATCGTTGACCTGTTTGTGAGACCAGTTGAAAAAGCCGATATTCCGTATAGTTTTTGCATTTGCGCTTGTACCGCTGGGAACTTGTACCGCATTCACTGCCAAAACGGTTACACCGATAATTTTCTTCAGGCTGTCAGCGTAACATTCCTTGCAGTTAAAAACAACAGGTTCATCAAGACGACCTTCATAATCGGGGTCATTCATCGTATCAATATCAGCTTCTAATTTCACATAGACATCTGTTTGTACGATACAGTGCAGAAATCCGGTGAAATCTTCCGGAATATAGGGATTTTCCTGTGTGCCTTCTCCTGAATATCTCATACAGATTCTCCTTTCTGAGCAACCTGACTGACAGTGAGTGTACCCGTCAGCTTGACATAAGTCCGATTATTTTCGTCCGTCAGCCAGAATGTCAGCCGGTAAGTTCCCACCAGACTTTTTGTGTCTTCGCTGGTAATCTGAACGGCGAAAATAGTGACAGTATGTCCTTCGGAGTCATCAGAAGCAGCTTTGATGCTGCATGTTTTGCTTAAAACAACACTCCCTGGAATCGCTGTATTTTCGAGAATCATGCACATAGAGCAGTTTTCAGCATTTTCTACAGGTATATAGAATTCTGGAAGCGTATCGCCCTGTAAGCACTCCATAGGCTCAAATTCTTTATAAAATTTTGTCTTACTTGTCATAGCCCCATTCCCTTTCGTAGAGATAATTTGCATTGACAGCACGGATAGATTTGTCAGCTTTTGAAAGTCTTGCGCATCCAGAAAGCACACGCTCATCTTTTCCGGCGCAGGAAAGCCATGTTCCGCCTCTGAACGCCCATTGAATGGAAGTTATCACGCTGTCGCAGACAACAGCATCATTCTCATCATAAAACTGAATTCTCTGTCCAAGCTGATAGCGTTCCGGTTTGTGGACTTTACAGCGGAACGGCACAAGAGGGCGGTTCTGTGTATCATTCAAATAAGAATACATCGTTTTGCAGATTTCACAAAGATTATCTTTATGATGACGAGGTGAATCTGGATGGATGATGTGCAAATCAACATAGCCGTCAATAAATGAATTATTTTCGATGGTAATTACATAAGGCGAGTATTGTTCAAACGGTACAGCATCCCATCCGCCTGCATAATACCATCTGCTGTCAATATCGTAGCCGGAATTATTTTTTTCTTTGTAATTATTTCGGGCAGAAACCTGAAAAGCCAGCAGTGAAAAGTCCGCAAATTCAAAAGAATCCTGCTCTATATGCTCAGGATAAATTTGAATAGTGCCTTCGCTTACAAGACCATCTTTTGAATAAAATTCTTTCTGTCCAAACTGTCCCATAGTCAGCCAGCCGTCTTCCGGTCTTGCATAAACGAAACCGCCGGCAATTTCAGCAAGTTTCTTGTATAAATCCATTGGAGTTCCAGAAAAATATTTGTCTGATTCACTAAACAAAGAATAGTAATTCAAATTATTAGAAAGGTCCTTGTGATTGCAATAAAGGGCATTTCCAACCCATTCATGTGTTGTTTCATCTTCATCCCCTTCAACATAATGTCCCCAGTTCAAAACGTTTTGCAAGCCAGTCATTCGGTTTATTAAAAAATTCACACGAGGTGTCATTTTCCCAAATAAAGAGTGAATTTCGTTTATATTGTCACTACCCATAGCGTTTCTAAAATATTCTGTAAAATTCTCCCATACAGATTCTGTGTCTGATTGGTCTCCTGTTGTGGATGCTGTCGTGTAATTGTCCATATCGAGCCAGCCGACATTATCGACCGCAGTAATGGAATAGATTTCTCCCGTTTTCGGGGCATCGGTAATCCAAAACGTTCCCAACGGCTGAAAGTCCTGCTCTATACCCTCAAATTTTGTAGAAACAACAATTTTTGCACCACGGATTCTGAAAGAATTTGTACCGGAGACACGGCATTTCATGGAAAGAGAAGCGGCATAAACTCCGCCGATTTCAAATTTCCCATCAGAACAGCACTGCCTTTTGATGGAAGCAGAAATAATATCATGTTCTGAAAGTTCGATTTCTGTTCCGTTTCGGAATGTCAAAACGGCTTGAATTCGTTCAAAAATCGTCATGACTGCACCGCCTGCCTGTAGACATAAAATTTAAAAATCACAGATTTCAAATTTGTTTCAGAAATTTTAAGAATAAATTCATTCAGCCCCGAAACAAGTCCGCATTCTGCCCTTAAATCGCCGTGAGAATCATCCCAGCCACGAATCCCATCATTTTGAAGCAAAGTGTAAGAGCAAGTTTCTTTATTTCCACATATTCCAACAAAAAAGCTTGCACTGGAAGAAAAAATTACAGATTTCCGGATAAAAGAGCCTTTTTGATAGCGATAATCTGAAAAATTGATTCCAGTTCCGCCGATGGTAATTCCGCCATTTTCAAGCAGTCCGGCGGTCGGAATGAATTCTGTTCTAAGCTGTCCGCCAGAAGTGGCTAATTTCAGCGGAATTTGCAAAGCAAAAAAATCTGCATGGGAAGCTTTTTCTAAAATCTGGACAGAAGAATTTTCCGTCAAACATCCGATGAAAGCCGGAACAGAATTTTCAATATATTCCGGGAAATAGCCGTTTTCTGTAGGAGTCGGCAAAGGTTTTGCCCCTGCCCTCATGCCAGTGAAGTATAATTCACCAGCATGAAGTGCTTCGGAAATTGCATTCGTCTGAACAGCGGAACATTCCAGATTTAAAGCCATTTCTGCGGAGTCGTTGCCGGAAGTGTAAATTACTTGTGAACCATCCGCCATCTGAAACGACTTTAAAACGGCTTTCTTCGTTAAATCGGCATTTTCGATTTGAATGCAGTCCTGTGCGACAAGAACAAAATCATTTCCGCTTTTTTTATAAATGTCGATATATCTCAAATAAACCAACCTCCGCTTAAAG